>JAZBOX010000133.1:0-2480 GCA_036351355.1 Halieaceae bacterium
CAGGACTATGCCTACCTCACGGTGATCGTCACAGACATGACCGGGCGCCCCGTGGTCGGTGCGGAGCCCGTATTCAAGTTGACCGGCGATAGCGAGCTGCTGCCGCCCGAGGCGGTCGGCGCAAAATCCGTGACGGGGCCCTCGGGCACTCTCGACTTTGCGTTGATTGGCGGCCCCATGGCCCTGGATGAGCTTACCGTGAGCGTAGGCGATGGCCGCGCGGAGATGCTCATCAACGTGATCAGCCTGCGCGCCTCAGGGTTTCCGACGCCGGCGTCGATCGAAGGCGGCATCGCGTGGGCCGACCTGATGAGCGCTCGGATCAGGTATCCTGACGAGACTTCGATCGAAGTCGAGTTCCCGGAGGAAGTCGTGGCCCGCTCCGGCGATACGGTAAAGCTCTCAGGCTTCATGATGCCCCTGGAGCCCGATGTAGTGCAGCGACGCTTTTTGCTCACGTCCAACCCGCCGAGCTGCTTTTTCCATATTCCCGGTGGGCCCGCCGGAACAATCGAGGTGTTTGCCGACGGCGGGGTCGAGGCTACCTGGGATCCCATCGTGGTAGAAGGGCGTTTTGAGACGCTGCATACGAGGGAGTACGGCGTGATCTACCGCCTGCATGATGCTCGCATCCAGGCGCCTTGACCTGTATCGACGCAGTACACGAGGACACGAACTGAGGTTTCAATGAGCTCAAGCGAAAAAGCGCGCGTGAAGAGCGCTCGGATTGCGGCGCAGTGGCGGTCCCTGGCGGAGTCGCGCTGCCAGGAACTGGGTGAGCGGCTGACCCCGGCACGTCTGGGAGCCTATGCCGAGTTGCTCGCGGCCAAACGTGCCGTGACGGCCTACGAACTCATCGCGCTCCTCGAAAATCGACAGGGGCGCAAGCTCGCACCGCTCACGATCTACCGCCATCTCGACTTTCTGATACGCGTGGGTCTCGTACACCGCATTGAGTCGACGCAGTCTTACCTGCCCTGCGACCATCCGGCGCACGCGCATGAGAGTCAGTACCTGTTGTGCTCTGACTGCGGTCGCGTTGATGAAGTGCATTCCGACTCGCTTGAGTCCCTGCTGGCACGAATCGCCCGAAAGCGCGGCTTCACGCCTGCCAAATCCGTGGTGGAGATCAGCGGTGTGTGCGGAGCGTGCGGGACGAGCGACTGAACGGCCCCACGGTGCCCGATCGGGTGCGTCGAGCGCCCCGCCGGGCGCAATGCAGGGTTCTTCTTCGAAGCACACACGCAACCTAGAGATCGTGTGGGTGGGCTCGCTGCTCGCCAGTGCCCGGAAGAAGATGAATGCCGGATCGCTTACGCGGTTGCCGTCGACGCAGGTCTCATTCGGGGCATTCACACCGCTCGGCACGCTGGCAGAGAATGAAGTTGCGGTAATGGCTGAAGGCAATCAGCAACGCGCCCAGCACTGTAGTCAAACGCTCACCGGTCTCGCCAAGCACCTCGTGACCGGCAACGACTGCGAGTATCAGTATCACCAGACCCATGCTGCCGAGCGCAAGCATGCCTGGCCGGCCGTGCCTCCGACAGCCCATCACCAGCGCGATCGCACTCACGGGTAGAACCACTACCACCATCCAGCCATGGAAGGCCTCGTTATCCAGACCCAGCGCAGCCAGGGCCGGCAGCATCGCGATGGCCACGGGGAGCAGAAGGCAATGGACGACACAGAGCGCCGACAGGGCGATGGCCGTGCGGTCGGCGATGGGGCGCAGATTCATTCTCGTTGGCGTCATAGTCGCACCTCAGGCAGCGCCGAAGCGTTCCCAGGGACCCGTGATCGCAAGGGTGCGCGTGGGCGAATAGGCATGACGAACAGCCATCGGCCGTCGGGCGAGAAGCAGGCGCCGGCGAGCTCGGTCTGCATACGCAGGCGACCCAGCGCGTAGCTTCGCCCCTCGGGCGTGATGCCCCGCAGGTGAATGTCGACGATGTCTGTGTACTGATCCTCGCAGACGACGAGATGGCCGTTGCGAGCGACGGTCAGGTTGTCGCCGTAGTTGAACTGCTCGACGGAATTACTTTCGAAGAACAGCTCAATCGTATCCGCGCGCTCACCCCGGCCGGGCGCGATTCTGAAGATCTGGCCCAGCCCCGCTGCGCCGCCACTGGTCGAGCAGACGTACAGTTCACCGTCGCCCATGTGAATACCCTCGCCGCGGGCGAGTAAGGTCGCACCGGCCGCCACGGCGCGATAGCGCAGGTCGTCCTTCGGCGCCTCGACGTCATCGAGATCGATCCAGTCGATGCGAAAGCTGCGGCCACGTTCCATGGTCACCGACGACCAGTTGCGCGTGTCGGGAATTCCTTCGACGCGCATGGCCTGCAGACGGCCGCCGGCAGAAAGGTCTCCGTGCTCTGTCGGCATGAACCGGTACAACACGCTGTCGTCGCGGTCTTCCGTGAGATAGACGAGTCCGGAAAGCGGATCCACGCAGGCCGCCTCATGGTTGAAGCGGCCCA
>JAZBOX010000134.1:0-4938 GCA_036351355.1 Halieaceae bacterium
AATCCGACGGAAAAGCCCCGGGCACGGGGATCCGATCGGTTCGCCGAATCGAGGCTCAGCAGTCTACAAAGCTGACGGGTACTTCGAGAACATTGACAGCGAGGCCGCCGCGCGCTGTCTCCTTGTATTTGTCCTGCATATCGCGACCCGTGTCGCGCATGGTTCGGATTACCTGGTCCAGCGATACGAAGTGTTCGCCGGTGCCGCGCAGCGCCATGCGTGCAGCCGAGATAGCTTTGATGGCGCCCATGGCGTTGCGCTCGATGCACGGCACCTGCACCAGGCCGCCGATCGGATCGCAGGTCAGGCCCAGGTTATGCTCCATGGCGATTTCAGCCGCGTTCTCTACCTGCGCCGGCGACCCGCCCAGCGCTTCGGCGAGCGCGGCGGCGGCCATCGAACAGGCCGAACCGATCTCGCCCTGGCAGCCCACTTCGGCGCCGGAAATCGAGGCGTTGATCTTGTACAGAATGCCGATCGCGGCGGCGGTGAGCAGAAAACGGCAGACGTCGTCTTCGCTGGCGCCGTCGCAATGCTCGAGGTAGTACTTGAGCACGGCGGGCAGAATGCCCGCGGCACCGTTGGTCGGAGCCGTCACCACGCGCCCGCCGCTGGCGTTCTCCTCATTCACGGCCAGGGCGTACAGCGTGACCCAGTCCATGGTGTTCAGGGAGGCGTCGCCGAGCGAGCCCCGCGAGCTTTTCAGCTGTCGATACAGCTGAGCGGCCCGGCGGCGCACGCGCAGGCCGCCGGGCATGATGCCCTCGCGCTCGATGCCGCGGGCGATGCAGTCGTTCATCACCGCCCAGATCTCGAGAAGCTGTTGGCGTATCTCGGCCTTGTCGCGCCAGGCCTGCTCGTTGTGCAGCATCAGCGCGCTGATCGACAGCCCGTGCTCGCGGCACTGCGCGAGCAGCTCGGCCGCCGTCGTGAAGGGATAGGGCAGCGGCGTCGGATCATCGACGATCGGGCTTTCGCCAGCAGCGACGTTTTCATCGACTACAAAGCCGCCGCCGACGGAGTAGAACACGCGCGTCTGCAGCACCTGTCCCGCGCCATCCTCGGCCGTATAACGCATGCCATTGGCGTGGTAGGGCAGCGTTTCGCTTCGGTGCATGCGCAGATCATCGCGGTAGCTGAACTCGATACGCTGGTGTCCCGCAAGGAGAAGCCAGCCCTCCTCGCGCACGCGGCGTGCGCGCTCGGGAACGCTGTCGGGATCGACGGCCTCGGGCGACTCTCCCTCGAGGCCGGCAATGATGGCGCCGGGCGATCCGTGGCCAGCGCCCGTAGCACCGAGAGAGCCATAAAGCTCGACGCGCAGGCGGCGGCAGCCTGCGAGCTGGCCAGCGCTTTCAAGCGCGGCCACGAACTGGCGGGCCGCAACCATCGGCCCCACCGTATGCGAGCTCGACGGCCCGATACCGATCTTGAACAGATCGAAGGCGCTGATACTCATGTGTGCGAAAACCGCACGCGAACATCCCGACGGTCGACGTGCTCAGCAGTCATTGGCGAGCACGGCGGCGAAAAACTGTGGATCGACATTGGCGCCGCTACACAGGACCGCCACGCGGCGGTAGTCCCGGGGAAGCTTGCCGGACAGGACCGCCGCCAGCGCAACGGCGCCACCGGGCTCCAGCACGAGCTTGAGAACCCGAAAAGCCACGCGCATGGCGTCGCGGACCTCCCCCTCGCTGACCACCAGGCCACCCGTTAGCAGGCGCTGATTGATCGGGAAGGTCAGGGCTCCGGGCATGGGTGAGAGCAGCGCATCGCAGATCGATGGCCGGCTGATGTCAGCCTGCTCGCGATGGCCGGAAGCCAGCGAACGCGCATGATCATCGTAGTGCTCCGGCTCCACACAGTAGAGATGCGTCTCCGGACTCAGCGCCTCCATGGCCAGGGCGCAGCCCGCCGTGAGACCTCCCCCGCCACAGCACACCAGCAGCGCGTCGGGGGTCTGCGCCGCATCCTCGAAGAGTTCGAGACCGGCCGTGCCCTGGCCGGCGATGATGTCCGGGTCGTCGTAGGACGGCACAAGCACACCGCCATCGCGCTCGACGATGGCGCGGGCGATAGCTTCGCGCGACTCCGCGTAGCGGTCGTAGGTGATGACCTCGGCCCCGAGCGCGCGGGTGTTTTCGAGCTTGATCGCCGGCGCGTCTTCGGGCATCACGATACGCGCGCGCAGGCCCAGCTCGCGGGCGGCTGCGGCGACGCCCTGGGCATGATTGCCCGAGGACCAGGCCACTACCCCACCCGCACGCTCGCTATCGGACAGCTGCACGAGCCGGTTGAAAGCCCCGCGGAACTTGAAGCTTCCGCTGCGCTGCAGCCCCTCGGGCTTGATCAAAATCTGCCGGCCCGCCAGTTCGTCGAGAGCGGCATTCGACAGCAGCGGCGTGCGCACCGCCGACCCGCGAAGTCGCTCGGCAGCGGCGCGGACGTCGGCAAAGCTCGCCGCTTCAGGCGCAATAGTGTTCAAGCTTGGTACACCCGAATCATCTCCGGCTTCAGGGAGTGCGAATCCTAGCAGCACCGGCGTTCCCGGAGTGAACTTATGGCCCAAACGCGCCGTATGTGGCCGCAGGCCATACGGCCGCCTGTTGTTCAGGGAAAACTCAACGAGAGCTCAGGGAGAGATCTGCATGGCGTACATCCTCATCCACCATACGGGCTGCGGCTCGTCGAAAAAGGGGCTTGCGCTCCTCGAAGAGAATGGCATCGAGCCGGAAGTTCGAAAGTACATGAACAAGAGCGAGTGGCTCAGCGAGGACGAGCTACGCGACATCGCGCGAAAGATGGGCAAGGTCAGCCCGCGCGAGTTTCTTCGGATCAAGGATGCGGAGAAATTCGGACTGAGCGAAAGCGCCTCCGACGACGAGGTGTTCGCGGCGATGGCTGCCGAGCCGCGCCTCATTCAGCGCCCGATCGGTATCAACGGCCGCAAAGCGGTACTCGGCCGGCCCAACGAGCGCCTCCTCGACATCGCCTGAAACGGGTGCGCCGCAGCCCCCGCTGACTGCTACCGGCAGCGCCAACGCAGGGCGCTTGCAGGTCAGGCGTTCGCGCGCAGGAACGCGTCGGCGCCCAGCAGTCCCGGCGCAGGGTGCGTGATCACCCGCGTGGGAATACCGACGAGGTAGTTGCGATAGCGACCCTTGTCGAGGAAGCGCCGGCGGTAGTGCCCCTCGCGCAGCACGGGAAGCAGCCTCGGAGCTATACCCCCTGCAATGTAGACGCCGCCGCGGGCGCCGGTGGTCAGCGCCGCATTGGCGGCGACGTTGCCGAGAAACGCGCAGAACATCTCGACGCAGCGCCGGGCCGTTTCGTCGGTCCCCGTCAGCGCGGCGGTGGTGATCGCTGCGGCCGACGGTGCCTGCGTGAGATCCAGCGCCGCCAGATGCGCATAGCTGTATACCAGGCCTGGCCCCGACAGCACGCGCTCGGCAGATACGTGACCAAAGCGCTGCTCCAGCGCGGCGTAGAGACTGCGCTCATCGGCGGTGCGTGCGGGAAGGTCCACATGCCCACCCTCGGCGGCAACGACTTTTTGACCCGAGCGCGTAGGCACCACAAGGCAAAGACCGAGCCCCGAACCGGCGCCGAGCACGATACACGGCGCGCGCTCGTCGGGGCTCGCCTCATCCAGGGCCTCCGAGTCTGAGGGCGACAGCGCTGGCACGGCGTGACCGATCGCCTCGAAGTCGTTGATCAGGAACACCTCCTCGAGGCCCAGATGACCGGCGATCGCCCTACGGTCGAGCTCCCAGGGCGCGTTGATCATGCGCGCGCGATCGCCGGAAATCGGTGCGGCGAGGGCGATACAGGCAGCTTGAGGCCGTGCATGCCAGCCCCCGCGGGCGGCGAGGCGGTCCAGAAAGGCATCCAGGGCGCCCGCAAACTCTGCGTGGTCCGCGACCGCGCTGGTGAATGGCATCCATTCGCTGTCGTCGCCGCGTTCGCCACCGGGGCACGCCGCAAAACGCGCATTCGTGGCGCCGATATCGGCCAGCAGCTTCCAGGCCCGGGTCATAGCTTCCGTCATCAGCTGGATTCACTCAGGCGGCATTGTCGGTCACTAGCAGCGACCACGCCATGTGCTAGCCTAGTCGACGTGCATTCACCCGACACCGCCCGCGACCGCACCGGGCGGCCTGGCAAGGAGACCCACATGCCAAATTCCTCTCGCCCCGACCTCCTCTCAAGCCCGCGCTCGAAGCAAGGCTCGACTCTCCATTCGAGCAGCCTCCCGAGCCGCCTCGGACGCCGCGGCGCCCTGACACTCGCAGCGCTGCTACTGCCGACTGCCATCGCACAGGCAGGCACCGCGACCATGCAGAATGCCGACGGCAGTACAGCAACTTTTGAATACAACAGGACCATGCTCCGGATGGGCAGCGATGACGATGGTTACGCCGTGGTTCGCGACGGGTCCTTCTATGTGGTCAGCATGAATGACGGCCAGCCCATCGTCATGGACGCTGGCTCAATGATGAAGGGCATGGGCGACTTCTCCGCCTACGCCGCACCGACGGACCTCACCTCGGAGTTCCTCGGACTCGAAAAGACGGGCCGCAGCGAAACCGTGGCGGGCGTCAAGGGAGAAGTCTATGAGCTGCGCTTCAAGGACGGTAACGGCGACGAGCGGACCGAGGAAATCGTACTGTCGGAAGACGCCCGGGCGCGCGAGTTCCGCGACGCGCTGTTCCTCATGCTGGAGGTCGTCTCCTCTCTCACGGAAAGTGACGCCTACGATGCTAGCCGCTCTATCCAGAGCCAGCTGACGGAAATGGATGCCGGCGTGCTCCGCTATGGCGAGGACATGCGCCTGACGAGCATCGACAGCGACAGCGTGGAAGCCAGCCGCTTCGACCTGCCCGCTGAGCCGATGAATCTGCAGGGTCTGGGCAGCATGCTCGGGGGTATGGGAGC
>JAZBOX010000135.1:0-20622 GCA_036351355.1 Halieaceae bacterium
AATATGCGACGTCATGTGCTGGGCGTGGGCGGCGGCGGGAGCGATTTCAGCGTAGGCCTCCGCCATGGGCAGTCCAAGCGGAGCGTGGGTGGGGTCATCGAAGGAATGGATCAGGTAATGGGCCGCGCCGGGGTGGCGTGGATTGTCGTTCCAGACATCGAAGAGCTCGGCGGCAGCGCGCATGTAGATACGGTAATCCCTGCCGTCGTGGGCCGTACCCAGAATGGACAGTCCGTAAAAGGCCGTGATTTCGTCGTCGTCGGGATACCTGGCGTGTAGAGCAGCCATGAGGTCCCGGTAAGCCAGATCCCGCTCTTCCTTGCTCAGCCCCTCGGTTTCCGGAGCGTTGCCGTACAAGACCTCCAGCGAGTAGAGATAGTCCTTTTCCCGCTGGGTGGGTGCCCTGTCCTGGCGCGCGTCCAGATCCGGGCCCAGTGCGTTCAGCACCTCCATCGCCGCCGCACGATCCTGCTGCATCCAGATCGGGTGGTTGTGAGTCTTGGCTTCACCGTAATAGGCAAGGGCAAAATCAGGATCGATATCGCGGGCCCGGCGGAATGACCGCGCCGCGTCGTCATATTCAAAGTTATGGAGATACAGCATCCCCTCGATAAAAGCTTCCTGAGCGGATTCGCTGCCGGAGTTCGGGAAACTGATCTTTCCCAGCAACCGTTCCTGCGCATTCAGGGCCGGAAAGTAGCCGCCAAGGAGAAGTAGAAAAAGAAGGCTGAGCTTTTTCATGATAAAAAAACCGATCTATGGTTGGTGGCTTCACTCTTCGCCTATGGACTGGGCCGGTCGCAATCTGCCTGACCCGCCGTCCATCAACGAGGTGACCGTGGCCCTTGCCTGAAGCGGCAGGGCGATCGTGTCTGCGGACGTCTGTTGCTCGTCTTTAGAGGAGCCCGTTCGGCCGGTGCTGTGCGCCCAGGTAGCTGCTCCGGCCAGGCCGTCTCACTTGAAGTGTGACTTGAAGTAATTCACCGAGTTTTTCAGCGCTTTCCAGGTGTGTTCGGCGTCCTCCTTGAGGTCCTCCCAGGCTTCGTCGCCGGCTTCGCGAATTTCCCGAAGCTTTTGCTCCGCCTTTTCGCGCTGTGCTTTCGCATCCCTCAGACGTTGCTGCACCTCTTCCTCCACGTCGGCGGAGGCCGCGTCGTAGCGGGCTTCGAGGGTATCGATGCTCGCATTGACTTCGTCCAGCTGCGTCTTGAGCTTTTCAATCAGTTGGTCGCGATCCATGTTCGTCTCCTGTGCTGTTCAGGCCCTTCATACTCGTTGGTCCTCGTCACGAACACCATAACGCAACTGGTCCCTTGTCGGGACGATGCAATCTTCAAGGCAACTGAGGCCGCCGACTATCGCCGCGCTGCTATCGACGACAGCCGACTGGATGCCGTGCAGGATTTTGGCCGGAGCGCGCAAAGCCATTTGCCCGGCGCGGCGCGGGGTGTCCGGGGCGCTCGCGGGCGCGTATCCTTGCCGCGCACATTTGCGCGGTCCCCTTGCGCAAGCAATTCTGTGCCGTCCCTTTGAACCCCCTCCGGCCCGCGAGGAGCATGTCAGAGTTCGCCCGACAGCCCGTGAGCGGCAACGCCCCCGAACCCTGGCGCGTCCACGCGACGGCGGTGCTGCGAATCGGCCTGCCGCTCGTCGGCAGCCATCTCGCGCAGATCGCCATCGGGGTCACCGACACGGTCATGCTGGGCTGGTACGGCGTACCCGCGCTTGCCGCCGGTGCCCTGGGATCGTCACTCTTCAGCCTGCTGATGCTGGTCGGTTCCGGATTTGCCTGGGCGGTGATGCCGCTCGCGGCCGCTGCGGCCAACCGCAACGATGACGCACAACTGCGCGCCGTAGCGCGTATGGGCTTGTGGCTGTCCGCCGCCTATGCCGTTGCCGTGCTGCCATTGATGTTCTGGTCCGAGACGCTGCTGCTGCGCGGTCAGGATCCCGATGTCGCCGCTGGCGCCCAGGCCTATCTGCGAATCCTGTGTGTCGGCATGTTTCCGGCACTGTTCGCGATGGTGGCCAAGAGCTACCTGTCTGCTCTCGAGCATACGCGCGGCATACTCTGGGTAACACTGGTGGCTGCGGGCGGCAACGCGCTGGCCAACTGGACGCTTATCTTCGGCAATTTCGGCTTTCCGGAACTGGGCCTTGACGGCGCGGCACTGGCTTCCGTGTTGTCTCACGGTACCGCGCTCGGCGGCCTGCTCCTGTACAGCCGCTTCTCTCGCGAACTGCGCAGCCGCGCAATCCTCGCGCGTATCTGGTGTCCCGACTGGTCCGCCTGTCGCCAGGTGTTCCGCCTCGGCTGGCCGATCGGCATCACCACGTTGGCGGAGGCGGGCCTGTTTGCGGCGAGTGCGATCATGGTGGGCATGCTGGGTGAGGGGGTGCTGGCAGCGCACGGTATCGCGATGCAGCTGGCATCGATCACCTTCATGGTGCACCTCGGGCTCAGCCAGGTCGCAACGGTCCGCGCCGGACGCGCGGCGAGCAGTGGGGACCGTGCCGATCTCCAGCGCGGCGCGGTCGTCGTGCTGTGCTTTTCTGCCGCCTTCTCCACTCTGGCGATCGGCGCGTTCCTGCTGCTGCCGGAAGCGCTGACCGGATTGTTCCTGTCGAGCAGCGATGCGCGGGCGGCGCAGATCCAGCCCATCGCAATCACCCTTCTGGCGCTCGCCGCGCTGTTCCAGCTCGCCGACGGACTGCAGGTCATTGTGCTCGGCCTGCTACGAGGACTGCAGGACACGCGGGTGCCGATGTTGGTCACCACGATCAGCTACTGGTGCGTCGGCGCGCCAGCAAGCTATCTGCTGGCGTTCGGCCTGGGATTCGGTGGACCAGGGGTTTGGAGCGGGCTCGTGATCGGCCTCGCCCTGGCTGCCCTTGGCCTGAGCTGGCGATTCATTCGGCAGTTGCAGGCCCTGGTCCCCGGGGAGCGGGCTGTGGGCTGAGGGTGCCGCGCCAGCCCGGACCGCGCACCGCGCGACCCGGCGTCGCGCCGGTCGGCTCACCCCGGCTCAGCACCGGCACACCGTTCACCAGTACGTACTCGACCCCGGTAGCGTAGCGATGCGAGTCTTCGAAGGTCGCACGGTCACCGACCTGATCGGGGTCAAAGATCGTGATATCGGCAAAGTGGCCCGGGGCCAGGCGGCCACGCCGGGGAATGCTGAGCGTGCTTGCAGGTAGAAGAGTCAGGCGGCGGATGGCCTCCTCGAGACTGATTACCCCCTCGTCGCGCACGTACTTCCCCAGAAGGCGGGCTACGTTGCCGTAGGTCCGTGGATGCACGCTGTCCTTCAGCCAGTCTCCCTCTGCCGCCGGCGCGCGGGCGTCGGAGCCGAACATCATCCACGGCTGGCGGATCTGGCGCTGCAGGTTCTCCTCGGACATCAGGAAATACACGGTGCCGACGCGGGACCCGTCCTCGATCACCAGGTCGATTGCCGTATCGCGCGGATCCTGTCCGCGTTCCTCCGCTATGGCGGCCAGCGTCATGCCGGCGTAGCGCTCGCGCAGCGCCTCGTTGCGGAACCCGATCAACAGCATGCCCTCGGGGCCGGCGAAGTAGCCGAGGTTTTCCCATTCCTGCGCGTTGATGGCCATCTCGGCCTTCACCCGCGCACGGATTTCCGGGTCGCGAAGGCGCTCGGCCCATGCCTCGTAGCCTCCGGCCTGCACCCAGGTCGGCATCGAGGCGTCCAGCCCCGTCGCCCCGGCCACGTAGGTGTACATGTCGGCAGTGACCGACAGTCCGCTGGCGTTGGCGGCCTCGATGCGCTCGATCACGGTTTCCATCTTCGACCAGTTGGGCTGGCCGCCCGCCTTGAGGTGGTGGATCTTCACCGGCAGCTGGGCCTCGCGACCGATGCGCAGGGTCTCGTCGACGGCCTCGAGCAGGCCGTTGCCCTCGCTGCGCATGTGGGCCGTGTAGATCCCGCCGTGACGTCCGGCGACGCGGGCGAGGGCGATCAGTTCCTCTGTTTCGGCAAAGGTACCGGGTGCATAGATAAGCGCCGAGGTCAGGCCGAGGGCACCATCGCGCATAGCTTCATCCACCTGCGCTTCCATCGCCGCCAATTGCTCGGCGCCGGGGTCCACGTCACCGGCGCCGAGCACGTTCGTGCGCACCGTCGCCGCGGATACAAAGGTCGCGAAATTGACCGCCACGCCGCTGTCCTCCACGCGCCGCAGGTAATCGTCGAGACTCCGCCAGTCCAGTGTGACCTCCTCTTCGCCGTAGGATCGCCGCAGCAGCTCCGCCGTTTCCGCGGTGATCGGGCTCAGGGACACTTCGCTGAGTACCTCGAAAGTCACGCCCTGCTTGAGGTCGCTCATCGCGCGACCGTCCTTGAGCAGGGACAGGTGCGCGTGGCTAAGCAGGTTGAAGAAGCCCGGCGCCACGGCGAGATCGCGGGCATCGATCTCCAGGTCGGCGGAGTCGCCCGAGAGATCACCGATGGTGCTGATGCGATCCTCGTTGATCGCGATATCGGCGACATAGGGAGGGGCACCGCTGCCGTCGTAGATCGTCCCGTGGCGCAGCAGCACGTCGTATTCCGTGCTCCAGCCGGGCGTGGCCACGGCGCTCAGCGCCAGCAGCAGTGCGGCAGCGAGGTGTCGGGGCGGATGCCCGGAGCGCCGCAAGAATACGCGCATGCCCGCCGGCGCCGTCCGCATGGGATCGCGGGCGCCCGGCCCCGAGCTTTCGATCCCGCTTCTGCACTCGCTTACATCCATCGGTTGGCGCACGATAGTTTCCCCGCAGTTGCACGGTCACACGCTAGCCCAGCGCAGGTAGCGGCACAACACTGGAAGCCTTTGCCTTTTGCGCTGCCGTGTCCTGCCTACGCCGCGCGTCGCCAGCGTGCTTTAATGATCAGGAACCGGTGAAAGTCCCCTGCACCGGGCCGGTTTTCTTTTCCGGCCGTCCCGGTCCCTGCTGCCCTGAAACGGAAACCCTGGAAACCGCTCCCGCCGTATCATGAAAGACGACTCATGCTCCGATGTCATCGTTGTGGGCGGTGGCGCCAGCGGCCTGATGTGCGCGATCAGCGCGGGCTACCGCGGTCGCCGCGTGCTGGTGCTGGAGAAAGGTCCGAAGTGTGGTTTGAAGATCCTTGTCTCGGGCGGCGGCCGCTGCAACTTTACCAACACCTTTGCCGAGCCTCGCGAACACTACCTGTCGCAGAATCCCCACTTCTGCATCTCGGCCATGAAGCGTTATTCACCGCAGGATTTCGTGGACATGGTCGAGGCTGCATCGATTCCCTACCACGAAAAAACGCCGGGACAGCTTTTCTGCGACGAGTCCGCCAGGGACATCGTCGCCATGCTGCTGCAGCACTGCGCGTGGGCCGGCGTGGAGGTGCGCACGGGGCAAGAGGTACGGAGCGTGACGCAGACGGCGGACGGGCGCTACGCCGTTCAGACCGACAAACAGGTGTACACGGCGCCGAAGGTTGTCATCGCCTCCGGTGGCCTCTCCATGCCGAAAATCGCCAGTGACCTTGCCTTTCGCACCGCTGATCTTCTCCACGTGCCGGTGATCGCACCGAGGGCGGCCCTCGTGCCCCTGACCTGGAACACTGCCGACAAGAGCCGCTATGCCGCCTTGTCCGGTATCTCGGTGCTCGCCGCGGTCCGCTGCGGTGGCGTGTGCTTCACGGAGGATCTGCTGTTCACCCACCGGGGTCTCAGCGGACCGGCGATGCTCCAGATCTCGTCTTTCTGGAGGGAGGGCGAGGCCGTGCTCATCGACCTGCTGCCGCGCCTCGACGTCGAGTCCTGGCTTCGCACACGGCGCGAAGCATCGCCGAGACTATCGGTGTCGACGGTGCTGAAGACAGCTCTGCCGAAGCGCCTGGTGGACGCCCTGGCGGGTGACTGCTTCGAAGACCAGAAGATCGGCAACCTGTCTTCGCGGGACCTGCTGTCCGTCGCGTCGCGCCTGAGCGCCTGGCGCTTCCAGCCCGGGGGCAGCGAGGGGTACCGCACGGCCGAGGTAACGCTGGGCGGTATCGATACGAAGACGGTGTCCTCAAAGACTTTCGAACTCAAGCACTGGCCCGGTCTCCATGCGATCGGGGAGGCCCTGGACGTGACCGGCTGGCTCGGGGGCTACAATTTCCAGTGGGCCTGGGCGTCGGGGTGGTGTTGCGGGCAGGCCCTGTGATCGCCTTCAGGGCGCTTGCAGCACTTTCCAGGGATCGGGTCAGCATCGGGCCAGGACAGGGCGGCGTGCGTGATGGGCAGGCCCGGTACCTTGCGCCGTCTCAGAGCGGGAAAAGCACGGGCACGGCCACGACGGCGACGGCGAGCGCCAGCAACTGAAGCGGGATGCCAAGGCGCAAAAAGTCCGTGAAGCGGTAGCCGCCCGGCCCGATCACCAGCGTATTTGCCGGCGACGCCATGGGCGTTGAAAAGGCCGCCGATGCGGCAATGGCCACGGTCATCAGGAGCGGATAGGGCGATACGCCGAGGCTGGCGGCAGCACCCACGGCGACCGGGGCGATAAGTACAGCCGTCGCCGTGTTCGAAATGAACTGACTGAAAATCGATGTGAGCAGGAATATCCCGACCATGATCGCCTGAGGTCCGTAGGGACCGAGACCCGCGACGAGTCCGTCAACGACCAGATCAAGGCCGCCGGTCTGATCGAGCGCCGTGCCCATGGGCAGCATCCCCGCAATGAGTACCACGCTCTGCCAGTTCACCGCCCGATAGGCCTCTTCCATGCTGACGCAGCGCGCAAGGACCATTGCAACGGCCGCTATCAGCACGACCGTCACCGCGGCCAGGTCGCTGAGTGTCATCAGCAACAACATCGCAGCCACGATTGTCAGTGCCTGCGGAGCCCGCTCGCGATGGGGCGCGATCTCATCCATCTCCCGCGGCAGCGTCAGCACCACGAAGTCCTCCGTCGCGCGTTGCAGACGCTCGATCTGCGGCCAGCCACCGCCGACGAGGAGCGAGTCGCCGAATTCCAGACGCGTATCGAGCAAGTCATCATGCAGCGACTCGCCCCGTCGCAATATGCCCAGCACGGAGAGGCCGTGATCCTCGCGGAAGCGCACCTCGCGTATCGTGCGACCGTTAAGGTTCGATCGCGGCGCCAGCAGCACCTCTGCGAGGCCGATTTCCGTGACCGGGCCTCCCGAGGCGCTGCGCTCGATCGGTACGCGCGCGATGCCGCGTACGGACTTCAGCAGGCGCTCAGACTCCCGCTCGCTTCCGGTGAGGAACAGGAGATCGCCGCTGCGGTATTCCGTGTCCAATACGACAGGCAGCGTGCTGCGGCGCCCGCGCTCGCGGCGCTCGAGGGCGATGACCGTGACACCGAAACGGCTGCGCAACAGCGCTTCGCCAACGGTCTTGCCGACGAGCGGACTGTTGTCCCGCACCTGCACCATATGAAAGCGTCGCTCGATACCGTAGAGCGCCACCAGGTCTGCGAGCGACATACGCTGCTCACCGCTGCGCGACTGCTCCCGGTCCGGCAGCAGCAGCGGGCCCAGCACCACGATCAGGGTCACCGTCGCCGCGAAGATGAGCAGGCCTATGGGCAGAAAACTGAAAAACCCAAAGGCCTCGAGACCCGCCCGGCTCAGCTCTGCGCTTACCACAAGATTGGGGGGTGTTCCGATCAGCGTGAGCATCCCGCCGATGGATCCGGCATAGGCCACGGGCAGCAACAGGCGAGAGGGCGGTAGTCCCGCTCGCGATGCGAGGCTCAGCGTCACGGGAATGAAGATTGCCACCGCGCCTGTATTGCTCATGAAGGCGGAGAGAAGCGCAACCACGAGCATGAGCAGGACCAGCAGTCGCCGGTTGCTGTCTCCGGCGACGCGTAGTAGCCAGCTGCCGGCGGAGAAGGCGACGCCGGTGCGAAGGAGCCCCTCACCGACGATAAACAGCGCCGCAATCAGGATGACGAGGGGATCGCCGAAGCCAGCCAGGGCTTCCGCCGGAGCGAGAAGGCCGGTGAGTACCAGCGCCAGAATCACCAGCAGGGCCACCACATCCATGCGCAGGCGGTCGCTGACGAACAGCGCCACGGTGCACAGTAACAGGCCAAAAACGAGAACTTGATCGTCGGTCATGGTCAGCGAAGGAACAAATCGGAGGCGCACGAGGGGCTTGATCGCCCCGTTGACGCGCGGAGCTTACGTGACCCCCGGCGAGGCAGCCAGCGCAGCAGACGATGTATCCGTCTCAGGGGGCCTCAGGGTCACCCCGCTTCTGCGCACGCAGTCGTTTGACCTGATCGAGTCCCTTCATGCGTTGGGCATAGATGACGTCGAGTTTGGTCTGAAGCGACGCCGCGTTCTCCGGATCACTGTTGGCCTGCAGCTCCTTTTTAAGCGATTTTTCTTTTTCCTTGAGCGCTTTCAGCACCTTGCGGATCGCCTTGATTTCCTTGAGCTGCGTTTTCTCGTCGCTATCGAAAAACGAATTGAGTTGACGCAGCAGTCTCTTGGCTTTCATCACTGCTCTCCTGGCCTGTTTCGGGTCATGCCCGCAGGCGTGCTCGTGCCTCCCGCCATGCCGTGAATATCCTCGGGATCGAGCGCCATGGCGAGCGCGGCGTCGCCGTCGTCAGGGTTGCGCAGCGTCTTGAGCGCGTCCAGCAGGCGATAGCCGATACCCTGCGCATAGTCCTCGTCATTCATGATAGAGGTGGCGATCGCCGCGGGAATGCGACGCTCGCGGATCAGTTCGTCAACCCGGTCATTGATTTCCCGGCTCGACCGACGCTGCTCGAGGCGGATTTCGTCCAGCGACAGCATCGTTATGGCACCGGGTTCCTCCCTGAGAATCCTTCGCGATGCGCGCAGCAGTTCCGCAAGCTGCAGCCGTATGCGATCGTAGACCTCGCGTATCCACGGGTTGCTCGACAGGCCATGGCGTCGCAGGTTCTTGTGCAGGTGCTTCATGCCCTTGACCGCCTCCACCACGTCCCGACTCGCACGGCGCAATTCGTACAGGCGATCGGCTGCCTCTCGCGTGGTTTCGTGGCTCAGGGCCGTCGCGATGAACACGATAATCTCGTTTTGCAGGGCCTTGATCTTCTCCGAATACGCGTCGTCGACGTCGATTTCGACGATGCGGACGCTCTGTCGGATAGCCGGGAGCAGGGGCGAGTCGCCATCGACGGTGCTTCGCCGCAGGTTGATGCCATGAACGAGTAGCGCGCTCGCGTTTTCCATCAGGTGCTCGACCTCCCGCCGCACGGCGGTGACCGCCGTAGCGGGCGTCTCCAGGGCGCTCGCCGAGAGAAACCTCGGCTGCTCCGCGCCCTTCGGCTTACCTACCATGCGCGTCTGAAGGAACCCGGAGAGGCTAGAGACGAACGGTGACCAGCCGATCACGCCCAGTACGTTGAACAGCGTGTGAAACAGGGCCAGTTTGAGCAGGTAGTCGTCATTGCCGATGCCGAAGCCACGAGCAAGCCAGTCGACAAGGTCGGACAGGGGACCCAGCAGGGCGATGGCTGCGGTGGCGGTTGCGAGATTGAACAGCACGTGAAAGGCCGCCAGCCGTTTGCCTCCGAGGTTGGAGGATACGCTGCCGAGCACGATGGTCACGGTGCTGCCGAGGTTGGCACCGATCGCCAGAGCGAGTGAGTTCTCGTAGCTGATCTGCCCGGCTGCCAGCGCCGCGATAATCACCAGCAGCGTCGCATGGCTGGACTGCATGATCACCGTGATCAATACGCCAACGAGCGTGTAAACGAGTACCCCCGTCACGCCTGTCATCGTGTAGGCGGTGAGATCAAAGCTGCCCTGAAGCGATTCAAAGCCGCCCTTCATGTAGTGAATTCCCAGGAACAGGAAGGCGAAGCCCAGCATCACATTGCCCCAGGCGTGCATCCGCCGTTGCTGCTGCATGCGAAAGACGACGCCAAAGATGAGCATCGGCATGGCGTAGGCAGCGATATTGACCTTCAGACCCAGTCCGGCGATGAGCCAGGCGCCGGAGGTGGTGCCGATGTTCGCGCCCATGATGATGCCAATGCCGGCAGCGAGGCCGATCATTTCCGCGCTGACAAACGATACGGTGATCAAGGAAACGAGGGAGCTGGACTGCATCAGCGTCGTGCTGACGGTGCCGAAAGCGACGCTTTTCCACAGGCGGTCCGTCGATCGACGCAGCAGGTTCTCCAGGGGTCCGCCCGTAAAGCGCTTGAAGCCCTCTTCGAGGCAGAGCATGCCGAACATGAACAGGGCAACACCGGCGGCAAGATCCACGAAGCTCGGGCTGGCCCACATCGCGCAGGCCAGCGCGAGCAACAGGATGGATAGCACGCTCTTTCTGATCATGACGCGTTCACGACATGAGGCCCCCGATCGCCCGCTGACGCCTTCCAGAAGAGGGAGGAGTCACGGTCTCGGGTTGCCCGGTCGATCGAAACGGCGCTGCGTCATGGGATGATGCGGTCTATTCGGATTCGCCGCTGCGCTACGGCATTGGCGCGCGGGGTTCGCGGGTGGCTTCGTGACCGTGCAGCCATTGGACAAAGTCTGGCGGCGGCAGGGCTTTGCTGTACAGGAAACCTTGAGCGTGACTGCAGCCCATCGAAGTCAGAAGGTCTCGCTGTTCCTCCGTTTCCACACCTTCGGCCACGACATGGGCCTGCAGGGATCGGCCGAGGGCGATAACCGCGGCGACCAGGGCGCGGTCCTCCCTGTCCCCGATTTTGCTCACCAGGCTTCGATCGATCTTCAACTCAGTCAATGGCAGGCGCTTGAGGTATTGCAGGCTCGAATAGCCCGTTCCAAAGTCATCGATAGAGACTCCGAGCCCCAGGCTTTGCAGGTGCGCAAGCGCCGCGCTGACGCTGGGATCCTCAGCGAGAAGTGTCGTTTCCGTGAGCTCAAGCACCAGCAGGTCCGGCGAGATGTCGTACTTTGCCAGCCGGGCTTCGATGCGCTGAGCGAAGCCCGTTGCCTGGAAATGGCGCGCCCCCAGATTGACAGCCAGCGGCATCAACTCAAGGCCTTCCTGCTTCCACTGCGAAAGTTGCTCGCAGGCTGCGTCCAGCATGTACTCGCCGATATCGATGATAAGGTTGCTCTGCTCTGCGATCGGTATGAATTCGGCAGGTGAAAGAAAGCCGCGCCTGGGATGACGCCAGCGGATCAGCGCCTCGGCGCTCGTCACCCTGCTGGTCTGCAGCGAGATTTTTGGCTGCAGGTAGACCTGCAAGTCGTGGTTCTTCAGAGCCTCGCGAAGATCTGCGTCGAGGGTGAGCATCTCGATGGCTGAGGCGTTCATGCTCGGATCGTAGAACTCCAGCAGGCCGCTGCCTTTCGATTTCGCCCGGTGAAGCGCCGTACCCGCGTTTTTCATCAGGTCCTGAAACCCGAGCCGCTCGCTCGTTCGGAGGGCAACTCCAATCGTGATCGTGACGTTCAGCCGATAGGCGCCGATTTCGAAGGCCTCGCTGACAGCTGCCCGTATCCGGTTGGCAATGCCGACCACCTCGCTTTCCGTAACGCCCGGAAGAAGCAGAATGAATTCATCACCGCTCAGACGACCCAGTGTGTCCGTATCCCGAAGGAAGCGATTCAGCCGTGCTGAGGTCTGCTGAAGGAGCTTGTTTCCGACGCCGTGGCCGAGGGAATCGTTGATTTTTCTGAAGCCGTCCAGATCAAGATCCAGCACGGCAAAGCCGGATGCCTGGCGCGAAGCCATGGCCATGGCAATCGTGGCGCGTTGCGCGAGTAGCGACAGGTTGGGTAAGCCGGTGAGCTGGTCGTAGTAGGCGAGGCGCTCGATATGCTGTCGTGACTTCACCCGTTCCGTGATATCCGTATCCGTGCCGGCAATGACCCGATCGTGATCGGTGCCATCACTGACCAGGGCGCCCCGAGCCTCGAACCAGCGTATGCTGCCATCGCGGTGCAGCATTCGATGCTCGACGCGATACTCCGGGCTTCTGCCGGCAAGATAATCATCAGCGGCTTTCTCGACCAACGCTCTGTCGTCTGGATGGACGCGAGCGCCCCAGTCGTCGAGGTTGTTTTCTATCTCGTGGTCGCAGTAGCCTAGCATCTCCTTCAGGTGCGGGTCCAGCGCTATCGCGCCCGTATCGACCTGCCAGGTCCAAGTGCCAACACTTCCCGCCCGAGTAGCCCGCTGATAGTTCTCCTGGTGCCTTTGGAGCTGCTTCTCTGCTGCTTCCCGGCGCAGCAGGCTGCCGATTGCGACGGCTGTGGCCTGTAGCAGCCTGGACTCAAGGGGGCGCCAGTTCCGGTCGGAACGACAATCATCAAAGCCAATAAAGCCCCAGAAGTAATTGTCGAGGTGGATCGGCAATACGAGAATCGAGCGAATCGACTGGCTCTCCAGCAGTGGTCGCTCCTCGCGCGGGAAATCGCGTATGAGTCCTGCGATTTCGCGCCCTGCAGACAGCTCGTCGTGCCAGCGGAGAAAGAAGTCGCCGTACGATAATTCCTGTAGCTCTGGGCTATCCAGCTGTGGTTCGGTGCCGTGTGAAGTCCATTCGTAGCGCTGGCTCATCAACGGGAGCGGTGAGGACTCATGCGTGGTGTTTTCGAAGATATATACCCGGTCAACGTCCAGTGCTCTGCCAAGGACTCCGAGTGCGCCGTCAACGGTCGCGCCTACATCCGACGCAGCATGCAGCATTGAAATGGCTCGCGTCGCCTCGCACAGGATGCGCTCGCGGTCATCGGATGCTGGAAGCTCAGGCTCGCGCATGGCAGAGGCTCGTGGCTAAGGCTCGTGGCTCGGGCTCTATATCGGGACCCGCATCCGCTATTTTGGGTCGCGGATGCCGCCCGAATCCCTGATCTTAATCAATCGAGTTGCCTAAGGGTGATATTCCGTCGCGAGCGCCGGTAATGGGATCAGCGCTTCTTGAGAAACGAGAGCCCAAGGTTGG
This sequence comes from Halieaceae bacterium, assembly GCA_036351355.1. GTDB lineage: Bacteria > Pseudomonadota > Gammaproteobacteria > Pseudomonadales > Halieaceae > Congregibacter. Next base: position 12,920 of record JAZBOX010000135.1, read on the forward strand.
CCTGCTGGCAGAACTGCCGGAACGCGGAGAAGGCTTCCTCATCGAGGTCGCGGCCGCTGGCTGCCCGGTCGGCGTAGAAGATTCCGATCGGTACCTTGCCCACTCTGACCGACTGGATCAGGAAGCCCCTGCTGCGGGACTGCTTTTCGAGGACGCCGTCGGGTGTTCCGCGGCTGTTGCCTGGGTGCCAGAAGGCCTCCTGGCCGCGAATACACTCAGCGACGCAGTGCCCGGATTCCATGAGGATTTTCTGTCGAACGGGGAGTGCGCGCGGGTCCTGCGTGAGCACCACGCGGACGCGCAGCGTCGTGCGTTCCGGGGTCATCATCGCGAAAAACACCGTGTCCATACCGGCGCCGCGGTAAATGCCCTCGGCGACCATTTCCAGAAGCACGTTGACGTCGGGCTTGCGCTCGAGGAGCTGCAGGATTTCACCCAGGATCGATAGCTGGACGCTCGGATCCGGTTTTATCCACTGAATCGCTGGCGAATCGCCTTCGTCGTCACTGGCGTCGGGCTCGTCGTCCTCCGGACCGAGGTCGCAGATCGGCGCCGTAGGCAGGCCGAAGTGCTTCGCCATGTCGGCGGCAAAGGTCGTGCTCTCGCTGATCAGTTCCTGGATCCGCGATTCTGAGTCTATCTTCAATAGTTCCTGCAGCGATTCGAGCTGCGCCTCGATGGCGCCCTGGTCACCGGTAGCGGCGCTTGCGGCGATGGCTTCGCCCGCGTCGATGCAGTGCACACGCACGTCCTTAGAGGTCCGTGGATCCAGCGACTCGCCCAGCAGCGTGCCGAGGGACCATTCGGTACTGAGGCGTTCCGTCAGCTCTGCGCCGGAGCAGCCGAATACCTCCCTTTGCGCCGCCGGCATTGTCATATGCTCGCCGTCCATGAGCTCGGCGACGCGCTGCGATCGCTCCGGCGAAAGGCTCCACAGCGCGATATCGCCGATGCGCTTGAGCAGGGTGGCGACGAAGACGTCCTCGGGGGACTCGTCCTTGCGCACCAGCGCCAGCGCATGCGCCTGCACGGCGGCGTGGAGCGACTGGCTGACCAGATCGAGCAGGTACTGCTGCGCGCTGCCCTTGAGCAGGGAGTCGATGAAGGCCTTGGTCAGGCTGAGGCGGCTGATGGTCTCGAAACCCAGCAGCAGCACCGCCTGGCTTACCGTGGCAATGGCGTTGACGCTGGGGTTGTAGGGAATGCGATTGGCGACGTGCAACACGTGCGCGGTCATATTGGGATCGCTGAGGATGACGCGGACAAGTTCCGTCGCTGCGCTCGTCTCGCTGCGGGTGACGTTCAATACATCCTGTACGGTCTTGTTGAATACGGGCAGCGCCTCCGGACGCAGGCCGCGCATGATGCTGTCGACGACTTCCATATCGTATTCCGACTACCGCTTCGTGTTCTTGTTGTTCTGTTTCTTGTTCTTGTGTTGTGCTTTCGTTGTTCCGCGTAAGCTCAGCCCCCGAGCGCAGCAACAGCTACTGCAGCTGCTCCTGTGCCTTTCTTGCCGCCACCAGCTCGCGTACATCCTCGAGCAGCGCATCGACCTCGAACACGATGCCATCACGGATCGTGTAGACAATCCCCTCGGTGGTATCCATGGCGCCTGTCTCAGGGTTCAGGAACTCGTGCCCTGTTCCGTAAAGCACCTTGAAGTTTGCCATCGGGTTCTCGTTGACGATGAGCACGTCGGCTTTCTTGCCGACTTCGATGCTCCCCGTTTCTTCGGCGATACCCATGAGCTCTGCGCCATTGAGGGTGGCAGACTCGATAACCTCCAGAGGATGGAAGCCAGCTTCCTGCAAAAGCTCCAGCTCGCGGATGAAGCCGAATCCGTAGATCTTCCAGATGAAACCCGAGTCCGAACCTGCCGTGACGCGACCACCGCGATTCTTGAAGTCGTTGATGAAAGTCATCCAGCGGCGGTAGTTCGCCTTCCACGCGATTTCGTCACCGGTGGTCCAGTCGAAAAAGTACGAGCCGTGGGCGTGGGGATTTGCTGAAAACGCCCGCAGCATATAAGGCATCGTGTATTCGTCGTGCCAGACTGCGCGCCTGGCGCGCATCAGGTCGCGATTCGCCTCGTAAATCGTAAAGGTCGGGTCGATGGTGAAGTCGAGGGCGATGAGTTCGTCGATGGTGTCGTTCCAGGTCTTCGACCCCGGAGGAGCGGCCTGCAGCCAAAGGCGCCCGGCCTGGCCGAAGCGATCCTGCTCGTTGCTGTAGTTATAGTCATAGGGGTAATCCTGCACCGTGCGGCCTTCGAACATGGCCTCGGGAAGGCCGTACCAATGCTCCATGCTGTCGAGGCCCATGCGGGCCGTGTCGAGGGCGTTGAGGCGTTTTACGGAAACCTGCGAGTGGTGCTGCGCCGTGCCCATGCCGAGGCGCCTGGCCTCACCGATGGCCGCCTCCACGACTTCCGGCGCCGCTCCGAGAAACTTGACGCCGTCGGCCCCCCTCGCGTGCACCGCCTCTACCCAGGCGCGCGCCTCCCCGACCGAGGCGGTCGTCTCGGGAAACAGGGCGTAAGCCTGAATGCGCGGGGCGGCAATCTCGCCCCGGGCGGCACGATCCCTGTGCTCCATGGTCCACGACAATCCCATGATTGAGCCGACGTCGCGCACCGTGGTGACACCGTGCGCCAGCCAGAGCTTGGTCACGTATTCCGGGTCTGTCAGCGCGCCGCCCTCCGCATGCGTTGGTGTGCCCAGATGCACGTGGGCGTCGATGAAGCCCGGCAGCGCGTATTGGCCATGCGCGTCGATAACGCGTGTGCCTTCTCCGTAGTCCACGGCGCCCGGGCGGAGGGAGGCGGTTCCCGCGCCGCGAATGGCAACGATACGGTCGCCTTCAATGACGATATCGACAGGCCCGCGCGTGGGGGCGCCGCTGCCGTCGATGAGGTTGACGCCCGAGATCACCAGTTTCTCGTAGGGCCCCGCGCTTTCATCACCGCGCGGTGGGCTCACCGCAGGCGGTGCGATCCCCAGACTCAGGACGCCGGAAATGATCTCCTCTCCGGGCTCGACCTGAGGCGCTGCAACGGCGGCGTAAAGTAAAGCTGTGGCGCCTACGGCGGCCAGGAGCAGCGGAGAGGGTGTTTGCATGGGGCGTTCCTTGGTCTGTGAGAGTGCTGCCGCCGCAGTGCCGACGAGGTCATCGTGGGGCGCGACCGTTCCGTCATCGAATACTGACGCACCGTCGCCGAAAAGAATAGGAAACATGCGCTCGCGAGATCATCGTCGAGCGCGTTTCGGATAGGTGGGACGGCCTCAGAAAGCCGCGCCGGGAACGCTATTACCCTCGGGGAAGGGCAGCGCTATCGGCGAAGTCTCAGGGGACCGCCTCGATCGTCACGTGGATGACGCCTAGGTCCGTATCCGCGATCGCCGCAAAGGCCGACCGGGACAGATCGATTATCCGACCGTCGATAAACGGTCCGCGGTCGTTGACACGAACAACCACCGATTCCCCGCTGTCGGTGTTGGTGACACGAAGACGTGTCCCGAATGGCAGCTTGCGGTGCGCAGCGGTCTTCGCCAGCTGGTTGAAGCGTTCTCCGCTGGCCGTTTTGCGAAACTGGTATTTTGCTGCGTAGAAGGACGCGAGGCCCGACTCGGTGTAGCCAAGCGCCGCCGGAGGTGTGCCATCCGGTGTTGTTGAACACCCCGCGACGGAAAAGAAAAGACTGACCAGCAGAGTGCCGCCGGTCAGTCGTGCCAGCCAACGCTGGCTTGGGCAAGTCGAGTTCATCAACACTCGCGGTTCAGATCAGGATGACGACGCTTCGTCATCTTCGGAGTCGTCATCCGTATCGTCGTCCGTATCGTCATCAGAGTCATCATCCGCGCCGTCGTCTGAATCATCGTCGGAGCTGTCGTCGGAGTCATCGTCCGCATCGTCGGAGCTGTCATCGGAATCGTCATCCGCGTCATCGTCCGAGTCGCCATCGTCGTCTGAATCATCTTCGGAGTCGTCGTCCGTATCGCCATCGGACTCGTCATCGAAGTCCTCATCCGAATCGTCGTCGTCGTCATCATCGACGTCCGCTTCGATGAAGCCGCCGTCGAGGTCGAAGACCACTTCGGTGCCGTTCGCGAGGTAGACCTCGATCTCTTCGTCGTCGCGTTCGATGAATGCAATGTCCGTATTCGGGAAGCGCTCGGCGAGGAAGTTGAGTACGGCCTCCGGGAGCTCGCTGCTGTCGAGACGTTCCTCGTCGCGGTCGACGAACTCTCGGTCGCCGTCGAGGCTTGTCGCGAACTCGAACTCGACTTCCTCGGCAAAGCCGTCGAGGGGTTGGTCGTCGATGACCTCGATCAGGCTGCCGATACGCAGATTGCGGAAGAAGGTCGCGCCGTCGATGTCGTCATCGCCGGCATTCTCAAACTCGGCCGAGGCGACGTTGTAGCGCAGCCCCAGGATCGTGACCGAGCTGCCATCGACAAAGCTTTCGACCGGCGCCTGGATGCTCACTTCGTCATCGTCGTCATCGCGGTCTACGCGCGTGGCCAAAAGGCCGCTGCTCCCCTGCAGCGCCTCGACCTCGACCCGGTCCCCGATGGCAAGGTCGCCGATGGAGAGGTACTCGATATCATCTCGATCGTCGTCAAGGAGCGTGCGCGAGTCGACTTCGACGCTGACAGTGCCGATGCCGAACTCAAGGGTGAGCGTGTTGCCATCGATGGCCGCAAGCGGTGCCTCGAGTTCGATACGGCCACGACGCGCCGTGACCCGCGTGGCTACGAGCGCGCGACCGTCCCAGTCACCTTCGATCTCGACCACGAGGCCCTCCGCAAGAGGCAGGCCGCCCGTATCGAGCGTTGCGCCTGAGGCGTCTACAGGGACATCGTCGACGATAAAGCGGCTCGTATTCTCGAAGTCGCGGATGGCACCCTGCGCCGAAATATCGGCGTCGCGCTCGAGGCTGTCGATGAAATCATCGGCATCGTCGACCTCCGCGGCGACGAGCACGCCATCGACGATCTGGCCGTCGACTTCAACGCTCAGCCCGTTGCGCAGGTTGTCTGGCGACAGGTCGTCGAAGCGGGCGCTGCTGGCGTCGATGCGCTGTCCGCCGATGCGGAAGCTGAGTCCGTCGAGGTCACGGATGCGGCCGCTGATCGTAACCTCGTCGCTGCGATCGTCGTCGTAGTTCACGCGCGTGGCGCGGATGCGACCTTCGTTATCCACAAAACCGGAGATCTCGATGCGGTCGCCGACGCCGAGGTTCTCAAAGCGCCGGTTCTCGAAAACGGTGCTGGTACGCTCGAGGATGACAGTCTGGCCGAGAATCTGCACGCGTGCGCTGCTGCCGTCGGCATTGCGCTCGATGGCTTCGATGTCGCCTTCGATCAGCGCGTTGTAGTTGACGCGATCGGCAACGCTGTTGCCGTCGTCATCGCGTGTGCCGCTCACGTTGACAACCATGCCAAGTCCCAGATCGGCTTCCGTGGCGGGCTCGCCGTCAACGAAGATATCGGCGTCGTCGACGTTGTAGCGCACGCCGTTGACAAAAATGCTTCCGGTTCCGTCCACGGTGCCGCGGCTGCTGAAACCGGTGCCGCCGATGCCGGCGCCGCCGCCCGGCAGGCCCGGATCGATCACGCCGGCGAACTGGTCACCGCCCCCGCCTCCGCCCCCGCAGGCGCCGAGGACCAGCAGGCTTCCGGCCGTGAGCAGTGACCGGGATTTCCTGGCAAGGCCGGGTTCAAAGATCGGTTTCATTGCTGTCTTCCTTGTCGAGAGTCTGGTCGAAATAGTAGATGCCGACGGCCACATAGCACCCCAGGGCCTCCGCCGGCGCATCGCCGTCTGAGACTTCATGCTTCGACAGCCAGGCGTCGTACTCTTCGAGCAATTCCTGTGATTTCTGGTTCGAAAGCTCGCGAAAGGCCACCACCGCGCTGGCTTCGAGCTTGTAATTGGACACCTTGCGCTGGAAAACGCGATCCTCGGGGGCGGCGTCGAGGTTGTGGTCGATCGTGGTGAGAAGCTCGCCAACGTCCTTGCCGAGGATGTTGAGGCTGGCGACGGGTGTCTTCGTGGGCAGGTAGGCCCGGTTCAGCAAACGAACGCCGTCCTCTTCGCGGCACAGCGTACCGCTGGCTTCGAGCGTGGTCAGCATGGCCGCGGTGGTTACATCGCCACTGTAGTCCTTGACCAGCGCGGCGAAGCTGTCTTCTCCCTCGAGGGGGAGCACGCGCGGCGAACCGTCCGCAGCGGCAAAGCGGGGGTCAACGGCCCAGGCGGTGATCACCCGTACAGCGCGATTGTAACGCTGGTCAGTGTCGGCGCCACCATCGATGATGTCGATGGCGGCGAGGCGCGAGGCTTCCTTGCGCGTCAGTCCACTCATTGACGCCACGGCGGAAATCGTCGCCCGGCGCCCTTCGTGACGAAGCTGCGCGAGGCCTTCCTCCACGTAGGCCTTGCGCGCCATCTCCGCGAAGCTGCCATAGGCCATGCCGTGGCGGAGCATCACCCGCACGAGCGGGCGCAGCAGCCGGTAGACGGCAGAGCGGAGGACTTTTTCGATGCTTTCGGTCATGTTGGGAAAATAATCCCAATTATTGCGCCGCTTGTCAACAGAGGAGCTGCAGTCCGGGCACCGGAATACGCCTGATCACTGCGTAATGAGACACAGGTCAAGCTTTTCGCCGCGCCATTCAGCTGGGGACCGCCACTGAGAGGGCACAATGGCGCCGACGCAGAGCTGCGGCTAGTCTGAAGCCCTGACCCCTTATCTACGCCGACACAAGGTCCCGCCCATGCATCGCTTCCTCTCGTCCGCCAGTCTGCTGCTCCTGGCGGCTATTGCCAGCGGCTTGTTTTCAGCGTCCACCGCGTACGCGCAGGACGTCGAATGCAACCCCAGCTTTGTATCCGTCAGTACGGGGAAAATCCGCGTGCTGCCCTCGGGCGGAGATGACACGGATAATCTCCAGTGCGCGGTTCTCGAGGCCGGACGTCTAAGCCTGCCCCGGGTGGAACTCGCCGCCGGCGACTTCAGCTTCACGCGCCTGTTCTTCGATGCCTATCGCGGTACCTTTGGCGGCACCAGCGCCGACAGCACACGCATGACCGTAATTCCCAACTCTGTCGACTGTGGTGGAGCGGGGCAGAGCGCCAACCTGGTGGTGGTGTCCGGCGGGGATACCAAGATCAGTCGCGTACGTATTGACGCCAGCAACCCCTGCCGAAGCGGAAGCAACTTCGCGGTCATTGCCTTCGTGCAACCGGAGTCGGAGCCCGCCTGCCAGCGCCGTACCTTTTTTGGCGAGGTTGATCGCGTCGAGGTCATCGGCAGCGCCAGTCAAAGTGGTAGGACCGTGGCGATTTCCAACGTCCCGCCGCAGCAGTGCTTCCTCGCTGGTCAGGGCACGCTCGGTACCTTCAAGGTCAACCGATCGACGATCGAGGCCTTTGCCATCGCCATCGCCACACAAATCTGGGGTCAGGGGCAGGTCGATATCAATTTCAATTCCATTGATGCTGTCGGCACGGCCATATTTATCGTCGATGCCGACCAGTCGACGACGATCACCGGCAATTCCATCCGATATAACGGCGGGAACCCGGCCTGGACGAACCAGAGCTTCGGTTACGGTGTGCTTGGATCGACCTTCAGCAACGGTGCGCCAGCCGCCAATCGCACCGTGATTCACAACAATCGCTTCTTTGACCTCGGT
>JAZBOX010000136.1:0-14574 GCA_036351355.1 Halieaceae bacterium
CTCAGGATCGGTGACTGGAGCCTCACCCATTCTTCGATCGCGTTGGGCCACCGCGCTTGAGGGCGCCGAAGTATACCCGCTAAGCCTTGGTGAAACAGCCAGCCTGCCGGCATGGCGCTGCAACGCGCATGTACAGGCCGGCAACCGGCAGGGCCATGGGCTGTGCGGGCCGGTTCGGCGGTCATCGATGTCGCATCGATGTTGCATCGGTGCTGCCTTGACGGTCAGGGCGGTCGTCGGCAGGCCGAAAAAAACAGGGAGGATAAAATTGGGAAATCGAACGATGGCAGCTGGCGTCTTTGCTCAATTTGGCCAAGGCAATCTCGGCAAAAGCCGCTTGGAGCAACGCAGCGGACGTCCTGCGACCGGTGTATCGGGTGCGCTTGTCAGCGGCCTCGGCGGCGCCGCCCTCGCGCTGCTGCTGGCGCTGTCCTGCGCCATGGCCGCACGTGCCGATGACCCGGCTAATACTGCGGCGGACGTGGACCCGCGCAGCCAGACCGCAGAAGACGTTCTCCGTGCCACCACGGACCGTATCCTCGCTGTGATCGAGGAGGCACGCTCCTACGTCGACGAGAATCCCGAGCGCTACTACGCCGCTGTGCAGAAGGTGCTCGACCCCGTGGTCGACTTTCGCGGCTTCGCGCGCGGCGTGATGGGCGATTACGCGACCACGGAACGCTACCGCAACCTCGATGAGGCCGGGCGCGAGAAGCTGCGCGGGCAGCTCGAGCGTTTCAGCGAGACCATGCGTCGCGGCCTCGTACGCACCTACAGCAAAGGTCTGCTCGCCTTCGGTGGCTCGCGTGTCGAGATCCCCGATAGCAACGAGGGGCAGGTCGGCGACGACCGCGCGACGCTGCGCCAGCTGATCTACAGCGACACGGGGCAGCCCTACGTCGTGATCTATCAGATGGCGCGTGATCGCGACGGCCGCTGGCTGATGCGCAATCTCATCGTCGAGAACGTGAATCTCGGACAGATCTATCGCAACCAGTTCGAGGACGCCGCTCGCCGCTTCAAGGGTGACCTCGATGCCGTGATCGAGAACTGGAGTGCGGACACCCTCGACGACGCCTGAGCGTCGTCCGCACCATCACCACAGACATCACCACAGACATTTTCAGGAAAGCCCCCGGGGCCAGGAGCAGGGCATTGGATGCCAGTACGGTAGAGCAGATGGTCAGCAGCACCTTCACCGCGCAGGATGCGCAGGCAGAGGTCATCGTCGACGGCGCCGGCGCCAAATACGACATTACCGTGGTCAGTGATCTTTTCAGTGACCAGCGCCCGGTGAAGCGCCAGCAGTCGGTGTATGCCGCCCTGCGCGACGCCATTGCCGACGGGCGCATCCACGCGGTGAATATTCACGCCTTCACCCGAGACGAATGGTCGAGCCGCAGCGCCTGAGTGGCGGCCGCAAGCCCCCACGCGGCACGCCGACAGGCCTGATCATCGCCAATGGATAAGCTTCTGATTCGCGGCGGCCGCCGACTCGATGGCGAGCTGCGTATTTCCGGCGCCAAGAACGCGGCGCTGCCGATTCTTGCCGCGACGCTGCTGGCCGACGAGCCCGTTACCGTCGCCAACCTTCCGCACCTGCACGACATCACCACGATGATCGAGCTGCTCGGCTGCATGGGCGTCGACCTTACGATCGACGAACGTATGAGCATCGAGGTCGACGCGCGCAGCATTTCCGAGTTCTCGGCGCCCTACGAACTGGTCAAGACCATGCGCGCCTCGATACTCGTGCTCGGGCCGACGCTCGCCCGGCACGGCCGGGCGCGCGTGTCCTTTCCCGGTGGCTGCGCTATCGGCAGCCGCCCCGTCGACCTGCACCTGCGCGGCCTCGAGGCCATGGGCGCGAAGGTGGTTGTCGAAGGCGGCTACATCAACGCAACGGTGGATGGGCGCCTGCACGGTGCGCGCATCGTGCTCGACACGGTGACTGTCGGTGGCACGGAAAACCTGCTCATGGCCGCGACGCTCGCCGATGGACGCACGGTGATCGAGAATGCCGCGCGCGAGCCCGAGGTGGTGGATCTGGCCCGCTGCCTGATCGCCATGGGAGCGAAGATCAGTGGCCATGGCACCGATCGTCTGGTGATCGATGGCGTGGAGCGCCTGCACGGCTGCCGCTACGAGGTGATGCCCGACCGCATCGAGGCCGGCACCTACCTTGTTGCCGCGGCGGCGACGGGTGGGCGCGTGCACCTGCGCGAGGCGCGCGCCGAGCATCTCGAGGCGGTGCTGCAGAAGCTCGAAGAGGCCGGTGCCGAGATTCGCTGCGGCGAGGACTGGATCGCTCTGGACATGGATGGCCGGCGTCCGCGCGCGGTGAATATTCGCACGGCGCCCTATCCGGGCTTTCCCACGGACATGCAGGCGCAGTTCACGGCGATGAATGCCATCGCCGAGGGCGCTGGCACGGTAACGGAGACGGTGTTCGAGAATCGCCTGATCCAGACGCACGAGATGAACCGCATGGGCGCGAACATCAGCATCGAGGGAAACACGGCGGTGATCATCGGCCAGCCCGAACTGGCCGGTGCGCCGGTGATGGCGACAGACCTGCGCGCTTCCGCCAGCCTGGTCATCGCCGGTCTCGTCGCCCGGGGCGAAACGCTGATCGACCGCATCTACCACATCGACCGCGGCTACGAATGCATCGAGGAGAAACTTCAGGCTCTCGGAGCGGATATCCGGCGCCTCGCCGAGCGCCGCTCCTCGCCCGCCGCTGTGGGGGTGGTCGCTTCGAGCGCCGTGGAGAGTAAAGCCCGTGGCTGAAGCGCCGCTCACGCTCGCCCTGACCAAGGGCCGCATTTTGCGCGAGACGCTGCCGCTGCTCGCCGAGGCCGGTATCGAGCCCCTCGAGGACATGGAAGCCAGCCGCAAGCTGGTGTTTCCGACCACGCGCGACGATCTGCAGCTGGTGGTGATGCGCGGCGTCGACGTGCCTGTTTACGTGCGCTATGGCGCGGCCGCGCTCGGGGTGGTGGGCAAGGACACGCTGCTCGAGCAGGGCGCGGAGGGAGTCTACGAGCCCCTCGACCTCGGCATCGCGCCCTGCCGTCTGATGACTGCGGCACCAGTCGGCTATTCGCCGGGCATCGGCCGCATCCGCGTGGCCACCAAGTTCGTCAACGTCGCCCGCGAGTACTTTGCGCGCGAGGGCCTGCAGGTCGAACTGATCAAGCTCTACGGCGCCATGGAGCTCGCCCCCGCGATGCAGCTGGCTGACATGATCGTCGACATCGTCGACACGGGGAACACGCTGCGTGCCAACGGCATGGAGCCACGCGATGAGATCGCCCGCGTGACCTCGCGTCTCATCGTCAACAGGGCTGCCCAGCGCTCGCATCACCGCGTGCTGCGCGAGCTCGTTGGCGACATCGCAGCTGCTGTAGCTTCAGGGCAGGCCGCCGCATGATACGCCGCCTCGACAGCCGCGACCCCGCCTTCGGTCGGGCCCTGAGCGAGCTCGCCGTGTCGCAGGACAGCGGTGACCGCAGCGTTGCCGCCGTGGTCACGGAAATCATTGCTGACGTGGAAAAGCGCGGTAATGCCGCGCTGATCGACTACACGCAGCGCTTCGACGGCCTCGCTGCAGCGTCCGTGGATGAGCTCGAGGTCAGCCTCGAGACCGCTGCCGCGGCGCTTGATGCCCTGCCCGAAGCGCAGCGCGCGGCGCTGGCGGAAGCGGCGCGCCGTATCCGCATGTTTCACGAGCGCCAGCTCGGTGAAGACTGGAGCTTCGAGGATGAGCACGGCAATCGCCTCGGTCAGCGTGTGATGCCCCTCGACCGCGTCGGGGTTTATGTGCCGGGCGGCAAGGCCAGTTATCCCTCGTCGGTGCTCATGAATGCGATCCCGGCGAGCGTCGCCGGCGTCTCCGAGGTGGTGATGGTCGCGCCGACGCCCGGTGGCGAATCGAACCCGCTGGTGCTCGCGGCGGCCGCGCTCGCAGGCGTCGACCGGATTTTCTGCGTCGGCGGCGCGCAGGCCGTGGCGGCGCTGGCGCTCGGCAGCACAGACATACCGCGCGTCGACAAGATCGTCGGCCCCGGCAACCGCTACGTCGCCGAGGCCAAGCGCCAGGTGTTCGGACGCGTCGGCATCGACATGATCGCCGGCCCGTCGGAGATCCTGGTGATCTCCGACGGCACAGCGGACCCGGAGTGGATCGCGATGGATCTGTTTTCCCAGGCCGAGCACGACGAGAGCGCCCAGGCGGTGCTGGTATCGCCGAGCGCAGCGCATCTCGATGCGGTGGAAGCGGCCGTCGAGCGGCTGCTGCCGACGATGCCGCGCAGCGAGATCATTCGCGCCTCGCTCGAGAGCCGCGGTGCGCTGATTCTCGCGCGCGATCTCAGCGATGCAGCCGCCGTGAGCAACGTGCTGGCGCCCGAGCACCTGGAACTCGCTGTTGCCGATCCCGACTCGCTGTTACTCGAGATCCGCAGCGCCGGCGCCATATTCATGGGCGTGCACAGCTGCGAGGCGCTCGGCGACTACTGTGCCGGGCCCAACCACGTGCTGCCCACGGCGGGAACGGCGCGCTTTTTCTCGCCTCTCGGTGTCTACGATTTCCAGAAACGCAGCTCGATCATTCACTGCACAGGGAGCGGCGTTCAGCCCCTTGCCGCCGTGGCCGAAACGCTGGCCCTCGGCGAGGCGCTGCCCGCGCATGCGCGCAGCGCAGCGTTGCGCCGTTCTGGCTGAGCTGCGGGCCTCAGGCGTCTTCTGCCTGAGGCTGTGCACCGATGACGGCGCTTAACTCCAGCGTGTCACCGTCGCGCGATACGGTGATCGGCAGGCGGTCGCCGGGTCGCAGCAGCGATACTTCGTACATGCTCAGGCGGATATCGCCGACAGGTTCGTCGTCGAAGTGCGTGATGATGTCGCCGGCGCGCAGGCCCGCGCGGTCCGCCGGTCCCTCGGGCGCCACGGCTCGAACGAGAAGCTGCGGTGCGCGCGCCCTATCGCCCGCGGGCAGCTGCTCTACCTGTACGCCCAGCCAGCCGCGAATCACGCGACCAAAGCGTATGAGGTCATCCATTACGAATTCGGCGAGACGCGAGGGGATGGCGAGCGAGATGCCGATCCCCGTGTTTCCCGCCGAGGCGCCGTCGCTGGCGGTGTAGATCAGCGTATTGATACCCACGAGGGCGCCGCTCACATCGACCAGTGCGCCGCCGTAGTTTCCCGGGTGAATGACCGCATCGGTCTGGATGAAACCTTCGTAGGTTCCCGGCGTGAGGCCGAAGCGGCCGAGTCCCGAGACGATGCCCTGCGTCACCGAATGGCCGAAGCCCAGCGGATTGCCGATGGCCAGCACCACATCGCCGACGGACAGTCGATCCGAATCAGCCACGGGAATCGCGCTGAGCCCATCGAGATCGATGCGCAGCGCGGCAAGGTCAGTGGCGCGGTCACGACCCACGAGCTGGGCCGCAGCGGAGCGGCCGTCGCTGAGCAGCACCTGGACGGCATCGGCGCCCTCGATGACGTGGTTGTTGGTCAGGATATAACCGTCTTCACTCATGATGACCCCGGAGCCCAGCGAGCGCTCGACGCGCTGTCGCGGTACGCCGAGGGGGATCGGCATCAGCGGGTTGTTGAGCAGGGGGCTGCGCGTGCTGGCCACGCGCCGGGCTGTGTAGATGTTAACCACTGCGGGCGTGGCCATGGCGACGGCGTCGCGATAGCTCTCGCGACCGGCCGGCGTTGCCGCGTCTTCGCGCAGCGTGAGCTGCTGCAGTAGCAGCAGGCCCGCGAGGACGCCCGCAATCGCGGGCCAGGTCAGAAAATTGAGCGCGCCGCGCATGGCGTCCTGCCGGATAAGCATGAGGGCAGAGTATATGATGCGCCCACGCTTCCTGGGCAAGCACACGAAGGGAAAGAGCGAACACCATGGCAACCGATGTACAGACTCTGCGAAGCTACTGCGACGAGCTCCTCGATGCGTCGAAGTTCCGCGACTATTGCCCGAACGGCCTGCAGGTGGAGGGAAAGATCACCGTGGCGCGCCTTGCCACGGCGGTGACGGCCAATCAGTCCGTCCTCGACGCTGCCGTTGCCTGGGGCGCCGATGCGCTGCTGGTTCATCACGGCTATTTCTGGCGCGGGGAGGACGCACCTGTCGTCGGCATGAAGAAGCGTCGACTGGCGACGTTGCTCCACGCCGATATGAACCTTTTTGCCTATCACCTGCCCTTGGACGCCCATGCGACGCTGGGAAACAACGCGCAGTTGGGGGCGCGTCTCGGTTTTCCGGCTGGCGAGGCGCTCAATCTCGAGGACCCGACCGCCGTGGGCACCATCGCCGCGCTACCTGAAGCGCGCGGTCTACGCGACCTGTGTCGGGACCTGCAGGCGCTCACCGGTCGCGAGCCGCTGTTGATCGGTGATGCAGAACGTCGCGTGTGTAACGTGGCCTGGTGCACGGGCGCAGCGCAGGGCTACATCGATCTGGCCGCCGAGCGCGGCGCCGAGCTGTATATCTCCGGAGAGGTATCCGAGCCTACGGTGCACGCGGCACGCGAGCAGGGCGTTGCCTACATCGCGGCCGGCCATCACGCTACAGAGCGTTACGGAGTCCAGGCCCTGGGCGCGCACCTGGCGGAGACTTTCGGTCTTGCGTGGACCTTCCTCGACTGCGACAACCCGGTCTAGGCGCCGTCACCGGGCCCCGGGCTTTTTCGCGCGGGGCCCTGCGCCTCAGCTGCGCTCCTTGCTCTCTTCCGCGGTGCTTTCTTCGTCGTCCTTGTCGAACTTTTCTTCCAGCGTGTCCGAGTCGTCGTCCGAAGCGGTCTCGGTGGCGTAATCGCGCGGCGGCTCGACGGGGATGCTGTCCGCGTCGATGCTGTCGTCGTCCTTCGCAGCTTCCGTGCTGCCCGCGGCTGCGGGTGCCGCCAGCGCCTCGAAACGCGGTCCTTTTTTGCTGGAGCAAAGATCGGCGGCACCGGTCGCGATCTGCTGGTACACCTCGCGATAGTTTTCCGTGAGCGTGTTGAGCTTGCCGGCCGTGTCGGCGAAGTGCGCGTTCACGCGCTGTTCGAAGCGGGCCTGGTCGTCTCTCGCCTTGCTCAGCTCGCGCTGCAGCTCACGGTTTTCCTCGCTGCCCGGTGCTCCGCGGCGACCGAAGAAGTAACCGAGAATCAGGCCGACAACGGCACCGATGAGGGCGGGAACAAGCTGGTCTTCAGTAACGGGCACGACACACTCCTGGGCTGCTTGGTGGGGGGACGCGGAGTATAGCGGCGCGCTTCGAGGGCGCATAGGCAAATTGCCAGACAGGCGTTCCGGGGCGTATCGTTCGCGCCCCGGCGCTGCCGCGCTTCGATGCTCTAGCGCCGGTACACAACGGCACGGCCGCACACAGGTGGTCAGCACAAGGGGTAACTGGTGAGAGCGTAATGACGCCCTGGGAACGCTATCAGCAGGATCTGCGCCGCGACGACTTCAATCACGATCCGGCGCAGGAGGAAGCGGTGCGCGCGCTGCAGGAGCTGTACGAGCGTCTGCTCCTTCGCCGCGCCGCCGATCGGCGCCTGGTCGGCCGCCTGCGGAAACGCTTCCGTGGTGAGCGCGAGCCGGAGCCGGGGCTCTATTTCTGGGGCGGGGTCGGTCGCGGCAAGACCTATCTCATGGACGCATTTTTCGAGTGCCTTCCCTTCGAACGCAAGCTGCGCGTTCATTTTCACCGCTTCATGCAGCGGGTACACCGCGAACTGACGGAGCTCAAGGGCGCAGAAAACCCGATCGAGCGTATCGGCGATCGTCTAGCCGCCAGCACGGAGGTGATCTGCTTCGACGAGTTTTTCGTCAGCGACATCGCCGACGCGATGATTCTCGCCAATTTCCTCGACGCGATCTTCTCCCGCGGTATCACGCTGGTGGCGACCTCGAACATCGCGCCGCAGGGGCTTTATGCCGACGGGCTGCAACGAGCGCGGTTTCTACCGGCTATCGATCTGCTCGCCCGGCATACGAGGGTGATCAACGTCGACGGCGGCACGGATTACCGTCTGCGCACGCTCGAGCGCGCCGAGCTCTACCATTCGCCCCTCGGTCCCGAGGCCGATGCGAGCATGGAGCAGAGCTTCGCGGCCCTCGCGCCGGATACGGCGCAGCACTGGCAGCGCATCGAGGTCAACGGCCGCTACCTGACCTGCCGACGCCTGGCCGATGATGTCGCCTGGTTCGAGTTTCCGGAGCTCTGCGCGGGGCCGCGCTCGCAGAACGATTACATCGAACTCGCCCGCGAATTCCACGCGGTCCTGCTGTCGGGCATACCGCGAATGGGCCCCCGCGAAGACGACCAGTGCCGGCGCCTGATCAATCTGGTTGACGAGTTCTACGACCGCAACGTCAAGCTCGTGATCGCCGCCGAAGCCTTACCCATGGATCTCTACAGTGGCACACGCCTGGCCTTCGAGTTCGAGCGCACGATTTCGCGGCTCCAGGAGATGCAGTCGCACGAGTACCTCGCGGCGCCGCACAGACCCTGACGGGCGGGCGTTCGCGCCGGTCGCTGGTCTGCGACACGCTCCCTCTGGCAACGCCCGCCAGTTCGCCTCGGTCTGTCTGGCGCGCGATGCGTCGGTTGCTCCTGCCCTGAATCTTGCGCCGACCTCGAGCGCGACATGTCGGGGTCGTGGAAGGAGCGTGTCGAAGACCAGCGACTGAAGCGACCCCGGCGCGGCGTGCGGGGATATGGCAGCGAAAGGACAACGAAAGGGCAACGAAAGGATAGTGAAATAGGCTAAGAAGCCCTTGCCACGAAAACTCCCCGCCAGTACAATCCGCGCTCTTTTTTTTGGCCCCCTGAGGCGAAAGCAATGAAAACCTTTAGCGCAAAAGTCGGCGAGGTCGCCCACGACTGGTTCGTCGTTGACGCCACCGACAAGACGCTCGGGCGCCTGGCCGCTGAGATCGCGCATCGCCTGCGCGGCAAGCACAAGGCCGAGTACACGCCTCACGTGGATACGGGCGACTACATCGTCGTCATCAACGCTGAGAAGGTACGTGTCACCGGCGCCAAGCGTACCGACAAGATGTACCACCGCCACACGGGCTATCCCGGCGGTCTCAAGTCCATGTCCTTCGAGAAGCTGATTGAGAAGGCTCCCGAGCGCGTGATTGAGGGAGCAGTCAAGGGCATGCTGCCGCGCAACCCGCTTGGTCGGGCGATGTTCAAGAAACTGAAGGTGTACGCCGGCGATGCGCATCCGCACGCCGCGCAGCAGCCGCAAGCACTGCAGATTTAAGGCTGCGGACCCAGGAGTCAGGATGAGCACTTCCCAGTATTACGGCACGGGGCGTCGCAAGACCTCAACCGCGCGTGTTTTTCTTCGCAGCGGTGCCGGCAACATAACCGTTAACGAGCGCCCCCTCGATCAGTACTTCGGTCGCGAGGTTGCACGCATGATTGTTCGCCAGCCTCTCGACCTCGTCGAGATGGGCGAAACCTTCGACATCAAGGTGACCGTTGAAGGCGGCGGCAGCTTTGGTCAGGCCGGCGCCATTCGTCATGGAATCACGCGGGCGCTGATCGAGTACGACGAGTCGCTGCGCGGCACGCTGCGGCGTGCTGGCTTCGTGACCCGCGACGCGCGTGAGGTGGAGCGTAAGAAGGTCGGCCTGCGCAAGGCGCGCAAGCGTCCGCAGTTCTCCAAGCGCTGAGTGCCAGGGCTCGCAAGCTTGATTCGTTGCGGGCCCCCGCAGTAGCGCCGGTAAAAGCCGTGAAGAAACCCGCCGTCGTCAAGGCGGGTTTTTTTTAACCCCCGCATCTTGTTTTGTCCAACTTTGCAGACAAATCAACAGTTTGCGCTGTCTCCCGGGGCGCTTTTTGCCGCGGCGATTGTTGTCTCGGGGGCGCAAAGTCTTTACCATTCTTGCGCTTTTTCCACAGCTCTCCACCGCCGGTCATGCGTTCGTCGCGCCCTCCCTGCGAAGGCGCTTCAAGCCCTTGTATTGAAAACGTTTCGAGGTTTTGAAGACGTTTCGCGATCCGGCAGCCGCTGTGGTTTCCATCGCATGCCGGCCGCACCGATTGCGGCCCGGATCGTGTTCGATGGGCAAGTTACAGATTTGTAGCAGACTTGGTAGGGAGACATGGCGGCTGTATCAACCGCTGTATACAGCCGAGAATCGCTGGAACTGGCGAAAGGAGTAGAAAGGAATGGCCACTGCGACAGCAAGCGCGTCCCCGGACGCAGCATCCGGTGCTCCGGGTGACGTCGATGAGAATCGCCGCCGTTTTCTGACGGTAGCTACAAGTGCTGTGGG
Source organism: Halieaceae bacterium (assembly GCA_036351355.1). GTDB lineage: Bacteria > Pseudomonadota > Gammaproteobacteria > Pseudomonadales > Halieaceae > Congregibacter. Next base: position 10,297 of record JAZBOX010000136.1, read on the forward strand.
CGCTGCCGGGGTCGTGGCGGCTGCGGTTCCGTTCATGGGGTCCTGGAATCCGTCGGCCAAGGCCAAGGCCGCCGGTGCGCCGGTAAAGGCGGATATCAGCAAGCTGGAGCCGGGCGCTATGGTCGTCGTTGAGTGGCGCGGCAAGCCTGTTTATGTGGTTCGGCGCACGCCCGAGATGCTGGAGCGCCTGTCGACGATCGACGGCCGGCTCAAGGATCCCGAGTCAGCGATCTCCAAGCAGCCGGCCTACATCGCGGGCCGCGAGCGCAGCCTGCGTCCGGAGCTGTTGGTGGTCGAAGGGCTTTGCACCCACCTCGGCTGTGCGCCGAAATTTCGCCCCGAGGTCGGCGCTGCCGATCTTGGCGGAGAAGACTGGGTAGGTGGGTTTTTCTGCCCCTGCCACGGCTCGAAGTTCGACCTTGCGGGTCGTGTCTTCTCTGGCGTACCGGCCTCGACTAATCTCGTCGTGCCCCCCTATTCATACGAAGGTTCAGACGTACTTGTAATCGGCGTCGATGCGGAGGCAGCCTGATGGCTAACATGTTGATCGGTTTGCGCGACTGGGTGGACTCCCGTCTGCCCATCACGCGCGCATGGAACACGCACATGGGCGAGTACTACGCGCCCAAGAACTTCAATTTCTGGTACTACTTCGGCGTTTTTTCGCTGCTGGTGCTGGTGAATCAGCTGCTTACGGGCATCTGGTTGACGATGAACTATGTGCCAAGCGCCGCTGATGCGTTCGCCTCCGTCGAGTACATCATGCGCGACGTGGACTACGGCTGGATCCTGCGTTACATGCACTCCACCGGGGCGTCGGCGTTTTTCATCGTCGTCTACCTGCACATGTGGCGCGCGCTGCTCTACGGCTCCTACAAGAAGCCGCGCGAGCTCATCTGGATCTTCGGCATGCTGATTTTCGTGGTGCTGATGGCCGAGGCCTTCGTGGGCTACGTGCTCCCCTGGGGCCAGATGTCCTACTGGGGCGCGCAGGTGATCATCTCGCTCTTTGGCGCCATTCCCGTGTTCGGTGAAGACATCGTGACCTGGATTCGCGGTGACTACCTGCTCTCCGGGATCACCCTCAACCGCTTCTTTGCGCTCCATGTTGTCGCACTGCCGATCGTGCTGCTGGCCCTTGTGGTGCTGCACATCCTTGCGCTGCATGAAGTCGGCTCCAACAACCCCGATGGCGTCGAGATCAAGAAGAACAAGGGACCAGACGGCGTGCCGCTGGACGGCATCCGTTTCCACCCTTATTACAGCGTGCATGACGTGCAGGCCATCGCCGTGTTCCTGTTCGTGTTCTGCGCGATCATGTTCTTCATGCCGGAAATGGGCGGTTTCTTCCTCGAATACGCCAACTTCGAGCAGGCAGACGCGCTCAAGACGCCGGATCACATCGCACCGGTGTGGTACTTCACGCCGTTCTATTCGGTACTGCGCGCCGTACCCGACAAGTTCTGGGGCTTCATTGCCTTTGCCGCCAGTGTCGCGATTCCCTTCGCGCTGCCCTGGCTCGACCGCTCGCCGGTCAAGTCCTGGCGCTACCGCGGCAACCTGAACAAGTGGATGCTCATAGTGTTTGCCGCGTCCTTCCTCATCCTGGGGGTGCTCGGTGTTGAGACGCCTACGGCCGCTCGTACCTTCCTGGCCCAGATCTGCACGATCTTCTACTTCGCCTTCTTCCTGCTGATGCCGGTGTGGAGTGCGATGGACAAGCCGAAGCCGGTACCCGAGCGCGTGACCATGGACGGTGGTGTCGGAGCGCTGGGTTCGCTGGTTGGACTGGTCATCATCCTGGCGCTGACGGTGATTCCGCTGAAGGTCGTGGGTGCAGAGACCGCCTATGACTGCGGCACCATGCCCTGCGATCAAATCGAGCTGGACATCACCGACCAGGCCTCGTTGCAGCGCGGCGCCCAGACCTACATGAACTACTGCATGGGTTGCCACTCGCTGCAGTACGCGCGCTACAACCGCGTTGCGCGCGACCTCGGCATCCCCGAGGACATCATGCAGGAGCAGATGATCTTCGACTCGTCGAAGAAGGTCGGTGATCTCATGGACAACGCCATGGACAGCGAGCGCGCCAAAAAATGGTTCGGCGCCGCGCCTCCGGATCTGACTCTGGTCGCGCGTTCGCGCCAACCGGATTGGCTGTACACGTATCTGCGCAACTTCTACCAGGACGATACTCGACCCTACGGCGTGAATAATCGCGTGTTTCCGAACGTGGGTATGCCTCACGCGCTGCTCGAGCTGCAGGGGCTGCTCGCCTGCGCGCCGGCCGAGCATGGCGGTGAAGACGGCGACCATGGAGATGCCTGCAGCGAACTCGTGGTTGCCGAAGAAGGACGCATGACGATCGAGGAGTTCGACGGTCGTATCTACGACCTGGTTAACTTCCTTGCCTACGTCGCCGAGCCCATCAAGGCCGATCGCCAGCGCATCGGTATTTATGCGCTGCTGTTCCTTGCGGTATTCTTTGTGTTTGCAACGCTTCTGAACCGCGAGTACTGGAAGGACGTTCACTGACACCGGGAGGGCGGGGCGCTGTCCCGCCCTGGCTGACCTTGCGAAGTCTGAAGTCAGCTCGCTTTCGATCGTCTGCTCATTGAGACTCGATCGTCTGCCCTTTGAGAAAGCGGCGCGGAGGTTAGCTTCGCGCCTTTTTTGCGTTTGCTCGACGCGTATATTTTGCGCTTGCCTGTTCCCTTGCACGTCGGGAGCGAGGCGCGGCGCAATCCCGTTTCCCCAGCGGCAGGGCAGACGCCGCCGATTGCCGTTATCTCGCAGTTACAATCTCGCAGTTAGACTCTCGCAGTTACATAGGGCTTCGTCACCACCATGATCTTTTACTCCGACCCCACGTCCCACTACAGCCACCGTGTACGAATCGTGCTCGCTGAAAAAGGGGTGTCCGCTGAAGTTATCGACGTTGACCCCGCACACCCGCCGCAGGAGCTGTCGGAGCAGAATCCATACAACTCGTTGCCGACGCTGGTCGATCGCGAGCTGTCGCTCTACGAAACACGCGTGATGATGGAGTACCTGGATGAGCGCTTTCCGCACCCTCCACTGCTTCCGGTCTATCCTGTGGCCCGCGCCGAGAGCCGGCTGTTCATGCATCGCATTGAGCAGGACTGGTGCACACTCATCGATTCAATCCAGAACTCGCGCAGCGACAACGTGGTAAAGCGCTCTACGAAGGAGCTGCGCGAGGGCATCATGGCGATCGCGCCGATCTTCGGCGAGAAGCCCTTCTTCATGAACGACGAATTCACCCTCGTCGATTGCTGCATCGCGCCGATCCTGTGGCGTCTGCCGACGCTGGGTATCGATATCCGACCCAGCAAGCAGTCGAAGCCGCTGCTCGCCTACATGGACTCGTTGTTCAAGCGCGAATCATTCCTCCAGAGTCTTACGGAGCAGGAGCGCGAGATGCGCCTCTAGGCGCACCCCCGAGTTCGAACGCCATGAATTCCAGTCGCCCCTATCTGCTTCGCGCGCTCTACGAGTGGATCGTGGATAACGGCTGCACGCCGCACGTCATCGTCGACGCCACTGTGGAGCGCGTCGATGTCCCCAGTCAGTATGTCAAAGACGGGCAGATCGTCCTTAACCTGTCGCCGTCGGCGGTGATCGAGCTGCAACTGGGCGATGACAGCGTCAGCTTCAACGGCCGCTTCGGCGGCCGTCCCACGGATGTGTTCATACCGATCGGCGCGGTGCTGGGTATCTACGCGCGCGAGAACGGGCAGGGCATGGCCTTCGAACCCGAGGACGATGAAAGCCCGGATCCGGAAGACGGCGGCACGGCCCCAACGCCCCTGCGTCGCGGTGGCAAGCCTAGTCTCAAGGTCGTCAAGTAGCGCTTTCAAGGCCTTCTACACTTTTCTTAGAGCGTAATTTCCCGGCGCGGTGGTGTGCGGGGACTGGGCACTGGCGCATGGTCGCTCAGCGTAATTCCCCGGCGAAGCGCCGGGCATTCCCGTCGGTCGCTGGTCTGCGACACGCTCCCTTTGGAAACGCCCGACACTTCGCCTCGATACTGGCGGTGCACGATGCGTGGGTTGCTTCTGCTCTTGAGTCTCGCGCCGACCTTGAGCGCGACGTGGCGGGGTCGTGGAGGGAGCGTGTCGAAGACCAGCGACTGAAGCGATCCCGGCGCGGCGTGCGGGGGATTGGCACCGGCGTGGCTGTATCAGCCGTCGATGTACTCGAACAGTCGAACTACCCGCTGGACGCCCGAAATCCCCGCTGCCTCGTTGGCGA
>JAZBOX010000137.1:0-3213 GCA_036351355.1 Halieaceae bacterium
AACACGCTGTTCATCACCCCGATCACCTCGCCGCTGGTCGCGCGATAGACCGCCGAGCCGCTGTTGCCGGGGTAGGCGATAGCGTCGAGTTGGAAGACGTCGAAGGGCGCCCGCAGGCGGCGCATCTGCACAGCGCTGAGCTCGCGGCCCCGGTCTGCGGGACGGGCGATCGGCGTGATCGCACCGATGATGCCCGTCTGCGTGGTGGGATAGAGACCGAGCACGGCGCCGATCGGAAAGCCGGTGAAGGCCACGGTCTCGCCCGGTCGGGGCGTATCGCTGGCGAGGGTCATCGGCGGCAGCGGCGGCCCTTCATAGCTGAGCAGCGCCAGATCGTGCTCGGCGTCGCTGCGCAGCAGGCGCGCGACACGCTGCATGGCGCTGCGGCCACTGCCGCTGAATATGGCGAGATGTTCGCGCCCTACGGTGTCGAGATCATCGGGTATCACGTGGGCATTGGTGACGATCAGGCTGCCTTCCGGACTGCTCACGGCAAATCCGGTGCCGAGCAGGCGGCGCGCGGCGCGGCCACCCGTGGGCACCCGGGGGGGATAGGCCGCGCCCACCCCCACCACCGAGGGCGCGATCCGCTCGATCACGTCGGGAAGCGTGTCCGCCCGGGCCGGCGATCCCGCCGCGAGCAGGGTGAACAGCGCAAGTCCCGCCATCGCGCGGGCCTGCGCCCGGCTTTTGTAGAGATTGAGCGACGTCATCGAGTCCTCGAGCCTGAGCAACAGCCGGTGCAATGCGACAGTATCGCGGCGCGGCGCGCACGGAAAGCGCTTTCCCGCGGAGATTGCCTGCCTGCCGGACCGACGCCGCATGCCGTCAAGGCTTTGAACAGCTTCAGGGCGGGATTGTGCGCCGCGTATCGCTCGCGAAAACTCTTTTGAGCCACTTGTCACATTTCTTTACACCAACAGGTGTATTCTGCAGCGCCGGCGCTACAGTCGACGCTCAATCGTGCTCGGCAGACCGGACAGTCTCCCGGGAGCGACTCACTCAGCGGCCGCCGAGCGGCCCAATGGAGCGAGTCGGCAGCGAGTCGGCAGCGCGATAGCGGTACCCACGATCAACGCACGAACACACGGCAAAGCTATGACGATCAACGGGAACACTTTCGACATGACGGGTCTGGCAGGCACGGTTCGCATCTTCAACCACCACGTCAACGTGGGCTACTACTGGCTCGCGCTGATCGACATGCTGCTGTTCGGGGCATCGATGTGGGCCGGCACCGCGCTCTATTTCTCCTACTCCGACGAAATTCTGACAACCTCGGCTCCGGCGCTGCCGCTGCAGGCGGTGATCTTTGCCGTGGTAACCACCATTGCCATGTTCTCCATGGGCCTTTACGAGCCCAAGCTGCGCGAAGGGCTCAACGGCATCCTGCTGCGCACGGCGGGCGCCTTCGGCCTCATGACCCTCGCCATGGCGCTGGTCTTTTACGTCATGCCCGGCCTGCACATCTGGCGCGGCAATTTCGTGCTCAGCGGCGCCGTGGCCTTTGCCGCAGCGCTCACCAACCGCCTTCTTTGGACGCGCTTCATCAGTCTCGAGCAGTTCAAGCGCCGCGTGCTCGTGCTCGGCGCGGGCGAGACCGCAGCTACGATCAACCGCAAGATGCGCCGTCAGTCGGACCGCCGCGGCTTTCGCATCCTCGGCTATGTGCGCCAGGTCGGCGAGCAGTCGCTGATCGAGCAGGAGCCCACGATCGCGCTCGATAGCTCGATCTGTGAGTACGCACAGCGCAACGGCATCACCGACATCATCGTCGCCCTCGAGGACCGCCGCGATCATCTGCCGCAGCGTGAGCTCATGCGCTGCAGCGCCATGGGCGTTCGCGTTCACGACATCGTCGACTTCTTCGAGCAGGAAGCGGGCAAGGTTGTGATCCGCCATGTGCACCCCAGCTGGTTCACGACGAGCAAGGGCTTTGACGCGCAGAACGCGGATCGCTTTTCCAAGCGCCTCTTCGACGTCAGCATGGCTTTCATCCTCTTCGTGTTCACCTCACCGCTGATGCTGCTCACGGTGCTGGCGATCTGGCTGGAGGACGGTTTTGGTGCCCCGGTGCTGTATCGCCAGAGCCGCGTGGGTCTCAACGGCCGCGTATTCAAGGTCAACAAGTTCCGCAGCATGACCGTCAACGCCGAGAGCGACGGCAAGGCGCGCTGGGCCACGGCGAACGACAGCCGCGTCACCCGCGTCGGCCGCTTCATTCGCAAGACGCGCATCGACGAGCTGCCGCAGATCATCAACGTGATGGCCGGCGAAATGGCCTTCGTGGGTCCGCGCCCCGAGCGTCCCGAGTTCGTGCGCGAGCTGCAGGAGCAGATCCCCTACTTCGACAAACGTCACTGCGTGAAGCCCGGGATCACCGGATGGGCACAGATGAACTACCCCTACGGCGCGAGCCTCAAGGACAGCTTCAACAAGCTTGAGTTTGATCTCTATTACGTGAAAAACCAGAGCCTGTTCCTGGACTTCCTGGTGCTGCTGCAAACGGCCGAGGTCATCATCTTCGGCAAGGGCGCGCGCTGAGTCCCACTTCCCCTTGGCGCGCGGGCTTTCGCCAGCCGCGCGCCGACAGCCGCTACACCGCCAGATCGCTCGCTACAGCCGCCAAACGGCCATCCCGGCCGCGGCGGCCGCTTCACGCTCGATAAGCCCCTTCACATCGATCGCCACACCCTCGGCAACCATGAGCTGCGCCAGCTCGCCGATCGGCAGTTCGCGATAGGCGCGGTGGGGCACGGCGAGTATCAGCGCCGCCGCCGGCGGCAAGTTCTCCCAGGGCTCGAGTGAGTAGCCGTACTCATCGCGCGCCTCAGCGCTTGAGGCCAGCGGATCGTGGATCGAGACACGGCAGCCATAGTCCTCAAGCTCGCGAACGATATCGGGCACGCGCGAATTGCGCAGGTCGGGGCAGTCTTCCTTGAAGGTGAGACCCAGCACCGTGACCCGCGCACCGGTGATCGGCAGGCCGCGCGCCGCGAGCTGCTTCACGGTCTGCTCCGCCACGAACTTGCCCATGCCGTCGTTGATGCGACGGCCCGCGAGCACCACGCTGGGGTGATAGCCGAGGCTCTGGGCCTTGTAGGTGAGGTAGTAGGGATCGACACCGATGCAGTGGCCGCCCACCAGTCCGGGGCGAAAGGGCAAAAAATTCCACTTCGTGCCGGCGGCTTCGAGCACGTCGAGCGTATCGAT
>JAZBOX010000138.1:0-11142 GCA_036351355.1 Halieaceae bacterium
CGACGCGTCGGGCGACAAGTCAGGGCGCCGTCAGCAGCGCCTCCTGAATTACGCTGACGAGGTCACCAGACCCTGGTCCGGAGTGAAGGCGAGTCGCGTTGCCTCGCTGAGCGCGGTCCGCAATGGCTGGCTGGTGGGGATTGCAATGGCTGAAGAGTCCGATGACCCGTGCCTGATCACCATCTTTTCCGCGAACCGGCAGTTCGTCGAGGGGCCCAACAAGTTTCGCCAGGTGGACGGAGATGGCTCGAGCCGTGGCCAGTCGGATACGCTGGATCTGTGCACCGACGGCGCGGGCAGTTTCTACTCGCGGCGCATCCTTGCCTTCAGAAAAACCAACTATGACGTGACGCCGGACTACCCCTACGCGCACCTGAGCAGCGAGGTCGAGTCACCCTACGCCCTCAACAGCCTGCAGGTCTGCCAGCGCAGCCGCAACGACTACGTCAAGGGGCTGCGCGTCAAGGGCGTGACTCTGGATCTTGAGAGCTCGCCCGTCGCCACCGGACAGATCACCAGAAAAGTGGCCTATATCCCGAGTAACGAGGAGATCGCGCGCGGAGAAATGCCGAGGCTTGTCTCCGTCGTGGATTCGCGCGAGTTCGAGCGGCCGAACTGCAACCGCTGGGCCGCCGAGAGCCGCTGTCCGGCTGACTACGTTGGTGTCGGCGTTGATGTTCACTACGACATGAACAACAAGGGTCGGGCCCTGATCAAGGGCTTGTCGCTGCGCTGTGCGCAGCTGGTCGAGGCGGATTAGCGGGGCGAAGCTTGCAAGCTCAGGATCGGTAACGCGCCACAAAGCGCCGCAAAATCTCATTGCTCTCGGGCACTGCCTGCGCGGTCACCGCTTCGATCAGTCGGGGCGCGTCTTCCGGCGGGAAGTAGCCGTGATGCCGGTAGATTCTGACGCGCAGCTCGAAGCCCGGCCCATCGGCCTCGGGATGAAACTGCGTGGCGTAGATGTTCGTCTTCAGGCGGAACATCTGCACGGGGCAGTGCTCGCCCGTTGCCAAAAGGGTGACGCGCGGCGGTGCGGCGTCGCAGGCCTCCTTGTGACCGAGAAGTACCGTGAAACTCCCGGGAAGGCCGCGTAGCAGCGGGTCCTTCCGGCCCGCGTCGGTCAGCTCCACGCGGGCCGCGCCCACGGGCTCTCCGAAGCGCCGCGAGATGCTCGCGCCGCAATAGGCGCCGAGCAAGCCATTGCCCGAGCAGCAGCCGAGAAAAGGAAAATCGCGCTCGTCGATCTCGCCGAGGAGTTCGCAAAAGCCCGCTTCTACCCGTTTCTGGATCGCGGACTTTTGCGAGGCGGGGGTACTCACGTCAAAGGGACTGCCCCCGACGATTATGCCCGAGAGTTCGTCGAGGCTGATTGATGGCAGTCCATCGCGCTCCGCGCGCACGCGACGGACTTCGCCCTCCGACAGGCCGCCGTGCTCGATGATGGCGCGCAGCTCCTCGTCGGCGACCTCGTCCTCAGGACGAAGCTGGATGATCAGGAACGGTTTGCTCATTCTTCCAGGCCCAAAAGCGGGTCAAGTCGGAGACAGCGCAGTGCCCACAGGGCGTGCGCAGCAGCCATCGGATGACGGCGCGATCCATGTCGCAGGGAGCTTCGACTGTAGTGCAGGTCCGTGCCGCGGTCGAGCTGCATGGGCGACCGTCATGCCCTGGAGAAATTGCTGGCCCGGCGCACCCCGGTGCAATACCGTTTACACTCGTCGGGAGCGTGGCTGATCGTTCCGGAGAGAGCATCGTGGTGCGGAGTTTTTCCAACACTTGTCCTCTGGTGAGCGGCTGACAGAACAGCATGCCCCGCCCGTCGATCATGCCTGCCCGGTTCTACGGGACTCGACGTCTGCGTGCGGTGCTGCGCTCCTTCCTGCCGCTGGCGACGGCAGCCTACGTTTCCGGCTCCCTGGCCTTGCCCGACCCCAAGGTCATCGTGAACAGCAGCGTCGAGGTTGAGAGGATCTCGCTAAACGATGCGCGCCTGTTGCTCACCGCGCGGCTTGCTACCTGGCCTGACATGAGCCCGGTTACGGTCTTCGTGCTGCCCGATGACAGTCCGCTCCATGACGACTTCGCCCGCTCCGTCCTGCAGCTGTTCCCCTATCAGCTGCGTCGCACCTGGGACCGGCAGCTGTTTTCGGGTACGGGCCGCGCGCCTACCGTGGTGCGCTCCGAGGCGGAGATGCTGCGCCAGGTAGAGGCCACCCCCGGCGCTATCGGTTACGTCGAGCGCATTCCCGAGGGAGTAGACGTGCGCGAGCTCATCGTCCAATGAATGCGCTGGCGCCAATTCTCGCGATGCTTTGCCTGCTGTCGTGGGCCGGCGTTGAAGCGGCCGACGAAGGTGACCTGCGCGTTCACGGTTTTGCCGCCATTGCCACGGTGCACACGGATGAGAATTCCTTCTTCGGTGACAGCCAGGACTGGTCCACCGATTTCTTCGAAGCGGGCCTGAACGCCTCCTATCGGGTGAATTCCCGGGTCATGGTCGCGGGACAGGTGCTGGCGCGCCGTGCCGGCGAGCTGTACGACGGCAGCCCGCAGATCGACTACGCCCTTGCGAATATCGGCCTGTGGCAGGGGCAAAACTACGCCACGGTGCTGCGCCTGGGTCGAATCAAGAATCCGCTCGGTCTGTACAACGAGACCCGGGACGTGCCCTTCACCCGACCTTCGATTTTCCTTCCCCAGAGCGTGTATTTCGACGAGACACGCAATGCGCTGCTCGCGACCGATGGCGCTACCCTTGCGGGCGAGTATCGCCATGCCGCCGGCAACATCGCCTTCAGCGTGGGTGTCGGACGCCCGCAGGCCGACGAAAATGCCGAGTGGACGCTGCTCGGCGCCGATCTGCCCGGCCGCCTCGATTCGGACTACGATGCGCTGATGAGCGCCGTGAGCTACCGCAGCCCCGACGAAAAGCTCCAGCTCGGTCTCAGTCGCTACGATGTCAGTCTGAATTACGAGCCGGCCGGTGCCTTCGATCTTCCTGCGGGAACGCTCGATCTGAGCCTGAACATTGCCTCTGCGCGTTACGATGCCGGTATCTGGACCGCCACCGCCGAGTACCTGTACCTGCCCCAGCGCCGGTCGGGCACGGGTCCCTTCTTACCCTTCACGTCTGCCAACGGCGAGAGCTATTACCTCCAGGGAGAGCTGCGCCTGGGACCCAGGGTGACGCTTCTCGGCCGCTTCGAGCGCGGTGCCTCCGACCGCAGCGACCGCCGGGGGCTGGCGCAGTCAGCGACGACCGGCGGACTGATCCCGCCCTTTGATTTCTTTGATCGTGGTCTGACCGCAGGGCTGACTTTCCAGCTCACGCAGCGATTCATGCTGCGCTCCGAGTACAGCCGGCGCGAGGGCACTTATATCCTGAGCGCACGAGAGAACCCGCCCGCTGGCTTGCAGAAGGACTGGCACTATTTCGCCGTACAGGCGGCGCTCCGATTCTAAGGTGCGGCGGATGGCGAGCGATGACGGCTAGACACGACGGCCGCCGGCCGCAACCGCCAACGGCCTCGATGTCTGGTGCTTCGTCAGCGCCGCGCCGGCGCTTTGTCAGCCTAGGCTGGCAGGCCGTTGTTGCCGTCGCCCTGACGCTGCTGCTGAGCAACGGGTTCATTGCCTTCCGCGTCTACCGCAATGCGGCGGAGCAGTTCGACCTGGCCAGGGCGGAGCGCAGAGGCCAGTCGGCGGAGACGCTGCGTTACCTGTTTGCTGCAGACGATGCCGGGCTGTTTGCGCTCGCCAACGCGATTCCGCTTTTTTCTCCCGACGACAGCGCGGAAGCGTTTACCGATCGTCTCAGCAGGGCCCTCGGCGAGCAGGGTTCGATGCTTTCGATAGACTGGGACGTTCTAGCAGTGCACTGGATTTCAGCTGCGGGCGACGTGCGCCTGTCCTGGCCGGCCAGCGCGCGCGTGCCCGTCAGTGATCTGCAAAGCGTTCTCTGCCCCGAGGGCACCTGTCTTGAACCCCGACAGACCGTGCTCTGCGCTGACGGACGCTGCCGGCAGTATTTCATGGTGCCGGTTCTGTGGCGCGGTGAGGCCCGCGGGCAGCTGGTTCTTGAGCGCTCGATTGCCGAAGCACTGCTGACCAGCCGCGACGTCCTGCGGGCCGATATCGTGCTTTTGGGAACCGGACGCGAAGCCGCTTCGGGGCTTCCGCCGGTGTCGGCGATGACCGGCGGCGAGCGAACGCAGACGCTCCTTGACGCTTTTCCTGCCGAACTTCTTCAAAACCTGGTGACACCGTCCTTCGAGGGGGCGGCCGAAGGTGTGCTGATCGCGAGCGGGTCGCGCTGGTACGACGTGTATCGCGTTGATCGCCTCGGCTTCTCCGGCGGGGCCTTGGTGATCGAGGATGTCACCGAGGCCCGCCAGGCCATTCAGCATGCGACTCGCGACGGTGCCGTACTGGGTTTCGCTGCGCTCCTGGTATCAGCCGGAGGAATTCTCGTCCTGCTGAGCCGCCCGCTTCGGCGGGTGCGTCGTCTCTCGGCATCCCTGCCGATGCTGGCCGAGCGTCATTACGATGAGGTTCGCCAGCGGATTGACGGGCCCAGAGCGTCGCGCTGGGCGGAGGACGAGCTCGACCTCCTGTCGACGAGCGCGCTGCAGCTGACCAATCGCATGCAGGAGCTGGAGATCGAGCGCGAGCGGTCCGCCGAGCGCATCGCCTGGCTGGCCAGCTACGACACGCTGACGCGGCTGCTCAACCGCAGTCGCTTCATGGAGGAATTTCAGGCGGTACTGCGCCGCGCCCGGCGCAACGATCAGGATGGCGCTCTGCTGTTCATCGATCTTGACCGCTTCAAGGAGGTCAACGACTTAAGCGGCCACCACGCCGGTGATCAACTGCTCGCGGCCGTTGCCGACACGCTGCAGGCAACGCTTTCGGAGCAGGAACTGCTTTCGCGTATCGGTGGTGACGAATTCGCCATCGCTCTGCCGCGAAGCACGCGCGACGAGGCCTGCTCGCGCGCCCGGCAGGTCATCGCCGCGCTGGCGGCGCTTGAGGTGGGCACAGCGGAGCTGAGCCATCGATGCAGCGTGAGTATTGGCGTGAGTCTGTTCCGCGACGGTGGGCACGAAGCCGAGGAGCATCTGATGCGAGCCGAGGTGGCCATGTACGAGGCGAGGCGCCAGGGTCCGGGCCGTCTGCACGTCTACTCCCAGAGCGATGGCCTGACCGGCGAGCTCCGCGACCGTGCCGCCATTCGCCAGCGTATCGCCGACGCGCTGGAGAACGAGCGCTTCCGACTTTTTTTCCAGCCGATCGTCAGCATCGCCAGCGGCGCGCTTCACCATCACGAGGTACTTGTGCGCCTCGAGGAGGCTGACGGGACCCTCGTGCCGCCCGGTGACTTCATTCCCCTCGCCGAGGAAACCGGGCTGATCGAAGCGGTCGATCGCTGGGTGATCAGGGAGGCCATCGCCGCGCTGGCGAAGAACGCGGACTGGCGTCTGTCGGTCAACCTGTCGGCGAGATCCGTGGCGCAGTACGGCGTACTTGCCGACATTCCCGAGATGCTCGCCGAAGCCTCCGTTGACGCCCGGCGCCTCGTTCTCGAGATCACGGAGACCACCGCGATGCTCAGCCTGCCGAGCGCCACCGCGCTGATGACGCGGCTGCTCGAGGACGGTTTCTGCTTTGCCATGGACGACTTCGGCAGCGGCTACGCCTCCTACGCTTACCTGCGCCGCCTGCCCTTCCAGCAGGTCAAGATCGATGGCGCCTTCGTGGTTGGCCTGAAGGACAGCCCCAGCGACGCGGTGTTCATCCGCTCCATCACCGAAATGGCGCACAGCCTCGGCAAGGAGGTCGTCGCCGAATACGTCGAGGACGAGGCGATCTATCGCAAGCTGGCCGAGCTCGGTGTGGACTATGCGCAGGGCTATTTCCTGGGCAGACCGCTTCCCGTACCCGCCATGGGGCCGTGGCCGCCGGGGATTTCCGCCTGACCAGGCTTTCGAGTCAGCCCGCGGCGGGGTTTGCCCTGAACGCCGGCGCGGCAGTCGCTCCGGCCATTCAGAAGCTGTGGAACAGGTTGAACTGCAGCTGGCCCTTGCCGAAATTGGCATTCTCCTGCCACATGTAGCCGAACTGCAGGCGCAGCCGGTTGCTCAGGCTGTGGCCGACCGCCGCGTAGGTCCGGTTGCGATCAAAGTAGTCGACGCTGCGGCCATCGCCGATGTCCTGCTCGAGGTTCACGAATAGCTCGTTGTAGAAGGACAGGTACCAGGCGCCCTCCGCCAGCGTTGGCTGGTTGAGCGGGTAGTTGGCGGCGAGAAAGTAGCGGACGCGGTTGCGGAAGTCCTGGCCGTCGACCCAGCGCTGCTCGAGGCGGAAACGATGGGTCAGGAACCAGCGGTCGGCGAGTACCTGACTTCCCAGGGCCTCCTGATAGATGCGGTTCTCCGAGCTGGTGGAATCGCTGTCGCCGAAGGCGCCGGAGGTGATGTTGGCGTAGCCGAGCGTGTACTTGAAGTTGCTGCCCTCGGGTCGCCAGGTGCGTCCGCCTCGAATCAACAGCTGTTCGAGATCGCCGAGAAGGTCCCAGTTGCGGTGCTGGATGTCCCCCTGCCATCCGAAGCCCGTGTCCTTGTTCTCCGTATTCCAGAAATACATGTACCAGGCACCGAGCTGGCTGTCGTCGACCTGTGCCTGAGACGCAGCCGGCGTGACTACGGCGGACACGAAAAAAAACAGCAGGAAAAAAACGGATCTCAAGTCTTGCACGGTGAAGCCCCCCATCAGCCCCGGTGTCTTGTTGTTCTGGCTGCAGCCTACGCCCTGAGGGCTTCGGATTCCACGACTGTGTTTTCCCCGCCGCGTCGCTCCGGTTTCCGTGGATTCCGAGTCAAATCCGCGCCGCTAAGGGGCCCGGGCTGCCGATCAGCGCCGCTACGCGAATCACCGGCGCTGAGCCATAATCCACCCTCACCGACTTCCGGAACGTCGAGCGTGTTGATTCACTTCGATTCCTCGGGCTCCGTCGACGCCCTCGAGGGCTATCTGACGGCGCTCGAAGATGACCCGAAAATCCAGGGGATCATCGTTTTTGCCTGCACCGACAACGGCTTTACGCCCGCGTCGCTCGACCCCCTGCTTGCCTCGGTCAACAAGCCGCTGATCGGTGGCGTGTTCCCTAACCTCATCTACCGGGCACAGAAGGTCAGCCGCGGGACGATTGTCTGGGGCGTGGCTCGGCCCATGGACGTTGGCCTGGTGCCGGCGCTGAGCGACGCGACGACCGATATCGATAGCGTGCTTGATCGAGTTCTGGGCGAGCCCGGTGACGAGAGCACGCTGCAGTTTGTGCTGGTAGACGGATTTTCCTCGCGCATCGGCGCCTTTCTGAACGCACTCCACGATCTCACGGGCACGGCCGTCGATACGATCGGCGGCGGCGCGGGATCCCTGGATATGGTGCAGCGGCCCTGCATCATGACCAACGATGGCCTGATCATGGATGCTGCAGTGGTCTCCCGCCTCGGTGGTACGGCGGGCGTTGGCGTGGCGCACGGCTGGTCACCGATCGATGGGAGCTTCCACATTACCGGGGCTGAAAACACGGTCCTGCACACTCTCGACTGGCGTCCGGCCTTCGAGGTGTATCGCGAGGTCGTGGAAAAGCACTCGGGTCGGCGCTTCAGCGACGACAACTTCTTCGACATTGCCAAGGCTTACCCCTTTGGTCTGGCCCGCCTCGACGCCGAGCGCATCGTTCGCGACCCGCTGATGCGCGGAGAACACGGCGCCCTGGTCTGCGTCGGAGAGGTGAACGAAGGCGAGCACGTCGACATCCTTCACGGTGATCGCGGGGCGCTGATCGCAGCGGCGCAGGTCGCACGGGAGCAGGCGGACGCCACGATCAGGGAGAAGCCGGGCCTGCGCCTGTTCATGGACTGTATTTCGCGCGTGCTGTTCCTCGAAGAGGACTTCGAGCAGGAACTCGCGCGCGTCGCCATTGACGATCTTCCCGTCATCGGCGCCTGTACCTTCGGTGAGATTGCCAACGGGGCCGGTGAATTTCTCGAGTTCTTCAACAAGACCTCGGTGGTAGCGACGCTCTCGGAAGCCCGGCAGCAAATAGAGCTATGACCAACAAGAGCGCACAGCTGCCGATTCAGGTCGCACTCGAGATCGCCCTGGCGATCGGCAACTCGCTTGATCTGGCGACGATGACGCGCGAGGCGCTGCGCACCTATCTGCGCAAGCTCAACTGCCATACGGGGATGATCATTCGTTCGCCGCTCGGCGCTGATCCGCTTGTCGTCGCTGAATCGCCGCGGCGTGCGCTGCGGCATCCCGCCGCCGCCCGAGCGCTCGAGATGCTCCGCGCGCGCGGCGAGGACGCCTCGGCCAGCGTGCTCTCGGGCGAGTGCGAAGGCAGTCATTTCTACGTGATGCCGCTCACGGACTACGGGCACCTGATGCTGTGCCGTTCCGCAGGAGAGTTCGGACCGGCGGTGCTGGCATCGCTCAACAAGCTCAATGCAAAGCTGTCCGGGGCCTGCGTCGCCTGTGAGCAGAATGCGGACCTTGCGCGCGCCAAGCAGTCCGCGGAGGATGCCGACACGGCGAAAACGCTGTTCCTTGCCAATATGAGTCACGAGATTCGCACGCCGATGAACGGTGTGCTCGGGCTTGCGAACCTGCTTCTCCTGAGCGACCTGCCGCCGCGAGAACACGGCTTTGTGCAGACCATCTGCAGCAGCGCCGAGTCGCTGCTGACGATCATTGACGATGTGCTGCACTTTTCGACGCTGGAGCATGGTCAATTCAGCCTGCACCCGGAGCCGACCTCGTTACGCGCGGTCATGGAATCGGTCGTCGACATTCTTCAGCCCGTGGCGCAGGAAAAGGACCTGCCGCTTCATCTGACCATCGCGGGCGACGTACCGGCGGGCGTGATCGTCGATCCCTCGCGTCTGCGTCAGATCCTGACCAACCTGATCACCAATGCCATCAAGTTCACAGAGCGCGGTCAGATCGACGTGATCCTGCAGTGCCCGCAGCGTGGGACGAATACGGTGAGGCTGGAACTGCTTGTGATCGATACGGGAATCGGCATCAGCGATGAGCAGGCAGCCCGCCTCTTCGATCCTTTCCACCAGGTTCATGGCGGCTACGACCGCAGTCGCGGTGGTGTCGGTCTTGGTCTGGCGATTACCCGCGAACTGGCGTCGATGATGGGTGGCGATGTCAGCGTGAACAGCAGCCTTGGCGAAGGCTCCGAGTTTCGCGTCACGCTCGAGGTCGAGCCCTGCGCAGCGCCGAGCGAAGACGAGATCGCGACCGGGGCCTACGCGAATCTGGCCGGAATGCGCATCCTCGTGGCCGAGGATGACGAGACCAATCAGTTGGTGGTCGGCGAAATGCTGCGCCTGCTCGGAGCACAGTACCGGGCCGTGGGCGATGGGCTGGAAGCGGCCGAAGCCGCGGCGACAGAGCGCTTCGACGTGATCCTTATGGATGTGCAGATGCCGAGGGTCGATGGCCTCGCTGCGACGCGCGCTATCCGCGCTCAGGGGACACCGTGGGCAAAGGAAGTCCCCATTATCGCCCTGACCGCGCATGTCATGGAGGAGCACCGGGACCAGTGCCTCGAGGCAGGGATGACGGGCTTCCTGTCGAAGCCGATCAGCCCCGCCGGCTTGAGCCGCGCCCTGGTGCAGCATTTGCCCCGGGGCAGCGTCGCTGATCATCCGCAGCTCGACGTGCCGACGTCGGTAGACCCCGAGCGCGGCGCTCGCGCAGAGAGGTTTGATGTCTCGGCCCTTGCGGCGATGCTGGGTAACAACCACGAGCTGCTGGAACGTGTGCTCGATACCTTTCGCGATGAGGCACCGAAGGTCTTCGCGGATCTGACCGAGGCCCTCGAAGAGCAGGACTACGACAAGGCCGCGCGCCTCGCCCACCGCCTCAAGGGCACGACTGCAAACATGACCGCGAACGGTGCCTCGAAGCTCTTTGCGCGCCTTGAAGCCGCGTTGTCGGCGCAGGACCTCGTCGCTGCCGAAGCGTTGGTCGCCCGGGCGCCCGTCGCGCTCGACGAAATCCTTCTTGCCGATCGCTCAGGTTGAGGCCGGCTGGATAGCGGGCACGGCGCCGCGGAGGACGATCGAGGGTGCGCTGAACAGCGTGGGCAGGAGGAGCAGCGAGACCGGGACCGCCGTGACTACGATGAAGCTTTGCAGCTTGCCAATACCGCCGCTGCCGATGGCGAGGAGAACGATCGCCATGCACCCCATCACGGCTCCCCAGAACACGCGCAGCAGCGACGAGGGATGCTCGCTTCGTGACAGCGTTACGGACAGGCTGTAAGTCATCGAGTCGCCGGTCGTCGCCACGAATATCGTCGTCAGCAGCAGGAAAAGCACCGAAAGCGCAAAGCCATAGGGCAGGCCCTGGGTGATTGCCAGCAGCGCCGCCGGCAGATTGAAGCCTTCCATCGCATCCGCGACAACGCCGGGGGTGCCTATCTCCAGCCCGAGGCCTGCTCCGCCGAGGATCGTGAACCAGGCCATGGTCACCAGTGGGGCGCACAGCGAGAGCACGACGATGATGGAGCGGATCGAGCGTCCGCGGCTGATGCGCGCAATGAAGATTGCCATCAGCGGCCCGTAGCCTATGAACCAGCCCCAGAAAAACAGCGTCCAGGACCCCAGCCACCCGGAGCTGCCTAAGGGGCCGGCGTCGCCGCGGTACAGCGCCAGATCAAAGAAATAGCGCAGGTGCGTCTCGAAGCCGCTGGCGAAGCTGCCGAGGATCAGCCGCGTGGGCCCGGCGAAGAGGATGAACAGGAGCAGCGCGGCTCCGAGGACGATGTTGATCCGGCTGAGAATCTGGATTCCACGATCCACGCCGCTGACCGCCGAGGTGAGGTAAACGCCCATCAGGCAGGCAACCACGACCGTCTGGGTGACAAAGGTATCGGGGAGGCCGAATAGCGCATTGAGGCCGTAGCTCACCTGCAGCCCAAGAAAGCCGATCGGGCCAACGGTGCCGGCAAGAACCGCAACCGCTGCGACAGCATCTGCGATGTCGCCCAGAGCGCCGCTGATCGCGCGTTCGCCGAACACGGGGTACAGCAGCGTGCGCGGGGCCAGCGGCAGGCCC
>JAZBOX010000139.1:0-13401 GCA_036351355.1 Halieaceae bacterium
ACCAGGTTGCGTAGGTCGAGAACTTGTAGCCGCGACGGTATTCGAACTTGTCCACGGCCTTCATCAGGCCGATGTTGCCTTCCTGGATCAGGTCGAGGAACTGCAGGCCGCGGTTGGTGTACTTCTTGGCGATCGAGATCACCAGGCGCAGGTTGGCCTCGACCATCTCTTTCTTGGCGCGGCGGGCGCGGGCCTCGCCCATGGACATGCGGCGGTTGATTTCCTTGATCTCGCTGACCGTGAGGCCGGTTTCTTCCTCGATCTGAGCGATGCGACGCTGCGCGCGCTGGATGTCCAGCTTGTAGCTGTTGAGCTTGCTGCCGTAGTCCTTCTTGCGCGTGTGGCGCGAGACCCACTTGAGATTGGACTCGTTGCCCTGGAAGCTGGTGATGAAGTCGCGACGCGGCATGCCGCAGCGGCGCACGGCGATCGTCATGATCTCGCGCTCCTGCTCGCGCACCTCGCCGAGAGCGCCCCGGGCTTCGTCGTTCAGCGGATCGAAAACGCGCGGCGTGAGCTTGAAGAACTTGAACAGCTCGCCGAGCTTTTCCATCTCCTTGATGGCTTCCTCGTGCTGGCGACCCTTGGTGGCGATGACCTTTTCGGTCTTGTTGAACTGACGCTTGAGGGCCGTGAAGCGCTTCTTGGCTTCGACGGGATCGGGGCCGTTGTCGCTGCTGCTGTCGTCTTCCTCGCCCTTTTCCTTCTTCGCCGCCTGCTGCTCGGCGATCTGCTGCGCCGAGGGCACATGTTCGGCGGGGTCGAGGTAGCCGACGAGGATGTCGGCGAGCTTGCGCTCTTCCCTGGTGACCAGCGTGTACTCGTCGAGGATCTTCTTGACCGAGCCGGGATAGAAGGCGAGGGCGGCCATGAGCTCGCGAATGCCCTCTTCGATGCGCTTGGCGATCACGATCTCGCCCTCGCGCGTGAGCAGTTCGACGGTGCCCATCTCGCGCATGTACATGCGCACGGGATCCGTGGTGCGGCCGGCTTCGTTTTCAACGGCGGCGAGGGCCGCAGCGGCTTCGGCAGCGGCGATGTCGTCGGCGGAGCTGTCGCCGTCGGTCATGAGCAGATCGTCGGCATCGGGCGCGTGCTCGAAGACCTGGATGCCCATGTCGTTGATCATCTGGATGATGTCTTCGACCTGATCCGGATCGGAGATGTCATCGGGCAGGTGGTCGTTGACCTCGGCATAGGTCAGGTAGCCCTGCTCCTTTCCCTTGGCAATCAGGGACTTCAAACGCGATTGTTGCGAAACGGCGTCGTTCATTGGGTACCTTGTACGGGTGTGGGCGGCGCGGGCACGGTTAGGATGGGAATCCGGAAACGGTGCGGCACCGAAGGCTTCAGCGAAATCAGCCCGCCAGTGTAGCAGAAGTGTTGGCACTTCGCCCTGAATCTGTCGACATTGTTGCAGCTTTCGAGTGAACCACCTCCGCGCGTATCCGCTCGCAGGCGGCAGCGCGGCGCCAGCGCCCGGAAAGCACATGAAATGTGGCGAGGAGCGGGCGTCCGAGCGACGGGCGTGCCGGCGCTCAGGGCAATTCGCTGGCGCGCGGTCCGCTGCGTGCGTCGAGGTCGCGCAGCGAGCGGATCAGCTCGCCGAGGCGCCGCTTGTCGTCATCGCTCAGCTCGACAAACGGTCTGCTCTTGAGCGCATCAATCTCGCTGCTGATGCGCTGGCGCAGCGGCAGCGAGGTCAGGCGGCGCAGGATGTCGCCGAACTGCGCCTCGATGCCCTCGCTGGGTATCAGTCGTTCCTGGCCGGCGAGGCGGGCGAGGAGTTCGCCCTCACCGCTGCCATGCCAGTGACCAAGGAGCATGCCCGTGCTCGACTCCGGGCGCTTGTGCAGCAGCTCGACCACGTCGCGCAGGAGTGCGCCCTCGCTGCCCTCGAGGTGATCGAGGCTGCCCGGCTCGGCGAGGCGCGCGATTGATGGCTTATGCAGGAGCAGCGCGATGGCGGACTGTGTCAGCGTGGCGTGCGCCGACGACGGTGGCCCCGCAAGCGGTGCGCGCTGGCGCGGACCTTCGTCATCCCAGGCCGCCTGCGGCACATAGGACTCGTCCGGCGGTGGCGGCTCGTCATCGCCCGGCCACGGAGGGGCCATGCCCTCGGCAGCTGGTGCTGGTGGTTGTGCCGGCGGCACCTCGAGGCGACGCAGGCTCTCAAGCTCGATGCCCGTGCGCTCGGCGAGGGACTGGATCATCAGCTCGCGGAACACGCCCTCGGGAAGCTGGCGGATCAGCGCGAGGGCCCGCTTGGACAGCCCGGCGCGGCCCTCCATCGTCGACAGGTCAAGGCCTTCGGCCTGGCAGGCAAAGAGGAACTCCTCCAGCGGCTGCGCCTTCTCGACCAGGTCGAGGAAGGCGCCGGCGCCGTCCTTGCGCACCAGCGAATCGGGGTCTTCGCCCTCGCGCAGGAACAGAAAACGCGCCTGGCGACCGTCGCTCATCGACGGCAGCGCGTTGTGCAGCGCGCGCTCGGCAGCCTTGCGCCCCGCTTCGTCGCCGTCGAAGCAGAAGATCACCTCGGGCACCATGCGAAAGATGCGCTCGAGGTGGTCCGTACTCGTGGCCGTGCCCAGGGTGGCAACGGCGTAGCTGATGCCGGCCTGGGCGAGGGCGATCACATCCATGTAGCCCTCGACGACGATGATCCGCTCGAGGCGGCGATTCGCGCGCCGCGCCTCGTACAAACCGTAGAGCTCGCGGCCCTTGTGGAAGATCGGCGATTCGGGGGAGTTGAGGTACTTTGGCTTGTCGTCGCCGAGGACGCGACCGCCGAAGGCGATCACGCGGCCGCGGCGGTCGCGGATCGGGAACACGATGCGATCGCGGAAGCGGTCGTAGACGCGCCCGGCGTCGTTGCGCACCAGCACGCCGGCTTTCAGGGCGTTGCCCCGGCGTATTTCGTCGTCGCCCGTCTGATCAAGGTGCTTGAGCAGGTTGTCCCAGCCCGGCGGGGCGAAGCCGAGGCCGAAGTCGCGCGCGATCACGCCCGACAGGCCGCGGCCCTTGAGGTAGGCGACGGCACGCTCGCGCTGCGGATTCCTGCGCAGTTCCTCTCGGTAAAAGGCCGTGCACTGCTCCATGAGCTCATAAAGCGCCCGGTTGGGAGACTCGGCGGGCCCCGAAGCGCTCCCCGCGGGCGCGCGCGAGGCCTCGCGCGGCACCTCGAGGCCCAGGGCGCCGGCGAGGTTCTCGACGGCCTGAGGGAAGTCGATGTTCTCGTAGTCCATCAGAAAGCCGAGTGCGTTGCCGCCGGCGCCACAGCCGAAGCAGTAGTAGAACTGCTTGTCCGGATTCACGGAGAAGGAGGGAGTTTTTTCGTCGTGGAAGGGGCAGCGCGCGGAGTAGTTCTTGCCGGTTTTCTTGAGCTTCACGCGACGGTCGATCACATCGACAATGTCGGTGCGATCGAGCAGGTCGTCGATAAAGCTCTGGGGGATGCGGCCGGCCATGGTCCTGGGCTGATGCGCGGGGGCCGGGAGTATGCCACGCGTTGCGGCGCCGCGACTCGGCTCAGTGGCGGGCGCGGATCAGATCAGCGCGCAATTGTTGGGCGGTTGCTCGGCCCGGGCTGTTCAGCCGACGAGGCGTGCCTTGACCTTCTGGCTGACAGCGCCCATGTCGGCGCGGCCCTGAAGTTTGGGCTTGAGCTGCCCCATTACCGCGCCCATGGCCTGCATGCCCGTGCCGTCGGCGCCGGCGATGGCCTCGTTGATGAGCGCGTCGAGCTCGTCGTCGGAAAGCTGTGCAGGGAGGAACTCCTGGATAACGGCGATTTCCGCTGCTTCCTGCGCAGCGAGCTCGTCGCGGCCCGCCTCGGAATACTGGGCGTGGGAGTCACGACGCTGCTTGACCATCTTGTCGAGGACCGCGAGCACGCGGGCCTCGTCGAGCTCGATTCGCTCGTCGACTTCGATGCGCTTGAACTCGGACTGAATCAGACGAATCGTGCCAAGCCGCTCTTTATCGCGGCTCTTCATCGCGTCTTTCATCGCCGCCTTGATGGCGGCCTGGGTTTCCGAAGCCACGGTGCTGGGAATTCCTGGCGGTTGTCTGGTAGGGACGGAGCGGGTGGCGAAGTAGGACCTTAAGGGCCGCTCCGTCGCCGCGCGCCGACTCAGTGCCGATCAGTACAGACGGACGCGCTTGCGGTTTTCGCGGGAGAGCTTCTTCAGGTGACGCTTTACGGCGGCAGCGGCGGCGCGCTTGCGAACCGTCGTCGGCTTCTCGTAGTGCTCGCGGCGACGTACTTCAGACAGTACGCCTGCCTTTTCGCAGGAGCGCTTGAAGCGGCGCAGGGCCACGTCGAAGGGCTCGTTTTCCTTGACCTTTATATGGGGCATGTAGCTTTCGGTCCTGTGATTCTGTGTTCATGCCGGGCTGCATCAGCGCTCGGCATATTCAATGCTCGTAGCCGTAGGGCTACTAGTGTCGTACCAGTGGTCGTGCCAGTAATCGTCCGAATCGCAGAACGGGCGCGCGCAACGCTCCCGCCTGTTTAAGGAGGGCGCGGAGTGTATACATCCGCTCGGGCAATTGCAAAGTGACTTTTTCGGCTCTCCGCGTGGCATCCGCAGGGCGCTGTTCCGCGACCCGCGGATTCTTTAGACTGCGCCGCTCCCCGCAAGCCCGGGCCCCTCCAAGGCAGCATGAACGTACTCGGCATCGAAACCTCCTGCGACGAGACCGGCATCGCGCTCTACAGCACCGAGCGCGGCCTGCTTGCGCACGCGCTCTACAGCCAGGTCGAGGTGCACGCCGAATACGGTGGCGTGGTGCCCGAACTCGCCTCGCGCGACCACATTCGCAAGAGCCTGCCCCTCGTTCGCCGCGTGCTCGATGACGCGGGCCTCGCCAGCGCCGACCTTGACGCGGTGGCCTATACGGCGGGTCCCGGGCTCGTCGGCGCGCTGATGGTCGGCGCGACCCTTGCCCGCGCGCTGGCGCTCGGCTGGGGGGTTCCTGCGCTCGGCGTCCATCATATGGAAGGCCACCTGCTGGCGCCGATGCTCGAGGACGAGGCGCCGGAGTTTCCCTTCGTGGCGCTGCTGGTCTCCGGCGGCCACACGCAGCTCGTTCGCGTCGACGGCATCGGCGAGTACACGCTCCTTGGCGAATCGCTCGACGACGCCGCGGGCGAGGCCTTCGACAAGGCCGCCAAGATGCTGGATCTGCCCTATCCCGGTGGGCCGCACATCGCGCGCCTCGCCGAAGGTGGCGATCCCGGTCGTTTCGATTTCCCGCGGCCGATGGTCAATCGGCCGGGGCTGGATTTCTCCTTCAGCGGTCTGAAGACGCACACGCTGACCACGATCCGCGACCTCGAGGCTGCAGGCGCGCTCGATGAACAGACCCGCGCCGACGTGGCCCGCGCCTTTGAAGAGGCCGTGGTCTCCACGCTGGTGATCAAGTGCCGCCGCGCCCTGGAGCAGGAAGGCCTGGATCGGCTGGTGATGGCCGGCGGCGTCAGCGCCAATCGCAACCTGCGCGCGCAGCTGGCAGCGACGCTCGGCAAGCAGGGGGCGCGCGTTTTTTACCCCGCACCGCAGTTCTGCACCGACAACGGCGCGATGATCGCCTTTGCCGGCGCCCAGCGCCTCGCTGCGGGGCAGATGGACGATATCGAACTGCGCGTGCGCCCGCGCTGGCCGATGGTCGAGCTGTCGCCGCTTCGAGCCGGTGACGCGACGGCGTGAGCGATCTCGTCTTTATCTGCGGCCTGCGCCTGGAAACGGTGATCGGCGTGTATGACTGGGAGCGCACGGTGCGCCAGACGCTGGTCGTCGATATCGAGATGGCCTGGAACAACCGCCCCGCGGCGGCCAGCGATGACGTCACCGATGCTCTGAACTATGCCCGTGTATCGCAGCGTCTGCGCGACTTCGCGTCGGCGCAGCAGTTCCAGCTGATCGAGCGCATGGCCGAACAGCTCGCAGCACTGGTGATGGAGGAGTTCCGCGTGCCCTGGCTCCGCCTTCGCCTTTGCAAGCCCGGCGCCGTGTCCGAGGCCGACGACGTCGGCGTGCTCATCGAGCGGGGCCAGCGATCGGCATGACCGGGATCTTTCTCGGTCTCGGGTCAAACACAGGTCCCCGGCACCACCTTTCCCTGGGCCTCGCCGAGCTGCGCGAGCTGCTCGGCCCCCTCGAGCAGTCCGCGGTCTACGAGGGCGCGGCCATCGGCTTCGAGGGCGACCCCTTCTGGAATCTTGTCGTGCGCGCCGAGACCGGGCTTTCCGTCGGCGAGCTGCAGGCGGCGCTGCGCGCGATCGAGTACCGCCACGGTCGCCCGCAAAACGCCACCCGCCTCAGCGCGCGCACGTTGGATATCGACATCCTGACCTTCGGCGACACCGTGGGCGTGGTCGACGGCGTCGAGCTGCCCCGGGGAGAGATCACCACGCATGCATTCGTGCTTCGGCCCCTGGCCGAGCTGGCGCCGGATTGTCTGCATCCGGCCCTGGGGGTGAGCTTTGGTGCGCTTTGGGAGGGGTTTGATGACTCGGGGCAGGGGTTGGTTCGGGTGGAGTTGGGGGTTTAGGTGGTTGCGGTCTTCGGGGGTGTCTGGATCGCTTCGTTCCCCGTTCCGTTGCCAGCGCCACGATCGGGTTTGTGCTCCCTAGGACCCGCGAAGCAAGCCAATCCGACGAATTCGCTCCTGTCGAATCGCCTCACCGATCGCCTTGCCCTCGACTCCTGGCGCCTTCACATCTGCGGCGGTGACTGACTGCGCGGCTTCGGCGGCCTTAAGCAGGTAGTCAGCCTGCGGGTAGGGGCGTCCCTCGAAGCCGAGGCGGCCTCTTGAATCCGCTTCGCAGCTGAGGAGGAATTCCTCGAAGCGGGTGTGGTCGCGCAACGCCCCGATGCTCTCGAGAAGCTTGAGCACCGTAGCCGGACGCAGCTCCAGGGCGCGATGGCTGTTGAGGTGATGCTCGCATACCGCGAGGGCGAGATGACGGTGGGCATTGGGAGCCTTCAGGCGATCGCAGACCGCGTTCACGAGAGGCAGGCCGGCGCCTTCGTGGCCGCGATGGCTGGGAAGGATGTCCTCGGGCGTGATCCCCTTGCCAAGGTCGTGGGTGAGGGCGGCGAAGACGACGCGGCTGTTGGCCTGCGCCCGCTCGCTGCTTTGAGCCGCTGGCGTGCCTGCATTTTCGTCCGCGGCCTTCGAGCGGGGATCGCGCGACGGATACGCGGCGGGCGACCCATCGAGCGACCAGGTCAGGCGCGCCGCCTGCTCGAGCACCATCAGTGTGTGACGTCCCGTATCGATCTCGGGATGGTGCTCGGCCTTTTGCGGCACGCCGAACAGGGCATCGACCTCGGGCAGCAGCGCTCGCAGCGCGCCGCAGTCGCGCAGCACTTCGATGAACACCTGCGGGCTCGCCTCGCGCAGCGCGCGCTCGATCTCGGTCCACACGCGCTCGGCCGGGAGGTGCGCGAGCTCGCCCTGATCGACGATGGTGCGCATGAGCGCCAGCGTTTCCTCGGCGATGCGGAAATCGAGCGTGGCGTAGCGCGCGGCAAAGCGGGCTACTCGCAGCACGCGTAGCGGGTCCTCGGTGAAGGCAGGGGAGACGTGGCGCAGCACGCGGTCTTCGAGGTCGTCGCGGCCGTTGTAGGGGTCCACGAGGCGACCGTCGTCATCTCGTGCGATGGCGTTGATCGTGAGATCGCGCCGCCGCAGGTCGTCCTCGATGCTGATGCCCGGGTCCGTATGCACCACAAAGCCCGTATAGCCGTGGCCCTGCTTGCGCTCGGTCCGCGCGAGCGCGTATTCCTCCTTCGTTTCGGGA
The DNA here is from genome assembly GCA_036351355.1 of Halieaceae bacterium. Taxonomy (GTDB): domain Bacteria; phylum Pseudomonadota; class Gammaproteobacteria; order Pseudomonadales; family Halieaceae; genus Congregibacter. The sequence continues at coordinate 7,811 of JAZBOX010000139.1, forward strand.
TGCAGAAACACAGGAAAGTCACGCCCTACCTGCGTGTAGCCGGCGTCGAGCATGTGCTGCGGCGTCGCGCCGACCACGACCCAGTCGCGCTCCGTATAGGGGAAGCCAAGAAGTGAATCGCGAACGGCGCCGCCGACGAGGTAGGTGTTCATGGAGGGGATTCTACGACCTCGCCGCTCAGGGGCGGTGACAGGACTGCACTACGCGCTGGCCGGACTCGAGCTCGAAGAGCGTCATCGCGTTGCCCCAGACGCAGCCCGTATCCAGCGCGATCGCGTTTTCGATACCGGTGGACCCCATCAGAGCGGCCCAGTGGCCGAACAGGATTCGCGAGCCCGCAGCCGCTCGCCCTTCGTGTGCGAACCAGGCCTTGAGCTTGGGGTCGCTGGCGGCGGGGCCGCCGGGGTTATTGAGCGGACCCTTGCTGGCCAGGTCGAGGCGTCCCTTGCGTGTGCAGTAGCGCATGCGCGTGAAGTAGTTGGTGATCACGCGCAGGCGCTCCATGCCGGTGAGCGTGTCGGACCACTTCGCAGGCTCGTTGCCGTACATGGCTCGAAAGAAAGAAGCGCTGTCGGGGCCGCGCAGGACCGCCTCGACCTCGCGCGCCCGCGCTTCGGCCTCGTCGACGCTCCACTGCGGCGGGATGCCCGCATGCACCAGCACATCCTTGCCCTCGCGATGCAGCAGCGGCTGCTGCTGCAGCCAGCCAAGCAGCTGGTCGCGGTCCGGCGCCGACAGAATGGCGTCGAGCGTGTCCGAGCGGCTGGCCTCTCTCGCCCCGCTGGCCACTGCGAGCAGGTGCAGATCGTGGTTGCCCAGTACCATGCGCACGCGGTCGCGGTGCTCGAAAAAGAAGCGCAGCGTGCCCAGACAGTCCGTCCCGCGATTGACGATGTCGCCTGTGGACCAGAGCACGTCGCGCTGCCAGTCGAAGCCGGCCTGCTCCAGCAGCGCTTCGAGCTCGGGAAGGCAACCCTGCACATCGCCAACAACCCAGGTGGTCATCGCGTCAGTTCAGTGAGGTGGGCGTGTGCAGCGTGAAGGCGGGAATCTCCACATCGAAGGCCAGCTGCTCCGTTGGGTCGGTGATGCGGTCATCGTCGTGAAGGATCATGGTGTATTCGCCGCGCATATAGCCCACGGGCGTCGCCAGCGTGGCGCCGCTGGTGTAGCGAAAGTAGCGCCCGGGCCGGATGATCGGCTGCTCGCCCACCACGCCCTCGCCACGGACTTCCTGCACCTCGTCGTTGGCGTCGGTGATCACCCAGTGGCGCGACAGCAGTTGCACGGGCAGATCGCCGGCGTTGCTGATGGTGATCGTATAAGCAAAGGCATAGATGTCGACTTCGGGGCGCGAGTGCGTCGGCATGAAGGTCGTCTGCGTGGCGATGCCGATGAGGGCCGGATTGAGGGTCTTTATCTGGCTCATGCCTGTGCTCGCGGACGGCTGTTCGGGCGGTGTGTCTGGTGGTTTGTCGGACTGGGGTGTTGCGCTTTGGCGGACCACGGCAGGTGCCGGATCTGGCGCCGGCCCGCGAGGGGCGGATTCTAGCGGAAGTACCGCGAAATCGAACCCTTTGCCGGGACCTTTGCCGTGAGTCGTGGTTGCTGGGCCCCGTGTTCGCCGGGCCTCGCCTTTACCGGCTTGCCCGGCGCAACGCTCAGCTCAGCAGCGCCGCAAGCCGCACAAAATCAGCCAGCTCGAGCGTCTCGGCCCGACAGGATGGATCAATGCCGAGCTCAGCGATCGCCTCGGCATCGATCAGCGGCTTGAGGTTGTTGCGCAGCGTCTTGCGGCGCTGGGAAAAGGCCGCCTGCACCACACGTGCGAGCTTCGCTTCGTCGCAATCGGGAAACTGCTGCTCTCGATGGGGCGTGAGGCGCACGATTGCCGACTGCACCTTCGGCGGCGGATCAAAGGCCTCAGGCGGCACCTCGAACAGCAACTCCGCGTCGCAGCGGTACTGCGCCATGATCCCGAGACGACCCCAGTGCTTGCTCCCAGGGCTGGCCGTCAGGCGCTCCACGACCTCGAGCTGCAGCATGAAGTGCATGTCCCGGATCAATCCTGCGAAGTCGAGCAGGTGAAAGATCAACGGCGTGGAGATGTTGTAGGGCAGATTGCCAACGATGCGCAGCGCCTCGTCACTCTGGCGCAGCGTCGCATAGTCGAAGACGAGCGCATCGGCGCTGTGCAGCCGAAACTGCGGATAGATGCTGAACGCCGCGAGCAGCGGGGTAGTGAGATCGCGGTCCAGCTCGATGGCGTCGAGGCGACAGCCGCTGGGCAGCAGGGCTTCCGTAAGGGCGCCGAGGCCGGGTCCGATTTCCACGAGGTGGTCATCAGCCGAGGGATGTATCACATCGGCGATGCGAGCGACGATGCCGGCGTCGGAGAGAAAGTTCTGGCCGAATCGCTTGCGGGGTTGGTGTCGGGGTTTCAGGGGCTTCAGACGTTTCGCTACTCTGGTCGGCGGTGTTGAGGAGGGGCAGCCGGGATACTTCGGGTTCAGCCACGGCTCTGGATACCCGCGACCCTAGACCGGGAACCACTCCTGCAGCTTCGGAACAACCAAGGTGACGGTAATCAGTGCCAGCATCCATGTGTGGAGTCGGATAACGCTCGGCACGTCTTCCAGCTTCTCGAGGGACTTCTCGATGGCGTCGAATCTGGCGTTGATCGCCGCCATTTTGACATCGAGGTGCTCGCGCGTAACGCGTGTATCAATGTGTCGGTCCATCGCTTGCTCCAGCCCGCTCGCGATCGCAATTGCCTGATCGTGGGAAAACCCCGTATTTTCGAGCGTCTGGACGTAAGTTAGCACGTCTTGAGCAGAGGCGGTCATAGAGCTTTCTCCCTGACGGAACCTGATCGCAATGTAGCGGACGAAAGCTTAGTCCGGAACATCAATTCTGGTCAGAAGTCCGTTAGCCAGCTGCTGTCCGAGTGCTGTCGCGAGCGCTACGCCAACAGCTGCTCGCTGGTAGAATCGTCATTGCGTAAGTCTCGATGAACAAAAGACTCGCGGCACCCTAAACGGGATTACTAGTTCTCACAGGCGCACAGCAGCGCAGCGGGCACATCAACGACTTATGACCCTCCGCCACTTCTGGATGCTCGCCGACGAGATGGCGCGCATGGCGCTCAAGGCCGACGCTTCCCGGCTTTATCTCGGCTACGTTTGGTGGGTGCTCGAGCCGCTGCTCTACGTGGCCGTCTTCTACCTGGTGTTCGACGTGCTGCTAGAGAGCCCGCGCGCGGATTTTCTGGCCTTTCTGATGTGCGGCAAGCTGACTTTTGTGTGGTTCTCCAAGTCCGTGGTGCACGCCTCTCGCAGCATCCTCGCGGCCAAGGGGCTGATCGGCAAGATCGACCTGCCCAAGGCGCTGTTTCCCATCGCCTCGATCCAGCAGAGCCTGTACAAGCAGCTCGCGGTATTCGCGCTGCTGTTCGTCTTTCTTGTTGCCACGGGCCATGGCGTGAGTGCCGCCTGGCTGTGGCTGCCGCTGATCGTTGTGGTGAACTACCTGCTCATCGCCGCGTGCGCCATGGCCGCCTCGGCGATGGTGTGCGTTGTGGAAGATGTCGCCATGCTGGTGGGTCTCGCCATGGTCTTTTTGCTGTTCAGCTCGGGCATCTTCTGGGACCCGCGCGCGCTGGATCCGCAGGCGATGGAGCTGCTGTTCACGCTCAACCCCATCGCTTTTCTGCTTGATGCCTACCGGCAGGTGCTCATGGCCGGCGTCGCGCCGGACTGGGTTTACCTTGTGGTGATCGGCTTGATCAGCGCGGGTGCCTGCGCGGTTATGGTACTGATCATGCATCGCAGCAGCCGCTTCCTGGCGCTGCGGGCGATCACGTCGTGAGCGGGCGCGCTGAGGGCAGTGACGTGGTCGCGGCAGTGCGCCCGGGCGCGAGCGCCGGCAATGCTCAAAGCGGCAAGGCCTCCGGCGACGGTGATGTACTGCTCGAGCTCCGCGGCGTCTCGCACAGCTACCAGGCTCGCAAGGCCAACTTCGAGCACGGCGAACATCGCGTGCTGGACGACGTCTCGCTGCAGGTGCGCCGCGGCCGCACGCTCGGCATCATCGGCCGTAACGGTGCCGGCAAGACCACCTTGCTGCGCCTCATGGCCGGCATCCTCGCGCCCAATCGCGGCGAAGTCTGGCGCGCGCCGGGCATCACCGTCAGCCTGCTGTCCCTGGGGCTTGGCTTCCAGGACCAGCTGAGCGGCCGCGACAACGCCCGCCTGTCGGCCCTGCTGCAGGGCGCCACGCGCGCCGAGGCCGAGGCCTTCCTCGAACCGATCAATAAATTCGCCGAACTTGGGCCGTCCTTCGACGAGCCGGTAAAAACCTATTCGGCCGGCATGCGGGCGCGCCTGGGCTTTGCCACCGCGATACAGACGCGTGTGGATGTGCTGCTCATCGACGAAGTCCTCGCCGTCGGCGACCGCCAGTTCCGCGCCAAGGCGGCTTCGGCCATGGAGCAGCACCTTAAAGGCGCGCAGACCGTGGTGCTGGTGTCGCATAGTGAGTTGCAGATCCAGCGGCTGTGTACCGTGGCGGTCTGGATCGAGGACGGGCGGCTGCGGGCGTATGGGGATGCCGCGGAGGTGGTCGGGCAGTATGCGCAGGCGACGGGAGCAGGATCAGAGGCGTCGTAAGCGGCTGCGGCTTACGCAATCGGAGCCCCTTATCGGTCGAGGTGCTGGAGTACATGGCTACCGGTGAGGCTAACGCTGGTCTGCGCTGAACGGGTAAAACGTTGCTCATATCAGTCAAAAGTAAGAAGCTAACTGATATGAGCGGCATTTTATAGCGGATAGACAGATAATGCCCACAGCAGTTCAGAATCTCGCGAGCGAGGCGCTGGAGACTCAAGTGGCTCAGTTGGCCTCGCAGCTGCGCCAGCGGCGAAAGGCCATGGGCGTGAGCGTGGCCACGGCTGCCGAGGCCGCCGGCATGTCGCGCGATACCTGGCACCGGATGGAAAAGGGCTCGACCACCGTCACCATCGGGGCGTGGTTCAATGCTCTGAGTGTGCTGGGCGATGGTGTTAGTCCTTGACGCGCACCACCGGGCATGGGCGCGTGCCGTGGAGAAGGCGGAAGGCGGAAGTCGCCTAGGCGACACCGTTCGCCGCACTCTGCGCGCGGCGGTGGTTCGATAGACGGATCACCCCTGGGTCCTTGCCGGCTGCACAGAAAAGCTTCACATCGAGCTGCCGCAGGCGTTCATCCTGGAAAGACTGAAACGGCTCCCGTCGCGGCTATAGCCTGCGCAGGGGGCAGAACACTATTCAGAAGCGGCGACATTGACCCACTCAAGGTGCTTGATCGCGACAAGATGCGCCACCGCCGCCCGGTTCAGTTTCATAACGGGATCCCCGCTGCGGTCCGCCGCCTCGAGCCCGGCCTGCCCGGCGCGAGTCTCGTTCACGCCCCTTACTACGGTACAATCGCGCCTCGTTTTTTGCCCCACTGCAGTTCCTGAATGACTGATAAGAAAACAGCGTTGATTACCGGCGTAACCGGCCAGGACGGCGCCTACCTCGCCGAATTTCTGATTAAAAAAGGATACATTGTTCA
>JAZBOX010000140.1:0-67044 GCA_036351355.1 Halieaceae bacterium
CGGTCGAGCTTCGGGTTCGGGATGACCTTGGCGCCGCGGTAGAGCGTGAGCACGTTCACGTCCCGGTCATCGCGCTGCAGTTCGCGAATGGTCTGGCCGACAAATTCCGAGCCCTCGGGCACGTAGATTTCCGAAACGCCGTAGCCCTTGCTGACGGTCAGGCGCTGGCGAACATCGATCTCCGGGAAGTCGACCTGGGCGGCGATGTAGTCGATCACGGCCCCGGCGATGTCCAGGCCCGTACAGGTCTCGATGCCCTCCAGTCCCGGCGATGAGTTCACCTCCATCACCTGGGGGCCGTCCTTGCCCTCGAGCATGTCGACGCCCGCAACGGACAGTCCCATGATCTGCGTGCAGCGCACCGCGGTCTGCAGGTAGGCCTCGTCCAGATCCACCGGCTCGGCGATACCGCCGCGATGCACGTTGCTGCGGAACTCCTGCCCCTGGGCGACCCGCCGCATGGCGGCCACAACACGGTCGCCAACGACGAAGGCGCGTATGTCCTTGCCCTTGCTCTCGGCGACGAACTTCTGGATCAGTACGTTCTGGCGCTGGCTTTGCAGCAGCTCGATGATCGACTCCGCCTGCTTGACGGTATCGGCCAGCAGAACTCCGATGCCCTGCGTGCCCTCGATCAGTTTGATCACCACGGGGGCACCGCCGACGCGCTCGATGGCCGGCAACACGTCCTTCTTGTCGCGGACGAAGGTCGTGCGCGGAATGCCGATGTGGTGTCGGCTCAGGATCTGCAGGCTGCGCAGCTTGTCCCGGCTGTTGAGGATGCCGTGGGCGGTGTTCGCGCAGTACACGTTCATCTCCTGAAACTGCCGCACCACGGCTGTGCCGTAATAGGTGATGGAAGCGCCGATGCGTGGCAGCACGGCGTCGTACTCGCTGAGCTGCTTCTGGCGGTAGTACAGGTCCGGTGAGCCGCGGTCGAGGTCGATGGAGAACTTCAGCGTGTTGAGCACGCGGACCTTGTGGTCCCGCTGCTCGGCGGCTTCGCGCAGGCGTCGGGTGCTGTAGGAATTCGGTGCGCAGGAAAGGATCCCGAGTTTCATATTCCGGCTCCGTAGCCGTTCACCGCGGCGCGATGCTTGATCGCTCCCCGACGTATCACGGCAGGTGAATGTCCGCGGTCGAATCGTCGCGGTTGCATGGGCTCAGTGTAAGGTCAGCCTCGTGGCAACGAAACCTTCGCGATCGTTGAAGCGCCCTGTCCATGCTGCGATGATAGGGTGTTATACCGGGTTCAGACCCGAAGCGGGATCGACCGCCGAAAAGAGCAGTGCCTTCGACGGAAGCGGATCCATTCGAGAGGAATGCACGTGGCGAAAAAAAACGCGCGAGTCCAGAGGAGCCCCAAGGGCATCATCGGCTGGCGCGAGTGGTGCGAATTGCCGGAGCTGGAACTGCCCGGGGTGCTGGCAAAAATCGACACCGGCGCGAAAACCTCCAGCCTCCACGCGTTCAACATACGCCCCAGTGGGCGCGGCGAAGACTGGCTGTGTTTTTCCGTGCACCCGGTACAGCGCCGGCGGCGGCCGGTGATTCATTGTGAGGCGCGCTGCGTCGACGTCCGCGCCGTCACCAGCTCGAACGGGAAAAGCGAGGAGCGCCCGGTGATCGAAACCACGCTGGTCATCGGCGGCCGCTCCTTTAGCTCCGAAATCACGCTTAGCAATCGCGACGAAATGGGCTTTCGCATGCTCATCGGACGCCAGTCGCTCAACAAGCGGTTCCTCGTCGATCCGGCGCTCTCCTACTGCTGTGGGGATCGCGAAGAGGCCGATTTGTATCCCACGGCGGGTCCCTGACGGTGCTTGCGCGGCGCCAGCCCTTCGAGATCGGCGGCGTTCGCATCGCTCCAGGATCGCGCGACACGCTGTCGCTGAGTCTTCCGGGGCAGGCCCCCTATGCGCCGATGTCCGTACCCGTGCACGTGATCCACGGACGCCGGGACGGGCCCGTTCTTTTCCTCAGCGCCGCCATTCATGGCGATGAGATCAATGGCATCGAGATCATCCGGCGCATCCGCCATACGAAGGCGCTGAATCGCCTGCGCGGCACACTCGTCTGCGTGCCCATCGTCAACGTCTACGGATTCATCAATCACACTCGCTATCTTCCCGACCGGCGCGACCTCAATCGTTCCTTTCCCGGCAGCGAGAACGGCTCGCTGGCCGGTCGCCTTGCACGCCTCTTTGCCAGCGAGGTCGTCGATCGCTGCACGCACGGTATCGACCTGCACACGGGCGCAAACCACCGCGTCAACCTTCCGCATGTCCGCGCTGACCTCGATCATCCCGAATCGGCGCGCCTCGCCCGGGCCTTCGGCGCGCCGGTGATCGTCGATGCCAGCCTGCGCGATGGTTCGCTGCGCGAGTACGGCATGGAGCGCGGCCTGCCGATGCTGCTGTACGAGGCGGGCGAAGGCCTGCGCTTTGATGCCCTGTCGATCCGGGGTGGCGTGCGCGGCATTCTCAACGTGATGCGCGAACTGGGCATGATCGCCGGAAAGAGCGTTCGCAGCCGTGAGAATCAGGTCGAATCACGCTCCTCGCAGTGGGTGCGCGCGCCCGTGTCGGGTCTGCTGCGTGTCGAGGTGCCCATGGGCGCCCGCGTCGGCGCCGGTCAGCGTCTGGCGCGTCTTGCCGATGCGATCGGCGACAACGAGGTCGAGGTCAAGTCGCCGACCGCCGGCATTATTATCGGCCGCACCAACAACCCGGTCGTGAATGGCGGCGATGCGCTGTTCCATATTGCCAGCGTCGAGAACGGCGCCCACGCCGAGCGCGCGATCGAGCAGTTCCAGGGTTTGCACATCGAGGGCCTCGGCGACGGTGATTTCGCCGATCCCGGGGTAATCTGAGGCGAGCTGACAACTGTGATGCGCTTGGTATTTGTCGTGTTGTAAAGCCGCAGGGCCCGCGTACCATTCCAATGCTCTTGATGACTGATCCGGCGAAGCGGGCGATGAAGCTAGAAGTGATCGTACTGGCGGCGGGGCAGGGAACGCGGATGCGCTCCGAGCTGCCCAAGGTGCTGCATCCCCTGGCGCGTCGGCCCCTCCTGGCGCACGTCCTCGACACGGTTCGAGCCCTGGAGCCGCGGAAAATTCACATCGTTGTCGGCCACGGTGCCGAGCGCGTTCGCGAAGCCCTTGATGCCCCCGATATCAACTGGGTGCTGCAGGCAGAACAGCTTGGAACGGGCCACGCCGTGCTGCAGGCGATCCCCGACGTCGACCGCTCGTCGACGGTGCTGGTGCTCTACGGTGATGTGCCCCTGCTCCGCGAGCTGACGCTGAAGCAGCTGGTCGACAACGCGCCGGCGCTGCTTACGGCGCGCTTCGACGATCCGAGCGGCTACGGTCGCGTGCTGCGCAGCGACGACGACCAGCTCTGCGGTGTGGTCGAACACAAGGACGCCTCCGAGGAGGAGCTCGCGATCCAGGAGGTGAATACGGGCGTGCTGGCCTATCCGGCCGCGCTGCTGGCCGAGTACCTCCCCCGGGTCGGCAATGCCAACGTGCAGCGCGAGTACTACCTACCCGACGTGCTCGCCATGGCTGTGGAAGACGGCCACTGCGTGGCCGCGATGCGCACGGGCGACGCCGACGAGGTGCTTGGCATCAACGATCGCGCCCAGCTTGCCGCGGCCGAGGCCATCGTGCGCTGCCGCGCCGCCGTGGAACTCATGGCCGCCGGAGTGTCGCTCGCCGACCCGACGCGCATCGACGTGCGCGGGCGCCTGCGCTGCGGTCGCGACGTGTTCATCGACGTGAACTGCGTCTTCGAGGGCGATGTCGTCCTCGGTGATGGCGTGCACGTCGGTCCCAATTGCGTTCTTCGCGAGTCCCGCGTCGGCGACGACTGCCGAATCGAAGCCATGAGTCACCTCGAGAACGCCGAGGTCGGTGGTGGATGCAGCGTCGGTCCCTTTGCTCGCCTGCGTCCGGGAACGCGTCTCGGTGACGGGGCGCGCATCGGCAACTTCGTAGAGACCAAAAAGGCCGATATCGGCCCGGGCAGCAAGGTCAATCACCTGAGCTACGTCGGCGATGCGCAGCTTGGTGCGGGCGTCAACGTGGGCGCCGGTACGATCACCTGCAATTACGATGGCGTGGCCAAGCACCTGACTACCCTCGGCAACGACGTCTTCGTCGGCTCCAACAGCACGCTCGTCGCCCCGCTCACGGTCGGCGACGGTGCTTTCGTTGCCGCGGGCTCAACGCTCACACAGGATCTGCCGCCGGGAACGCTCGGGGTCGGTCGCAGCAAGCAGCGCAGCATCGACGGCTGGAAAAGCCCGAAGCGTCGCGCCGCTGCCGATCAGGAAGACTAGGGAGAAAGCCCATGTGCGGAATCGTTGCCGCAAGCGCGCGGCGCGAGGTGTCGGAAATCCTTCTCGAGGGGCTCCGGCGCCTCGAGTACCGCGGCTACGACTCCGCGGGAATGGCGCTGATCGATAACGAGCGTCGCCTGCAGCTTCACAAGAGCCAGGGCAAGGTGTCTGCGCTGGAGAGCGCCCAGGCGCTCAACCCGATTCTCGGCTGTACGGGCATCGCGCATACGCGCTGGGCAACGCACGGGCAGCCGTCGGCAGCTAACGCGCATCCGCATATCTCCGGTCAGCGCGTTGCCGTAGTGCACAACGGCATCATCGAGAATCACGCGCAGCTGCGCGCCGAGCTCTGCGCCGAGGGTTACGACTTCGTATCGGCGACGGACACGGAGGTGGTGGTGCACCTGCTCCACCGCGAACTGGAAAACGGCCGCGACCTGCTCGCCGCGCTGCGCAGCGTGGTGCAGCGTCTCGACGGCGCCTATGCCCTCGCCGCGATCGACACGGATCATCCCGAGGAAGTTGTGGCCGCACGTTCGGGCAGTCCTCTCGTGGTCGGCGTCGGCATCGGCGAGCATTTCCTGGCCTCCGACACGATGGCGCTGCGCCAGGTGACCGACCGCTTCATCTACCTCGAAGAAGGCGACCTCGTGGCCTGTTCCGCAGCCGGACTGGCGATCTACGACAGCGCCGGGGAACCGGTGCAGCGCGAGATGAAGCGGATCTCGAGCGAGGTCGAGGAGGCGGATCTCGGAGACTTCGAGCACTACATGCTCAAGGAGATCTACGAGCAGCCGGCTGCGCTCAGCGCCACGCTCGCGGCCCTCGTGGACGGCGAGGTCGACGCTGCGCTGTTCGGCGAGGGCGCCGAGGACGTGTTCTCGAGGACCCGCGCTGTGCAGATCGTCGCCTGCGGCACGAGCTATCACGCCGGGCTCGTCGCGCGCTACTGGCTCGAGGACATCGCCGGACTTCCCTGTCAGGTCGAGGTCGCCTCCGAGTTTCGCTATCGTCGCCGCACGGGCCATCCGGGTACGCTGCTGATTACTGTTTCCCAGAGCGGCGAGACGGCCGATACGCTCGCTGCCCTGCGCCATACGGCGGCCGACGAATTCATCGCCAGCCTGGTGATTGCCAATGTCGACAACAGCTCGCTGGTCCGCGAAAGCGACATGGCGTTCCTGACCCGGGCCGGGGCAGAGATCGGCGTTGCTTCAACCAAGGCCTTCACCACCCAGCTCGCGGCCTTTCTTCTGCTCGCGCTGGTGCTGGGAAGAAAGAACGGCATGCCGCCCGATCGAGAGGCGCAGCTTCTCGAAGGCCTGCGCCAGCTCCCGGGCCTCGTGCGTGAGACGCTTGCCATCGATCCGGCGATCGAGGCCATGTCCACCGCCTTCATCCAGAAGCATCACGCGCTGTTCCTCGGCCGCGGTATTCAGTACCCGATTGCGATGGAGGGCGCGCTCAAGCTCAAGGAGATCTCCTACATCCACGCCGAGGCCTACCCCGCCGGCGAACTCAAGCACGGACCGCTTGCCCTCGTCGACGCGGACATGCCCGTGGTCGCCGTTGCTCCAACCGATGAGCTGCTCGAAAAACTGCGTTCGAACCTCGAGGAGGTGCGCTCCCGCGGCGGCGCGCTCTACGTGTTCGCCGATCGCGACGCCGGTTTTCACGACGCCCCGGGCGTGCACGTGCTGGCCATGCCGCATGCGCCCGACCTGCTGCAGCCGGTGATCTACACCGTGGCCCTGCAGCTGCTCGCCTACCACGTAGCCGTGCAGAAAGGCACCGACGTGGACAAGCCAAGGAATCTGGCCAAGTCGGTGACCGTCGAGTAGGCGCTCGCCGCTGGCGCGCTCACGCTCCGGGGCCTGACATCTCCGCCCCAACCAACGGCGCCCGGCAATCCGCGCTCGCGGTATCCACACGCAACTGTAAACTTGCGTTTACATGAAATCCTGTTAACTTTGTACTACGTCGATCCGAGTGATCGACACTGTATTCGCAAGACACCGCATTTTCGGGCGACAGGCTTCGTGTTGTCGGTGCACTGTAAAGATTGGGGGAAGCCATGGGTCTGCTGACGCGACGCCAGGAAACCGCGCCCTGCGAGGTCGAGGTGAGTCACTGCTTCGAGAGCCTGCACGCACATCTGAAGTTTCTGAATGGCGCGATCGTCCATCCCGGGGACGAAGTGCTGGTGCACGGCGCTCCCGTAATGGCGCCCTACGGCGAAGTTGTCCGCGAGGAGCGCACCGCCACAATTACCCGCGCATCGCGCCTCGAGCAGCTCTGGACTCGTCTGACCGGCGATTTCGAGTTCATGGAGCTGTACGAGTTTTCCTTTTCTGAAGAGGTATCTGTATGAACCAGCCCCTCGGACCCGAGGTCGAGCACTCCGCCGATGCGCGCAGCGTCGAGGCGGCCCTGGACGCTGGCAACTACCGCCAGGCCGTCGTCGACAGCAAGACCGCCACCGATGTGGCGATGCAGAACACGCTGCTGACGCCGCGCTTCTACACCACTGACTTCGAAGCCCTCGATGCCCTGGATGTAAGCCCCGTGCGCCAGGAGTGGGACCAGATGATGGAGCGCCTGAAGCGCGATCCCAACAAGGGCCACTTCAAGAAGAACGAAGAGTGGGATGAGATCGACTGGGACGCGATGGATCCCAAGCTGCGCGCCGAGTTCACGGACTTCCTGATATCGTCCTGCACCGCTGAGTTTTCCGGTTGCGTCCTTTACAAGGAAATGAAGCGACGCGGCACCAACAAGGACATCACGGAGCTGTTTCAGCTCATGGCCCGCGATGAGGCCCGCCATGCCGGCTTTATCAACGATGCCCTGCGCGAGGCCGGTATCGCCGTCAATCTCGCCTTTCTTACGGAAAAGAAGAAGTACACCTACTTCCGTCCGAAGTTCATCTTCTACGCCACCTACCTGTCGGAGAAGATCGGTTACGCGCGCTATATCACGATCTTTCGCCATCTCGAGAAGAATCCCGAGCACCGCTTTCACCCGATCTTCAAATGGTTCGAGCAGTGGTGCAACGACGAGTTCTGCCATGGCGAGGCTTTCGCGCTGATCATGAAAGCAGACCCGAAGCTGACCAGCGGCATCAATCGCTACTGGATCAAGTTCTTCCTGACGGCGGTTTACTCGACGATGTTCGTTCGCGACCACCAGCGCCCGGCCTTTCACAAGGCCCTCGGCGTGGATCCGGACTGGTATGCCCACGCCGTATTCACCAAGACCAGCGAAATCTCGCGCCAGGTCTTCCCGCTCACGCTGGATATCGAACACCCACGCTGGATGAGGAACCTGCGTCGCCTTCAGCGCGCCAACGTAGCCCTGGCCGATGCCAAGCGCGAAGGTCGTCCGGTCAAGCGTCTGCTGGCATCGGGGCGCGCGGCGTTGGCATTCGCGGCTCTGCTGACGATTCCCTCGATTTCCAACGAAGTCCCCGTCACCACGCGCCTCGAGCCCGCCTACTGAGCCTGGGGCCCGCGGCGCGGGTCCTGACCTTGCTCACCGTCGCGTCGACGGATCCGACGGCTACGACCCTTGCTCGCTGACGTAGTCGAGCGCCGTCATGCGGTGGTAGCTGGCGAGGGTATAGGCCACATCGACGGGATCCGGGTCGACGATCTCGACCGGGATCATCCGGCTTCGCGCGATATCGAGCGCGATCGCCGTGATGTTCACACTGAACGACGTACCCATGAACACCATGCGCTCCGCAAGGAGCATGCGCTGCTGCGCCTCGCCGATTCGATAGAGCTCGGTGTAGAACTCATCGAAGAGCAGCACAAAGGGCTTCATGGAGTGATTCAGGCGCGGTCGTGGGCCATCAATGCGAAACAGCTCGCGCAGCGATGCATCGACCGCTGACTCGTCGACACGATCCCAGGGTGCGCTCAGAGCTTCGATCTCGTCGACGCGATCCTGGTCGTGGTACAGCGTCATCTGGTCGATGCGCCCGTGGATTGGTAAGTAGTCCCGATTGCCAGCCTTCCCATCGAGGCCGTCGACGTTCTGCGTAATCAGATTCTTGTCGGCCAGCCAGTGGTGGACGGCGTTGGGTCCGTGGTCGCGGTAGGTCGCAAAGCGGTGGTAATACCAGCGCAGGAACTGCTCGGGCTGCTGCTCGTACATGGCGCGCGTGGCCATTTCCTGCGGCGTGTAGTTGCGGCTGCCGATGGTCCAGAAACCATCGCTGCCGCGAAAGGTCGGGATGCCGCTGGCAGCGCTGACGCCGGCGCCGGTGATATAGAGTGTGTTCAAGCGCCGTCTCCCGATTATTCCTGACTGCGCTGCTTCCAGTCCTTGGCCTCGGCGACGACTTTCGCAAAGCCCCTTGCCCTCGCCCTGCGCTGAGCGATCGTTGCCGTGGCTTCGACGTTCTCGCTCTGCAGCTTCTGGTAGCTCGCCAGACGGCGCGGATCGAGCGCTCCGTCCTCGATTGCGGCCTTGATGGCACAGCCGGGCTCGGAGGCATGGGCGCAGTCGCTGAAGCGGCAGCGCCCCGCGAGGCGGTCGATATCCTCGAAGACGTCGCCGAGTGCCTCGTCGACATCGGTGACACGCAGCTCGCGCATGCCGGGTACATCGATGAGCAGGCCCCCGCCCGGCAGGCGATAGAGCGCGCGGTGCGTGGTCGTATGCCGGCCCCTCGCGTCCTGCTCGCGAATGCCCTGCGTGGCCGCCATCTCCTTGCCGGCGAGAGCGTTGAGAAGCGTCGACTTTCCCACGCCCGACGAGCCGACCAGCGCTACGGTGCTGCGGGGGCGAATCCAGGCCTCGAGGCCAGCGAGGTCCTCCGGATCCGTCGCGTTTACCACCTCGACGGCAAGCTGGCTGTGTAGTTTTCGCGCCCGCTCTTCGTAGGCCAGCGGGTCATCGCTGAGATCGGCCTTGCTCAGCACCAGCACGGGGACCACCCCCGCTTCGTGGCACAGCGCAAGGTAGCGCTCGATGCGCGCCTCCTTGAATTCGTCGTTGCACGAGGAGACCACGAAAACCGTATCGACATTCGCCGCGATGGGCTGTATCTCGTCACCGCGCCCGGCCGCCGCACGCTTGAACAGACTGCGCCTGTCCAGCACCTGCTCGACGGTGTCGCGGCGTTCGTTGAGCACCACCCAGTCGCCGACCGTGGGCCGATCGATCAGGTCCGAGCGCAGCAGTTCCATCGCGAGGCTCACGCGGCGCTCGCCCTCATCGGTCATGACCCGGAGTTCCGAGCGCTGCACCTCGGTCACGCGACCCAACTGCGCCCGCGGGCGCGATGACTCGGCCAGCTGTTGCAGGACCCAGGCATCGAGGCCGAAATCAACGAGCTTATCGGCCATACCCTGGCTCATGGTTCATTATTGGCCCGAGCTTAGGTAGAGCGCTGACGCGAGGCAAGCAGGCGCGTGTCCAGCCGCCCTTCGAGCGCCAGTCTTCCGGGAAAAAACCCCTGTCGAGCGTTAAACTGCGGGCAGAAGGCATACTGCGTTTTTGACCCGAGAAGCAAAGGAGTGCCGCGGCCCGATGGACAACGAGGATCGTCCCGCTACCGGTGATGCGTCGGAACCGTCGGCGCCTGAGCGTAGCCGCCGCGCCGCAGCAGCCAAAGCAGCGCCCTTCCGCCACGGTCACCGCCATCAGGCCCACCCGCTGAGCGCTGCCGAGGTGACCGCCGTCGCGGCGATCTGCAATCGCTACGCGCGTCTGCGCCGCGGCACGGTGGACCGCGATGCCCTGTTCCTCGATTTCGAGATCGTGCAGTCGCACTGCCCGCTGAACCTCGTCGCACTGGCGTCGGCGCCGGACCGGGTTTTCCTGGAGGAAATGGCAATGATCGGTGAGTACACCGATCGCACGACGCGCAGCCTGCGTGGTGGGTTCGAGTCGCGCTTCATGAGCGGTCAGTAAGCGCAAGAGGCCTGGGGCTCAGTCGCGCTGCCGCGCGCGATACTCGCGCAGTTCGATATTGAAGCTTGCCACGACTTCCTCTTCTGCCGACACGGCTGCGTGGTAGGCGTCTTCGGCCTGCGCCCGATCTTCTGCCGTGGCAGCAGCCTTGTCGGCCCGATCCAGGCGGCCGAAGCGAGCCTCGAGGCAGTGCATGTACTGCATGTTCTGCGCCTGAAATGCCTTGATGGCCCGCTGTCCGGCGAGCATGGTCTCGTACGGCGCGGTGGCCCCATCGGGAATTGCCGGCAGCGGTGGCGCCACGCATTCCTGAGCGAGTGCCTCGCATGCCGCGACCGTTGTCAGACCCAGAAGCACGCGCCGCAGACTTGAGCGAAGGATCGCTGCCGCTGGACTACCACACCACCGACGCATCGCCGGTCAGTCTTTTCCGATCCACAGGCGCGGAAGCTGGTACTGACGCTCCAGAGCCGCCGCGATGCGCTCGGCTTCATCGCGACTACCGAGGCCGACGACGCGCACGCGGAACAGGCTGCGTCCGCCCGCATCGGCCTCCTGCACGCGCACCGTGCCGCGATCGACTTCGATGCGCGATGCCCAGCGATCGGCGATCGGACGCTGCGCATAGGATCCGAAATTGACGAACCAGTCCCCCACCGCCGGTGCCGCGGGCGCCGCCGGCGCGGAAGCGGCCGCGTTCGCGCGGCGTGCCGCCGCCGTGCGCGCGGCTTCGGCCGAGGCGCGGGCAGTTTCTTCCGCCGCTGCACTCTCCTCGAGCCGCGCTTCAAGACCGGCGAGCTGTTCGCTCAGGGCCGCGTTCTCGCCTTCAAGGGCGGCCACGCTTGCTAACAGTGATTCATTTTCGCGCTCGACCTGGCGCAGCAGTTCGCGTTCGGCGGCAGCCTGCTGTGGTGTAAGCGCGGTGGCGAGCTGCGCCTGCAGTTCGCGGATCTCGCTTTCCAGCGCGCCGCGCTGCTGGATGACGCCGTAGCCCCCCGCGCCGAGGAGAGCAAGGCCGATGACCACAACGGCGATCATCGGCCAGGGGATCGCTGAGCCGGCTGATTCCCCGGTCTGCTCTGCGTGGTCTTCGAGGTCGCGGCCAGCGTCGGTTTCGTCTACGGCGCGTTCCACTGTCGATGAGAAAGACAGTGGTAGCGCCGCCTCCCGTTGTTGTTCCGCTGCGATCCCTGCGCCATAGGCAGGTTGCTCTTGCCTCGACGTCACGACCTCATCGATGTTGTCATTGATGTCGTCATCGATATCGTCGTAGGCCTCGGGTTCGTCGAGCTCGTTGAGGAAATCATCGACGAGAACCTCGTCGGCCAGCACGTCGTCATCCCCGTCGCCGCGCGTGCGCGAAGCGGCCTCATCGTCGAGGCCGCCGCGGGCATCGACCGCTTCGTCGCCATCCTCGATCCCGGCTGCGATCCCGGCCGCGCTGCCCATCGCCGCAGTCACCGGCGCTACGGCCTCGTAGGCACGCTCCCCGGTGCTGGCGATGGAGTCGCTAGCTGCGGCGGTCTCCTGCGCTGTTTCGATCTGCGTCGGCGACTCGGTCATTGCGGCGTCGTTCGGGGCCGGCGCGTTGGCCCCGGCTGCCTCGGAATCCGCTGCCACTGGTGCCGGTGCAGGCTCTCCGAATTCCGCTTCGGGAGGCGCAGGAGCCCGCCTGTCGTCATCATCGACGGGGTCGTCGAAAAAGGCTTCCGGCAGATCGCTCTCGCTTTCTTCGACGGCCCATTCGTCTGCGTCCGTGAAACTGCTGTCTTCGGCGCCGGTTTCAGCACGGCCTTCGGGGTCTCTCCATGCGGGCTCGGCAGCAGATTCCTCGCCTGGCGGTGCCTGGGCCCGGGAGCGCGTCTCGGGCAGATCGTCGAGGCTCGCGTCGGGTGAGGGCCAGTCCGCCAGAGGGTCATCGAGGTCCGCTGCGAAGGCCGCATAACCCGGATCGGGCGCCTCGGTCGCGTCACCGTTCTGCGGCAGCGGGAAGTCATCGTCGGAGAAGGCGTCGATATCGTCGTCCATGCGAAGGACGCGCTCACCCGGACCGGAATCTTCGGCAGCGCCGTCGCTGGCGAACTCGCTGCCGCCGGGCGGTGACTGCTCCTGGCCTTGGTCAGAGTTTCCGGCGTCGCTGGTGTCGAAAGCCTCACTGGAGCTATCGCGATCTCCTTCGCCGCGCCAGTCACTGCGCCCGTCGTCGTCCGCGTCTTCCCAGGGCCTGTTCTCGTCCCCCGCCATTGTCGTGATCTCCACGAATTCCCGTGCTGGCGATAGTAGCAGAGGCGCTATCGCTAGCCCGAATATCTCACCGACTCCCGGCTGCGGTCGCGGATCTGCCGAGAAATCCTGCGTTGCGCTCGGATCGGGTGCTCGACGTACTGTCCATTACGCCTGCGCGCCCGATCGGTCGCGCGCCTTGCCTTTCCCAGCATCTCCGCCCCCTCGCTTCGCGAATCGGTGAGATATTCGGGCTAGGCCTGCAGTGTCCGTCGCCGATGCCTATGGAGTTAGAATGGCGGCGATGGACGTCAGTGACATTCTCTCGGGCCTCAACGAGGCGCAGCGCGACGCGGTCACCGCGGAAACGGGCAATATGCTCGTCCTCGCCGGTGCCGGTTCCGGCAAGACGCGCGTCCTGGTGCATCGCATCGCCTGGCTGATCCGCGCCGAGGGTCTGTCGCCGCACGGTCTGCTCGCCGTTACCTTCACCAACAAGGCGGCGCGCGAGATGCGCGGCCGCATCGAACAGATGCTGCAGATCGCCACCCACGGCATGTGGGTCGGCACCTTTCACGGCCTTGCCCATCGCCTGCTGAAAATGCACTGGCGCGAGGCGCGTCTGCCGCAGAACTTCCAGATCCTCGACAGCGACGATCAGCTGCGCCTGGTCAAGCGCGTTTGCCGCGAGCTGCAGCTCGATGAATCGCGCTGGCCGCCGAAGCAGGCGCAGTGGTACATCAACGCGCAAAAGGACGAGGGCCTGCGCGCGGCGCACATCGAGGCGCCGCTCGGCGACCTTTACGTCAAGACCATGCTGCAGATCTACGCCGCCTACGAGGCCGCCTGCGAGCGCGGCGGCCTCGTGGACTTCGCCGAACTGCTGCTGCGCGCGCACGAACTCTGGCTGAATAACCCCGAGCTGCTGGCGCATTACCAGGGACGCTTCCGCCAGGTCCTCGTCGACGAATTCCAGGATACCAACACGGTCCAGTATGCCTGGTTGCGCGTGCTCGCCGGTGAGACCATCCCCGTGGTGGCGGTCGGCGATGATGACCAGTCGATCTACGGCTGGCGCGGTGCAAAGATCGAGAACATCCAGCGCTTCGGTGAGGATTTTCGCGGCACGCGCGTGGTGCGCCTCGAGCAGAACTACCGCTCGACGCAGACCATCCTCAGCGCAGCCAACGGCGTGATCGCGCACAACAGCGGGCGCCTCGGCAAGGAGCTCTGGACCGCGGGCGAAAACGGCGAGCCGATCCAGCTCTACGCCGGCTTCAACGAGCAGGACGAGGCCCGCTTCATCGTCGAGCAGCTCGAAAGCTGGACAAGCCAGGGCAACACGCGCCGCTCGGCGGCCATCCTCTACCGCTCGAACGCGCAGTCCCGCGTGCTCGAAGAGGCGCTGCTGCGCGTCGGGATGCCCTACCGCATCTACGGCGGCCAGCGGTTCTACGAGCGCCTCGAGATCCGCAACGCCATGGGCTACCTGCGCCTTCTGGTCAGCCGTGGCGATGACGCCGCCATGGAGCGGGTGATCAATACGCCGCCGCGAGGCATCGGCGCAAAGACCATCGACACGCTGCGAGAAACCGCGCGCGAGAGTGAGTGCACGCTGTGGCAGGCCATCGCCCTGTGCCAGGAGCGTAAGCTGCTGTCATCGCGCGCTCTCTCCGCCCTCGAGGGCTTCCGCGTGCTGATCGACGAAATGGACACTGCGACGGATCCGATGACCCTCGAGGAGCTGGTCGAGCAGGTCATCAAGCGTTCGGGGCTGATCGACTATCACCGCAACGAAAAGGGCGAGAAGGGACTCGCGCGCGTCGAGAACCTCGAGGAACTGGTCTCCGCAGCGCGCAGCTTCAGCCCCGAGGGCGAGGAGCTGTCGCCACTGCAGCAGTTCGTGGACAGCGCGGCGCTCGATGCCGGGGAGGGCCAGGCCGATCCGCACGAAGACAGCGTGCAGCTGATGACGCTGCACTCGGCGAAGGGGCTCGAATTTCCCCTCGTCTTCCTCGCCGGCATGGAGGAGAACCTGTTCCCGCACCGCATGTCCAGCGAGGAGCCGGGCCGTCTCGAGGAAGAGCGGCGCCTGTGCTACGTCGGCATCACCCGGGCCATGCAGCGCCTGTTCCTTACCTACGCGGAGACCCGACGCCTGCACGGCGCCGACAGCTACAACGCGCCGTCGCGCTTCGTACGAGAAATCCCCGCCGAGCTGGTCAACGAAGTCCGCCTGCGAAGCAGCATCACCCGGCCCGTGAACGCCGGCTTTTCGTCACGTGGCTCGGTGCTGGGCGCCGGCGTGCCGGCCGCCGACACGGGGCTCAGTCTCGGCCAGCGCGTGCACCACAAGATGTTCGGCGAAGGCGTGGTACTCAACTTCGAAGGTCGCGGCAGCAACGCCCGCGTCGAAGTGAATTTCGATGGCGAGGGCACAAAGTGGCTGGTGCTGCAGTACGCGAAGCTCGAGGCCCTCGGCTGAGCGCCTTCAGCCCGCGCTTTTCCGCCGATCCCTGCCATGGCAGGGTGTAGTAAGTGCCGAAGGAAAAAAAACATAAGGGAGCACAAGCATCATGAGCGCTGAGCGCATTAACCGCGAGGCCCTGGCCGTTCTCGTCCTCGCCGCCCTCCTGGTCATCGTGGTCGGACTGTGGGCGATGGACGAGGGCAAGGCCGGCGTTGGCGGTAGCCGCAATTCGATGAGCGTTGGCGAGGACGAGGTGATCCACTGGAAGCTGGTGACCACCTGGCCCAAAAACCTGCCGGGCCTTGGCCACACGCCGGAGGTCTTTGCCGACATGGTGCGCGAGATGAGCGCCGGCCGCCTCGACATCCGCGTTTATGGTGCGGGTGAGATAGTTCCCGCCTTCGAGGTCTTCGACGCCGTCTCCAGCGGGGTGGCGGAGGTTGGGCACGGCGCCGGCTACTACTGGAAGGGCAAGATTCCCTCCTCCGTGTTCTTCACCGCCGTGCCCTTCGGCATGACGGCGCAGGAAATGAACGGCTGGCTGCACTATGGCGGTGGTATCGAGCTGTACCGCGAGGCCTACGCCCCGGCGGGCATCGTGCCCTTCGCCGGTGGCAGCACGGGCGTGCAGATGGCGGGCTGGTTCAACCGCGAGATCCGCAGCGTGGAGGATCTGCGCGGACTGCGTATGCGCATCCCCGGTCTTGCCGGCGAGGTGTTCAGCGCCGCCGGCGGTGAGGC
Source organism: Halieaceae bacterium (assembly GCA_036351355.1). Classification (GTDB taxonomy): domain Bacteria; phylum Pseudomonadota; class Gammaproteobacteria; order Pseudomonadales; family Halieaceae; genus Congregibacter. Next base: position 15,704 of record JAZBOX010000140.1, read on the forward strand.
CGTGCGCATCCCCGGCGGCGAGGTCTACACCGCGCTGCAGACGGGCGTCATCGACGCCGTGGAATGGGTCGGACCCTACAACGATCTCGCCCTCGGCCTGCACGAGATCGCCGAGTACTACTACTACCCGGGCTGGCACGAGCCGGGTTCGATGCTCGAGTTCATCGTCAACGAGGAAGCGCTCGAGTCGCTGCCCGAGGACATCAAGGCGATCGTCAAGTATGCCGCGCGCGCCGCCAACCAGGACATGCTCGACGAGTTCACGGCGCGCAACAACCGGGCGCTGCGCGAACTCGTTGAAAGGCACAAGGTGAAGCTTCGCCGTCTGCCCGACGACGTCATGGCCGCGCTCTACCGCGGCAGCGAGGAGGCCATCCAGCGCCTCGTCGACAGTGACCCTCTCGCGGCGCGGGTCTACGAGTCTTTTTCAAGCTTCCTCGAGGACGTGCGCGCCTATCATGAGATTTCCGAGCAGGCCTACATCAATGCCCGTCGCGACGTGATGGGAGAGCTGATTCCCCCACAGTAGCGCGCCGGCACCGGTCGATTCAGCGGCCGCGAATCTGCCGCGTTCGGCGCTGCTCGTCGATGGCCACGTAGACGAATTCGCCTTCTGTCACCTTGATCGGCTCGCCGTCGTGCGGAGAGTTGATCCACACCTCGACCATGATGCGCACGGACGAGCGCCCGATCTCGATCACGTCGCAGTAGCAGGACACAACGGCACCCACGTGCACCGGCGTGATGAAGGCCATGCCGTCCACGGCGACAGTGGCCACGCGCCCGCGTGCGACCTCGCCGGCGGTGATCGCTCCGGCCAGGTCCATCTGCGAGAGCAGCCAGCCGCCGAAGATGTCGCCCGAGGCATTCGTGTCTCGGGGCATGGCGATCGTCTGCAGGGAGAGGTCGCCCTGGGGAACGGGGTTGGTGTCGATGTCACTCATCGCGTCGCTCGTAGCCTGTGCGTCGTATCGCCTGACGGGAGCTGCGGTGGCCCGGATCAGAGGTTCTGCGGCAGCCAGGTGGCCAGGGATGGCCATGTCCAGAGTGCGGCCAGTACCAGTAGCTGGATCAGGATAAAGGGTACCACGCCGCGGTAAATGGCCGCGGTGGGGATGCTGGCGGGGGCCACGCCGCGCAGGTAGAACAGCGCGAAGCCGAAGGGTGGGGTCAGGAAGGAGGTCTGCAGATTGATCGCGATCATGATGCCGAGCCAGACCGGATCGATACCCATCATCAGCAGGATCGGTCCGACGATCGGTACCACCACGAAGGTGATCTCGATGAAGTCGAGCACGAAGCCGAGGAGGAAGATCACCCCCATCACCACCAGCGTTGCACTGAAGGCACCGCCGGGCAGCTCGCGGAAGAAGTTCTCGATGAGCTCTTCGCCACCGAAGCCACGGAACACCAGCGAAAACACCGCGGCGCCGATCAGGATCATGAACACCATCGCCGTGACCTGCAGCGTGGTCTCGAGGATTTCCTGCAGCTGCGGACGCGACAGTTCGCGGCGCAGCGCGGCGAGCAGCAGGGCTCCGACGGCGCCGACGCCGGCGGCCTCCGTCGGCGTGGCAGCGCCGCCCAGGATCGAGCCGAGGACAACGACGATCAGCAGCAGCGGCGGCAGCAGGCCGTGGAGCAGCGTGGCCCAGGACATCTCGTGCGGCTCCGCCGGCGGTACGATGGAAGGCCGCAGGAGGGCGACGATGAACAGGTACAGGCAGTAGAGCGCGACCAGGATCAGCCCCGGCACGATGGCGCCGACGAAGAGGTCGCCAACGGAGACGGTCTGCGGATTGAACACGTCGAGGCGCAGCTGCGCCTGTTGGTACGCGCTCGACAGAATATCGCCGAGAAGCACCAGGGCGATTGACGGTGGAATGATCTGCCCGAGCGTTCCCGTGGCGCAGATCGTGCCGCTGGCGATGCCCGGGTTGTAGCCCGCGCGCAGCATGCTCGGCAGCGACAGCAGGCCCATGGTCACGACCGTCGCCCCGACGATCCCCGTACTCGCTGCCAGCAGCGCCCCGACCAGAACCACGGATATCGCCAGGCCGCCGGGCAGGCGACCGAGAAGCGCGGCCATGCTGCCGAGCAGTTCCTCGGCCACGCGCGATTTCTCCAGCACCACACCCATGAGCACGAACAGCGGTACGGCGATCAGCGTGACATTGCTGACCGTACCGAAAAGACGCCCGGGGAGGGCCGCGAGAAAGGAGGGATCAAAGCTGCCGACAATACTGCCGACGGCGGCAAAGAGCAGCGCCGTACCGGCCAGGGTGAAGGCCACGGGATAACCGAACATCAGCAGCACGCAGACGCATGCAAACATCCACAGGGCGACGCCGCCGTGCATCAGCGGGCTGCTCTCAGCACCAGCTCGCGGGCATTGCGCAGTATCTCGGCGAGACCAGCGAGGGCGAGGTTGGCCGCCATCAGCGGCAGCAGGGTCTTGAGCAGGTAGAGAAAGGGAATGCCGCCCGGCTCCGGAGAGCTTTCGCGGATCGCCCAGGCGTCACCGACATAGCTCAGGCTGCCAAAAAAAATCAGCGCGCACAGGGGCAACAGAAAAACGATGCCGCCCAGGGCATCGACCCAAGCGCGCCTACGCGCCGAGAAGTCGCGATAAAAGATGTCGACGCGAACATGGGCACCGCGCTTGAGCGCGAAGGCTGTTCCGAGCATGAACAGGGAACCGTGGAGGTAGGTGACGGCCTCCTGCATGGCGATCGAGCCGCGGGAGAATCCGTAGCGCAGTACCACCACGGTAAAGACCAGCGCCGCCATCGCCAGGGCGCACCAGGCCAGCAGGCGCCCGCTGCGCTCCGTAAAGCGATCGATGGCGTTCACCACGGAGTCGACTACCGACCCCTGCACCGCGTTTGCCGCACTTTCTGGGCTGTCTGCACGTTCTTCATGATCCGCGCTGACAGCACCGTCGCCTCGGCCGAAGTCCCCAGCCACCCCGCCTTGCCTTTTTCCTGAGCAGGCCGCGAGAGTATCATAGGCCGCTTCGCCTTCACCGCTTCCGGTGCCGGCGGGCGCTCGCCGCATCCCCCTAGCCAACGCGAGGATTTCCCCTCCATGCTCAGCGTGATTTCCCCTGCCAAGACCCTGGATTTCGACAGCGCGCCGACCACGCGGAAGGCCACGCAGCCCGAATTCATCGAGCGCGCCGCGGAGCTCGTGGAAGATGCGCGCGCCCTCGAGCCGTCTGATATCCGAAGTCTCATGGGGGTGTCGGAGAACATCGCCAACCTGAATCACCAACGATTCATGGACTGGCACCAACCCTTCAGTCTCGACAACGCCAAGCAGGCCGTCCTCGCCTTCAAGGGGGACGTGTACACCGGTCTCGAGGCCGAGACGCTCGATGCGGGCCAGCTCGCCTTCGCGCAGAAGCACCTGCGCATCCTGTCAGGCCTCTACGGCCTGCTTCGGCCCCTCGACCTGATGCAGCCCTACCGCCTCGAGATGGGCCTGCGCTTTGCAAACCGCGGTGGCCGGAATCTCTACGAGTTCTGGGGCGAGGACCTGACGCGCAGCCTGAACCGACAGCTGAAAAAGTCCGGCACGCCGGTGCTGCTGAACCTTGCCTCGAACGAGTACTTCAAGGCGGTCCAGGCCGGGCAGATCGAGGGCGAGCTGGTAACCCCGGTATTCAAGGACCTCAAGAACGGCAAGTACAAGGTGATCAGCTTCTTTGCCAAGAAGGCCCGCGGGCAGATGGCGCGCTACATCATTGAGAAGGAGATCAACGATGTGCCGGCGCTGAAGAAGTTCCGCGTCGGCGGCTATCGCTACAACGCCGGCGAGTCGACGGCGCGCGAACTCGTGTTCACGCGCGACGAAGCTCCCGGCGACTGAAGAGCCAGGTGCCCGAGGCTGCCGACAGGGCCGAGGCGCAGGCGCCGCCGCATGCCGTACTGATCATCGGAGCGGGCATGTCGGGCCTGTGCATGGGCATCAAGCTGCTCGAGCGCGGCATCGATGACTTTCTGATCCTCGAGAAATCCGCTGATGTCGGCGGTACCTGGAATGACAACCGCTACCCGGGCGCGGGCTGCGATGTGCCTTCGGTGCTTTACAGCTACTCCTTTGCGCCGAATCCCGGCTGGTCGCAGAAGTTCTCGCCGCAGGCCGAGATTCACGACTACTTCCGCGACTGCGCGCGACGCTTCGGCCTGCTGCCGAAGCTGCGGCTGAATACCCGCGTCGAGCGCGCTGACTGGGATGGCGATGCGGGCTGCTGGAACGTGAGCCTCGACAGCGGCGATCGACTGCGAGCACGCTGTCTGGTCAGCGCCCTCGGTCAGCTCAACCGGCCGCACATACCCGAATTTCCCGGTTGCGAGCGCTTTGCCGGGCCCGGCTTCCACTCGGCGCGCTGGGACGCGAGGCTGGATCTCAGGGGCAAACGCGTGGCGGTGATCGGCAATGCCGCCAGCGCGCTGCAGCTGATCCCGCAGATCGCTGCCGACGCAGCGCAGCTGTATGTCTACCAGCGTAGCGCGAACTACGTGATCCGCCGCGGCAACCGCGCCTACACGGCCTGGGAGAAATGGCTGTTCCGCGTGTTCCCGCCCAGCCAGCGCGCCCTGCGCCTGTTCACCTTCCTTCGCGGTGAATGGTTGTTCTATCCGCTGCTGCGCCGCGATTCGAAGCTTCTCCGGCGCCTGTGGGAAAGGATGGTCGATGACTATCGCAGGGAGGAGATCGACGATCCGCAGCTCGCGGCCCGGCTGACGCCGGACTACCGCATCGGCTGCAAGCGCATCCTGCTTTCCGACGACTACTACGCGGCTTTCCGTCGCGATAACGTGAGCCTCGTGACCTCGCCGATTCAGGCTATCGATGAGCAGGGCGTTGTCACCGGGGACGGCGAGGCGCGGCCCGTCGATGTGATCGTCTACGCCACGGGTTTTGAAACCTCGGCGATGCACAGCGCGGTTTCCTACTACGGTGAGGACGGGATTTCGCTGCAGGAGGCCTGGAAAAACGGTGCGGAGGCCTACCGCGGCGTGTGCACCAGCGGCTTCCCGAACTTCTTCATGCTCTACGGCCCCAACACCAATCTCGGCAGCAACTCGATCATCTACATGGTCGAGCGGCAGGTGGCCTGGACCGTCAACTGTATCGACAAGCTTCTAGCGCACGAGCTGCGCTCGCTCAGCGTGAATCCGGGCGTGCAGCAGGCGTACAGCGCGCGCATGCAGGCGGAGCTGGCGCGGACCGTTTGGGTGGCCGACTGCGAGAGCTGGTACAAGAATGCCCGTGGCCGGGTGGTCAACAACTGGCCACGCTCGGCGCTGGCCTACGGCTGGCATATGCGCGCACCGGATTTCGCCGACTTTGACCTGCGTGGATGAGCGCCGAATGACCGACCGCCGGCCGCCGGAAGCAAGCGCCGATGACGGCCTGCCCTTTTCGCAGGCCGCGGCGAACAATCGCGGGCCGATTCTCGCGGAACTGCGGCGCCTTCTTGCCGAAGCGAGGGGCGTGCTCGAAGTCGGCTCGGGAACGGGTCAGCACGCGCTGTACTTCGCCGCAGCGCTCGGCCATCTGCGCTGGCAGCCATCGGAGCATCCCGAAGCGCTGATCATGCTGCAGGCCCGATGCCGCGCCGGTACGCTGCCCAACCTCGCCGCGCCGCGCGCGCTGAACATCGATGTACAGCCATGGGAAATTGGTGAGCCGGGCCGCGAGATGGCCGGCGAGCTGGGCATAGACACGATCTACACCGCCAACACGCTGCACATCGTCGCCCCCGCGAGTGTCGAGGCCTTCTTCGCCGGCAGCGCTGCGACCTGCGCGAAGCAGCTGATCGTCTACGGCCCCTTCAACTACAACGGGGCCTATACCAGTGAATCCAACGAGCGCTTCGATGCCTGGCTGCGCGAGCGCGACAGCCGAAGCGGTATTCGTGATTTCGAGTGGGTGCAGGATCTCGCCGCGAAGGGAGGCTTCAGGCTCTTCGAGGACCTCGCCATGCCGGCCAATAACCGGCTGCTTTGCTGGCGTCGCGCCTGATCAGGACGCACCGGTCAAGAGCGCAGTCGTGCTTCAGCCGCCCCCGGCTTTGAAGGGCAGCAGCGTGCAGGCGTCCTCGCGATAGCGTTCGACCTGTGCCTGCTCGCGACGGGTGAAGTCGCCGATGGCGTCATTCAGCTCGCGCTGCGCCACCCAGTGCGAGGACAGCGTCGTGGTCGGCTCGAAGCCGCGCTGGATCTTGTGTTCGCCCTGGGCGCCCGGATCAAAGCGTTTGAGTCCCTCGCGGATGCAGTACTCGATACCCTGGTAGTAGCAGGCCTCGAAATGCAGGCAGTCGTATTCGCGCAGGCAGCCCCAGTAACGCCCGTAGAGCGTGTCCGCGTCGCGGAAGTAAAGCGCTCCGGCCACGGCCCTGCCTTCGGCTTCCGCCAGCGCCATCAATACCTGCTTGCCGAGGCGCGGCGCCACCTCCAGAAAGAACTCACGGGTCAGGTAGCCACCGTGACCGGAGCGCTTGGCGTAGGTCATCTGGTAGAAGCGGTGGAAGGCGGCCCAGTCGCGCTCTTCGAGTTCGTCGCCGTCGAGCATGCGCAGGGTGAGGCCCTGCTCGTCGACGCGGCGTCGCTCGCGCCGCAGCGCCTTACGCTTGCGGCTGGCGAAGCGCTCGAGAAAGTCGTCGAAGTCGCGGTAGTCGTAGTTGTACCAGTGGAACTGGACCTGGTGTCGCGTGTGCAGGCCTGCGGCGGCGAGCGCGTTGGCGTCTTCGGAGCGCGGAAAAAGCACGTGCCAGCTCGAGCATTCGAGCTGACGGGCCAGGGCCGGCATCTGCTCGGCGAGCGTGGACCACAGCGCCGTCGGATCGAGCGCGTCGTCGTGGAGCAGGCGCGGCCCCGTGGCCGGTGTAAAGGGCGCGGCGGTCAGCAGCTTCGGGTAATAGGCAAGGCCCATGCGCCGCCAGGCATCCGCCCAGGCCCAGTCGAAGACGTATTCGCCGTAGGAGTGGCTCTTGCGCCAGGCGGGCAGGATCGCCAGCGTGTCGCCGCCGTCGCGCAGACGAAGGTGCGAGGGCTCCCAGCCCGCTGCCGCCGTGGTGCAGTCCGAGCGCTCGAGACCGAGGAGAAAGTCGTGGCGCAGAAAAGGATAGGCGTCGCGACGCAGCCGATCCCAGGCCGACGCCTCCACCTCGGCAACGGAGCCGAGTACATCGATGGCGAGGCTCATGCGCTCGGGCCACGCCTTATGCGGGCAGGGCGTAGCTCAGTGCTATACCGGCGAAGATGGTCAGGCCGACCCAGCTGTTGTGGGTGAAGGCTCGAAAACATGCGGCCTCGTCGCGCTCCCGGATCAGGTAGAGGTGGTAGCCGAACAGCCCCGCGGCAACGAACAGCGAGACGAAGTAGGGCCAGGCCAGGCCGAACTGACGTCCCGCCAGGGTCAGCGCCGCCAGGCAGAGTACCTGTAATACGGCGATGATGACCCGGTCGGACTCACCGAAGAGAATCGCCGTACTCTTGATGCCCACTTCGAGATCGTCGCGCCGATCCACCATGGCGTACTTGGTGTCGTAAACCACGGTCCACAGCAGGTTGCCAGTGAACAGCAGCCACAGTGCCGGCGGCAGCGCATCGAGCTGGGCGGCGAAGGCCATGGGGATTGACCAGGAAAAGGCCAGGCCGAGGACAACCTGCGGCAGATGCGTGTAGCGCTTCATGAGCGGGTAGCAGGACGCCAGCAGCAGGGCCGGAACCGACAGCAGCACCGTCAGCAGGTTGGTCATCAGTACCAGGCCGAAGGCGGCGAGACAGAGCACAAAAAAGAAGCCGAGCGCCTCGTTGACGCTCACGTCGCCGGTGACCAGCGGTCGGGCTCGCGTGCGTGTAACACCGCCGTCGAGGTTGCGGTCGGCGAGGTCGTTGATGATGCAGCCGGCGGAGCGCATGAGCACCGTGCCCAGGGTGAAGATGAGCAAAAGGTGCAGGTCGGGCAGACCCTCTGCCGCGATCCACAGGGCCCACAGCGTCGGCCACAGCAGCAACAGGCTGCCGATCGGACGGTTCCAGCGGATCAGGCGCAGCAGGGCGGACAGCTTGCCGTCGTTGGTGGCCTGCGGGGACAGGGAGGCGGTCATGACACTCGCTTCAGCGTGCTGAGCCGCCAATTGTAACGTCGACCTGCCCGCGCCGGGAGCGGTGCAGGGGCATGACCGCCGGCCAGCCGCGAAAGCCGCTCAGGAAAACCTCGCTGACGAGCAGGGGCTTGCCGTCGACCACGAAACAGGATCGACGGGCCCAGGCCGGCGCGCGCTGATGCAGCGTCAAAGGCAGATAGCTGCTGTCGCCCGCCATCAGTGCCAGTTCGAAGGGACTGCGGCGCATATCGGGCCGCGCGAAGAGAAAGGCTCCGAGACTCTGGTTGCTCAGGCGCCGCAGGTGCTTGAGCGGCCCGCGCAGCGAGCTGACCGGGAACACGGAGCGTGCGAATACCACCGGCTGCTCGTCGAGGCACAACACGACCTGACGCACCATCGCGTGTTCGCGAGTGCCCATCTGCAGCAAACGTCGCTCATCGAGCGTGGGCGCTGCGAAGTGCTGCGCCCAGCGGTCCACGGAAAAGCGCCGGCCGGTGTTGACCAGGTGCTGCGTCAGCGAGCCGTCATCGAGCAGCCAGCGGCGAACGGGAGCGAGGAGCGGCCCCGGGACCCGCTCCTGCGGGCGCCAGTGAAAAGCCGCCGCTGCCGCCGCCGAGGAGGCCTGTACGCTGCGCCACAGCAGCGCAGCGCCGATGTCACCGGATCCTTCGCCGGTGCGGGCGTCGCTGTGGACTTCGTCACTTCTGCGGGCGCCCGGGGCGGCCGCGAAAACGGCCGAAGGGGCGGCGGTACGGGGGCGGGCCATAGCAGGGTCTTACAAAGCGGTCCGCGAGGATGATTGACTTCGCTCTCCGGCGCAAGCAGGGGCCGGGCGCGCGCCGCGCCCGTGCTAATCTTGCGCGCCTTCGAACGCCCAAGGGAGAACACCAAGGCATGCGCAAGTGGGAATGCATCGTCTGCGGCCTCATCTACGACGAGGCCAAGGGCTGGCCCGAGGATGGCATAGAGCCGGGCACGCGCTGGGAGGATGTTCCCGAGGACTGGCTGTGCCCGGACTGCGGCGTCGGCAAGGAAGACTTCGAACTCCTCGAGGACGCCGTCGAAAACGACGCCCCGCACCACGAAACACCGGCCGCCGCACAGCCGGCACCGGTGGTCATCATCGGTACGGGCCTTGCCGGTTACGGCCTCGCCCGCGAGTTCCGCAAGCACGACAGCGACACACCGCTGATCCTGATCACCGAGGACGACGGTCGCGCCTACTCCAAGCCCATGCTGTCGACAGGCTATACCAAGGCCATGGATGCGCGAGCCCTGACGCAGAACGACGCCGGCGCCATGGCGGCAGCCCTCGGCGCCAGCGTGTGGACCATGACCCGCGTGCAGGCCATCGATGCGGCGCGCAAAATGCTGCGCCTGGCAGATCGCGACAGCGAAGTGCACTACCGCGACCTGGTACTCGCCCTCGGTGCAAGCGTGATCCAGCCGCCGCTGATCGGCGATGCCGGAGAGCGCATCTACTCCGTCAACGATCTCATGGACTACGACGACTTCCGCGTCGCCATGGATCGCCTGTCCGTTCGCCGGGTTCTGATCATCGGCGCGGGTCTGATCGGCTGCGAGTTCACCAACGATCTTCTCAACGGCGGCTACGCGGTCGAGGTCGTCGATCCCCTCGACCATTGCCTGCCGACGCTGCTGCCCGAGCCCTGTGCCCGCGCCGTCCAGGCGGCGCTGGAGGAGAAGGGTGCTCGCTTCCATTTCGGTCCCAAGGCCACGGCGGTGAACTATCCGTCCGACGGTTCGCGCGATGGCGTCCTGGTGAGCCTCAGCGACGGGCGCACGATAGAGACGGACATCGTCGTGTCCGCCGTCGGCGTGCGGCCGCGCATCGAGCTGGCCCAGGCCGCCGGTCTGACGACACGGCGGGGCATCGCCACCGACCGCTACCTGAAAACCAGCGCCGATTACGTCTACGCGCTCGGGGACTGCGCCGAGGTCGACGGCCACGTGCTCGTCTACGTGGCGCCGCTCATGGCCGCGGCGCGCGCCCTCGGGCGCACGCTTGCGGGCGAGGCGACCGCGGTGAGCTACCCCGCCATGCCGGTTACGATCAAGACGCCGGCCTGCCCGGTGGTGGTGGCGCCGCCTGCCTTCGGGGCTGTCGGCGAGTGGCGCTTTGAGGTCGATGGCCGCAACGTGCGCGCTGAGTTTCGCGGCCCCGACGATGCGCTCCTGGGCTTCGCCCTGACCGGAGACGCCACGCGCGAGAAGATCGCGCTACAGAAACAGCTGCCGCCGATCCTCGCCTGATCGCCCGGGGCCGCCGCGTCCCTCGCGATCGCGCTCAGACGGAGGCGAAGGCCTGGCGCTCGCCGGTCCAGCGTCGGATGAGCGCGCTGACCCGCTCGGGCGCCTCGGACTGCAGTCGCTCGGCCAGCTCGCCGGCCTCGTCGAGGAGCGCGTCGTGTTCGGGCAGGCGGGCGACGCGAAACTCGAGCAGCCCGGTCTGTCGCGTTCCGAGCACCTCGCCGGGACCGCGCTGGCGCAGGTCTTCTTCGGCGATATAGAAGCCGTCATTGCTCTCGCGCAGTATCTGCAGCCGCGCGCGGCTCTGTGCGCCCAGCGGTGACTGGTACAGCAGCACGCAGTGGCTTGCGTCGCTGCCCCGGCCGACGCGGCCGCGTAGCTGGTGCAGCTGTGCGAGGCCGAGTCGCTCGGGGTTCTCGATGATCATCAGGCTCGCATTGGGGACATCGACGCCGACCTCGATCACCGTTGTCGCCACCAGCACGCGGTATTCACCGCGCTTGAAGGCACTCATGACCGCATCCTTATCACGCGCATTCATACGTCCGTGGACAAGGGCCACGGGAATATCGCCGAGCGCCTCGTCCAGCTCGGCGAAGCTGCTCTCGGCAGCCTGGGCCTGCAGCGCGTCGCTGTCCTCGATGAGCGTGCAGACCCAGTACACCTGACGACCGTCGCGGCAGGCATGGGCCACGCGATCGATGACTTCGTCGCGGCGCCGATTGTCGATCAGCACCGTGCCCACGGGCTGGCGCCCCGGCGGCAGTTCATCAATCACCGAGCAGTCGAGATCGGCATAGGCCACCATCGACAGCGTGCGCGGTATCGGCGTCGCCGTCATGATCAGCTGGTGGGCGCGACCGTTGCCGCCGCTCTTCTCGGCGAGCGCGAGGCGCTGATGGACGCCGAAACGGTGCTGCTCGTCGACAATCACGAGGCCGAGACGGGCGAAGGCGACGCCTTCCTGGAACAGGGCGTGCGTACCGATGACCAGCGCGGCGTCACCGCTGGCAATCGCCTCGAGCGTCGCCTCGCGCCGGCGGCCCTTTACGCTGCCGGCAAGCCAGGCCTGGCTGAGCGCAAGGCCTTCAAACCAGCCGCTGAAATTGATCCGGTGCTGCTCGGCGAGGAGTTCCGTCGGCGCCATCACTGCGACCTGATATCCCGCGGCGATAACCATCAGCGCCGCCGCCGCGGCCACCAGCGTCTTCCCCGATCCGACATCGCCCTGCACCAGGCGCAGCATGGGCTTTCCCGCGGCGAGATCGTGGCGTATCTCTTCGATCACCCGGCTCTGCGCCCCCGTCGGCGTGAAAGGCAGGCGGGAGAGGAAGTCCTGCAGCAGCGCGCTGTCGCCGCCGCAGGCTGGAGCCGGCCGAAGGCGCTGCAGGCTGCGCAGCTCGCGCAGGGACAGCTGGTGGGCGACAAGCTCTTCAAGGGCGAGGCGCAGCTGGGCGTGGTGGCGACCCTCGCGCAGGGCCGCAAGGTCCGCGTCCGGCGGCGGTCGGTGCAGGAAGGCCAGGGCGTCGCGCAGGCTTTCGCGATGGCCGTCTGCTGGCAGCAGTTCCTCCGGTGGCTGCCGGGCGAGCAGTTCGAGCGCCTGCTCGCAGAGGCGGCGCCACTGCGTCTGGCTGATACCTTCCGTACTCGGATAGATCGGCGTCAGGCGATCCTCTACGGGAGCCGCGCTGCCGGCATCGCTGCGCTGGTATTCGGGATGAATCATCTCAGGCTGCATCTGCGGCCGTCGGCGCACGGCGCCGAAGCAGCGCAGCTGCATTCCCGGCTGCAGTGCATTCTTCTGCGCGTTGCTGTAGTGAAAGAAGCGCAGCGTCAGCGTACCGCTGCCGTCCTGAAGCTTGACGAGTAGCGAGCGCCGCCGCCCTCCCCCGGCGGTGTTTACCAGGATGATCCGACCCTCGACCACGACCTCGTCCCCGTCCCGGAGCGCGCCGATCGGGGTCAGTCGCGTGCGGTCCTGGTAGCGCAGGGGCAGGTGAAAGAGCAGGTCCTCGACGCTGCGAATACCGTAGTTGTGCAGGCGCTCGGCGAGGCGCGGGCCGACGCCGCGCAGCGATTCCAGGCTTTGTGTGACAATTCCCGCCACGGGGAGGCATGTCTCCGAATCGGAACGGCCGCAAGGGTAACAGCGTGGAACACAAAAGCATCGCGATCATCGGATTTGGCGATATCGGAGCACGCGTTGCGGCCCGTCTGCCCACGCCGTGGCGGACGATCGCGCTCAGGCGCCGGGCGCGCGAGGTGCCTGCGGGGGTTCGCGGCATCGCCATCGACCTGCGTCGTCCGGAAACGCTGGCCTGCCTCGAGCGCCTTGCGCCCGATGCGCTGCTGGTCACGCTGAGCCCCGCGGGCCGCGACCCCGAAGCCTATCGCGATGGTTTTGGCGGGGCCATGGCGGCGTTGGTCGCGGGCTGTGGCGCGCATCGACCCCGACAGGCGTTTTTTGTGTCGAGTACCAGGGTCTACGCTGGCAATGGCGACGCTTACGTGGACGAAAGCTCGCCGCTGGCCCTCGACGAGCCGCAGGCCGCGGCAATCGTCGACGCCGAAGAGCGCTTTCTCGGGGCGTTCGAAGGCGGTGTGGTGCTGCGCGCCGGTGGCCTCTACGGGCACGGTCCGGGGCCCCTGCTGAAGGCCGTGGCGGCGGGGCGACTGCGGCCACGGCAGCCGCTGGTCTACGCCAATCGCATCCATCGCGACGACGTTGCCGGCTTTATCGTGCACGCGCTCGCCACGCCACCAGCGGCAAATACGATCAATCTCGTCGATGGTTGCACCGCGTCGCAGCAGGAGGTGGAAGCCTGGCTCTGCGAGCAGCTCAGGATGCCCTACGACCCGCCGGCAGCGCCGCCCGCTGACGCGTCCCCCGCGCGAATCAAGCGCGTCACCAACCAGCGCCTGCGCGACAGCGGCTACCGCCTGCACTACCCGGACTTTCGCAGTGGCTACGCCGACGTCCTGCGCCAGTGGACGCAGTACTCAGACCGAGAGGATGGCCTCGATCTCCACTGACACCCCGCGCGGCAGCCCGGCCACCTGCACGCAGGCGCGCGCCGGGTAGGGCTCGCTGAAAAAGCGCGCCATGACTTCGTTGACGGCGGCGAAATCCGCCATGTCCGTGAGCGAGATGTTGATCTTCACGGCGTTGTCGAGCGTGCCGCCGGCCGCTTCGGCGACGGCGCTGAGATTGGTGAACACCCGCTCGGCCTGCGCCGAGATATCGCCAGGGACGATTTCCATGGTCTCGGGATCGAGCGGGATCTGGCCGGATAGCCACACGGTATTGCCGACCTTGACGCCCTGCGAGTAGGGGCCGATGGCCGCCGGTGCCCGGTTCGTGGAGATGATCGCGCGATTGCTCACTGTCAGAGACTCCTTGTCTGCGCTTGTTGGGATCTTCGTGTTGCCGGCGGCCGGTGCCCCGGGGCATCGCCGCCTGGCGATGGGATTTCAGACCCGATTGACCCGACGCACGCATTCCTGACTGCGCAGGCGACGCATGACGCGGGCTAGGTGGACCCGGCTTTCCACGTGCAGGTCGAGGTCGACATAAGTGAACTGGTAGTCCTTGTCCTGCGAGCTGATCTTGTCGATGTTCACGCCCATGCTGTTGATCTGCGTGGCGATGGTGGCGATAGCGCCGCGCCGGTTCTCGACCTCGATGCGGAGCTCTGCGAGGTACTCGCCGCTGATGTTGTCGTCCCAGCGCAGCGGGATCCACTGCTCCGGCTTCTCGCGCAGCTCGGCGAGGTTGCGGCAGTTCTCGCGGTGCACGACCACGCCGCGCTCGGAACTCAGGTAGCCGGCGATGGGGTCGCCGGGCAGGGGCCGGCAGCAGCGCGCGTAGCTGACCATGAAGCCCTCGGTGCCGCGGATCGCCAGCGGCGTGTCGCTGCCCGGTCCCGGCGAGGGCCCGACCGTGTCGACTTCGCCGACAAGCTGCGATGCGACAACGGCGGGCAGACGCTTGCCCTGGGCGATCTCGGCGAGGAGATCGTCGAGGGACTGAAGGCGGATGTTGTCGAGATAGGCCGCCAGTCGCGCCGACGACAGTTCGTCCACGTTGAGACCGAGGCTGGTCAGTGACTTGTCGAGGAGTCGTCGTCCCAGCGCGACCGCATCCTCGCGCGTCTGGTGCTTGAGGTAATGGCGGATATTGCTGCGCGCCTTCGCCGTGATGGCGTAGTTGAACCACGAGGGGTTCGGCCGCGCGCCCGCCGCCGTGATCACCTCCACCGTCTGGCCGCTCTGCAGCGGCTCGGAGAGCGGCGCCAGGCGCCGATTGATGCGGCAGGCCACGCAGCTGTTACCGAGCTCCGTGTGCACGGCGTAGGCAAAGTCGACGGCCGTCGCGCCGCGCGGCAGCTCCATGATGTGGCCCTTGGGCGTAAACACGTAGATTTCATCGGGGAAGAGGTCGATCTTCACGTTCTCGATGAACTCGAGGCTGTTGCCGGCGCGCTGCTGCATCTCGAGCAGACCCTGTACCCACTCACGCGCGCGCGCATGGGAGCCGTTACCGCGCTCCGAATCGCTTTTATACAGCCAGTGCGCGGCGATCCCGTTGTTCGCCATGTCCTCCATTTCCTGCGTGCGGATCTGGATTTCGATGGGGACACCGTGCATACCCATGACCACCGTGTGCAGCGACTGGTAGCCGTTGGCCTTGGGTATGGCGATGTAATCCTTGAACTCGCCGGGCACGGGCTTGTAGAGCGAATGGATGCAGCCGAGGACCCGGTAGCAACGATCAACGGAGTCGACGACGATCCGGAAGGCGTAGATGTCCATGATCTCCGAGAAGGATTTCTTCTTGGAGCGCATCTTCTGGTAGATGCTGTAAAGGTGTTTTTCGCGCCCGAGGACCGTCGCCTCGTGCTCGTCCTGCTGCAGCGCGTTCTCGATCTGCGTGCGGACTTTCTCGACCAGTTCGCGGCGGTGGCCGCGCGCGGCTAGGCGCGCCGCTTCGATTCGCCGGGCGCGCATCGGGTAGAGCGCGCTGAAGCCCAGGTCCTCGAATTCCATACGCACGGAGTTCATGCCGAGGCGCATGGCGATGGGCGCGTAGATGTCCAGCGTCTCCTTCGCGATGCGCCGCGCCTTGGCCGTGGGCAGCACGCCAAGGGTGCGCATGTTGTGCAGCCGGTCGGCAAGCTTGACCAGAATCACGCGGATATCGCACGCCATGGCCAGAGCCATTTTCTGGAAGTTCTCGGCCTGCTTTTCCTCCAGCGTGTCGAACTCGATCTGCGTGAGTTTGCTGACGCCGTCGACGAGTTCGGCAACTGCCTCGCCGAACTGCTGTTCGATGGCATCCTTGCTGATGCCCGTGTCCTCGATAACGTCGTGCAGCATCGCGGCCATCAGGCTCTGATGGTCCATGTGCATGTCGGCGAGGATGTCGGCGACGGCGAGCGGGTGCGTCACGTAGGGCTCGCCGCTGCGGCGCTGCTGGCCATAGTGCGCCTGTTCGGCGTAGTAGTAGGCGCGACGCACCTGCACGCTCTGCTCGCGCTCCAGATAGGAGCGCAGCTTTACGTCGAGGGCATCGATTGTGTGCACGGCTTTACGGCGCGCGCCTGGCGACGGGGCCGGGGCAGCAGCAGAACGCGCCGGAGGGGGCCCGCTTGTTTGCGGGCAGGCATGCGGGAACCAGGGTAAAGGGCGGAGACAGGAAGCGCTGGGGGCGCCGCTGTCGGGCGTGTCCGGCAAGGCCTCGCCGGCGCCCCGGTATCAGTTCAGAAATCGTCGTCATCGGGCCTTGCAGCAGCGGCCGCGGCGGCGCTGAGGTCGAGCTCGGCAGCGCCGGCACTCATGACTTCAGCCAGCTCTTCCTCGGCATCGAGCTCGTCCTCGCGGCGCAGCATGTCGGCGTCGACGAGACCGTCGGCGATCTCGCGCAGGGCGATCACCGTGGGCTTGTCGGACTCTTCCTGAACCAGCGGCTCCTTGCCACCGGTGGCAATCTGGCGTGCGCGCTTGCTGGCGAGCATGACCAGCTCGAAGCGGTTATCGACGGATTCGAGGCAGTCTTCTACGGTGACACGTGCCATGGGAGGCTCCTGAATTTACGGAAAGCCCGCCATTATATCGGCGGATCGACGAATTACCTAGCGCTGATTCGTCATGCTGAATCGCCATGTGTGCGGGGCTTTGCGCGTTACAACTCGCCGAGGAGTTCGGCGAGGCGCTCGGCCTGTCGTTCGGTCTGCTGCGGCGTACACAGGCGCTGGGCCTGGACGATGGAGCGCAGCTCCTGGAGCGCCGCTGCGAAAACATCGTTGATGACCAGATAATCCGCTTCCACGTAGTGGGTCATTTCCGAGACTGCGGCGGCGAGGCGTCGTTCGATCGTGTCCTGATCGTCCTGGCCGCGATTGCTGAGCCGCTCGCGTAGCGCGGCACGCGACGGCGGGAGGATAAAGATCGCGCAGGTCCGGGGCAGAAGCCGCTTGACCTGGCGGGCGCCCTGCCAGTCGATCTCGAGAATAACGTCGCGATCCTGCGCAAGCTGTGCTTCCACGAAGTGCTGCGAGGTTCCGTACAGGTTGCCGAAGACCTCGGCGTGCTCGAGGAACAGGCCCTCATCTAGCATCGCCTCGAATTCGCTGCGCTCGCAGAAGTGATAGTCGAGACCGTCGACCTCACCCGGACGCATCCGGCGCGTTGTATGCGATACGGACACCAGCAGGTTGCTCTCCGCTTCCACGAGCGCGTTGACCAGACTGGTTTTACCGGCACCCGACGGTGCCGAGACGGTGAACAGGGTGCCGCTCGATGCGCTCATGGCGTCGCGGCGCCGCGTCTGGAACTTCTATTCAATGTTCTGCACCTGCTCCCGCATCTGCTCGATCAGTACCTTCAGCTCAACGGCGCCCTGCGTGGTGCGGCTCGCCGAGGCCTTGGAAGCTATCGTATTGGCCTCGCGGTTGAGCTCCTGCATCAGAAAGTCGAGGCGTCGGCCGCAGGGCCCGCCGCGCTCGAGAACGCGCCCGACCTCGTCGATGTGCGTGCTCAGCCGATCGAGCTCCTCGTCGACGTCGGCCTTGTGCAGCAGCAGCACAAGCTCCTGCTCGATGCGCCCCTCGTCGACGGGCTGCTCCAGTTCTCCGAGGCGGGCGCGAAGGCGCTCCTCCTGGCCCCGGCGCAGCTCCGGCAGCAGCTCACGCAGGCGCTCGATCTCCCCCGCTATCGAATCGAGGCGGCTGCTCAAAAACCGCCTGAGCTGCGCGCCCTCTCGCGCGCGCGTCTCGCGCAGCGACGCCAGGGCGGCGTCAAAGGTCTCGCGAGCCGCGGTGAAAAGCTGATCCTCGTCCTGCGCTGAGCCCTCGCATACGCCGGGGAATTGCAGTACCTCGAGCGCCGATACCTTGGCCACCTTATCGAAACATTCGTGCACAACTGCCGCAGCGGCGGCGACCTCGGCGAGGCGTTCGCGATTCACGCGAAGCGTGTTACCAGCGCCATCACTGTCGAGTCGGATCTGGCAGTCGATCTTGCCGCGGGAAAGTCCCTGGCTCAGCGCCTCGCGCAGCTGCGGCTCGAGGGCTCGGAGGGCGTCGGGCAGCTTGAAGTGACAGTCGAGATAACGGTGGTTGACGCTGCGCAGTTCGACCACGATCGTCGTGCTGACCGCCGCATCGACATCGTCTCCGGCTCGCGAGGCTTCGCGGGCAAACGCCGTCATGCTGTGGACGCTCATGCTGTCTCCCCGTTACCTGTGCGCATGGTAGCAGTTTGGCGGCTCAGGACTCTGGATCCATGCGAATTGAGCGGACAGGACCCTAGTATACTGCGAGCCCTTTCCCCACTCGATGTAGTACTGCTATGGCCAGACCCAGTGGGCGCGCCGCCGATGAGCTGCGCGCGATCCGAATCGAACGTCATTACACCCGCCACGCCGAGGGCTCCGTGCTCGTAAGCTTCGGCGATACGCGGGTGCTGTGTAATGCCAGCGTCGAGGAAGGCGTACCACGCTTCCTGCGCGGCAGCGGATCGGGCTGGATCACGGCGGAATACGGCATGCTCCCGCGCTCGACGGGCACGCGCATGGGCCGCGAGGCGGCGCGCGGTCGCCAGGGTGGCCGCACGCTCGAAATCCAGCGCCTCATCGGTCGATCGCTGCGCGCAGCGGTGGACCTCCGGCGCCTTGGTGAGTACACGATCACCGTCGACTGTGATGTGCTGCAGGCCGACGGCGGCACGCGCACGGCGTCGATCACCGGCGGTTTCGTTGCGCTGCTTGACGCGCTGAACACGCTGCAGCGCTCTCGCCGTATCACCGTCGACCCCCTGCTCCACTTCGTCGCATCGGTCTCCGTGGGCGTCTGCGCCGGGGAGGCCGTGCTCGATCTGGACTATGCAGAGGACTCGTCCGCGGACACGGATCTCAATGTCGTGATGACCGAAAGCGGCGATTTCATAGAAGTGCAGGGCACGGCCGAAGCCGCGCCCTTTGCCCGCGGCGAGCTCGAGCGCATGCTCGACCTGGCCGGGGCGGGTATCAGCGAGCTTGTTCGCCGGCAGAAGGCGGCACTCGCCGAGGGCTGACGCGACGCGCGCCGGCCGCCGCGCCGGCGTCAGGGAATGCGGCATTCAGTTCGCCTGTGTTTCCGAGGGTCTCTGCCAGGCAGCGTCGCGTGAGGCCTCAAGGTCGTCTCGGGCCTCAAGGAAGTGCGTCCGCTTTTCAGGTCGTGTCAGGTCGCCGCGGTTATCAAGGTCGCCTCCCATATCGAAGCCGCCTCGGGTATCGAGGTCCCCTCAGGTGTCGAGGTCCCCTCAG
Source organism: Halieaceae bacterium (assembly GCA_036351355.1). GTDB lineage: Bacteria > Pseudomonadota > Gammaproteobacteria > Pseudomonadales > Halieaceae > Congregibacter. Next base: position 34,900 of record JAZBOX010000140.1, read on the forward strand.
GTGTCGAGGTCCCCTCAGGTATCGAGGTCCCCTCAGGTATCGAGGTCATAGTCGATGATCAGCGGTGCGTGGCTGGAGAAGCGTTCTCCCGTGTACACCGCCGCATGCTCGACGCAATCGACCAGGTTTTCCGAAATGAGTTGAAGATCCGAACGCAGGCCTGCGCTGTCGGAACCCTCGGGCCAGAAAGTCGGTGCGGGGTCCGTCGCACTGACCTCGCGAAAGGCGTCCGCGTAGCCACTGCCGAAAACTTCTCCGATCCATTCACTCTGCAGGGCACGGGCTTTTTCCGAACCCAGGCCCGGGCCGTCGGGTGTGAGCTGCCAGTTTCCGCAGATGATGTAGTCGCGGCGCTTGTTGCGGATTTTCTGCAGATGGGCGCCCAGCAGATGGAAGAACTCGGCCTGCTGCCGCTCGCCGTCGGGCTCATCGGCGGCAGGCGGGAGGATGCAGCCGATGGACAGGTCCTGATAGTCCGCCTGGATGTAGCGTCCCTGCATGTCGAAGTCGACGAAGCCCAGACCCGTCATGATCGCCTTCGGCAGGCCGCGACAGTAGATCGCAACGCCATTGGCTTTTCCGTTGACGTCGTCAAAGAAGTAGGCGTTGTACTCGCTGGGGAAGTAGAGGTCTTCCTGGAGGTCGTATTCGGTGCAACGCAGATCCTGAACGCAGATGAAATCCGCGTCCTGGCGTGCCAGCCAGTCGTAAAAGCCGCGGCCGGCGGCCTCGCGCAGGCCGTCGGCGCAGAAACTGATCACCCTCATAGAACCCCCGAACGGGCGCGCCTCAACGCGCACAAGCAGCCGGCTATGATACCTAAAGCGGCTGTGACAAAGTACAGCGACAGGCCAGCTTGTCACGGATTCCCTGATGCAGGACTACCAAAGCGAGTTCATCGACCTGGCGCGCCGCTGCGAGGTGCTGCGCTTCGGTCAGTTCACCCTGAAGTCGGGGCGCGAAAGCCCGTACTTCTTCAATGCCGGATCCTTTTCCAGCGGCGCTGCCCTGGAGGCGCTCGGCCGTGCCTACGCGCGCTGCATCGTCGACGCGGGTGTCGAATTCGATGTGCTGCTCGGGCCGGCCTACAAGGGCATACCGCTGGCGGCGGCCACCGCCGTCGCCCTTGCCGCCCATCATGATCGCGACTGCCCCTTCGCCTACAACCGCAAGGAAGCCAAGGATCACGGTGAAGGTGGGCTGCTTGTCGGCGCCCCGCTGAGCGGCCGCGTGCTGGTGATCGACGATGTGATCACCGCGGGAACCGCGGTGACCGAGGTGGCGGAGCTGGTCGCGGCAGCGGGTGCGCAGCTCGCGGGCGTGGTGATCGGCCTCAATCGGCAGGAGCGGGGGCGCGGCGAGCTGTCGGCGATTCAGGAGGTCGAGGCGCGCTGGAAAATTCCCGTGCTGAGTATCATCAGCCTCGACGACCTCATTGCCTACCTGGAACAGGAAGCGGAAAGCAGCGCCGACCTGAACGCCCTGCGCGCCTACCGCGCGCAGTACGGCGTGTGAGCCGTCTTCCGGGGAGTCCCGGGGACCCGCCGCGCTGACGCGGTCGGTCGCACCCGGATTCGGCGGGCCGGGCGAGCAAGGGCGCGCGCGGCCATCGACTTGTGGCCCTCTTCCGCCAGCACTATATTGAGCTGATGAACCTGCCAACAGTAAAGAAACCTGACACTCGGGGCTGCGCCGGCCGCAGTTGCGCGGCGGTACTGGTCGCTTTTCTGGCGGCGGTGCTGGCGTCGGGCGCGCTTGCCCAGCGTCAGATGTACCGTTACGTCAACGATCAGGGCAACAAGGTGCTGGCCTACCAGGTCCCGCCCGAATACGTGGCGAACGGCTACGAGATTCTCAGTCCCACCGGTGCGTTGATTTCCGTGGTTCCGCGCCAGCTCGGCGATGACGAGCGTGAGGATCTCGACGCCCAGGCCCGCCTCGATCATGAGGCTGCAAAGGAGGAGGAGCGGCTGCGTAAATGGGACGAGTCGCTTCTGCTTCGCTACAGCACGATCGAGGACATCGAGTCCGCTCGCGAACGGGCGCTTCGCGAGCTGCGCATCCGCGTTGGCATACTTCGCAGTGAGTTGCGCTCCCTGAAGCAGCAGGTCGAGAACAACCAGGCTATGGCGGCTGACCAGGAGCGCATCGGCCGGAAGGTGGACCCTGTGCTGCTGGAGACCATCGACGAACTGCGTTCGCAGATCGCAGCGACGGAACGCGCCGTTGCCGATCGTGAGAAGGAGATCGCGGTCGTCGACGCCAGCTATGACCGCGACGTTGAGCGTTTTTCCAGCCTTCTGGAAATCGTCGAGATGCGCCGCAACCTGTCCTCGGGCGGCGGTTCCGGTGAGGACTGATCAGGCGCCGCCGGCCCCGATGGCGCTGCCGCCGCTACCCCTGACGGAAACCGCCGTCGGTACTTCTCTCATCAGACCCCCTGCGAGATAGGCGTACTGCTCTTCCCAGCCCGCCGTCGGGCTGCGTCGGAACTCGCTGCGAACGAATTCGAGGATGCGCCCCTCGGCGCAGCAGAACACGAGGTTGGCAGCCTCCGGAAGGCCGATGACGGGGCGCAGGCCTTCGCGCACCTCGGCCTCGCGCAGAACCTGGCGCAGCTGCGTTTCAACCCGGTCCATAAGCTGACTGACGCGATGGCGCAGGCGTTCCGTCTCGCCCGTAAGGGCCTCACCGGCGAGCAGACGACTGATGCCCGGGTTGCGCTCGGCAAAGCTGATCAGCAGATAGAGAATGTGGCGCACGCGCACGAGGGCCGAGGACTCCTCCTGCAGGATCAGGCTGATGCGCTGGAACAGGGCGTCCTCGGCGAACTCGATCAAGCCCTCGAACATTTTCGCCTTGCTCGGAAAGTGCCGGTACAGCGCCGCCTCGGAAACACCGACCTGTGCTGCGAGGCGCGCCGTGGTGATCCGGTCTCCCGGGTTGTCCTCGAGCATCTGGGCGAGGGCCTCGAGGATCTGCTGTCGGCGCTGCACATTCCTTGGCATCGGCGGCCCTACCTCCCTAAACCACGAATCGGCCCAAGACCGGGCGCTCATCGTAGCGACTGACCGCAGGAGCGACAATCGCGCCGGTCGTCTTTTGTTGACCGATTTGTATCGGCCAAGCCGAGGCCGGGGTCGCGTTGCTTCTCGCCTTCGGCGTCGTCATCCGTCGCCGCGTCGGGTGATCTTCGTGCCCATGCCGTCGTCCGTAAAGATTTCCAGCAGTACAGCGTGAGGCACCCGGCCGTCGACGATATGCGCCGAGGTCACGCCCGACTTCACCGCGTCGAGAGCGCAGCCGATCTTCGGCAGCATGCCGCCGCTGATCGTACCGTCGGCGATGAGCTCATCGACGCGGGCCGCGGACAGACCGGTCAGCACCTCACCCTCCCGGTTCATCAGTCCGGCGATATTGGTCAACAGCATGAGTTTTTCCGCCTGTACGACCTGGGCGATCTTGCCGGCGACGAGGTCGGCGTTGATGTTGTAGGTGCGGCCCGCCTCGTCGACGCCGATCGGAGCGATCACCGGAATGAAGTCCGAGTCTATGATCAGGTCGAGGATCTGACGGTCGATCTGGCGCACCTCGCCGACGTGCCCGATATCGATGATCTCCGTGGCTGAGAGCTCCGGAGCCAGTTCCGAGGGCTGCAGCGGACGTGCCCGAATAAGGCCGCCATCTTTCCCCGTGACGCCGATGGCCTTGCCGCCGGCGCGGTTGATCGACGCGACAATCTCCTTGTTGACGCTGCCGCCGAGGACCATCTCTACCACGTCCATCGTTTCCCCGTCGGTGACGCGCATGCCGGCGATAAAGCGGCTTTCGATACCGAGCTTCTCGAGCAGCCGGCCGATCTGGGGGCCCCCACCGTGGACAACGACGGGGTTCATGCCGACGAGCTTCATCAGCACGATGTCGCGGGCAAAGCTCTCGTGCAGCTGGCGATCGACCATCGCATTGCCGCCGAACTTGACCACGATCGTGCGGCCGGTGAAGCGCTGGATGTAGGGCAGCGCTTCCGTCAGTACGTGGGCAACGTTCAGCGCCGAATCATTGGTCAGGGACATGCGATCTCCGCGGCGAGGGACCGCGCTAAAGGCTGATGGCGAGGTCGGGATCAACGGCCTCGAGCTGCTCGCGGAACTGCGAACGGATCTTGTCGAGCGTTTCCTGGTCGCGGGCCTCGAAGCGGGCGGTCAGCGCCGGTCCCGTGTTCGAGGCCCGCAGCAGGCCCCAGCCGTCGGGGAAATCGACGCGCAGGCCGTCGAGCTTGTTGCTCTTTCCGCCGGGGAAGCTTGCCTCGGCCTTGAAGCGCTCCATGAGCGCGAATTTCTTGTCGTCGTCGATGGGGATGAGGATTTCGGGCGTGCTCAGGGAGCTCGGCAGATCGTCGATGAAGTCGTCGAGGGTGAGGTCCTGCGAAGACAGAATTTCGGCCAGACGCCCCGTGGCATACATGCCGTCATCAAAACCGTACCAGCGTTCACCGAAGAAAATATGCCCGGAGAATTCGCCGCCGAGCAGCGCGCCCGTCTCGGCCATCTTCTGCTTCATCAGCGCGTGGCCCGTGCGCGACAGCACGGGACGACCGCCGAGGCTGGTCACCAGTTGCGCGAGGTCGCGGCTGCACTTGACGTCGTAGACCACGTCGGCGCCCGGATGGCGCGTTACCACGTCGCGGGCAAACAGCATCATGAGCGTGTCCGTGCGCAGGATGCGCCCGCTGCCTGTGACCACGACGACGCGGTCTCCGTCACCGTCATAGGCGACGCCGAAATCGGCGCGGTTACTCTTCACCGCCTCGACAAGGCCGGCCAGGGCCGTGTCATCGCCCGGGTCCGGGCTGCGGCCGGGGAAGCTGCCGTCGACCTCGCAGTTGAGCGGCAGTACCTCACAGCCGAGCTCTTCGAGCAGCGAGGGCGCGATATGACCGGTCGCGCCATTGCCCGCGTCCACCACGATCTTGAGCGGAACGGCGATGGCGATGTCGCTGACCACTTCGTCGAGATAGTCGCTGACGATGCTGCGCTGAGCCATGCGTCCCGTGCCCGAGCTGAAGCGACCGCTCTGCGCCAGGCTGCGAACGCGATCGATGGCGCCCTCGGCCAGCGTTTCGCCGCGCAGAACGATCTTGAGGCCGTTGTACTCCGGTGCGTTGTGACTGCCGGTGATCATGATTCCGGAGCGCGCGTCCGTGCGGTGCGTGGCGAAGTACAGCAGCGGTGTCGGCACCAGGCCGATGTCGACCACATCGCGGCCGCTGCGCAGCAGTGCCTTTTCGATCAGCGAGCGGATCCGCCCGCTGCTGGCGCGCCCGTCGTAGCCAAGAGCGATGGTCTGTTCTCCCATCTCTCCGGCGATCGTGCCGATGGCCGCGCCGATGCGGTAGACCGTTTCGTCCTCGAGGTCGCGGTCGGCCACGCCGCGGATGTCGTAGGCCCTGAAGATATCGGCCGGCAGGTCCTTCTCGGCGGCGCCTTCGATCACGCCCATTCCCGTTCCGCCTTCTCCGCGCTGGTGCGCGGGCTTCGGCGTCGACGTCGGTTCGCTGCGATTGCGGCGCAGCGCAAGGCGGCGCAGTTCCTGGGCGAGGGGCAGCAGTTCGGGAATCGCGATGTCGACAGCGGAGCGCTGCTCGGCCGCGCCGCCGATGCGCTGCGCCTCGCGCTGGAGCAGCGCCCGTGTGCGCACGCGACCGATAATCAACGCCCCAAGGGCAACGCCGGCCACGATAATCAGCGCTGCGTAGTTCGGGCGGGTACCGCCTGCGACGCTCGCGACCAGCTCGGCGGAGGGGCTGAATACCACCTGCCAATGCGTGCCTGCCACCTCTGCGCTCTGGGCGAGATCGGCGAGGCCGCTGCCGACGCTGATGATGTCGACGTTGCGATCGGCGCCATTGGTGTAAATACGCTGCCGCAGCGTCGCCCCGCCGGGCAGTATCGCCGGGTCGCCGAGAAGGTCACGCAGGTATTCGCTGTCGACGGACAGCAGCACGACGGCTCGCTGCTCTGCTCCTGCAGGATCTGCGGCGAGGCGGGCGAGCGATGCGATCCATTGGCCGTCGGCTTGGTAGGCTTCCGCGCGAGCCGGCTCGTCGTTGCTGACTCTGCGGACAAGATCGACTTCTATGTGATTGCGCAGACCGGCGTCATCCGCGTCGAGGTCCGCCGTTCCCAGCGAGTTGAGCGCGAGCACGCGCAGCCCCGATGCCTCGGGGAAGTTGCCAAGCAGGATGTCTTCAAGGCGCGCCGCTGCTTCGCTGTTGCCATCGGCGATGGCGATGCGGGATTGTGCGCTCGCGGCCGCCGCCGCGACCCGCTCCGAGAGAGCGGCGATGGCGTGGCCGATGTGCTGCGCCTGCTGCTGCGCGTGGTTCGCGGCAATGCGGCTGAGGAGCGCGTTCGCGCGCGCCGGAGCGTCGATCAGCAGCAGATAGGCCAGCAGCGCGACCGTGGCGGCAAGAACAGCGCCGGATCCGATCAAGGCATTGCGCAGCAGTGCGTCGCGGCGCGCGGTGAAACTCTGCGCGCTGCGCTGGGGCGTCACCGCGCCGTCCTGCAGCGCCGTGGCATCCCCTTCGCTTTCGGTGTGTTTCTTTTTTCCGAACATCGCTCAGTGCCGCGCGCTGGCGCGGCCCGCTCCCACCCTGCACCTGCCCATCATAGACCCTGCGCAGTTGCGGGAAAACGTGGGTCCCTACTTCTTCTGAGGCTTCGAGATCGCTGTGCGCTCGCGCAGGCGCGCCGCTATTTCGCTCACCAGGCTGCGCGCGAGCACATCCTTGGACGCGCGTTCGAGGCTCCGTTCGCCACCGTGCCAGAGCAGCAGCGCGGCGTTTTCGTCGGAGTTGAAGCCGATCGACGGATCGCTGACGTCGTTGGCAACGATCAGGTCGAGAGCCTTGGCCTCGAGCTTGGCGAGCGCGTGTTCGCGCAATTTCTGCGTTTCCGCGGCGAAGCCGACGCAGAAGGGGGCGTCTGCCCGCGCCGCGATCTGCGCCAGGATGTCGGGATTGCGCTCGAGCTCGAGCGTGAGCCGCGTATCGCTCTTCTTGATCTTCTGCGCTGCGACCGTCGCGGGGCGGTAGTCCGCCACCGCCGCGCAGGCAATAAAGACGTCGCAGTCGTCTGCAAGCGCTTCGCAGCGCTCGAGCATTTCGCAGGCCGTCTGCACGTCGTGGCGCCGCACGTGCTCCGGCGTCGGCAGCTGTACGGGCCCGCAGACCAGCTCCGTTCGCGCGCCGGCGTCCGCGGCAGCACGCGCGATGGCAAAGCCCATGCGTCCGGAGGAGTGATTGGAAAGAAAGCGCACGGGATCGATCGCCTCGCGCGTCGGGCCGGCCGTTACCAGCACGCTCATTCCGTCGAGATCGCGCGATGCGAAGCCCGCGTCCACGGCGGCGGCGATGTCCGCCGCCTCGCTCATGCGGCCGGGGCCGATATCGCCGCAGGCCTGCTCGCCCGCCGCGGGTCCGATGAAGCGGATGCCGCGATCACGCAGCACGCTCAGGTTGTCCTGCGTCGCGGCGTCGCGCCACATCTGCTGGTTCATTGCCGGCGCGAGGACCAGCGGAGCGCTGGTGGCCAGGGCGACGGCGCCTAGGAGGTCATCGGCGCGGCCCGCGCGCAGGCGCGCCATGCAGTCTGCGGTGGCCGGCGCTATCAGCATCAGATCTGCCCAGCGCGCCAGCTCGATGTGGCCCATGCCCCGTTCCGCCTCTTCGTCGAGAAGACTGTGGTGGACGGGAAAACCCGAAAGTGCCTGCAGTGTCAGCGGCGTGATGAACTCCTGCGCACCGCGGGTCATCAGCACGCGCACCTCCGCGCCGCGTTCCTGCAGGGCGCGGACGATTTCGGCGGACTTGTAGGCGGCGATACCGCCGCAGACAGCCAAAAGTATGCGCCGATTGAAAAGATGTCCCATACGCGCAGGCCAGCGAGGAAAATTGGCCCGCGAAGATAGCATCTGCGTCGCCCCCGGGCATCGCAGGCGGGACTTGGAGCATGGGCGCAGCAACGGGCGTCCCTGCGGCGGAGGGGAAATCGATGGCCGTGGCAAAAGAGAAGGCCGGGGCGAAGGAGACCGCATCGGCAGAACCGAAGGTCGCGTGGACGGCTGTCACCGCAGCCACGGCGGCTTCGGGCAGGGCCGCCGTGCCCAGGAGCAGACCAGCCTCATCGCGGGAAGGTCCGCGAGAAAAACTGCTGCTGCGCGGCGCTTCCGCGCTCTCCGACGCGGAGCTGATCGCCGTGCTCCTCGGCACGGGGCGGCGTGGTATGTCGGCAATGGATGTGGCCACGGCTATGCTCGAGGGTCACGACGGGCTGGTCGGGCTGCTCGCTCGCGACAGGCAGGAACTGCTCGCCGAGCCCGGTCTCGGTCCGGCGCGAGTGGCCCTGCTCCATGCGGCGCTTGAGCTCGGACGTCGCTGCGCCGAGCAGCGCCTGCGTGGCGGTAGCGTTCTCGCCAGTCCGCGCGCCACGCGCGAATTCCTGCAGCATCACCTCGCGACGCGCTCGCGCGAGGTGTTCTGCTGCCTGTTTCTCGATGTACAGCACCGCCTGCTGCGCTGCGAAGACCTGTTCTTCGGCACGCTCGACGGTGCGGCCGTATATCCGCGCGAGGTGGTCGTAAGAGCGCTGCAGTACCGCGCCGCGGCGGTGATCCTTGCGCACAATCATCCTTCCGGCGTCGCGCAGCCATCGGCGGCAGACCGCAACATCACCGGCCGCCTGCGCGATGCGCTGGCGCTCATCGACGTGCGCGTTCTCGATCACATCGTCGTAGGGCGCGGCGAAGCTTATTCCTTCGCCGAGTCAGGCCTGCTCTGATCACCGCCTGCTCATCCGCTCATCTTGCCTGCGCACATCCGATAAATTGCTTGCCGTGCAAGGGGCGCTCTGGTATAACGGCGCGCTCCGCGGGGCCGGGGCACCTGCGAATCAACCCCCTGATTCCACTTGAACGCTGCTGCGTGCCTCGCAACCCATTGATTTTGAACAGAATTTAAAGATCCGTTGCGCCCCTGGGGGGACTTCGCGCGGTTCTAGACAGGCGAGGAAGTCATGGCGAAAGTCTGCCAGGTTACCGGCAAGCGCCCGGTAACGGGAAACAACGTATCTCACGCCAAGAACCGTACGCGTCGCCGGTTCCTGCCCAATCTGCACCAGCATCGCTTCTGGGTAGAGTCGGAGAAGCGCTTCGTGCGTCTTCGCGTGTCGAGCAAGGGCATGCGTATCATCGACAAGAAAGGCATCGACGCCGTTCTGGCCGAGATCCGCGCCCGCGGCGAAGCGGTCTGAGACTGAACGCCGCGCAGGCATAGCGAGCCCAACCAAGGAGCACAGCGATGAGAGAAAAGATTCGCATGAATTCGACCGCGGGTACCGGTCACTTCTACACCACCGACAAGAACAAGCGTACGACGCCCGACAAGCTCGAAATGAAGAAGTACGATCCCGTTGTGCGCAAGCACGTGGTCTACAAGGAAGGCAAGATCAAGTAAGCGTGGCACCTGCGGCCAGGCGAAGAGAACCCCGGCTTGCCGGGGTTTTTTGTGGCTGTTCGTCGGGCGCGAGGGCTCCGGCGGGGTGTGCCTGTGCCTGAACTGCCCGAGGTCGAGACCACGCGCCGCGGCCTTGAGCCGCACTGCGTCGGGCGCCGGGTGCTCGAGGTGGTGGTGCGCGACTCGCGCCTGCGCTGGCCCGTGCCCGCGACTCTGGACGACAGCCTGCGCGGGGCCCAGCTGAAGACCCTGTCGCGACGTGCCAAGTATCTGCTGTTCGGCTTCGATGCGGGGACGCTGCTGGTTCACCTCGGCATGTCCGGTTCGCTCCGCGTGCTGCTCGAAGAAACGCCGCTCGCCCCCCACGACCATATCGACCTCTGTCTCGACAACGGCGTGCGCCTTCGCTACAACGATCCGCGCCGCTTCGGCAGCTTCCAGTGGTTCGGGCGCGCCTGTCCCCTCGAGCCGCTTGCGCATCTCGGGCCCGAACCGCTGTCGACGGACTTCGACGGAGAGCGGCTCTACGCGTTATCGCGCGGTCGCCGTGCGCCGGTGAAGGCCTTCATCATGGACGCGCGCACCGTGGTCGGTGTTGGCAATATTTACGCTACGGAGGCGTTGTTTCGCGCCGGGATTCGCCCCGACCGCGCGGCGGGCCGTGTCGCGCGGGCTCGCTACCTGGCCCTGGCAGACGATATAAAGCAAGTGCTTACTAACGCGATAGAGCGCGGTGGGACAACGTTGCGTGACTTTATTGGCGGCGACGGTCAGCCCGGGTATTTCGCCCAGGAACTGCTGGTTTACGGCCGCGCCGGGGCGCCCTGTCCGCGTTGTGGACGGCCCGTCCGCAGCCGCGTGATCGCGCAGCGCGCGAGTGCCTATTGCGTAGCCTGTCAGCGCTGAACTGGGTACACTCGGTCAAAAAGCGGTCAGCTCTGCTGCGGAGGAATCAGCGTGTTACATGCTTCTTTGAAGGAAATGTCTCAGCAAAGCCCGCGAGTCGGCACTCGCCGCGGGCCGGCAGGGCGCACGCGTCACGCCGCACTGGCCCTCGGGATGCTCGCCAGCGTCTTCGCCACCACGCCCGGCTGGGGCCAGACCTCCGTCGACGAGCGACCCAATGCCTTCGCCATGACCGGCGATCTTCTCGTGGCCCGTCCTATCGGGCTGGTGATGACCGCGGTGGGCGGCGCGGCCTTTCTCGTCTCTCTGCCGCTGACGGCGCTTGCCGGATCCGTGGCCGAGTCCGCCGAGACGCTCGTGCTCGGACCGGCCGAGACCACCTTCATGCGCTGCCTCGGCTGCATACAGCCCGGCTACAGCTTCAAGGACGTCGAGCGTCGTCAGACACGTCGCGCCGAGCGTGCCGCCGAGGCCGCGACGGAGCAGGACGACCCGCAACCGAGGTAAAGCCTTTCGCAGGCGCTACGGCCTTCGAGTCCGGGGCCAGCGCGTGTTACAGCCTTGAGCCCGGACGTCAGTCCGCGTTACAGCCTTGAGCCCGGACGTCAGTCCGCGTTACAGCCTTGAGGCCGGACGTCAGTCCGCGTCAGAGCCTTGAGCCCGTGCGCTAGTGCGCGAAACGGGCGCGCAGCGCCTCGTCCACGACCGGTGGTACAAAGGACGTCACGTCACCTCCGAGCGATGCTATCTCCCTCACCAGCGACGACGAGATGTACGAGAGGTGCTCCGAGGGCGTCAGGAACACGCTTTCGAACTCGGGGTATAGCGCCCGATTCATGTTGGCCAGCTGGAATTCATATTCGAAGTCGGCCACCGCGCGCAGACCGCGGAGTACGCAGCGGGCATTGACGCTCTTCGCGAAGTCCGTGAGCAGATTGCTGAAGCCGCAGACCTCCACGTTACCGATACCGGCCAACGCCGCGGCGCACAGCTCCACGCGTTGATCGAGATCGAACAGCGGCGTCTTCTTTTCGCTGAAGGCGATCGCGACGACAACGCGATCGAAGAGCCTGGAGGCGCGCTCGACCAGATCCACGTGCCCATTGGTGATCGGGTCGAAGGTGCCCGGGTAAATGACCGTGCGGCTCTCGGACGAGGCGCTTGCTGACGCTGTGTCTGACATGGTCGGTCGATGGCTCCTCAAAGCGGCCGCCGATGGTAATCAATCAGCGCTGACCCCTCAAATGCCCCTGCCGCTGCGCCACATGGATCCAGCCGGGCCTGAGGTAAAGCCGCCTAGCGATAGCGATACACGCGCATTGAGACCCGTCCACCGCTTCCCTCTTTCCACGGCTTAAGCGCCGCAGGCACGCCGGGTGACTCGGAGCGGGGGAATTCGGCGTAAACCAGCGCATCCGCTGCGAGTGCCCCCTGGTCGACAAGCGCCGTCAGCGTGGGCTCCAGCAGGCCAGCGCCAAAGGGCGGGTCGAGAAACACGAGGTCGTAGCGCTCGCCCTGAGCGGCGAGTATGGACACGGCCTCGTCGGACTTCATTCCGTGGGCGCGTGCCCTGTCGCCCGCGCCGAGGCGCGTCAGGCTCGCGCGCAGCCCCTCGAGGGCCTGTCGCTGCGGCTCGACAAAGTCGCAGTGCGCCGCCCCTCGAGACAGCGCTTCGAGACCGAGTGCGCCGGTACCGGCAAACAGGTCGAGGCAGCGCGCATCGGGTACCTGCGCGACCAGCCAGTTGAACAGGGTTTCGCGCAGGCGGTCCGCCGTCGGCCGCAGACCTTCGACATCGGCGATGGGGAGCTTTCTTCCGCGCCAGGCACCACCGATGATGCGCAGCTGGCCGCTTCCCCTGCCGCTCCCGCGTCTGCCCGACTTCCCCGTCACGCCACCGTCATCGCTTCGTCTCCGTCGGCGATGATACGATACGCCGCGCCGCGCGACCCTCCACGAGACGAGTGAATCCCTTCTCCCGATGCGATTTTTCCGACGATCCAAATCTGCAGCCGAGGCGAAGGATGCCGGGCCGGATGCCGAGGCAACTGAGGCGGGCGAAAAGGACGCAAGAGCTGAGGACGTCGGCACGGAGCTGGAGCAGGGTGCTGAAAAGTCCGCGGCTGAGCAGGCCGATGCTGCGCGCCTGCCCGTCGAAGCGGGCGACACGCCATCCGACGAAGCCGCCGTCCGCCGCGAACCCGGGCTCGATGGGCGCGACGCTCCGCCGCTGCCCGCTTCTGCGGCCCCATCCACGGCGGCGGCGGCCGACGATGCGCCAACAGCGACCACACCGGCACCCGCGCCGCGACCGCAGGCTGACGGTGACGCGGGCCGTGGCGGTCTGTTCAGCCGACTGCGCCGCGGCCTCGGGAGGACGAGCGACAACCTCGTTGCCGGACTCGGCAGTCTGTTTCTCGGCCGCAAGGCCATCGACGACGACCTGCTCGAGGAGCTCGAATCCCAACTATTGATGGCCGATGTGGGCATCGAGGCCACCAACGACATCATCGCCAAGCTCACGGCGCGCGTGTCGCGTCGTGAGCTGGCGGATCCCGAGGCGCTTCTGTCAGCGCTGCGCCAGGAGCTCGAGGAGATCCTCACGCCCTGCGAGCAAGCCCTCGATGTCAGCGCGGCCTCTCCCTTCGTACTCCTGGTGGTCGGTGTCAACGGCGTCGGCAAGACGACGACGATCGGCAAGATGGCGCGACGTTTCCAGAGCGAGGGGCGGTCGGTCATGCTCGCCGCCGGAGACACCTTTCGCGCCGCGGCCGTCGAGCAGCTTCAGCACTGGGGCGAGCGCCACAGCGTGCCGGTGATCGCGCAGCATCAGGGCGCCGACAGCGCATCGGTGATCTACGATGCCCTGCAGGCGGCGACGGCGCGCGGCGTCGACGTGCTGATCGCCGATACCGCGGGGCGGCTGTCGAACAAGAGTCATCTCATGGACGAGCTCGCCAAGGTCGTGCGCGTCCTGCGCAAGCTCAACCCCGACGCACCGCACGAGGTGCTGCTCGTGCTCGATGCGGGCACGGGACAGAATGCTCTCGCCCAGGCCGATCAGTTCCGCGAGGCCGTGGGCGTCACCGGACTGGCCCTGACCAAGCTCGACGGCACGGCAAAGGGCGGTGTGATCTTCGCGATCGCGCGGCGCCTCGGCCTGCCGATTCGTTTCATCGGCGTCGGCGAAGCGGCGGAAGATCTGCGCCCCTTCGCTGCGGCTGACTTTATCCGGGCCCTGTTCGACCGTGCCTAGGCCCCTGCCGCGTTCCCATGCCCGAAGCGAGCCCTGACAGCCTGGCGCCGCAACCGCGATGATCCGCTTTGACCGCGTTGGCAAGCGTTACGACAACGGCCACGACGCGCTGCGCGAGGTGAGCTTCGAAATCGCCCCCGAGGAGCTGGTGTTTCTCACTGGCCACTCGGGAGCCGGAAAGAGCACGCTGCTGCGCCTGATCATGCTGATGGAGCGGCCGTCGCGGGGCCGCGTCACGGTGAACGGCCGTGACCTCGGCGAAATGCCAAGGCGGGGTGTCCCGCGCCACCGCCAGTCCATCGGAGTCGTATTCCAGAACCACAAGCTGCTGATGGATCGCAGCGTCTTCGACAACGTCGCCCTGCCGCTGCAGGTGCTGGGCTACGACGACCGCGACATGGACCGGCGCGTCCATGCGGCGCTCGACAAGGTCGGGCTCCTCGACCGCGCCCACGACATGCCGCTGGGCCTGTCCGGCGGCGAGCAGCAGCGCGTGGGCATCGCGCGCGCCGTGGTCGGCCGCCCGAAAATCCTCCTCGCCGACGAACCCACGGGCAACCTCGACCCCGAGCTGTCTGCCGACATCATGAAGCTGTTCGTCGATTTTGCCCGCGTCGGCGTCACCGTACTCATTGCCAGCCACGATCTTGCGCTGATTTCGCGCCTGCGCCACCGAATTCTCACGCTGCGCGAGGGACGGCTGCTCGAGGCCGGCATGGACGGCGGAAACTGATGGACGCGCAGCCCGTTCACTCGCTCATACTCGCTCAAGCGCGCACGAAAGCCGCGCGCGTCGCATTCCTTCGCCCGGCGACGGGCCGCCACCGTGGCCGCCGCTGACGGCAGGCGCGCGCAGCGCCAGGCGCGGCCGCAGCGCGTGCGCCCCATTGAGCGCTGGCGCAGCTGGCGTCGCCACCACCGCCAGTCGGCGGCCGACAGCCTGGCCCGCGTGTTGCAACAGCCGACCGCGAGCCTGCTCACCTGGATGGTCATCGGCGTCGCCCTTGCGCTCCCCAGCGGCCTGTGGGTGGCCCTCGATAACGCCGGCCGCGTCGGCAAGACCCTCGACAAGCCCGCGACGCTGACCCTGTTTTTAAGCGACGCCACCGACGAGGCTGCCGCGCGCGCCCAGGCGGCGTCGCTGAGCGAGCGTGGCGACGTGAGGTCGGTGATCTTCCGCACCCGGGAAGCAGCGCTACAGGAATTCGCCGCGGATAGCGGCATGGACGATCTCCTCGAGGGGCTCGCGGAAAATCCGCTCCCGCACCTGCTCATCGTCGAGGCGCGGGACGACTCGGCAGCGCTTCTCGGCCAGCTCGAGTTCGAGCTCGCCGCGCTGCCGACCGTCGACGAGGTGATCGTCGATGCGCTCTGGCTGCGACGCCTCGACGCGCTGATGTCACTGGCGCGAAGCGCCGTGACCTTCCTCGCGGCCCTGCTCATCGCCGCGGTGGTTCTGATCGTGGGAAATACGATACGGCTCACGATCGAGGGCCGGCGCGATGAGGTGCTGATCAGCAAGCTGGTCGGTGCCAGCGACGCCTTCGTTCGGCGGCCGATTCTGTACACCGGCCTGTGGTACGGCTTCGGCGGCGGCGCCTGCGCGGCGCTGCTCGTTGCCTGCGGCACGTTTATCCTGCGTGGCCCTGTCGCCGCCCTCGCCGCCACCTACGACAGCCGCTTCGAGCTTACGGGCCTGAGTCTGGTTGACAGCCTGCAGCTCGCCCTGTTCGGCGCCGGCCTCGGGCTGCTCGGGGCCTGGCTGGCCGCGGCGCGTCACCTGCGCGACATCGAGCCCGACTGAGCGCGGACCGCGAGCGAAGGTCGCTCACGAGTGGTCCGTTTTCCGCCGCATTCGTAGCAAGGTCGTTCGCTCGAGGGCGATTCGGGGAACTTTTCCCGATTTAGCACTCTAAGACAACGAGTGCTAGAATCGGCTTCCGGAGGATGTATCAGTGCAGGAGCTTATGGCCGTAAACGCCGTTGCTGGGACCCGTGCCGCAGGCAGCATTGCCGCCGATCGCCAGCTTTCGCCCATCGACCAGATGGTCCCGGGCGCCAATCTCGCTGCCTATGTTCAGGCCGTGAGCGCCATTCCCATTCTTACTCCCGAGCGGGAGCAGGACCTTGCCGAGCGTCTGTTCTACCAAGAAGACGTGCAGGCGGCTCGCGAGCTGGTCATGTCCCACCTGCGCTTCGTCGTGCACATCGCCCGAAGCTACGGCGGCTACGGGCTGGCCGAGGCCGACCTCATCCAGGAGGGTAACGTCGGTCTGATGAAGGCGGTCAAGCGCTTCGATCCGACCAAGGGCGTGCGTCTCGTGTCCTTCGCCGTGCACTGGATCAAGGCCGAGATACACGAATTCATCCTGCGTAACTGGCGGATCGTGAAAGTCGCTACGACGAAGGCGCAGCGCAAGCTGTTCTTCAATCTACGCGGCGCCAAGAAAAACCTCGCCTGGCTGACCGCCGACGAGGCGCGCGCCGTCGCCGACGATCTCGGTGTCGATGTGCAGGAAGTCCACCGCATGGAAGGCCGTCTTTCGAGCCGCGACCTGGCCTTCGATGCGCCCGGCGATGCCGATGACGACGAAGCCTGGCAGGCTCCGCAGCATTTCCTGGAGGACAGCTCGGCTGTAGACCCGGCCCAGAGCGTCGAGGACAGCCAGTGGCACGCCGAAAGCCAGGCGCGTCTTCACAGCGCCATCGCGGGCCTCGACGAGCGCAGCCGGGACATTCTGGCCCGCCGCTGGCTCACCGACGACAAGGCCACGCTGCACGAGCTCGCCGCGGAGTACGGCGTGTCCGCCGAGCGCATTCGCCAGCTCGAGGCGGCGGCGATGAAAAAGATCCGCGGTCAGCTTATCGCCTGACCGCACTTCCGCTCGCGCTGCCCACCGCTCCGGTTCGGTCCCTTTGTGACCCAGCTGACCCTTAGCGCAGCCGCGCTCAGCGGTTTCCTCAGCGTCGCGCTGGGTGCCTTCGGCGCCCACGCCCTGCGCGGACGCCTCGATGACTACGCGCTCGGCGTCTTCGAAACCGCCGTTCAGTATCAGTTCTATCACAGCCTCGCCCTCCTCGGCGTCGGCATTCTCATGCTGCAGCTGCCGGCTTCCGCGCTGTTGAAATCCAGCGCCTGGCTGTTTGCGGCGGGGATCCTCGTGTTCTCCGGCAGCCTGTATCTCCTCGCCTTCACGGGTCTGCGCTGGCTCGGTGCGATCACCCCGATCGGCGGGCTGGCTTTTCTCGGCGGCTGGCTGTGCCTCGCGGCCGTCTGCTGGACGCTCAGTACGTCCTGACGGCGAGGCTGCGTGGTCGAAGATCAGCACGGAGCGCGCCGGCGCGTCAGGAGCTTTGTGCTGCGCGCCGGGCGGATGACGACGTCGCAGCAACGCGGCCTTGATCAGGGCTGGGAACGCTGGGGCGTGGACTGTCCCGCGCAGCGTGCTCCCATCGACCTCGATGCGCTCTTCGGCGGTCCCGGACCGCGCGTGCTCGAGATCGGCTTCGGCATGGGTCAGTCGCTGCTGGAGATGGCCGGCGCTGCGCCCGACCTGCAGTTCATCGGCGTCGAGGTGCATCGTCCGGGCGTCGGCAAGCTGCTGGCGGGAATGGAAGCCCGGAGCATCGATAACATCCGCGTTTTCTGCCACGACGCCGTGGAGGTGCTCGACAACGCGCTGGCGGAGAACAGCCTCGAGCGTATCAACATCTACTTCCCCGATCCCTGGCACAAGAAGCGCCACCATAAGCGGCGCCTGATCCAGCCGGCTTTTGTCGATCTGCTTGCGAGCCGCCTGCGCAGCGCCACAGGGATTCTCCATCTGGCGACGGACTGGCAGCCTTATGCAGAGCATATGCTGGAGGTGATGGAAGCGAGTGCTCACTTCGAAAACTGCGCCGGCCCTGCTCAATACTCCCCAAGACCCGATGAGCGGCCGCGCACCAAGTTCGAGGCCCGCGGTGAGCGCCTCGGTCACGGGGTATGGGACCTGCTCTACCGCCGGCGAGACACTGCTTAAACCGCCTGGGCTCCGGCGCTGCCGCGCTCGCTGGCGATGAGCTCGTCGTCGCCGAAGAACCGGCCGACGAGGTCGTCGAGGTAGCAAAAGCCGCGCGCCGACGGGCGCAGGCGATCGCCTTCCTCAAGCATCAGGCCCGCGTCGATCAGCGCCCCGACTTCTTCAGCAATGCGGCTGTACGGCAGGCCCGTGTGCGCTTCGAACAGCCCGCGCTCAAAGCCCGCGCTGAGACGCAGCGCCCCGAGCATGAACTCGCCGCACAGATCGGACTCGGTCAGCGTGTGCAGGCCGCGTCGTTGCCCCCCGCCCCTGCCGAGATAGGCGTCGGGCTGTCGCGTCTTGCGGTAGCGCTGCACGCGCCCCTCGGGATCGCTGAGCTTGCCATGGGCGCCGGCGCCGAGCGCCAGGTAGTCGCCGAAGCGCCAGTAGTTGAGATTGTGGCGACACTCCTGGCCGGGCACGGCCCAGGCCGAAACCTCGTAGCGGGAAAAGCCCGCATCGCGTAGCTGAGCGCTGCCGAGTTCCTCGATCTGTGCGAGTACTTCTTCCTTGGGCAGCGCTGGCGGTGCGGCGTAGAAGCGCGTGTTCTGCTCGATCGTGAGCTGATACCAGGAGATGTGCGTGACGCCGCTGGCCAGAGCCACCTCGAGGTCGCCTAGGCCGGCGCGCAGATCCTGGCCAGGCAGGCCGTGCATGAGGTCGATATTCACCCGCGACGCACCGGAGCCGAGCGCGGCGTCCACGGCGAGCCGCGCGTCGCGCGCATCGTGGACGCGCCCGAGCGCGCGCAGACAGGCATCGTCGAAGCTCTGCACCCCGAGAGAAAAGCGCGACACGCCAGCGTCGACATAGCCTGCGAGGCGCGCCCGCTCAGTGCTCCCGGGATTCGCCTCCATGGTGACCTCCACGCCCTCGGCGAGCGTGAGGCGGCTGCGAAGCGCTTCGATCAGGCGACCGATGGCCTCCACGCTGAACAGGCTTGGCGTTCCTCCGCCGATGAACACGCTGATGATCGAGCGCTCGCGCAGCCACGGTGCGAGTGCGAGCTCCGCATCCAGATCGCCGATCAACGCATCGACGTAGGCCCTCTCGGGAATCGACACGCTTTCATGCGAATTGAAATCGCAGTAGGGGCACTTGCGCTCGCACCACGGCAAGTGCACGTAAACCGACAGGGACGGTGCGGGCACCGGCACAGGATTTCCCCGACTCAGGCGTCGGCGAGGCGGCGCAGCAGCGCCTGCGTGGCGAGGCCGCGGTGGCTGATCGCGTTCTTGACCTCCGCCTCCAGCTCGGCGGCGCTACAGCCGTATTCCGGCACGTTGAACAGAGGATCGTAGCCGAAGCCGCCGTGGCCTCGCTCGACCTCGAGAATCTCGCCGCGCCATACACCCTCGGCGATGATCGGTATTGGGTCCTCGGCATGCCGCAGGAGAACGAGCGCACAGTGAAAGGCCGCCTGTCGTTCGCCGGAGGGAACGCCGCGCAGGGCCTCAAGGAGCTGCTGCCGGTTGGCGGCGTCGCGGTCCTCCTCCGCAAAGGACACGCCCGCGTCGGCGGCGAAGCGCGCCGAGCGCACGCCTGGCGCGCCGCCAAGCGCGGTGACGGCGAGACCCGAGTCGTCGGCCAGCACCGCGAGGCCCGTCTGCGCCGAGGCAGCGCGGGCCTTGAGAATGGCGTTCTCGACAAAGCTCGGTGCCGTTTCCTCCGCCGGTAGCAGCTCGAATTCGTCCTGCCTTCGCAGCGTAAAGCTCCCCAGCAGGCGCTCAAACTCGGCAAACTTGCCGCGGTTTCCCGTGGCCACCAGGATCTCCTGCGGCGCCGTGCCCTCAGTCATTGATGTACATCTGCCGCTTGAAGCTGAACTCGTAGCGCTGCTCGTCGCCGCTCGCGCCGAACTCGACATCGAAGAAGCGGTATTCGCGGTTGATGAACTTGAACTCGGCGATGTAATAAATGGCCGGTCCCTCGCGCACTTCAATAAAGTCCAGCGGAATGCGCTTCGCGGTCAGGTCGCGGGTGATTCCCTCGAGATCCATCGTGCGCGCCACGGTGCTCCCGTCGTCGAGATGCTCGCGCAGCGACAGGTTGATGATGGCCCGGCGCTCGCCGCGCGTGATGCCGTACTCGGCGGCCACCGCCGGCTCGATGAAAGTGGTATTCACGGTGCTGTAATGCAGCTCGTAAGGACCAAAGCGCTCGGACTGCTGCGCCTGCGCCGTGGTGGCGAGCAGCAGTAGCGTCGCCGTGGCAAGGCGCTGCAGGCCTTTGCGCAGCGACAGAGGCGGGTATCGAAGCATGGGATTCACCGGCTGATGTGGTAGATGGCGGTGGTCGCGAACAGGTTGGGCCAGCGCCGGGCGAGAAAACCCGCGCCGCTGCCGGCGCCGATCATCTCGCGACCGAGGATACGTATGCCGCGGTGTCGGCACAGGGTTTCGAAGTCGCGCACGGTGCAGAAGTGAATGTTCGGCGTGTCATACCAGGTATACGGCATGAAGCGCGAAACGGGCATTCGTCCCCGCGACAGAAGGTGAACACGACAGCGCCACTGGCCGAAGTTTGGAAAGGTGACCACGCACTCGCGTCCAACGCGCAGCATCTCCTCGAGAACCCGGTCGGGGAAGTGCACGGCCTGCAGCGCATGGGCCATCACAACCACGTCGAAACTATGGTCGGGGAAATTGGCCAGGCCGCCGTCGAGATCCTGCTCGACGATGTCGAGACCGCGGCGCAGCGCCTCGGTGATGGCGTCGGCATCGATCTCGATACCCAGCACGCGCGCCCGGCGCTGATCGCGCAGCAGCGCAAGGAACTCGCCGTCGCCGCAGCCGAGGTCGAGCACGCGGGCCTCTGGCCTGATCCAGCGCAGGATGTGCGTGAGGTCCTGGCGCATCAGGTAGCCACGCGGTTCAGGTAGGCGGTGAGCACGTCGAGATAGCGCGGCACGGGCAGGAGGAAGGCGTCGTGGCCCTCTGCCGCGTCGATCTCGGCGTAGCTGACGGGGCGCTCGGCCGCGAGCAGGCCGTCGACAATCTCGCGCGAGCGAGCCGGCGAAAAGCGCCAGTCCGTCGAGAAGGACAGGACCAGAAAGGCGCAACGCGAGCGCTGAAAAGCCGCCCGGGCGTCGCCCCCATCGTCGGCGGCCAGGTCAAAAAGGTCGAGGGCGCGCGTCATCAGGATGTAGCTATTGGCGTCGAAGACGCTGGAAAACTGCTTTCCCTGGTAGCGCAGATAGCTTTCGATCTGGAACTCGCCGTTGCCGTCTGCGTCTCCCGTGTCCTGAAGCTCGCGTCCGAAGCGCGTCGCCATGGCGTCGTCGGAGAGGTAGGTCACGTGGCCGACCATTCGCGCCAGCGCCAGACCCTGGGCCGGGCGCACGCCTTCGCGAAGGTAGTGGCCATCGGCGAAGTGCGGGTCGGACATGATCGCGCGGCGCGCGATCTCGTTGAAGGCGATGTTCTGTGCGCTGAGCTTCAGCGCCGCTGCAATCACCACGCAGTGGCGCAGGCGATCGGGATAGCGCAGCGACCAGCACATGGCCTGCATGCCGCCGAGGCTGCCGCCGATGACCGCGGCCCAGCACTCGATGCCGAGATGGTCAGCGAGCCTGGCCTGGGCGTCGACCCAGTCCTCCACGCGCGGCTGGGGAAAGTCGGGTCCCCAGGGCTGGCCCGTGCCGGGATCGATGCTGGCGGGCCCCGTCGAGCCGTGGCAGCCGCCGATGTTGTTCAGACTGACGACAAAGAAGCGCCGCGTATCGATGGGCTTGCCCGGTCCGATACAGGCATCCCACCAGCCCGGTTTGCGCTCGTCGGGGCTGTGCCGGCCCGCGGCGTGGTGATGACCGGACAGCGCATGGCAGATGAGCACGGCGTTGCTCGCCGTGGCATTGAGCTCGCCGTAGGTCTCGTAGATCAGCTCCCAGTCGGGCAGCAGGCCGCCGCCGGCGAGCTCGAAGGGCTCGCCGAAGCGGACGGTCTCGGGGCTGACGATGCCCACCGATGTGTCCATGGCGTAGTGACGGCCCGCAGCCGGGTCGAGGTCAGATCCCCATGACCAGCGATGGGTGCAGGCCGAGGCCGGCGGCGAAGCTGCGCAGGGCAATCTGGATCACGTTGATGACGATGAACAGCAGGATCGGTGAGAAGTCGATGCCGCCCATGGCCGGAAGCATGCGCCGGAAGGGTGCCATGACCGGCTCGGTGATCTGGTACATGAGGTAGGCCGCGGGATTGGCCGTACCGGGAGCGATCCAGCTCAGGATGATCATGCCGAGCAGGGCGAAGAAGTAGATCTTGACCAGCAGGCCGATGACCGCCACCACGGACCAGGCGACCAGCAGGCTCGGCCCCGGCAGCGAAAAGCCGTTCATCGCGAGGATGGCGATGATGCCGATGAGCTGAATGACGATCGCCAGCACCAGCGAGGCGAAGTCGATGCGACCGCGCGCGGGCAGAATGCGACGCAGCGGCAGCACCAGCGGATTCGTGGCGCGTACGAGGAACTGGCATATCGGGTTGTAGAAGTCAGCCAGCACCAGCTGCAGGATGAAGCGCATCAGCATGATCAGCAGGTAGATTCCGATGGCGGTCTGCAGCAGGTACAGCGAGATCTCATTCAGTGCGTTCATGGCTTCCGTTCAGTGAGATATTCAGGGGGTGAGCGGGGTGCTGCGACGCCCGCACGGCGGCGCCGCAGTATACATGCACGGTCGGCGGAGGGTCCGGCCACGGCGTCGCCGCGGCGGCGCTCCAGCGCCCTGCCCTGCCGCTCAAGGCGCCCGGCTGCGCGGTCCGAAGATCGCGGTTCCGATGCGCAGCAAGGTGCTGCCCGAGGCGACGGCAGCCTCGAGATCCGAAGACATGCCCATGGACAGCGTGTCCATCGACGGATAGCGCGCCCGCGCCTCGCGGAAGAGCCGGGCGAGGGCGTCGAGCGGTTCGCGCTGCGCGTAGAAGTCGGCGGCCGGTGCCGGTATCGCCATCAGGCCGCGCAGGCGCAGGCGCGGTAGCTCATCGGTCAGGGCGAGCAGTTCCTCCAGCTCGCCGGGCGCTACGCCGGCCTTGCTCGCCTCCCGGGAGATGTTCACCTGCACGCAGATATTCAGCGCGTCGAGCTCATCGGGGCGCTGGTCGTTGAGACGGCGCAGGAGCTTGCCGCGGTCGACGCTGTGTACCCAGGAAAAGTGAGCGGCGACGGCGCGGGTCTTGTTCGACTGCAGCGGGCCAATGAAATGCCAGCACAGCTTGAGATCGGCGCAGGCCGGGATCTTGCTTTCGGCCTCCTGGAGGTAATTCTCACCGAACTCGCTCAGACCACAGGCCGCGGCGCGGCGGACCGCTTCCGCGCTCTGCGTCTTGCTCACGGCGAGGACGCGAATTTCTTCGCGCGGGCGCTGGCAGCGGTCGGCAGCGATGCTTACCTGCTCCAGCACCTTTGCTATATTGGCTTCGATGGGTGTTTCGCTCATGCGCCAATGATAATCGAGCCCGTCACGGGCCGGCGGCCTGGGGGCTGAACAAGGGTCCGGGGTTTAAAAAAACCGGCCCAGAAAAAACGGTCCAGAAAAAACGGTCCAGAGAACAACAAGGGGCAAGGTCTCGAATGGATATCACGGAACTGCTCGCGTTCAGCGCCAAACAGGGCGCCTCGGACCTTCACCTCTCGGCGGGCCTGCCGCCCATGATCCGCGTCGATGGCGACGTTCGTCGCATCAATCTGCCCCCGCTTGAGCACAAGCAGGTGCACGATCTGATCTACGACATCATGAACGACAGGCAACGCAAGGACTTCGAGGAATTCCTCGAAACCGACTTCTCCTTCGAGGTCCCCGGCGTGGCCCGCTTCCGCGTCAACGCCTTCAACCAGAACCGCGGTGCCGGCGGCGTGTTCCGCACGATTCCCTCGAAAGTCCTCAGCATGGAGGACCTAGGCATGGGCCAGGTCTTCCGCGATATCAGCATGATGCCGCGTGGACTCGTGCTGGTCACCGGGCCGACGGGCTCGGGCAAGTCAACGACGCTCGCGGCGATGATCGACTTTATCAACGACAATCGCTACCACCACATCCTCACCATCGAGGACCCCATCGAATTCGTTCACGAGAGCCGCAAGTGCCTGGTGAACCAGCGCGAGGTACACCGCGATACGCTCGGCTTCGCCGAGGCCCTGCGCAGTGCGCTGCGCGAGGACCCCGACATCATTCTCGTCGGCGAGATGCGCGATCTCGAGACCATCCGTCTCGCCCTGACCGCCTCGGAGACGGGCCACCTCGTGTTCGGAACGCTGCACACGACCTCGGCGGCGAAAACCATCGACCGCATCATCGACGTGTTTCCCGCGGCCGAAAAGTCGATGGTGCGCTCCATGCTCTCCGAGTCGCTGCAGGCGGTGGTGTCGCAGACGCTGCTCAAGCGCAACTCCGGCGGGCGCGTCGCGGCGCACGAGATCATGCGCGCGACCTCGGCGATCCGTAACCTGATCCGCGAGGACAAGGTGGCGCAGATGTACTCGGCGATCCAGACCGGCCAGGCCGTCGGCATGCAGACCATGGACCAGTGCCTCAAGGATCTCGTCGACAAGCGCGTGATCAGCCGTGATGCGGCGAAGGAAAAAGCGCGTATGCCGGAGAATTTCTGAGCGACCGCAGGCTGGGCGCGCGCGTATTGCCGCAAAGGGAAGGAGCACGGCGCTGATGAACATAGAGGATCTGCAGGCTGCGATGGTGGCCGAAGAGGCTTCGGACGGCTTCATTACGGCGCGCGCGGCGCCCTCCATCAAGGTCGACGGTGCGATCCGCGCCATCGGCAAGCAGGCGCTGAGCGATGACGAGGCGCGAAGCCTCGTACTCGACACCATGAGTCCCACGCAGCAGACCGAGTTCCTGCGTTTTCAGGAGTGCAATTACGCGATCGCGTCGGAGCGGCACGGGCGTTTTCGCGCCAGCGCCTTCATGCAGCGCGGCGCCGCGGGCCTGGTCCTGCGCCGGATCAAGAGCGAGATTCCCCGCGTCGAGGAGCTGGGCCTGCCGCCCATCGTTACCGATCTGGCCATGGCTCGTCGCGGGCTGGTGATCTTCGTCGGTGGTACGGGCACGGGAAAATCTACTTCGCTCGCGGCGATGGTCGGTCACCGCAATCGCAACAGCCGCGGGCATATCCTTTCCATCGAGGACCCCATCGAATTCGTGCACGACCACGCCGGCTGCCTGATCACGCAGCGCGAGGTCGGCCTCGACACCGAGTCCTTCGAGGTCGGCCTGCAGAACGCACTGCGCCAGGCGCCCGACGTGATCCTCATCGGCGAAGTGCGCTCTGCGGAAACGATGGCCCACGCGCTCACCTTCGCCGAAACCGGACACCTCTGCCTGTGCACGCTGCATGCGAACAACGCCAACCAGGCCATCGATCGCATACTCAGCTTCTTCCCGTCGATCCGGCACTCGCAGGTGCTGATGGATCTGTCGCTCAACCTGCGCGCAATGATCGCCCAGCAGCTGCTGCCGCACGCCAGCGGCGAGGGCCGCGTACCGGTGATGGAGGTGCTGCTCAACTCGCCCCTGATCTCCGATCAGATCCGCAACGGCGAGATTCACCTGATCAAGGAAGTGATGTCGCGTTCGACGGAGCAGGGTATGCAGACTCTCGACCAGTCGCTGCTCGCCGCTTACAAGGCCGACCAGATCACGTCCGAGGAGGCGATCCGCTGCGCCGATTCGGCCAACGAGGTGCGCCTCGGCATCAAGATGTTCGACAAGAAGCGCCACGGCGGCCGGAACGTCGATCTGCAGGTGGATCTGAGCCGCTAGGGCGCCGGCGCTGCGGGCGCCGCAGTCTTCATGCGCGCTTCCGGGCGCTGCCGTCCCTACCCCGCCGGCAGGCTGCGCTCGCAGCGCTCGTGCCGACGATTGAGCCAGTCGCGCAGGATCAGCTCCGCGGCGAGGCTGTCGACGGGGCGGTGCCGGTAGTCACCGCGGTGCCCCTCGAGAGCCTGTTCGGCCTTGACCGCATAGCTGCTCAGGCGCTCGTCGACCATTTCCATGGCCACGGCGAAGCGTCCGTGAAGGCGCCGGGCGAAGCGCCGTGCTCGCTGCGCCATCTCGCTTTCGCTGCCATCCATATGCAGCGGATCTCCCACCAGAACCAGATCGGGCTGCCACTCGGCAAGGAGTTTTTCGACCTCGGACCACGCGGGTACGCCGTCGCGGGCCTGCAGTACCGTCAGCGGCTGCGTGGTGGCGAGCATCGTGTTGCCGGCCGCCACACCGATCTGGCGCAGGCCATAGTCAAAGGCAAGAATTCGGATCGGATCGCGCTGCATGGTCATGGCGGACTCAGCGACCGGCCCTGGTTACGGGCTTGGTTGCGGGCCTGGTTGCGGGTTTGGTTGCGGCCTGGTTGCGGGCTTGGTTGCGGGGGCTTGGTTGCAGGCTCGGCCGTGACGCTCAGGCGTGGCCCGCCTGCGTGGTCATCAGGTTCATGTCGATACCGAGCGCCGCTGCGGCGGCAGTCACGCGCTGTTCGATGGGCGTATCGAAGATGATGCGGTGGTCGGCGCGCAGCGTCAGCCAGCTGTTGCCGGCGATCTCTTCTTCGAGCTGACCGGCCGACCAGCCGGCATAGCCGAGCGCGATCACGAAACGCTCGGGGCCATGGCCCGCGGCGATGGCGCGCAGCACGTCCTGAGAGGTCGTCAGGCGAATGTCGCGGGTCACCTGCAGCGAGGAGTCCCAGTCATGGGCATCGGCGGGGTGGAGTACGAAGCCGTGGTCAACCTGAACCGGACCCCCGGCAAGGACCGGACGGTTATGGAAGTCTGCGGCGGTACCGATCTCGAGGTGGTCGAAGATTTCCTCGAGGGAGATTTCCAGCGGCTGGTTGATCACCAGGCCCATGGCTCCGGCCTCGCCGTGCTCGCAGATATAGGTGATGCTGCCGCTGAACAGGCCCGCTTCGAGGCCGGGCATGGCGAGGAGAAAATGATCCCGTAGGCTATCGCTGCTCGAAGCCTGCACCGCGTGTCCAACCCTCCCGCGTCCGCGCAGGTCGTGCCCCGGCGTCGCTATCATTTTCTCCGCCCCCGGCTTCTGCGAGCCGACGAACCGCTATTCACTTCGAGCTTAGCGGGTTTTCCTCGAATTGCCATGTACGCACGATCTCAAGCTTGTCCGTGCTTGCGCGCAACTCTTCGGGAAAAGGCGGAAATGGCGCCGCCAGGCGCAGGATGCGGATTGCCGCCTCGTCGAGAACGGCCTGACCCGAGGGTTCAAGCACGCGGATGTCCTCGAGTTCGCCGTCGCTGCGCACGGTCACGAGCAGGCGAAGGCTGCCGTAGATGCCGTAGCGTAGCGAGGCCTCGGGGTAATACTGGTTGCCCACAGACTCGACGCGCCGCCGCCACTCGGCGAGGTAGGCGGCGTCCACCGCGGCGCGCGCCGACACGGCGTCGAGGCGGCGCACGCGCGGACGGTCCTCGGCGCTGCGCCGCGACTCGTCGAGGCTGGCCTCGAGGCGGGCAAGCTCGCGATTGAGACGCGCCAGTTCGCGATCCGTGGACGGCAGATCAGCGTTATCGGCGTTTTCCCCGCGACGGTCGACGATGCGATCGGGACTCGAAACGGTGGTAATGGCCGGCGTCGCCAGACGCTCGCGACCGCTGTTTGTTCGCGTCGCCGCGGCCGCGGCCGGCGTCGGCTGGGGCAGCATCGCGGGCGCGGCCGATGGCCGATCGCGCTGGACCTCACGGCCGCTGCCGCTCTGATCGACCTGGGCGATGTGCTCGGCCTGCTTCGGCGGTCGACTGCTGGTCTGCACCAGCGTGACCTCCACCGGTTGGAAACGGTTCTCCTGCCGCAGCGCGTCGAAGCCCAGCCCGAAGATCAGCATCATGTGCAGCGCCGTGGCGACCAGTGTCGCCAGCAGCAGGCGATCGTTGGTCGATGCGGCCGCGCTCACTGCGGATCGGGGTTCTGCAACCGGGTGACGATCGCATCCATGAGCCGGCCGCCGATGTCCGTATCGAAGGCGGCGTCGATCTCGCGGATACAGGTTGGACTGGTGACGTTGATTTCCGTGAGGTAGTCGCCGATGACGTCCAGGCCAACGAAGATGAGACCGCGCCTGCGCAGGCTCGGACCCACCGCCTCCGCGATCTGGCGGTCGCGCTCGCTCAGCGGCTGGGCGCGACCGGTGCCGCCCGCGGCGAGGTTGCCGCGTGTTTCTCCCTGCGATGGCAGCCGCGCCAGGCAGTAAGGCACGGGCTCGCCCTCGATCATCAGGATGCGCTTGTCGCCGTCGCGTATCTCGGGAAGGTAGCGCTGCGCCATGATCGTCTGTCGCCCGAAGTCGGTCAGCGTTTCCAGGATCACGTTGACGTTGGGGTCATCGTTGCGTACGCGAAATATCGATGCGCCGCCCATGCCGTCGAGGGGCTTGAAGATTACGTCGCCATGCTCGCCGTGGAAGGCCTTCAGCTGCTCGCGGTCACCGCTTACGAGTACGGGAGGGCAGCACTCGGGGAACTGCGTGGCAAAGACCTTCTCGTTGCAGTCGCGCAGCGAGTGGCAGCGATTGACTACCAG
Source organism: Halieaceae bacterium (assembly GCA_036351355.1). GTDB lineage: Bacteria > Pseudomonadota > Gammaproteobacteria > Pseudomonadales > Halieaceae > Congregibacter. Next base: position 63,180 of record JAZBOX010000140.1, read on the forward strand.
GCAGCCCATGCGCTCCGCCGCCTCGAGGATGTAGGTGGCGTAGATGTATTCGTTGTCGAAGGGCGGATCGCGGCGCATGAGGATCACGTCCAGCTCCGCCAGCGATCGGCGCTCGCCTTCGCCGAGGTGGTACCAGCGCTGCGGATCGCGAAAGACCTCGAGGGGCGCCATGCGCGCCGTCGGTGCGCCCTGCTCCAGGGACAGGTCCGTCGGCTCCATGTAGAACAGCGACCAGCCGCGATCGGCGGCGGCCCAGAGCATGGCCATGGTGCTGTCTTTCTTGTAGTTGATCGCGCTGATGGGATCCATCACCACGCCGAGTTTGATGCTCATCGCGACCGTCTCGCTGGAAAAGCTGCACCGTAGTCAAAGGGCCTGACTCAGGCAAGCGGAACGATGATGTCTCCGGCGCGTTCAGAAATGGCGGAAATCGCCCCAGCGCGCCTGGGCTACGGCGATGGCAGCCAGCGGCGCCGTCTCCGTGCGCAGTATCCGTGGACCAAGACGCAGCCCCTGAAAACCGGCTTCGATGGCGCGCGCCACCTCGTCGGCGCTGAAGCCGCCCTCGGGGCCGACGAGCAGGATCAGCTCGCTGGTCGACGCGTCGTCGACGGCGGGTTCCGATGCATTTTCCGGGTGCAGCATGAGCTTCCTTGCGTCGCCCACGGCGCGCACTGCATCGAGAACCGCGCCGAACTCGCGCACGCTCTCGATCGCAGGCAGCGCGTTGCGGCCGCACTGTTCGCAGGCGCTGAGCGCAATGCGCCGCCAGTGTTCCAGCTTGCGCTGCAGCCGGGGGCCGTCGAGGCGGACGCCCGTGTGTGCGCTGGTCAGCGGCCAGATGGCGGCTGCACCGAGCTCCGTGGCCTTCTGCACGACCGTATCCATGCGATCGCCGCGCGACAGACCGATGGCAAGGGTGATGCGCAGCGGTGACTCGCGGTCGATCTCCCTGAGCTCGAGCACGCGGACCTCGACGGTGTTGCGCTCGATGGCCACGATCTCGGCCGTGGCCTCGCGGCCGTCGCCGCCGAACAGGCACAAGCGATCGCCGGCGCGCATGCGCAGCGCCCGGGCAATGTGACGCGAGGGCTCTGCCTCAAGCCTCAGCGAGGCGCCCACGTCCAGGACCTCGCCGGTGAAGAAGCGGGGACGCAGCATGGGCAGGGCGCCGCCTACAGACCGAGATTGCGGCAGATCTGCAGCGTCGGATTGGCCTGGTTCATGGTGTAGAAGTGGATGCCGGGCGCGCCGTTCTCGAGCAGCGTCTCGCACAGCTGCGTGACCACCTCGATGCCGAAAGCGCGAATGCTGTCGCTGTCGTCGGCAAAGCCTTCGAGACGCCGGCAGATCCACCGCGGAATCTCGGCGCCGCAGTTGCGCGAGAAGCGCGCCAGGTTGGCGTAGTTGGTGATCGGCATGACGCCGGCGTAGACCGGCTTGTCGATACCGATGGCCGCGCAGCGGTCGAGAAAGTAGAAGTAGGCCTCGACGTTATAGAAGTACTGCGTGATCGCGGCGTTGGCGCCGGCGTCGAATTTGCCCTTGAGATAGCGGATGTCGCTTTCATAGCTTTCCGCCTGTGGATGAATTTCGGGGTAGGCGGCGACCTCGATGTGGAAGTGGTCGCCCGTGTGCCTGCGCACGAACTCCACGAGTTCGCTTGCGTAAACGAGGCGCGAGCCGCCACCGGTGCCCGAGGGAAGGTCGCCGCGCAGGGCGACGAGGCGGTCTATGCCCGCCTCGCGATAGGTATTCAGCAGGCCGAGGATCGTGTCCTCGCCGTCGAGGCCGAAGCTCAGGTGCGGAGCCACGTCTAGCCCCCGCTCCCTGAGCGCCAGCACGGTCCCGCGCGTGTTGTCGCGGGTCGAACCGCCGGCGCCGTAGGTGACGGAGTAATACCCGGGGTGCACCGCCTCAAGCGCGTCGGTGGTCTCCCCGAGCAGCTTGCTCCTGCCCGCATCGGTCTTAGGCGGGAAGTATTCGAAACTGATCGCCGGCCTGCTGTTCATGGCTCAGTACTTGTAGTCTTCGCCCTTGAAGGGCCCTTCCACGGGAACGCCGATGTAGTCGGCCTGGTCCTGCGTCAGGCGCGTGATCACACCGCCGAAGCCCGCCACCATGTGCGCGGCGACTTCCTCGTCGAGTTTCTTCGGCAGCACCTCCACCTTCAGTGCCGCCGGCTTCAGGTTGTCCTCGAGGTCGGCGAAGCGGCGCTCGTAGAGATAGATCTGCGCCAGCACCTGGTTGGCGAAGGAGCCATCCATGATCCGCGAGGGGTGTCCTGTGGCGTTACCCAGGTTTACCAGGCGGCCTTCGGCAAGCAGCATAAGGTGATCATTGCTGGCCTTGTCGCGGTAGACCTTGTGTACCTGCGGCTTGATCTCCTCCCACTCCCACTCGCGGCGCATGTACGCCGTGTCGATCTCGTTGTCGAAGTGGCCGATGTTGCAGACCACGGCGCCGCTCTTGATCGCGCCGAGCATGCGCGAGTTGCACACGTTGTAGTTGCCCGTGGTCGTCACGAGCAGGTCCATGCGCCCGAGCAGTTCGCGGTCGATGCAGTCCTCGCTGCCATCATCGATCCCGTCGACATAGGGCGAGACAACTTCGAAGCCGTCCATGCACGCCTGCATAGCGCAGATCGGGTCGACCTCGGTCACGCGCACGATCATGCCTTCCTGGCGCAGCGACTGCGCCGAGCCCTTGCCGACGTCGCCGTAGCCGATCACCAGCGCGCGCTTGCCCGAGAGCAGGTGATCGGTGGCGCGCTTGATGGCATCGTTGAGGCTGTGGCGGCAGCCGTACTTGTTGTCGTTCTTCGACTTGGTGACCGAATCGTTGACGTTGACCGCCGGCACCTTGAGCGTGCCCGCCTTGAGCATCTCGTAGAGGCGGTGAACGCCCGTGGTGGTCTCTTCGGTGATGCCGTGGATGCGCTCGAGCATCTGCGGGTACTTTTCGTGCAGCATGGCCGTCAGGTCGCCGCCGTCATCGAGGACCATGTTCGCGTCCCAGGGCTGACCGTCCTTGATGATGGTCTGCTCGATGCACCACTCGTACTCCTCTTCCGTCTCGCCCTTCCAGGCAAAGACCGGCACGCCGGCGGCGGCGATAGCCGCTGCGGCGTGGTCCTGCGTCGAGAAAATGTTGCACGAGGACCAGCGTACTTCGGCGCCGAGGGCAGTCAGCGTCTCGATGAGAACACCGGTCTGGATGGTCATGTGAATGCAGCCCAGAATCTTCGCACCCGCCAGCGGCTGCTCCTCGCGATACTGCTCGCGCAGCGCCATCAGCGCCGGCATCTCGCCCTCGGCAATCTCCAGCTCCCGCCGACCCCAGTCGGCCAGGCCGATGTCGGCAACGCGATAGTCGGGGGTGGTATCGATCTTTGTCACTGTATTCATGGTTTAACTCCGTGCTTTCAGTTCGTTTGTCTTGTTACGTAATTCGTTAGCGCTTGATTGGCTGGTGCGTAATTCTCAGTAGCGTAATTCTGAGCTGGCGGCGGGCTTGGCCTCGCAAGGGACGCGAAAAGACTGCCATCCATGGCTCGCTTATCGATCGCCATCCGGGCGATCGGTACCCTTGCGAGGCCAAGCCCGCCCCCAGCTCAACGTTTGCGTAGATCTAACCGCTTTGGGCCTCTGGGCTTGTTTCAAATTCCATCGCTGTCATCTGCTCGCCTTCCCATTGGTACGGCCCAAGGGGTGCGTGGTGCTGCGGGTGCCGCTTGAGGGTACCGATCGCCATGGATGGCGATCGTAAGCCAGCCATGGATGGCAGTCCCTTGGCGTCCCTCAAGCGGCACCCGCAGCACCTCGTGACCCGGAGCTACGAAGTCCGCAGCACCGCGGGTCCGTGC
>JAZBOX010000141.1:0-9768 GCA_036351355.1 Halieaceae bacterium
GAAAAGGGGGCGGAAAAGGGGGCTGAAGATTGAGTGCCCAAGGTGATCCTGATACGCTGCGTTCCCATCCTGGTTGAGGCCACCCGGCCTTCCAGACGCGCGTTCCGCCGTGCTCCTGGGGGCGCAGTTCGCTTGTGCGCTGCCTGTTTGCGCGCCGCCCGTGAGGCTTCGGGCCGCTGTACCGTGGCGGCCCGCCGCGGAAGGACCACGTCACGAGAGCGCGCATCATCCGATGCTGCAGCGTCGCTGCGTCCGGTAGCGTGCTGTGGCAGCGAACACGCAGCCCGTGCGGGCATAACGTTCAAGGGGGCTTCGGCGAAGCTCCGGGGAAGAGGCTAGGCATGACGCGGTTGGTCTTCGTGACAGGAGGTGTGGTTTCCTCCCTCGGCAAGGGTATCGCCGCCGCTTCGCTGGCTGCCGTTCTCGAGGCCCGGGGACTCAGGGTCACGCTGCTCAAGCTCGACCCCTACATCAACATCGACCCCGGGACCATGAGTCCCTTTCAGCACGGTGAGGTGTTCGTCACCGACGACGGCGCCGAAACCGATCTGGATCTCGGTCACTACGAACGCTTCACGCGAGTCCGCATGTCGCGGCGCAACAACTTCACTACGGGGCGCGTCTACAACGCGGTGCTGGCCAAGGAGCGCCGCGGCGACTACCTCGGCGGTACGGTGCAGGTGATTCCCCACATCACCGACGAGATCAAGCGCCGCGTCCTTGCGGGTGCCGGCGACGCCGAAGTTGCTGTGGTGGAAATCGGCGGCACTGTCGGTGACATCGAGGGCCTTCCTTTCCTGGAAGCCGCGCGCCAGCTCAAGGTCGAGATGGGGCCGTCGCGCGCGTTGCTGATGCACCTGACACTGGTGCCGTATATCGCCACGGCGGGGGAGATCAAGACCAAGCCCACGCAGCACTCGGTCAAGGAGCTGCGCTCGATCGGCCTGCAGCCCGACGTTCTGCTGTGTCGCTCCACCGTCGATATCGACGACAGCGCCCGGCGCAAGATCGCGCTGTTCACCAACGTCGAAGAGCGGGCCGTTATCCCGCTGCTCGATGCCGATACGATCTACCGAATCCCGAGGGCGTTGCACGCGAAAGGCCTCGATGACTTTGTGGTCGAGCGTTTCAATCTCGAGTGCCCTGAGGCCGATCTCGCCGAGTGGGATGAAGTCCTGCAGCGTGAGTTCGCCGACCGCCAGGCAACGGTTCGCGTGGCGATGGTGGGCAAATACATGGATCTTCCCGATGCCTACAAGTCGCTGAACGAGGCGCTGTCACACGCCGGTCTGCAGACGCTGACAGACGTGCGCGTCGAATATGTGGACGCGGAGGCTATTGAGCGCGATGGAACGCAGGTCCTCGAAGGCGTCGATGCCGTCCTTGTGCCCGGTGGATTCGGCGACCGCGGCGTCGAGGGCAAGATTGCAGCTGTGCGTTTCGCGCGGGAAAACGACATTCCCTTTCTCGGCATCTGTCTCGGCATGCACGTGGCGCTGATCGAGTACGCGCGCAACGTCTGTGGGCTGGAAAATGCGCACTCGACGGAAATGGATTCCGCTACGCCGCACCCGGTAATCGCCCTGATCACCGAGTGGCAGAACGCCGACGGCAGCACCGAGCAGCGCGACGCCAGCTCTGATCTCGGCGGCACCATGCGTCTCGGGGCGCAGCCCTGTCATCTTGAAGAGGGCAGTCGCATCCGCGAGATCTATGGCGCCGAGGTTATCGAGGAGCGCCATCGCCATCGCTACGAGGTCAACGATCACTATGTGCAGACGCTTCGCGAACACGGCATGCGCCTTGCCGGCTGGTCCGCCGATCATTCGCTGGTCGAGATGATCGAGCTACCGCAGCACGCCTGGTTTGTCGCCTGTCAGTTCCACCCTGAATTCACATCGCGGCCCCGCGGCGGTCACCCGCTGTTCACCAGCTACGTTCAGGCTGCCTGCCATCACGCGGCGGGCAACCGTCATGCTCGCGACACAGTGGTGGCGCAGGCATGAGCGTGCGCCGCGTATCCGTCGGCGCCATCGAGATCGCCAACGACGCGCCCTTCGTCCTGCTCGGCGGCATCAACGTCCTCGAGAGTCGGGACTTTGCGCTTGAGGTGGCCTCGGAGTACGCCCGCGTCTGTGCGGAGCTTTCGATTCCGCTGGTGTTCAAGGCCTCCTTCGACAAGGCCAATCGTTCGTCGATACACTCCTTTCGCGGCCCGGGTCTCGACGGGGGCCTGGCGATCCTTGGCGAGATACGCGATCGCCTCGATCTGCCCGTGGTTACCGATGTGCACGCGCCGGAGCAGGCCGGACCCGTGGCCGAGGTCTGCGACATCCTTCAGCTCCCGGCGTTCCTCGCGCGCCAGACCGATCTCGTGCGCGCGATGGCGGAGACGGGGGCGGTCATCAATATCAAAAAGCCGCAGTTCCTGTCGCCATCGCAGATGGCCAACGTGGTGGATAAGTTCCGCGAGTGCGGCAACGATCGCTTGCTGCTCTGTGAGCGCGGTAGCAACTTCGGTTACGACAATCTTGTTGTCGATATGCTCGGCTTCGGTGTGATGCGCCAGGTCACCGGCGGTGTACCGCTGATCTTTGATGTCACGCATGCGCTGCAGTGCCGCGACCCCATGGGCGCGGCCTCCGGCGGGCGCCGATCGCAGGTCCTCGAACTTGCCCGCGCGGGCATGGCGACAGGGCTGGCCGGGCTCTTTCTCGAGGCCCATCCCGATCCCGATGCGGCACTCTGCGACGGTCCCAGCGCACTGCCGCTGGAGCAGCTTGGCCCCTTCCTTGCCCAGGTGCAGGCGGTGGATCGCCTGGTCAAGGACCTGCCGCCGCTGGTCATCGGCTGATACGGTATTTCGAGCGGCGCCGCCTGTCACGTTCGGTTGCCGCAGGTAAGGAACAGGCCGCCTGATCATCGATGGCGCTGAAGCAATAGCGAGGTTGAATTGTGAGTCTGATAGCTGATGTACGCGGTTTCGAAGTCCTTGATTCGCGGGGAAACCCCACGGTCATGGCCGAGGTGGCTCTCGACGACGGCGCCGTAGGCTCGGCCTGCGCTCCCTCCGGTGCCTCTACGGGATCCCGCGAGGCGCTGGAGCTGCGCGACGGCGATGGCGCGCGCTACCTCGGCAAGGGCGTGCAGAAAGCCGTCAGCCACGTGAACACGGAGCTGCGCGATGCGCTCCTCGGTTGCGATGCACGCGAACAGCGCGACCTCGACGCGCGCATGCTCGAGCTCGACGGTACGGATAACAAGGCGCGGCTCGGTGCCAATGCCATGCTCGCCGTCTCCCTCGCCGCCGCCAAAGCCGCCGCGATGAGTCGCGGTGTCGCGCTGTACGAGCACATTGCCGCCGTTCACGGCCGCGGTCACTACAGCATGCCTGTGCCCATGATGAATATCCTCAACGGGGGTGAGCACGCCGACAACAATGTCGACATCCAGGAATTCATGGTTCAGCCCGTAGGCGCCGACAGCTTCGCCGAAGCCCTGCGCTGCGGGGCTGAAATCTTCCACAACCTGAAAAAAGTGCTGCATGAGAAGGGGCTGGCCACGGCCGTCGGCGACGAGGGCGGTTTTGCGCCCAACCTGCCGTCGAACGATGCCGCGCTCGAAGCCATCGGCGATGCCGTGGCGCGGGCGGGCTATCGCCTCGGCGAGGACGTGACCCTGGCGCTCGACTGCGCCGCGTCCGAGTTCTACCGCGATGGACGTTATGTGCTGGGCGGCGAGGGGCGCGACTTCAACAGCGAAGAGTTCGGTGCGTATCTCGGTGAGCTTGTCGACCGCTATCCGATCCTCTCGATCGAGGATGGCCTGGACGAGTCGGACTGGGATGGCTGGAAGCTGCTGACGGAGCGCCTCGGCGATCGCGTGCAGCTCGTCGGTGACGATCTGTTCGTGACCAACACAAGCATCCTCGCCGAGGGCATCGAGCGCGGCGTCGCCAACTCGATCCTGATCAAGTTCAACCAGATCGGTACGCTGAGCGAGACCCTCGATGCCATCGCCATGGCCAGCGACGCCGGCTACACCTCGGTCATCTCTCATCGCTCCGGCGAGACGGAAGACACGACGATCGCGGACCTCGCCGTGGCGACCGGCGCCGGCCAGATCAAGACGGGCTCGCTGTGCCGCTCGGACCGCGTGGCGAAGTACAACCGACTGCTGCGCATCGAGGCCGAGCTCGGCTCCGCTGCGCCCTATCGCGGCCGCGCGGAGTTTGCCCGCTGATCGTGGGTCGGCGGGCGCTGCTTCTGGCGCTGCTTGCGCTGGTGGCGCTGCTCCAGTACCGCCTGTGGTGGGGTGAGGGCGGCCGCCTCGAACTGCGGCGCCTGCAGCAGCAGGCCGACGATTTCCGGCGTGAGAATGTCCTTCTGCGCCAGCGCAATGAGGCGCTGGCGCGCGAGGTGCTCGACCTGAAGGCCGGAACCACCGTGCTCGAGCAGCGCGCGCGTGAAGAGCTGGGGCTGACCGCGAAGGACGAAGTGTTTTTCCAGTTTATTGACGACTCCGCCGCGCCCGGAAAGACGGGCGCAGCCGTGCGCCGCATGGCGGGCGAGGATGCGGCTGGTGGTGAGCTCGATCGCGGGCCCGCAGTCGCCGGACAGCCGCGACAGTGAGCACGCTGTGGGCCGTTATTCCTGCCGCCGGCAGCGGGTCTCGCCTCGGCGCCCGCCAGCCCAAGCAGTTTCTCGAACTCGAAGGGCGCTCACTCCTCGACTGGAGCCTGAGCGCGCTGCTTGAAGCCGTGAGTCTCGCCGGTGTCGCCGTCGCCCTGCCCGCCGGACGAGCAGATCCCGAGCGACGCGGGGCGCTCGCGGATCCGCGGGTGACGCTCTGTACCGGCGGCGACAGCCGCGCCGAGTCCGTGTCCCTCGGCCTGCGCGCGCTGCCCGCGGCCGATGACGACTGGGTGCTGGTACACGATGCTGCGCGTCCCTGCGTGCCGGCCGTCGACATCCGCCGACTCGTGGAGCGGGTGACCGGGAGTGGCATCGGCGGGATTCTTGCCTGTCGGGTCAACGATACGCTCAAGCGCGGCGACGATGAGGGGCGGGTCACGGCGACGGTTCTTCGCGACGATCTGTGGCGCGCGCTCACGCCGCAGATGTTTCGCGTCGGCGAACTGCGCGGCGCGCTGGAGGAATCGCTGGCCAGAGGAGCGCCCATTACCGACGAGGCTTCGGCCGTCGAGCACTGCGCAGGCCGCGTGCAGCTGGTCGAGGCGTCAGCGGAGAACATCAAGGTGACCTACCCGGAAGACATCCCCCTCGCGGCCTACTGGCTCTCGCGCCAGCGCCGGGAGAGCGCGGCATGATGCGCATCGGACACGGCTTCGATGTCCACGCCTTTGCCGAAGCGGCGCCGGACAGTGCGGTCGTACTCGGCGGCGTAGCCATCGCGCACAGCCGTTGTCTGCGTGCGCATTCGGATGGTGACGTGGTGCTCCACGCGCTCTGCGATGCGCTGCTCGGAGCCGTGGGCGCCGGGGATATCGGCCATCACTTTCCCGATACAGATCCTGCCTTTGCCGGTGCCGACAGTCGCGAGCTGTTGCGCCGCGTGATGCACGAGGTCGGCGAGGCCGGTTTTGCGCCCGTGAATGCCGATATCACGGTGATCGCCCAGGAGCCACGGCTGGCGCCGCACATCCAGGCGATGCGCGAGCATATTTCGGCCGATATCGAGCTCGCTGTCTCCTGCGTCAACGTCAAGGCGACAACGACGGAGAAGCTCGGCTATATCGGCCGCGGCGAGGGTATAGCGGCCCACGCGGTAGTGCTGCTGCAGGCCCTATGACCCGGCCTGAACTCAGCGGAATCGGCATGACCTCGCGCCGCACGCGTGAGCGTATGGTGCAGCGCCTGGTCGAGCAGGGCATCAGCAATATTGCCGTGCTCGATGCGATGCGCAGCGTGCCGCGGCACCTGTTTGTCGACGAGGCGATGGCGCACCGGGCCTACGAGGATACGGCCCTGCCCATCGGTTATCAGCAGACGCTCTCGCAGCCCTATATCGTGGCGCGCATGACCGAGCTTCTGATCACGGGCGTGATGCCCGATGCGCCGATGCGAGTGCTGGAGATCGGTACGGGATCGGGATACCAGAGCGCCGTTCTCGCGGGTCTGGTCGGAGAAGTGTACGGGCTGGAGCGAATCAAACCGCTCTTGCAGGCTTCGCGAAAGCGCCTGCGGCAACTCAAGATCCGCAACGTGCAGCTCCGCCACGGAGATGGCTTCGAGGGCTGGTCGGCGCTGGGGCCCTTCGACGGGATACTCTGCGCCGCGGCGCCGGAGCGGATTCCGCAGGCGCTCCTCGATCAGCTGGCGCCAAACGGGCGCCTGGTGATTCCCGTCGGTGGCGCCGCGCAGGAGCTGGTCGTGGTGACGCGCAATGAGGACGGCCTGTCGAGGCAACGTGTAGAGCCAGTCCGCTTTGTGCCCCTGCTCCCGGGCACGAGCAGCAGCTGAGGCCCGCGATGCGCGACGAGACACGGGAAACGGAGCGAGGAGCCATGCCTGAGAGTGAGCCCGGCGTGCCGCTGGGCGTGAACAGGGTGGGCCTGCCCGGCATTTTTGCGCGTGGTCTTCTGATGGGCGCTGCCGATATCGTCCCTGGCGTGTCCGGTGGCACCATGGCCTTCATCACCGGGATCTACACGCGTCTGCTCGGTGCGATCACCGCCTTCGACCTGGATCTGCTGCGCCAGCTGCGCCGGGGAGACTGGCGCGCGGCCTGGTCGCGCATCGACGGCGCCTTTCTCGTCGCCCTGGTCGCGGGAATCCTGTGCAGCGTGATAAGCCTTGCGCGCCTGATCGCTTACCTGCTCGAGGTCTATCCCGTACAGCTCTGGGCTTTCTTCTTCGGCCTGATTCTCGCTTCGGCGCTGCTGCTCATCCGGCGTGTGCAGCGCTGGACCGCCGGCGTGGGTGCCGGACTGCTTATCGGAGGAGTGCTTGCCGCGGTCATCGGACTGTCTCCGGCGTTGTCCTTCCCCGAAGGACTCAGCGGTTTTTTTCTGGCCGGTTTCCTCGCCATCTGCGCCATGATCCTGCCGGGCATTTCGGGAAGCTTCATCCTCGTGCTGCTGGGCATGTACGCCCGTGTCCTGGATGCGATTCACGGCCTGGTGCTGCTGCCCCTGGGCCTCTTCGCTCTGGGCGCCGGCTGCGGTCTGCTGGTGTTTTCGCGCCTGCTGCGCCTGCTGCTCGAGCGCTTCCACAGCGCGACGCTGGCGACGCTGACGGGCTTCCTTCTCGGATCGCTGCCGGTGATCTGGCCGTGGAAGCTCAACGCTATCGACGAGGCGCCGGCGCGTCCCGTCTGGCCGGCGAACTACGCCGAACAGCTCGGCGATCCTCAGCTGCTGCCGTGTCTGCTGCTCGCGGTAGCGGGGTTTTTCGCGGTCTGGCTGCTCGAAAGCCGCTGGGGCGGTCCCGAGCGCTGAGCCGTGGAAGGCTGTCTGCGTCTCATGCTGCGTCTCATGCTTCGAGACACGGCAGCGCAGCCTTCACTTTTGCGGGTCGCCCGGCGCTTTGTTCATCTGAGTCTGCTTGCGCTCGTGCTCGCCGCCTGTGCCAGCCGCGCTCCGGCGCCTATCGAGGATCGCAGTCGCGGCGGTACGGCCCGCCCGGAGCAGCGCTATACGGTGCTGCGCGGCGATACGCTGTACTCGATAGCCTTTCGCTATGGTCTCGACTTCAGACGCCTGGCCGCGGCCAACGGCATCGAGGCACCGTTCACGATCGTGCCCGGTCAGCGGCTTGAGCTGCGCGAGGCGGATCCTCCACTGGTCGCTCGCGCGTCGAGCCCGAAGGGTTCACGCCCTGCCGTGACTTCGGGCACGGCGCCGACGCCATCAAAGCCGTCGACGCCATCAAAGCCACCGGCGAAGGCAACGGTACCAGCTCAGGCCCAGGCCCAGACCGTGCCCGCGCCCGGACCTGCGCCGGTGCGTCCGAAGCCGCCCCTGGCCGATGCCGGCAACACGCGCGTGGACAGCTGGCGCTGGCCGGCGAGTGGGCGGGTGATCCGGGGTTTTGACGCGGCAACGCACAAGGGTATTGATCTGGCGGGCGCCCGTGGCGATACCGTGCGCGCCGCTGCGGGCGGTCGTGTCGTTTATGCCGGCAGCGGTATCGCGGGCTACGGTCTCCTTCTGATCCTGCGCCACAACGATGAGTATCTCACCGCCTACGGACACAATGACGAGCTTCTCGTCGCCGAAGGCGACACCGTGCGCGCCGGCGCGGCTATCGCGCGTCGCGGCAGCAGCGGCACCGATTCCGTGAAGCTGCATTTCGAGATCCGCCGAAACGGCAAGCCGATCGACCCGCTTCGCCTGCTGCCGTCGCGATGAGTTGATGCGTGTCAAGGGCCGTCGACCCGTCCTCGTGTCTACTTCTTGTACAGCGCAGGTGGCTTCGGCTAACCTGTTCGGCCAGGCAATCAGACTCGGCGGAGTTTTCCGGGTCAGTTCTCAGCGGCGAGGAGCGCGAGAACTCGATGCGAAGCAAGAGTCATACAGACACGGGTGCCGCGACAGACTCCAACGCCGCGCGCGCGTCGCGTCGCAGGAACTCAAGTCGTGAAGTGCGTCGCGAGGCTGGCGACGAAGAGGACGCCGATCTCGGCTTCTCCGACGGCGGAGGCGAGGAATCGGACCAGGAACAATCCCGTGACCCTCGCGATGGTGCCGAAGAGCGAGGCCGCAACGCCCGCACCAGGCTGCGCAGCGAGATCACCCTGGACCCCACGCAGCTCTACCTCAATGAAATCGGCTTTGTGCCGCTGCTTACGGCGGATGAAGAGAAGCATTTCGCGCGCCTGACCCAGCGCGGCGATGAGGCGGCGCGCAAGCGCATGATCGAGAGCAACCTGCGCCTCGTGGTCAAGATCGCACGACGCTATCAGCATCGTGGCATGGGGCTGCTCGACCTGATCGAGGAGGGCAACCTCGGCCTTATGCGCGCTGTGGAAAAGTTCGATCCCGAGCGCGGCTTTCGATTTTCCACCTACGCGACCTGGTGGATCCGCCAGACGATCGAGCGCGCGATCATGAACCAGGCGCGCACGATCCGCCTGCCCATCCACGTGGTGAAGGATCTCAACGGCTGCCTGCGCGCGGCGCGCGAGCTGACGCAGCAGCTGGATCACGAGCCGACGATGGCTGAAATCGCTGCGCGCCTGGAGAAGCCGGCGGGCGAGGTCGAGCGGCTGATGGGCCTGAACGAGCGGGTCAGCTCCGTCGATGCGCCCCTCGGCCCCGACAGCGATGCCTCGCTGGTGGAGGTCATCGCCGATGACGTCGGCCTCGACCCCTCGGAGCAGCTGCAGGAAGCCAGCGTGCACTCGAGCATCGCAAGCTGGCTCAATCAGTTGTCAGACAAGCAGCGCGAGGTGGTGATCCGGCGCTTTGGCCTTCTCGGCCACAACAGCAGCACGCTTGAGGAAGTCGGGGAGGAAATCGGGCTCACGCGCGAGCGTGTGCGCCAGATTCAGGTAGAGGCGCTCAAGCGTTTGAAGCGCGTACTCGAGCGCGAGGGCCTGTCGGCCGACACGCTGCTCCAGTCCTGAGGCGGCGATGGCTCAGGCGATGGCTCAATTGACGACGGCTTGATCGGCGTCCCAGCTTCTTCCCCGAGCCTACCCTTGATCAGCGCTAAGAGGCGCTAAGAGGCTCTAACAGGCCCTAAGAGGCGCTGGGAAAGGCAGCTGAGCTGTGCCAGGCGCCCGGATGGCCGCTTGGCTTGGATA
>JAZBOX010000142.1:0-15299 GCA_036351355.1 Halieaceae bacterium
ACACGACAGCGCCGCTGCCGAGCCCGCGGACAGTATCTGGTCCGGAGCCTCCACCGTGCGCGGCGCTGCGGGTCGGCTCGCCGTCAGCTCCGGTGCAGGCCGCGGCACCAGCCACACGGCGAGCCCGGCAAGCACCACTCCCAGGGCGACGCCGCTCAGCAGCGTTCTTTTCATACGATTTATAGGGTTAATTTGACGTTCCTGCTGCGGCCGCCGGCGGGAGGCTTGCTCCCTCAAAGGTCTGAGCACCATAGTACTTTGGTCAAAAGCGGGCGTAAAAAAGCGGGCTGGCTCTCATCGTTCATGCTATCCATGGTCTCAAGGCGCTGCGATGCTATGTTCGCGCGGTGAGCGAAGGGAGAAACACTAGGGTGAGAGTGCTACAGAAAGGGAACACCGTGGCTTAGAGCGTTACGACGCACTCTCAATTGGGTCGGTGCTGGTTGGAGACCGCGATATGGAACTGATACCCGAAATTCGTAGCAGCCACCCGGGAGTCGTCGTAGAGGGTTTGGAGCTTCGGCGCCCCTTTCTAGGTATTTTTGGAACCCCCTACTGGCACATCCGCTGGCGGCTTGTTGACAAACCCCTCCAGCAAAGCAGCAGCACGATAGACAACGATGCGCGCGAAGGTCGTGCCGAAATCGCGGGACAGTCGTTTTTGTTTTCGGTGCGCTGGAGGCCCGACCTCAGGCGCGCGCGAGCTCCGCTGTCGGAGCCCTATTACGCGGCCGATCGCGTGATGTCCGTCGCTCCGCTTTCGGTTAACTTCTGGCATCCACCCTCCGATTCGTAGCGCTTCTTAGCGCACGGCATCTTGGTGTACAGCAGCGCGCTTTCCTGGTGAGTGCACAGCAGCGCACAATCTTGGCGAGCTGCTGGCCTGTCGCGCTGCAGGCCTGGCGCACTGCAGGCACTCCGGTTGCTACCCCTGAACGGGCGATCCAAGCGGTGTTTGCGCTTCGGTAGCGAAGCGATGTTTTTACTTCTGTCGTGGCCTGTGCTTTCCTCGCGCTCTCACGATCGCGAGGACGAGACTCACGCCCGCACCATCTCAGCAGCATCGACCCGAGCCGGATCGACCACAGCAGGAACGATCGCCGCACGCCGAGGGCCGCGCCCAGGCTGACCGGTCGGGGCGGGACGATCGGAGCCGGCAGTCCGAGGGCCAGAGTCACGACGAGCCCCATCGTTCTGCCTTCAGCCAGCCCCGTTTTCGGCGCTATTTTCCCTCGACCTGCCTGTCGACGCTCGGCAGCTGGCTGATCCGTTTTTTATTCGGCTGGGCGGCCTGGGACTTCACCGCCTCGGCTTTCTGGGTCGGCGTGGTGGCCAGCCTGATGCTGCTGCCGACCTTCCTCCTGTCTCCGCTCTTCGGCATTGCCGCGGACCGCATGGATCCGCGCAACGGTCTGCTGGTCACCGTATCGCTGCAGGGCGTGCTCGCGGCGCTCGCCGGTATCACGGCCTCGCTCGACCTGCTCGGTCTCAACGCACTGCTCGCCCTGGCGCTGGCCTTCGGTGCCGTGACCTCGGCGCACACCCCGATTCGCCTGGCGTTTCTGCCGCGCCTTGTCGAGCGCGCGGCGCTGCCGAGCGCCATCGGTTTCTCCGCCATCGTGTTCAACAGTTCGCGCATTATCGGCCCCGCCGTGGGCGCTGCGCTGCTGGCGACGACCTCGCTGCCTGCGACCTTTGTCGCCGCCGCAGCGAGCTGCTTCGTGGCCACGGCCTTGCTGTTGCGTGTCCACGGCACGGCGCGCGAGCGGCCGCCGCCAAGCGGAGCGTCCATCGGCGCCCAGCTTCGCGCGGGCCTCGCTCACGTGGTCAACACACCGGCGATTCGTCTGGTGTTTCTGCTCACGCTCACAAGCGGGCTGTTGGGACGTACGGCGATCGAGCTCTTGCCCGCGGTCTCGGGGCAGATGCTGGAAGGGGGCGCCGCCACGCTCGCCAAACTGACGGCGGCGGCCGGCGCAGGCTCGATTGTCGGCGGGCTGATCGTGTCGCGTCAGAGCGGGCGGCTGCGTCGCCTGTTCCAGCTGGTGCTCGTGGGCCTGTGCGTCGCCGCGATCACCCTGCTCTCCGCCGATCTCTGGCGCAGCGTGGCAGCCGCCGCAGTGGCCGTTGCGCTGATCAGTCTGTCCACAACGATGATTGGTACGGGCTGCCAGGCGCTGGTGCAGCTGTCGATCGATGAAAGCCTGCGCGGTCGCGTGATGAGCCTGTGGGCCGTGATCGCGATGGGCGCACCCGCCGTGGGTGCTGTGATCGTCGGTTCGCTCGCCGACGAGGTGGGCTTCCCGCTCGCGTTTATTTGCGTGGCCCTGCCGGCGTTAGTGGTGGTCGCGGCGGCGCACCGGCGACGGGCGCGCTACTGACCGCCCGCTAGCGGCTGCGGTACAGGCCCACGTGTACCAGCGGTGTTTTTGCCGGATTGCCCGGCATCACCCGCGACGGGATGCGGTGCCGGATCGGGGGCAGGGACTTCAGATAGGTGGCGATGGCCCGCGCGTCCGAGTCGGACAGCTGCGCGTAGCTGGTCCAGGGCATGATGGTCATGGTCTGGCTGCCGTGGCGGTCGCGGCCCGTGCGCACCATCGTGGTGATCTCGTCGATGCTCCAGCTGCCAAGGCCCGTATCCGGATCCGGAGTCAGGTTCGGCGGATAAACGGCCCCGGGATGTTCGTTCGCCATCGGGTTGGTGTAGGCGATGCCGATGCTGGATCCGGCGAGCAGGCGCGCGGAGTCGGGTTTGCCGATCAGCGCGCCGTCCGTGTGGCAGCTCGCGCAGCCGAGCAGGCTCACGAGGTAGCGACCGTGCTCCGCTGCGGCGTCCATGGCTTCCTGCGAGGGAAGATCGAAGCGCTTGCTCGCTTCCACGGCAGTCATGCCCTTGAGCGGATCCTGCTGTGCGAGGCTCAGCGGCGCGAAGGGCAGGGCGGCCACGCCAAAGGCGAGGGCGGTGAGGAAGGCCTGGGCAGCGCGGCGCGCGCGACGGTGTGCGGTCATGCCATGGAACCCCTGGTCGGCTTTGGAAGAAACTGCACCCGAGTATAGCGGCCGATGCTTGCAAAGCGCAGGGCCGAGGACGGAGGATAGCGGCCCTTTGCGTAAGCTTCGCATACGGTCCGCAGACCCTTCGCCTACCCTTCGCTTTTCCTGTGCTGGAGAACCATTGATGAAACCCGAAACCATCGCCCTGCATGCCGGCTACGACGGCGACCGCGGCAACACGCGCTCAGCCACGACGCCGATCTATCAGACCACGTCCTACACCTTCGACGACACGCAGCATGGCGCCGATCTCTTCGATCTGAAGGTGCCCGGCAATATCTATACGCGCATCATGAACCCCACGAACGCCGTGCTCGAGGAGCGCCTGGCGCAGCTCGAGGGCGGCGTGGGCGCGCTGGCCGTGGCCTCGGGCATGGCGGCGATCCGCTACGCGATCGAGGCGATCACGTCGGCGGGCAATAACATCGTCAGTACCTCGCAGCTGTACGGCGGCACCTACAACCTCTTTGCCCACACCTTCCCGCGTCAGGGCATCGAAGTGCGCTTCGCCGGTGCCGATGATTTCGACACGGTGGCCGCGCTGATCGACGACAAGACCACGGCGCTGTTCTGCGAGTCCATCGGCAACCCGGCGGGCAACGTGGTCGACGTGGCGCGCTGGGCCGAGATCGCCCACGCCGCCGGCGTGCCGCTGATCGTGGACAACACGGTGGCAACACCGATGCTGTGCCGCGTCTTCGATCACGGTGCCGATATCGCCGTGCACTCGCTCACCAAGTACATCGGCGGCCACGGCACCACGATCGGTGGCGCCATCGTCGATTCGGGCAACTTCGACTGGAGCGCCCAGCCCGAGCGCTTTGCGATCATGAACACGCCGGACCCGTCCTATCACGGTGTGGTTTACACGGAGGCGCTCGGCCCCGCCGCCTTCATCGGGCGCTGCCGCGTGGTGCCGCTGCGCAACACGGGTGCGGCGCTGGCACCGCACAGCGCCTTTCTGATCATGCAGGGCCTCGAGACTCTGGCGCTGCGCATGGAGCGCCACTGCGAGAACGCAGAAAAAGTAGCGGCGTACCTGAAGCAGCACCCGCGCGTGCGCGCTGTGAATTACGCCGTGCTGGAGGACAGCCCATACCGCGACACCTGTCAGCGCATCTGCGGTGGCCGTGCCTCGGGCATTCTCAGCTTTGAACTCGAAGGCGGCCGAGAGGCCGGGGCGAAGTTCATCGACGCGCTGCAGCTGATCCTGCGCCTGGTGAATATCGGCGATGCAAAGTCCCTCGCCTGCCACCCGGCGACCACCACACACCGCCAGCTCAGCCCCGACGAGCTTGCCTCGGCTGGCGTGAGCGAAGCCATGGTGCGCCTGTCGATCGGCATCGAACACGTCGACGACATCATCGCCGACCTGGAGCAGGCGCTGGAGGCGAGTGCAGCGTGAGTCGACAGACACTACGGGCTTAAAAGCGCGGAAGCCTTGACGGTTCGTAATCAAGGCAGTGGCGCGCCACGACGCTGCGATGGCAGGCGCTGCGAAGATTGACCAATTTACGGCCAATCGTAAAATAGCCATGACTATTTTACGATAATCGCAACAATGGACCGCTATCTGCTGAGCGTGCTCGACGCCCAGTCCCGCAACGAGCGCCAGATGCTGTTCCTGTCCGGCGCGCGGCAGGTCGGCAAGACCTCGCTTGCGCGGGCGCTGGGTGAGAGGGCCTCAGCGGCCTATTACCTGAACTGGGACGTCGTGGAAGACCGGCGGCTGATCAACCTCGGGCCGACAGCCGTCGCCGAGCGCTGCGGCCTTGACCAGTTGCGCAGTGAGCGCAGCTATGTGGCCTTCGATGAGCTGCACCGCTACGCGCATTGGCGCGATTTTCTCAAGGGTATGTTCGACGTGTACGAAGAGCGCGGCCGTTTCCTGGTGACCGGCAGCGCCGCGCTGACCACCTTTCGCCGCGGTGGCGACAGTCTCATGGGGCGCTATTTTCCCTACACCCTGCACCCCCTGTCTGTCGCTGAGTTGGTAGGACCGCAGCCCGAGGCACCGGGCACACGCTCGCCGAGGCCGATTCACGATGATGCCTGGGACGCGCTCTGGCGTTTTGGGGGCTTTCCCGAGCCTTACCTGCGCGGCGAGCAGCGTTTCTATAACCGCTGGCGGCGTCTTCGTACGGAGCAGCTCCTCCGCGAGGATCTGCGCGATCTTGCGAGGATCCGTGAAATCGACCAGGTCGAATTGCTGGCTCACGCGCTGGCGGAGCAGGCCGGACAGCTGAGCAATTACACGTCGCTCGCTCGCCTTTGTGGGGTTAGCGTGGATACGATACGGCGTTGGCTGACGACCCTTGAGAGTTTGTACTACTGCTACCGCGTTCCGCCGTGGCAGAACAACGTGGCGCGATCGCTGCGCAAGCAACCAAAGATCTTTCTATGGGACTGGTCCCTGGTTCAGGACGAGGGCGCGCGTTATGAAAACCTGCTCGCCTCGGCGCTGCGCAAGGCCTGCGACTTCTGGACCGATACAGGCTATGGAACCTACGGCCTGTACTTTGTGCGCGACAAGCAGGGTAACGAGGTGGACTTCTGCGTGACTCGCGATGGAAAACCCTGGCTGCTGGTAGAAGCAAAGTTGGCTCTGTCGGCGGGTTTGTCGGCGGGGCTGCATCGTTTCGCCGAGCAGCTAGGTGTCACTCTCGCCCTCCAGGTTGTCCGCGATGCGCCTTATGCCGAGGCCGATGCCTTCGCAGTGACCGGACCGATCAAGGTGCCGGCGAGAACGCTTTTATCGCAGCTTGTGTGACCGGTGCTGGAGCCGCGTTGACAGCCCGTGGCTGAGTGCTGTCAACGCGGTATCTGAAGCAGAGGCATTTACGGAAATCGACTCAGGCCGCCTGCTCCCTGTCGTCGTCCGCGTCGTCGCGCCGCTTGTGCCCCTCGCGCAGGTGATTGATCGTGGTCGTCGCGAGGGTGCCGCCCTCGAGCGTGTAGGCCTTGCCGAAACCTTTTACGTAGCGGCCTGACTGCGGGCACAGGCGGAAGAGGCGGAAGTCCGCGAGCTTTGACAGGTTACGCGGGCGTTCGCCGAGGCGCTCCTCGAGCAGCGCCACGCCGCGCTCCCAGTCCTCGCTGCCGACTTCGAGTTCCTCCGCTTTCACCTGGTAGCTGACGCGGATGCGTGCGTAGAGCTCGCCGGCCGTGTCCTCGTCCTCGATTACCAGCACCGAGGCGCGTGCCTCGCGCTGCAGATTCCGTCCGTGGACGGCGATGTCCGACAGGATCACGTAGAGACTGTCGTCGTCGCGGGCGAAAGGGGCATAGGAGGCAAAAGGCACCCCATCTTCGCCGAGGCTGGCGAGCTGGAGGCTGCGGCGGCTGTCGATGAAGGCGCGTACCTCGTCGCCGAGGCGCGTCTGCATGGCGGTGTTCTTCATGAGTGCTTTTCTCCCTGTTGGCGCAGTGCTTCGTAGCGTTCGATCTGCTGCGGCCAGATCTCGCCGTGCTCGTCGCGGCCGAGGAACACCTTGAACAGGTTGCGGCCGCCCTTGTCGTTGAAGGTCAGCGCGTGGGCGATGCGGCCCGCGTGCTGCCGGTCCTGAAAGCCGATGTGGTCGATCGCATCGAGCTTGATGTGTCCTTCGAATCCCGGTCGCGTGCCCTTGAGGTTGTAGAACCCGCGGCCGACTTCACCGGGGGGGAAGGGGCCCTTGTACTCGAACACGCAGCCTCCGTGGAGCACGATGGTGACCACGTCGCCCCAGTGCGGAAGCTGTTCGAGGATTGCCTGAGCGCGGGAGCCGGGCAGGGTGACTTTTGCATCAGCGTCGGCTGACGGCGGCGTGTCGCTGGCGTCTGACGGCGCTGCGGAGGGCTCCGCGGCGGGCGCCTCATTCGCGACGCGGGCGAGGGCATTGCTCATAACTCTTTTCTCCTCGGTTGCTGGGTCTGTTGCTGATTCGGTCGCTGATCCTGCGGAATTTTCGCGCGGCCGGGGCGGACCCTGCTGAGCCCTTCCGGCAGCGCGCGATCGCGCCTGTCCAGACCACCGACGATATTTTCTGTAAATCTGACTTGAAATGCAAATACGAATGATTATCATGGCGCTTGCGTTTAGCGAATATTGGGCCTGACGCCGAGCGCTGTCAAGGCGCGGTGTCGAGTCCCGGCTCGCTTCGCTCCGAGGGCTGCAGCGCTCAACGATCACAGCGCAGAAGCCCCAGCGCCCACCGACCACAGCGACCAGAGACAGGACAGATGAGCACGACGACGAAACCCGCAGCACCGGTCGATCCGATCAAAAAGGCAAGTACATTCAAGCAGCGCACCCTACTCCCGCTCGCAGCAGCGGTGCTCGGCGCCAGCCTGAGCGCGGCAGCGCTCGCGCAGGGCGGCGACGCGCGCACGATCAAAGGCCGCGACAGCGCGGCGAGCGCCCAGGCTGAGCGTGAGCAGGCCGCGGGCGCTAGCACCAGCACGCGCGCTCACAATGCGGAAGCGGGTCGGCGCAGCGCCGGGGCGGGTCAGGGCCTGCAACTGGAGAGCGTTACCGTGGTTGGCACGCGCACGGAGCGCACCCTGGGTGAGGTGGAGGCCACGATCTCCGTTTACGACCAGGAAGACATCGAGCGCCGCCTCGTGCGCGATATCCAGGACCTCGTGCGCTACGAGCCCGGTGTGAGCGTCGGCGGCACGGGCAGCCGCTTCGGCCTCGAAGGCTTCACTATTCGCGGCGTTGGTGGCAATCGCGTGCTGACCATGGTCGACGGCATCCGCCAGCCCGAGGAGTTTTCCTTCGGGCCCTTCCTGTCCTCGCGCCGCGACCTCGTCGACGTCGACCAGATCTCGCGCATCGAGATCGCCCGCGGCCCCGTATCCACGCTCTACGGCTCGGACGCCCTCGGCGGCGTGGTGGCGATCACGACGCGGGCGCCGAACGAATACGTCGACGCCATGGATTCCACGCACCTTGACCTCAAAACCGGCTACAGCAGCGCCGACGACAGTTTCATCGGCACCGTCAACGGGGCCTACGGCACGGAGAAGCTCGCCGGCCTGGTGACCTACACCTACCGCCAGTCCAGTGAGACGGAAACCGCCGGCAGCGTGGGCGGGACGGGTCCCGCGCGCACCGAGGCGGACCCCCAGAGCATCGATACGCAGACGCTGAATTTCAAGCTGGGCTGGAGCCCCGTCGACGGACATAACTTCATCGCCACCGTCGAGGACTTCGACAGCCAGGTCGACACGACGCTGCTCTCGGACGCCGGCGAGTTTGCCCGGGGCACCCTGACCGAGTCGCGCGTGGCCTTCGACGAGCGCAGCCGCCAACGCTACAGCCTTGCCTATCGCTATGATGGCGGCGGCCTCATCGACAACGCTTTCGCGACGGCCTACTACCAGACCTCGGAGACGACGCAGCTGACCCTCGATGAGCAACGGGTCGGCGGAGCTGCGCGTTTGCGAGCCCGTGATTCGCTCTTCGAGCAGGAGGTTACCGGTCTTTTCGCCCAGGCCAGCAGTCTGCTGACCTTCGCGAACATGGAGCACACGCTGACCTACGGCGTCGACTACTACCGCATGGACAACGCCAACATCCGCACGGGTGAGACCACCGACGCCGCCACGGGTGCACCCGTTCGCGAGTTCTTTCCCTTCCCGACGCGCGATTTTCCGCCGACGGTGGTCGAGAATCGGGCCTTCTTTCTCCAGGATGAGATCGTCATGCTCGACGGTCGCCTTCGCATAACCCCAGGCCTGCGCTACGACGATTACGAGGCTGATACCACGGCCGATGAGCTGTACATCAACGGCAATCCGGGCACCGAAGCCCCGGCGGACTTCGCCGACTCGGCGCTGACGCTGAAGCTCGGTGGCCTGTACCAGTTCACGGACGGCATATCGGCCTGGGCGCGCTACAGCGAGGGCTTCCGCGCGCCGCCCTACGACGACGTGAACGTGGGCTTCACGAACTTCATCGGCGGCTACAAGTCCATCGCTGCCCCCAATCTCGACGCGGAAACCAGCACGGGCTACGAGCTGGGCCTGCGCCTGAACGGCGCCACGGGCAATCTGCAGCTCGCGGTCTTCGACACGCTCTACGACAACTTCATCCAGGCCCGGGCTCCGGCCCCGGCGTTTGCCGCCACGGGCGGCGTGGATCCGCGCGATGGCCTGGTCACCTTCCAGTCCGTGAACCTCGACGAGGTTGAGATTCGCGGCGTGGAATTGCGCGGTGCCCTAGACCTTGGCAGCCTCGTGTCCTCGCTCGATACGCTCTATCTCGAGGGGGCCTTTGCCTTCGCCGAGGGCGAGGACAACGCGGGCGTTCCCGTCGAGACCATCGACCCCAT
Organism: Halieaceae bacterium; assembly: GCA_036351355.1. Lineage (GTDB taxonomy): Bacteria > Pseudomonadota > Gammaproteobacteria > Pseudomonadales > Halieaceae > Congregibacter. The sequence goes on from JAZBOX010000142.1 coordinate 9,375, forward strand.
GAATGCCGTGCTGGGGCTGCGCTGGGCGCCCACGGCGCTGCCCATCGAGTCCGAGCTGATCTGGACCTGGGTGGACCGCAAGGACCCCGAGGACATCGTCACGGAACGTCCCGCGACGGACAGCTACAGCCTGATCGATCTCCTCGTGCACTACGATCTCAGCGACACCTGGACCGTGGATGCCGGGGTCTTCAATCTCTTCGACGAAAGCTACATCCGCTGGGCCGACACGGCGGGTATCGGTGCCGATGCGTCGGGGCGCTTCACGCAGCCCGGACGGAACTTTGCCATCACGCTGCGCGCCGCGCTCTGAGGGAGGCCTGCGAATCATGAACGTACCCAATACGCCATTTACGCGCGCCGCCGCGCTCGCTCTTGCCCTGGGCCTTGCGCCCCCCGGTCATGGCGCATCGATGCAGTGCGGCGAGGAGCCCGCCGACGCCTCGCGGATCGCCGTCGCCGGGGGTTCCCTCGTGGAAATCCTCTACGACCTCGACGAACAGTCGCGCATCGTGGCCGTCGATCGCACGGCCACCTATCCCGCGGCGGCGCGGGATTTGCCGCAGCTCGGCTATGTACGTGACATTTCCGCCGAGGGTCTGCTGTCCCTGCAGCCGACCTTCGTCCTCGGCGAACACGACACGGGGCCGCCGGAAGTGCTGGCGCAGCTCGAGCGCCTGGGCATTGATTTTCTGCTGGTGCCCGAGGAATTCAGCGTGGAAGGTATCCGCGAGAAGATCCGCTGCGTGGCCGCCGCCGTCGGCCGCGCTGCCGACGGCGAGGCCCTCGCCGCCGGGCTCCTTGGCGACCTCGCGCCCGACGTTGCCACGCAGCTTGAGGTCGCCGAGACCGCATCCTCGGCTCCCGCGGGCATCGTCCTCCTCGGCCTGCGGGAAGGGGCGCCGGTGGCTGCCGGGCGCGACACCTCCGGCCAAGGCCTGCTGGATATGGCCGGTGCGCGCAACCTCATGACCTTCGAGGGCTGGAAGCCCGTCTCCGTCGAGGCCATGGCGGCGGCAAAGCCGGCCTTCATCGTGATTCCCGAGCGCGGCGTGCGCATGGCCGGGGGTATGGACGAGCTGCTGGCTCATCCGGCCCTTCGCCTGACGCCCGCGGCGCAGGAGCGACGCGTGATCAGCATGGACGGCATGGCCATGCTCGGCTTCGGGCCGCGTACGGCGCAGGCCGCCGCGCGACTGCGCGCCGAGCTCCTCGAAGATGGTCTCATGCTCGCCGACGACGCCGTCGGGGCGCAGTCTGCGACGCGCGAGAGCGGCGATGGCGAGTGACAGCCCGGCGCTGAACGCGTCCTTTCATCTGCGCGGGGGTGCAAGCGGCGACGATCGCGGGGCACAATCCGCCCGCGATGCTTCAAGCCGACCGAACCCACAGAGTGCCCGCCGTGAATGCGCGCGCAATACGCCTGACGCCGACCTTCGGGTGGCGGTGAGCATGAATGGAGCCAGCGAACCGTCGGCGACCCCGCTCTGGGGTCTGGCCGCGCTGTTGGCCGCGGCGGCGGGTCTGGCGATTGCAACGGGCGCCGTACCGCTGCCGATCGATGCGCTGTGGCGCTCCGAGGTGGCGCTCACGGAGCTGCAGCGCATGGTGCTGCTCGAACTGCGCATCCCCAGGGTGACGCTGGCGGCGATCGTCGGTGCAGCGCTGGCTGCGAGCGGCGCGGTTCTGCAGGGGCTGTTCCGAAACCCCCTGGCCGAGCCGCAGCTGATCGGCGTGTCCTCGGGCGCCGCCCTCGGCGCCATCGCTATGATCGTGCTCGGCAGTGGCCTGCCCCTGCCCGAGGCGCTGCAGCCCTACGGCATCTCGCTGGCGGCGATCATCGGTGCGCTGGCCGTGACTGCGAGTCTGTACTTCATCGCGAGCCGCCGCGGCAGCGGCGACGTAACCACGATGCTGCTCGTTGGCATCGCGATCAACGCCATCGCTGCCGTGGGCATCGGCATGTTCACCTGGCTGGCGAACGACGGCGAGCTGCGCTCGCTCACCTTCTGGAGCATGGGCAGCTTCGGCGGCGCGCAGTGGTCCACGGCGGTGCCTGCCCTGCTACTCATCGGTTTGTCACTGCTGCTGCTGCTGCCAACGGGACGCGACCTCGATCGTCTGCAGCTCGGTGAGCTCGAGGCGCGGCGTCTCGGCGTGTCCGTGCCGAAGCTCAAGCGACGCCTGGTGTTCGCGACCGCCGTCGGCGTCGGTGCCGCCGTGTCTGTCTCCGGCATCATCGGTTTTGTCGGCCTGGTGGTGCCGCATATCGCGCGCATGCTCGTCGGTGTACATCACCGCAAGCTGATCGCCGCTTCGGCGCTGCTCGGCGGTGCCCTCGCGATCGTGGCCGACATGGGCGCGCGCACGCTGGTGGCGCCCGCGGAAATGCCCGTGGGGCTGATTACCAGCGCCATCGGCGCACCGTTCTTCCTGTGGCTGATCCTTCGCGTGAGGCACCGATGAGTCTGAAAGCCCACGCGATCAGCGTGCTTCGCGGCGGACGCCGCATTCTCAGCGACGTGAGCCTTGAGCTCGCCGCCGGCGAGCTGCTGGTGGTGGTGGGTCCCAACGGCGCCGGCAAATCGACGCTGCTGGCGGCGCTGGCCGGTGACGGCGAGGTCGACGAGGGCGAGGTCACGCTCGACGATCGCGCCCTCGACCGCTTCGAGCTCGACGAGCTCGCCGAGCGCCGTGCCGTGGTCGGTACGCCGCCGCGGCTGGCCTTCGACTACACGGTTCGCGACGTGGTCGCCATGGGCTGGCTGCACGGCGATCGTTACGGCCTGCAGAGCTTCGGCGAGGCTCTCGGCGCCGTGCTCGAGGCGAACGAGCTCGAGGAACTGGCGCGGCGCACCTACATGACGCTGTCGAGCGGCGAGCGTCAGCGCGCTGAATACGCCCGCGCCTGCCTGCAGCTGTGGCGCCCGGAGGGCGAGGCAGGGCAGCCCTCGCGCTGGCTGCTCCTCGACGAGCCCACGGCAAACCTCGATGTCGCCCACGGCGTCGCCATGCTCGAGTCCTTCGCGGCGCGCGCGCGGGCGGGCGATGGCGTGCTCGCGGTGCTGCACGACCTGGATCTCGCGGCGCGTTTTGCCGATCGCGTGGCGCTGCTGGCGGGCGGCGAGCTCATCGCGCTCGGTGCGCCCGCCGAGGTGCTCACGGCTGAACGCCTGACGCGGGTCTATGGCACGCCGATCCACGTTGAGCAGCACGCAGCGCTGAATCGTCTCGTGGTGATCGGCTGAGCGCCGCGCGTGGGACGGAGTCGGTCGGCCCCCTTCGAGCGCCGGGCCCTGAACCGGGCCATGCAGGCTTTGTCGAAGTCTTTCGCGGCCTGCATTGGGTTGTCGTCGCCAGCAACGCTATATTTCTTCACTTCAACGAACAGCAGAGGTAATCCATGAGTCTGCGCCGTCTTTTTGCCGGCCTCGGCATCGCTGTCGTCGCTTCCCTTTCCCTCGCTGCGGGGGCGGCCCCGAGCGACAAAGCCGCTCACCGCGACAAACCCGCTCATAGCGAAAAGGTCGCCGACGGCGAAGCGTCGCCCCACAGCGAGGAGCCGGAAATCGCCGCCAGCGCCGGGAGCGGCGAAAACCCCGACGAGAAGCCTCGCCAGTACACCTTCGCCTGGATGTTCTCCGACGACGACACCATGGCGCCGCGCGGTGGCACCAGCCGCGGTCCCGAGGTCACCCTCGACAACCGCGTCGCACCCGCCTTCGAGGCGTTGCAGGAGCCGGGCCTGAGCGCGAGAGAGCGCGACCGGCGAGCGATCCTCGCCATGGTCGGCGACTACCGTACGAGCTTCGATTTCATCGAGACCGTTGGCCTGACTCCCGGTTACGAGCCGCGCGCGCCCTACCAGAGCTGGGGTACGGAACGCGTCTACCTCGTCGCCGACGAGGAGGACTACATCAGCCTGCAGCACATCATCGTGATGCACTTTGCCCAGGACGACGGCAGCGTCTCCGAGCCCATGGTGGTGAAGCACTGGCGTCAGGACTGGCGCTACGAGGATCGCGAGGTGCATGCCTTTCTCGGTCGCAACCGCTTTGCGAAGGACACGCTGGCTTCCGAGGATGTTGAAGGCGCATGGACGCAGACCGTGTATCAGGTCGACGACTCGCCGCGCTACGAAGCAGTGGGGCGCTGGGTGCACGCGCCGGGCGCGTCGTTCTGGGAGAGCGAGGATCGCCGGCGTCCGCTGCCGCGGCGCGAGTTCAGCGTGCGCGACGACTACCACGCGCTGTACGGCTCGCACCGGATCACGATTACGCCAAGCGGCTGGTCCATGGAAGAGGATGCGCTCAAGCTGGTGCTCGATGAAAACAACGACCCCGTCGCCGATCAGCCCTATCTCGCCCGCGAGGCGGGTCTGTCGCGCTACGAGCGCCTGAGCGATTACGACTTCAGCGCCGGCGATGCCTACTGGGAGAAAACCGCCGCGGCCTGGGCACTGGTGCGCGACTACTGGGACGCGCTGTACGCCGAGCGCGACGCCTTTGCCTTTGCGAAATCCGTCGATGGAATGCCGATGTTCATGGCGCTGTTCGAGCTGGCAGAGGCCGATGGCGTCACGCCGCAGCAGGTTGAGGATACGCTGGCGCCCTACGTTCGCTAGATTCTGATTCCGCAGGCGGGCCTCTTCGTCAGCGCTGAACGACTCAAAAGCCCTGCCCAGTCGCTGCAGCGACCCCTATACTCGCGCCTGTACAACGGGCCCGCTCGCGTCTGACGCGGGCGAAGCCCGATCGGTATGCATGAGTCAATGCAGAGGCGGGAGAGGCGTCCTTGAGCGACAGCAGCAACGCGGCAGATAGCCCGGCCGATCAAGCCACAGCGACGATCGCGATCGTGGGCCTGGGCTATGTCGGCCTGCCGCTGGCGGTGGCCTTCGGCGCGCGGCAGCGCACGATCGGCTTCGATCTCAACGAGGCCAAGCTCGACGCCTATCGCGCCGGACACGATCCCAGCGGGGAAGTCGCGGACGCGGCTTTGAAGGCGGCGGTTTTGCTTGAGTTCACCAGCGATCCGGCCTTGCTGGCGCAGGCCGACGTGGTGATCGTGGTGGTGCCGACCCCCATCGATGACGCCAAGCGGCCGGATCTGCGGCCGCTGGAGTCGGCGTCGCGCAGCGTGGGCCGGCACCTGAAGCCGGGTGCCATCGTGGTGTTCGAGTCCACGGTCTACCCCGGGTGCACCGAAGAAGTCTGCGTGCCAATCCTCGAGGCCGAATCCGGCTTGCCTTGGGCCGGTGGTCGCGAGGCTGCGGGTGGCGCAGGCGAGGGTGGCTTTTACGTCGGCTACTCACCCGAGCGCATCAATCCCGGGGATCAGCAGCATCGCCTCGAGTCGATCACCAAGGTGGTCGCCGGCGACACGCAGCAGACCGCGGAGCGCCTCGCGCAGCTCTACGGCAGCATCATCACTGCCGGCATCCACAAGGCTGCGTCCATTCGCGTCGCCGAGGCGGCGAAGGTCATCGAGAATACGCAGCGCGACCTGAATATCGCGCTGATGAATGAACTGGCGATGATCTTCGAGCGCATGGGCATCGATACGCTCGACGTGCTCGAAGCCGCGGGTACGAAGTGGAATTTTTTGCCCTTTCGCCCCGGCCTGGTCGGCGGCCACTGCATTGGCGTCGATCCCTACTACCTCACCTACAAGGCGCAAAGCCTTGGCTATCACCCGAGCGTAGTGCTCGCGGGTCGGCGCATCAACGACGGCATGGGTAAGTTCGTGGCCGAGCAGACCGTGAAGCAGCTGGCGGCGCGTGGCCTGCCGATCACCGGTGCGCGGATCACGGTGCTGGGTCTCACCTTCAAGGAAGACTGTCCCGACCTGCGCAATTCGCGCGTGCCGGACATCTGCGACGAGCTGGCGGAATACGGCTGTGCCGTACAGGTGCACGATCCCCTG
>JAZBOX010000143.1:0-9759 GCA_036351355.1 Halieaceae bacterium
CAGTCGTCAAAGACCCGTAAACATGCGGTAGGCTCCGGGCTCACTCTAACCAGCGCCCCGGGGCCTTCGGGCCCTCAACGGTTCAGCATCTATTGCAGAAGTCAGGGAGACAAGGATGTATCTGCGCAGGACGCAGCTCCACAAGGCGAGCCTCGGTATCTGGATCCTTTCGGGAGGCGTCGCGTTCGCCCCTGATGTCGCCTTGGGGCAGCCGGTAAACCGCTCGCAGGCAGACTCCGAGATTGAAGAGGTCGTCGTCACCGGTTCGCGTATCCGGCGCCAGGACTACACCTCGATCTCCCCGCTGGTGACCCTCGACGCAGAGCAGATCACGCTGTCCGGGGTGACCGCCGTCGAGGACCTGCTCAACGATGCGCCGCAGCTCGTCCCCTACTTTGACCGCAGTGGCAACAATCCCGGCTCCGGCGCCGCCTTCCTGAATCTTCGCGGCCTCGGTCCCAATCGGACGCTGGTGACCCTCAACGGACGACGGATGGCCCCTGCCGACGAGTTCGGGGCCGCGGATATCAACACGATTCCGTCCCAGCTCATCGAACGCGTCGAGATCGTGACCGGCGGCGCCTCCACGGTCTATGGCTCCGACGCCGTCGCCGGCGTAGTCAACTTCATCCTCGATGAGGACTTCGAGGGCTTCGAGGTGACCGGGCAGTACGATACCTTCGAGGCCGGGGACGGCGACGTCGTGGACCTCAGCGCCGCCTTCGGCCTCGGCGACGAGCGCTGGCACCTCACGGGGTTCGTCAACTGGCAGGAACGCGATCCCGTACTGGCCAGCGACCGTGCCTTCACGAATACGCGCCTGCTGGAGAGTTTCAGCCCCGGGCTCGTCGGCACGCTTCAGCCCGCGGGTAGCGCGACGGGGCCGGCGGGGCGCATCGCCTTCCCTCCCGTGCCGCTCCCGGGGACCGGCGGGCAGCCCGTGCAGGTGACCTTTGACGCGGACGGCACGCCGCGGCCTTTCGACCCGGACGCGGACCAGTACAACTTCCAGCCCGCCAACTACCTGCAGGTTCCTCTCGAGCGCGAGTCAGCGGCACTGTTCGGGCGCTATCGCTTCACCGACACCATCGAAGGCTTTGCCGAGCTGCTGTATTCGCGCACGTCCACAACCTCACAGCTCGCCCCGTCGCCGGCCTTCGTCAACGCCACCGTGAACGTCGACAACCCGCTTCTCACGCCGTCGCAGCGCGCCCTGTTCGCGGGCGCCTTCGACCCCGACGGCGATGGCCTGGCGCAGTTTGCCCTCGCCAAGCGGCTGGAAGGCGTGGGACCGCGGCGCTTCACGCGCGAGGCCGATACAACGAGAGCCGTGCTCGGTCTCGAGGGTGAACTGCCCCGCGGCTGGCAATGGCAGGCCACCTACAGTCTGTCCGACGTGCGCGGCGAGGGCATTACGGGCAATGCAGCCTTCGGCGATCGTTTCGAGCAGGCACTCCTCGTCGACCCGGCCACCGGGAACTGCCTCGACCCGTCCAATGGCTGCGTGCCCTTCAACCCCTTCGGCAGCCCCGTTCCCGAAGAGGCGCTCGGCTTCATCCGCACCGGCGATATCGCCGAGGACTATTCGCTGGACGAAGACGTTGCCACGCTCGTTCTGACGGGCGATGCCATCGAATTGCCGGCCGGCGCCCTCGGCATCGCCACCGGTATCGAGTGGCGGGAACTGTCTTCGAGCTACGCGCCCGATACGAACTTCCTCGGCGCCAATGTTCTCGGCACTAACTCGGCGAGCGCCGTCGGCGGGACGCAGGATGTCACCGAGGTGTTCCTCGAAGCCCTCGTGCCGCTGCTTGCCGGCGTTCCCTTCGCCGACTACCTGGGCGTGGAGGCCGGCTACCGCTACTCCGATTACCGCTTCTCGGGCGTCGCGGACAACTGGAAGATCGGTGCCGACTGGTCCCCGATCTCCTCCCTGCGCTTCCGGGTCATGGCGCAGCGCGCTGTGCGCGCACCGAATATCGACGAACTCTTCCGAGAGCCGAGGGTGCAGCCAACCGCGCTGGTCGATGTGTCCGTGGACCGCTGCAGCGCGTCGGCGGATCCCGTCGGCAACGGCCTGGCAGACATTTGCGTCGCGCAGGGTATTGCGCCCGACCAGCTTGGCGTCTTTGAGGCACAGCAGAATTTCCCCCTGCTGACCATTGTCGACGGTGGCAACACGGACCTCGATCCGGAGAGCGCCGACACGCTCACGGCCGGCGTGGTGATCCAGCCCGGCTTTATCGACGAGCTGTCGATCTCCATCGACTACTACAACATTGAGATCGACAACGCGATCGGTGCGACTCCGCTGGAGGGCGCGCTGAACCTGTGCTTTGAATCAAGGAATCCCGAGAGCCCCTTCTGCCGGCCTGTCGTTCGGGCTCCTTCCGGCGACATTGCGGAAATCACCAATCCGCAGTTCAACCTCGCGTCGCTGCGCGTCGAGGGGGTGGACCTTGCGGTGAATTACCGGCTGGATCTTGGCGATGGCCTGGCGATCGTGCCGGGATCCGATGCTTCCATCGCCCTGCAGGTGCTCGCCAATCACGCGATGCAGAACACGACGCAGGCAACGCCGGGCAGCACACCGGTAGACTGCGCCGGATTCTTCGGCGGCGCCTGCAGCTTTGGCGTTGACCTGCGTCAGGTGACTCCCGAGTATCGCACGACCACACGACTGACCTACTATTCCGGCCCCCTGTCGCTGGCGCTGAACTGGCAGTGGATCGGCAGCCTGCAGAGTCAGGTTGACGTCTCCTGTCGGGAGACACCGCAGTTCTGCTATCCCAGCGAGCTCGAGGACATCGACAGCCGCAACTACCTGGAACTGTCCGGGCGCCTCGAGTTCGGCCAGCGGGCAGAGATCTACGGCGGCGTGAGCAACCTTACGGAAGAGGACCCGCCGCTCATGGGCTTTGGCCAGATCCAGTCGAACACGGCGCCGGCGCTTTACGACGTGTTCGGGCGACGCTACTTCCTCGGTTTCCGCTACCGCCTGTGAGGCCCGCGTCCGTCCCGACGGTGACGCGTCCGCCACGGTCCTTATAGTCGTCGAGGAACGCCATCCAGCGCTGGTAGAAGTTGCGCTACGCGGCGCGACGATGGCATTCGTACCGCCGCGCTTCTTTTCATTGATCGACCACTCCAGCGGGCCGAAGGGGACGCCGCTCATTGGCTATCGAAAGGCCTGGCGCACCCACCACTTTCACCGCCTCGATGCGGTCGTCCTGGATCACGATGTCGACGGGGCCGGCGGCGCCAATCTGCGCCGGGTTCGCTCGCGTAAGCACAGTTTCTTCGGACAGCAAGCGCAGCCTGCTGTCACGACGCTTCCGGGGTCCCGATGAATCCAAGATTACTCAGCCTGGCCTTTGCGCCTTTCGCCTTCGGCACGAGCGCCTTCGCCTTCGTAGGACTCATCGTGCCGCTGGCGGAAGGGCTGGACATTGGCGTGCCGCTCGCAGGACAGCTGCAATCGGCCTTCGCGATTGCCTGCGGCATCGGTGGCCCGATCCTCGCGCGCATTCTTGCCCACGTTGACCGCAAGCGCCTGCTGCTCGTCGTCATGCTGCTCCTGCTTGCAATGAACGTAGCTTCGGCCCTGGCGCCCGGTTTCGCCACGATCGCGGCGCTGCGCATCGGCGGAGGTCTCTTTGCCGCCCTCACGCTGCCCCTGGCATCGAGCATTGCCGTGATGATGGTCCCCGAGGCCAAGCGTCCCGCAGCACTGGCGACCGTGCTCTCGGGCTACACACTCGCCTTCCTTATCGGCATGCCGGTGGCCACGCTCCTGGGTGAAAGCTACGGCTGGCGCGCCGCCTTCTGGTTTGCCGCCGCAATCTGCCTGCTGTCTCTTGCTGTGATCGCTGCCGGCACACCCGCCAGGCAGGCCGTTGCCGCCGCCGGGGGTACTGACTTCAAGGCCGCGATGCAGGGCAGTAACCGTCGCCTCGTGCTCATCACGCTACTCGGCTTCTGCGCCACCTTCGCTACGGTGAGCTATATCGGACCGGTCATTACCGCCTTCTCCGGTCTCGACGGCGCCGCTATCGGCGGCGTGCAGATCGCCACGGGAATCGGCAGCCTGCTCGGCCTGCCGGCAGGTGCCATGCTGGCGCGCCTGCCCGTGCGCAAGGCGCTGCTGATTCTGCTGACCACGACCGCCATCACGCAGCTGGCCTACAGCTTCGGCATGAGTCAGAACCTCGGCGCAATGGCGCTTCCTGCCCTGGTCGTCGTCATGGCCCTGGGATCAGCGGCGCTGTTTGCCATGGCACCGGTAATACAAACTCAGCTGGCGAGGACCGCGGGCGCCGCGGCTACGCTCGCCTTTGCCGTGAACGGATCGATGCTCTACTTCGGTCAGGGCCTCGGCGCCGGGCTCGGCGGGAGCGTTGTAGCGACGAGCTCGCTCGCCTGGCTCGGCGTGGCGGGAGCCTGCGTGGCGATGCTCGGAGTGCTGGTAGCGATGGGGCTGGGCAGACCGCCACTGGCCAGCGATACGCCGGATGCGCAGCAGGACCGGCGCGATGAGACGGCGCCCGCGGTCGCCTCCCTCGCCACCGACTGACCTCACGGCGCCTGCGCAGGCGCGCTGCTGAATCAGATGTTGCTGCCCTGCTGAACTCCCGCGTGCTCGCGCATGTCCTCGGGCCCCATGATCATTTCACGATAGCTGCCGCCCGCCGGAATCATCGGATAGACGTTTTCCTCGGCCGCCACGATCACATCGAGGAGATAGGGCTCCGACGGGTCCGCCAGCAGGCGGCCGAGAGCGGCGTCGAGGTCTTCAGGACGAACAACGCGCTCTGCTTTCACGCGATAGCCCGCGGCGATGGTGGGAAAGTCCGGGTAGATATCGTCCTCGCCCGGCGCCTTGACCGCCATCGGATCGGCGAGGCCGGACTCGGCGCGGTGGCCGTCGTAGATCATGTCCTGCCACTGCCGCACCATGCCCAGCCACTGGTTGTTGATCACCACGACCTTCACACCGATACCGTAGCGCCGGCAGGTGGCGAGTTCATGCACGGTCATGTTGAGCGAGCCGTCGCCATCGATGTCTATGACCATGGCGTCGGGGCAGGCCACCTTCGCGCCGATAGCCGCCGGCAGTCCGTAACCCATGGTGCCGAAGCCGGAGCTCGACAGAAATCCTCGCGGGCGACGGCTGCGATAATGCTGCATGGCCCACATCTGGTGCTGACCCACGCCGAGGCTGACGATGGCATCGCCGGCAGTCAGCTCACTGATGCGGGCAATCGCGTACTGGGGACTGATACGGTCGTCATGGCGCGGCAGAGGATAGGGGAAGTCACGACGCAGGCCATCGAGATAGCTCAGCCATTCGGCGTGCTCGCGAGGCGTCGCGCTCGCCGCCAGCTGCGGCAGCGCTTCGGCCAGATCGGCACACAGGGGCAGCGTGACGGTCTTGTTCTTGTTGAGCTCGTCGCGATCAATGTCGATGTGGATGATCCGCCCTTCGGCAATGAAGGCGTCGACGCGCCCCGTCACGCGGTCGTCGAAACGCACACCGAGGGCAAGCACGAGGTCGGCCTCGTTGACGGCCACGTTCGCGACCTTGGCTCCGTGCATTCCCAGGCACCCCAGCGCCAGCGGGTGCTCCGGCGGGAAAATCCCGTGACCCATCACCGTCGTGGTGACCGGGCAGGACAGCGACTCGGCCAGCTGCAGCAGCGCCGCCGCAGCGCCGGCGGCGACGATGCCGCCACCGGCATAGATTACCGGGCGCTTCGCCTCCTCGATGAAGCGACTGGCCTCGCGCAGCTGCGTCGGCGCGAGGCCTCCGATGGCAGGCTCCGGCGGCTCGATTAGCACGGGTATGGGCGGCGGCTTGTAGTTACCCTCGGCGTCCTTGGGATACTGCTGCTGAATATCCTTGGGAATATCGATGAGCACCGGACCCGGCCGGTTGCCGCCTGCGAGCGCAAAAGCCTCGCGGACCACTTCGGGAATCTCGCTCACCCGCCGAACCAGCGTGCTTTTCTTGGTGATCGGCCGGGTGATGGCAACGATGTCCACCTCCTGGAAGGCGTTCTTGCCGAGCAGCGGCGTGGGCACGTTACCGGTAATGGCGACGACTGGCGTCGAGTCGCTGTTCGCATCCGCAAGCCCCGTAACAAGGTTCGTCGCGCCGGGACCGGACGTGGCGAGGCAGACGCCGACACGACCACTGGCCCGCGCGTAACCCTGCGCTGCGTGGACCGCGCCCTGCTCATGCTCCGTGCGCACGCAGCGAATGCCGGCGCCGGCCAGCACGTCGAAGATTTCAAGATTGGCGCCCCCGGGATAGCCGAAGAGCACATCGACACCCTCGGCGCGGAGTGCGCGCACGAGCAGCTCGGCGCCCCGCGCGGCTTCGGCGCGCTGCTCGGGCCGGATGTCCTCGAGGCGACCGCCGGTAACCGAGGAGCGATGCCCGTAGGTGATGTTATCGACGCTCATAGTCTGCTTTATTCCTGGATGACCTTGGTCTGCTGGAGTCCGAGCATCCGCAGCGCCACGCGCCGCCGCGAACGGATGCAGCAGGCGAATCAGATGGGCAGGGCCACGGTGCTCTTGATCTCTTCCATCACGAAGCCCGCGCTGACGTCCGTGGGGCGTGCCTCGATGAGCTGCTGATACAGACGATCGTATCCCGGCATATCCGGAACCACCGCCTTGATCAGGTAATCGATTTCTCCCGCCATGCGGTAGACCTCGAGCACGCCGGGCAGGTCTTCGACGACCTCGCGGAAACGCCGGGCCCACTCGGCGTTGTGCTGGTCCGTCCTGACCGAGATGAAAACCGTCAGCGACAGGCCGACCTTGCTCGCATCGATGCGGGCCACGCGCTCGCGGATGAAGCCCTCGCTCTCGAGACGCTGCAGGCGGCGTCCGCAGGCTGAACGCGACAGATTCACTCGCTCGGACAGATCGGCCAGGGACAGCGTGGCATCGGTCTGAAGCGCAGCAAGAATACGGCGGTCGGCAGCATCGAGCACGGCAGAACCTCGCGATCCATCGTGAGCAGAGCGCAAATTGTCCCACTTGACGAGCGCTTTCGCAAATTTTGTAGCGTTAAAGCGGCCTATGGCGAGCCAAAACGCGACAATGTCGCGGGCCACCGCCGCTATGATGATCCTTTGGCACTCGCAGGGGAATACACCATGTCTTCGGCTGAAACACCGCTTCGTCAGGCCCTGCTGCAACCGTTGCAGCAACGCATCGCCCGCCTGTCATCGCGGCGCCCGGCCCTGCTGACCGCGGCAGCCGCGCCGCTCGAGGCCGAGGCGCTGCTGCTGCACCTGCGCCGGGAACTGATCGGCAGTCGCGCCGAAATCACCACACCTTTCGGCCCGCGCCCGATCATCTACGCCGACTACACGGCCTCGGGGCGATCGCTGCACTTCCTCGAGGAAAACATCCGGGAGCGGGTATTGCCGTTTTATGCGAACACCCACACGGAGGCCTCCTTTACGGGCGCACAGACGAACGCCCTGCGCGAAGAGGCTCGCGCCGCCATTCGCCGCTCCGTGAACGGCGGCGAAAGAGACAAGGTCATTTTCTGCGGCTCGGGAGCAACGGCTGCGATCAACCGGCTGATCGATATACTGGGTCTGCGCCTGCCGCGGCACCTCGACGAACGCTACGCGCTGTCGGCGGATATTCCCGAGATCGACAGACCCGTCGTGTTCGTTGGACCCTACGAGCACCACTCGAACGAATTGCCCTGGCGCGAAACGATCGCCGAGGTCGTGCGTATCGGCCTCGATGAGCAGGGTCGCATTTCCAAGCGGGAACTCGCTGCAGCGCTTGATCGCTATGGCAACAGGCGTCTGCGTATTGGAAGCTTTTCCGCTGCCTCGAACGTCACCGGTCTTCGCAGCGACGTCCCCGGTATCACCCGCCTCCTCAAGGACGCCGGCGCTCTTGCCCTCTGGGACTACGCCGCCGCGGCCCCCTACGTGGCCATCGACGTGAACCTGCGCGGCGCGGAAATCGACGCCATCTTTCTGTCGCCGCACAAGTTCCCCGGCGGGCCGGGCACGCCGGGGGTACTCGTCGCCAAGGACGCGCTGTTCACCAATGCCGTACCCGCCGTCGTCGGCGGCGGCACGGTCAGCTACGTGTCACCGACAGAACATCGATTCCTCGACGACATCGAACATCGCGAGGAAGGCGGCACGCCGGCGATCATCGAGTCGATACGCGCCGGGGCGGTCTTCGCGCTCAAGGACCGGATCGGAGCCGACACGATCGAGGCAATCGAGGCACGGCTGATCCGGCAGGCGCGCAAGCTGTTGGACGAAGTACCCGGCATCGAGGTTCTTGGACCGAAAAGTGGGGAGCGCCTCGGCATATTTTCGCTGCGTTTTCGCTGGGGGGACAAAGACCTGCATCACGGCTTTGTTGCAGCACTTCTGAACGATCTCTTCGGCATTCAGGCACGAGGCGGCTGCTCCTGCGCCGGGCCCTACGGTCACGAGCTGCTGCGTATCGACGGCGCAGGCTCGCGCTCGCTCGATCAGGCGGTTCAACAGGGCTACGAAAGCTTCAAGCCCGGTTGGGTGCGCGTGAACTTCCATTACGCGGCGCCCCCCGAGGAAGTCGACTACATCCTGAATGCCCTGGCGCTGATTGGCGAACACGGCTGGCGCCTGCTGCCCTCCTATCGCCTGGATCATGCGCGCGGGAGCTGGGTGCATCGAGACGCCACGCGGTCACTGCCCGTGAGCCTCGACGATCTTCTTGTAAGGGGAAAGAGTTCACGGCGCGCCAGTGCGAGGTACACGGGAACCCTGGAAGATCTCCTCAACGAGGCTGCCAAGGTACTGGCGAAGGGCGCCGGGGCCGAACATCGGACGGCCGCGATGAACGAAGCAGAAATTCCGAGTGAACTCGAAGGCCAGCGTTGGTTTGCCTCTTCCGCCGAAGCGGGCGCGCGACTGCAGCGACAGTCACGCTGAGCTACCGCTGCGGACACGTGCGCCAGCGATCGCCCGTACGGTCATGGCCCGTAGGGTGATGGCCCGAGGCACAGGCCGTGCTAACGTATCGACGTTTGTTCAAGAGCAGACCTGCCATGCCCGACCAGACCTGGCTCTCCAAAGCCCTGCAACCGATTGCGCTGATCGTCGCCGCTGCGATCCTTGCTGCGGGCCTCGTAAACGCCGTTGACGCGTTCCGTGCCGCCGACCGCTACGTCACGGTCAAGGGACTGGCAGAGCGCGACGTTGCCGCAGACACGGCGATCTGGCCACTGGGCTTTGCAGCCACGGGCGATACGCCGGAAGCCGTGCAGGCTGCCCTCGCCCGCGCCGAGCTAACGGTACGACGCTTTCTGACCGACGCCGGTTTCGACGAAGCGGAAATCGGCAAGGCACCCCCGAAGCTCACGGACCTGCAAACGGAGCGTTACGGGCAGCCCGTACCGGGCACAGACCGCTACCGTGGTGAAGTCACCCTGACGCTGCGCTCATCGCGTCCGGATGCGCTGCGCAGCGCCGCCGCGCGGGCCGACGAACTGGTGAGCGACGGCGTACTGCTCAGTGCGCAGTGGGGCGCCCCCGTGCAGTATCTGTTCACGGAACTGAACGCGGTAAAGCCTGCGATGATCGCCGAAGCAACGGCCAACGCCCGCGCTGCTGCCCAGCAGTTCGCCCAGGACAGCGGAGCGCGCGTCGGCGGCATCCGGCGCGCAACGCAGGGCTATTTCTCCGTGACGGATCGCGATAGCTGGACACCGGAAATCAAGAC
>JAZBOX010000144.1:0-3733 GCA_036351355.1 Halieaceae bacterium
CTGCTTGAAGTCATCGGTCCGGCAACGGTGGGCAACTCGCGCATTAGCCTTAAAGAGGCGAACCCAGTTTTGCCCTTCGCGTATCAGCCGCAGGGCATGGGCAGTGCATCACTGCTGTCAATCCTGTGGCTACTGCTGCTCGCGGCGGGGCTGCTGAGCTGGGGCAGGGGAGCGGCGCGGGGCGTGGGGAGTGAGAAAACGCCTGCTTCAACCGAGCTTTGTGGGAACAGCGGCGCGTGCCGACTTCGACCTCGGTGTAACAGCCGGCTGTTAAAAGCCGCGCTGCAGGTCAGCTCTGGACTAATGGTGATCGCCGGGCGGCGTGGGGGGCGCCCCCAACTGGCGTAGTGCATCACGTAGTGCGTCGCGAAGCTTGGGGTCGTCGCGATCAAGCGCAGCAACCATGTCAGGTATCGCCGCGCGTACGCCAAGATCGGCCAGGGCCTGAGCGGCATTGGCCGCCTGCTCGGGGCTCGCCCAAAGCAACTGATCTCGAAGCGATCTCAACAAAGCGGCTTCTTTTTCACGCTCCTGCAGCTCGCGCCATTCGAAAGTCGCCGCCCGGGCGCGACTGAATTCGGCGAGCGCATCCCGAGCCGCGCTGCGGACCATCGGGTCATCGGCGGTCTGGGCGCGGCCAACCAGGGGCCATCCCCTCGCATCGAGCTCACGACCGATTCGTCGAAGCAGCTCGGCCTTCGCTGCGGCGCCGGCTTCCGCATAGCGGGCCGTCAATGCCGGTGAAAGCTCTGATCCGGCTTCACGGGCCAGAATGATCAGCAGCTCATCGCGGCTCGAATCGTTGCTAAGTGAGGACCACACGGTCTCAAAGCTGACCACCGGCTGGAGCAGAGCATCGATACCGGCGGATGCGGACTTGCGCTTGTCTGTGTCAGCAGAGTGCAGCCACTCGGAAATGATTGCGCTGGCGGTGATCGGGCTGCGTTTGGCAAGGCTTTGCCAGGCGTCATCGGCGATCGGTGACGGCAGCAGCTTGAGTATGCGACGCAGATCCGCTGATCCTGGCTCGGCGATCTCGAGCAACTGCGCCACCGCCGGCGCCGGATTCCAGACCGCGTCGGGGGTCCAGCGGTCGAGCAGTGCGCGAGCGGCCGCGAGCGCGTCCGATGCGCTGAGCGAGCCTCCCGCGAGTCGCTCGGCAAGCTCAGCGGACGTCGCTTCGCTGTCCGCTGAGCTGACCATAGGTGTCTGCCTCGGAGAAACTTCAGCTTTGGCGGAGCCTGAGCCATCGAGCGGGGCACCGGCATCCGCTGCCGCTGCGGTAGCGCCGGCCTGCTCCAGCCAGTTGCGCCAATTCTGCAGCGGCATCCCGTTGGCCTCGACGGACGCGAATGCGTCGTACCCGAAACCCTCGCCGTCGCGCAGAGATCGCAGCAGATTTGCCGCTTCATCCTGAGCGAGCAGAGGCAGATCGTTCTGCGCCGTGGCGAGTACGTCGACGATCGTCAGCGGCCCCCGCGAGTCGCCCAGGCGTGTGGCGGCAACGGCTGCCGTGAGCCTCTCCGCGGAAGGCATGCCGGTTTCATCGAGTCTCCGGGTGAATTCCAAAGCCGCAGCGGGGTCGGTGAGTAGCGTGGACAGCGCCGCATCCACGGCGTCACGTACGCCGCTATCAGGGTCCATGGCCAGCGCAAGCAGAGGTCCCAGGGCCTCCGGCCCCTTGTCAACAAGTTCCGGAATTACCTCAACGCGAGTTGCGGCATCGGCACTCGCGAGCTCACTGACTATTTCTTCAAGCGTCTCTTCGTGATCCGCGTCACCGTACTGCGATGCCCCAAGGTATACGCTGGGTACATCTGCGTTATCTGCCGAGGTCGCTGCAGCCGTTGGCGCCGGTGCCTCGGCAGGCGCCGGAGCTGCGATCAGAGCCGCGGGACCCGCAACCATCGCGACCGCGCCAAGGGTCAGCGTGGCGCGCCGTGCTGTGCTCAAGAGCTGCGGATCGGCCCGGGCAATGAGGCTAACGCCAAGTAATAAAACGAGGCAGAGCGCCACGCTCGGCCCGACGGGCCAGTCGAGGCCGATGGAGCACAGAAATCCGAGAAAGGATCCGGTCGCAGCGATGGCCAGAGCGTAGAGCGTCGACTCCCCAAGGCGCTCTCCCAGGGTCAGGCCCGCTAGCGGTGGTACGACCAGGAAAGCGAAGACCAGCATCAAACCACCTGCCTTCAACGCCAAAGCCACGGCGACGGCAAGCGTTGCCAGGAACAGAAGCTGGTAGCGGTGCTCGTCGATGCCTGCCGCACGAGCATATTCCGGGTCGAAGGATACGAGAAGCAGCTCGCGCCGATACCAGGCATGCACGGCAACAACGGCGGCGAGACCGATCCACAGCGACACCAGCTCGCTTTGCTGAGGCAGCAGCACGGTGCCCGCGAGGATGTTTTGCAGCTCTGTGAGTCCACGGGAACTCCGCCATACGAGCAGGATCGCAAGCGCGCCTGCCGCCGAATAGGCGAGGCCCACCAGCGCATCTTCGGTGATACGGGCCTGGCGTCGGCGCGCCTGCAGCCCGAGGAGCCCGGCAAGGGATGCGCCGAGGCTGCCCCAGGTGGCGCCGTAGGTGGCGGCGAAGCGGGAGACCGGGCCCAGGCCCAGGTCGGCGATGAAAAAGGATATCGCCACGCCACCGGCGGCCAGCTGCGCAAGCGCGACGCCGGTGAATACGATCCGCCGCATGACGCAGAACACGCCGAGGTAGGCGCAGACCAGTCCCATGCTCAACGTCGCCAGATAGCTCGATGAAAAGAGCGTGAACGTCTCCCACATGACTCAGTGCTCCGTCGGCGGCTCGAGGCTTCGAGACGGCGCCTCGGCTGGAGCCACGCCGATGTGCCCGTCGAAGACGCCCACGGCGACGGGCATGCCGTTGTAGAGGGGTGCCAGGCGATCCGGTGTGAGCATCTCGTGCGCGGCGCCGGCCTCGAGCAAGCCCTGGTGAACGAAGGCCAGCCGATCCGCGTAGCGCGCCACGACATGGAGCATGTGACTGACCATGACTACGGTGCGCCCCGCCTCGTGCAGGCTCCGTACGACCTCCATCACGTCGTGCTCGCCGCGCAAATCAAGATCATTCGTCGGCTCGTCCAGGATCAACACCTCGGGTTCTGCGACAAGGGCCCGGGCCACCAGCACGCGCTGCTTCTGTCCGCCGCTCAGGTCGCGGAACGGTCGATCGCGATGCTCAAGCATCCCGCAGGCGCGCAAGGCGTCTTCTTCCCGGGCCAGGGCTTCGTCGCGGTCGGGCCCGCCTCCGCGCATCGTCTCGAACAGTTTGCGGATGTCGTGGAGGGGGTCGCGTGCAGGGGCGAAGCTCGACCCCATCAGGCCCATGGCGACGACTTCGAGGGCGGTGAAGGGATACACAGGGTCTAGCAGACTACGCTGCGGCGAGTAGCCGAGGCGAGCGCGCCGCTCACAGCGGCCCGCCAGGGGCTTGAGTATCCCGAGGATCGTGCGAAGAAGCGTCGTTTTGCCTGCGCCATTCGGTCCCACCACAGCGAGGAAGTCGCCCTGGTTCACCTTCAGGTTCACGCCGTCAACGATGGTCTTGTTGCCGTATCCCAGGCGGGCGGCTTCAAGCTCGATGAGTGCGGGAGCGCTCTCGCTCAAGCTCAGGCTCCTTTTTCCAGTCTGTCGAAGATCTCGTCGTACATTCCCAGCAGATCGTCTCTTTGTGTGCCGGCTTCACCCGGTTGCGTCGGCAGGGTAA
>JAZBOX010000145.1:0-15366 GCA_036351355.1 Halieaceae bacterium
CTACCACCTGATTCCCAAGGTCTACGGCAAGGAGCGCATGTACAGCACCGACCTGATCAACGTCCACTTCTGGATGTCGACGATCGGTACGGTGCTCTACATCGCAGCCCTCTGGGTCAACGGCATCATGCAGGGCCTGATGTGGCGCGCCTACAACCAGGACGGCACGCTCACCTACGCCTTCGTGGAGTCGGTGGTGGCGAGCTACCCGGGCTGGATCGTCCGCGTTCTCGGCGGCGCCATCTTCCTCGGCGGCATGCTGATCATGGCCTACAACGTCTTCATGACCATCCGCAGCGAAGAGCCGGCGCAGGCGCCCGCTCCCGTAGCGGCATAAGGAGCAGCAGCGATGGGAACTTCATCAACGCACGAGCCGATCGAGAAGAGCGTACCGCTCCTCATCGTCCTGATCATCGTCGCCATCAGCTTCGGCACCCTGGTCGAACTGATGCCGCTGATTTTTTCCAAGAAGCTCGCCGAGCCGATTGCCGGGCTGGAGCCCTATTCGGCGCTCGAGCTTGAGGGGCGCGATATCTATATCCGCGAGGGCTGTAACACCTGCCATTCGCAGATGGTGCGCCCGCTGCGCGCCGAGACCGAACGCTACGGCCACTACTCCGTGGCCGGCGAGTTCGTCTACGACCGTCCCTTCCTGTGGGGGTCAAAGCGTACGGGGCCGGATCTGGCCCGCGTTGGCGGCCGCTACTCTGACGACTGGCATCGCGCGCACATGTACAACCCGCGCGACGTCGTTCCCGAGTCGAACATGCCCGCCTACCCCTGGCTGTTCAGCAATGAGCTGACCGGCAAGCACACGGGGAACAAGATGAAGACCCTTCGCACGCTTGGGGTCCCCTACACCGACACGGACATTGCCGGCGCCGCGGCGGCGGTCGAGGGCAAGAAGGAAATCGAGGCCCTGATCGCCTACCTGCAGCAGCTCGGCACGCTGATCCAGACGCGCCGCTGATATGGATATCAACGACCTTCGCGGCTTGAGCACGGCGTTCCTGCTGGTGGCCTTCATTGGCCTGATCATCTGGGCGTACAGCAGCAAGCAGAAAAAACCTTTTGACGAGGCCGCCAACCTGCCCTTCGCCGACGAAGAGGACGGAGAACGCGGACCTGGGGGACAGAAATCATGACTTACCTGAACGGGTTCTGGAGCGGCTGGGTGATCGTGCTGACATCACTCACGCTGGTCATCATCACCTGGCTGCTGTTCGGCAACCGCAAGCGGCTGCCCATGGACTCGAAGACCACGGGACACGAGTACGACGGTATCGAGGAGTGGGACAACCCCCTGCCTGGCTGGTGGTTTGCGATGTTCACGATCACCATCGTGTGGGGCATCGCCTACCTCATCGCCTACCCCGGCATGGGCAATTTCCCCGGACTCCTCGGCTGGACCTCCGTGGAGCAGCACGAGACCGAAGTCGCCCAGGCTGAAGAGAAATACCGCGCAATGCGCGACGCGTATCTGGCCATGCCGATCGAGGAGATTTACACCGATCCGAAGGCCTACAAGATGGGCATGCGCATCTACGGTAACAACTGCAGCCAGTGCCACGGCCTCGACGCCGCCGGCGCCCTGGGCTTCCCCAACCTTGCCGACGCGGACTGGCTCTACGGCGGTGATCCTGCGGCGATCAAGCACACGATCGTCAACGGTCGACAGGCCGCCATGCCCGCCTGGGGTGCGATCCTTGGCGAGGACGGCGTGGCCGAAGCCACTGCCTATCTGCTGGCTCTGAACAATCGCGACGCCGATCCGGAGCAGGTGGCGGCGGGAGAGAAGCACTACCAGATGTACTGTGTTGCCTGCCACGGGCCGGAAGCGAAGGGCAATCCGATGCTCGGCGCGCCGAATCTGACCAACGGCATCTGGCTCTATGGCGGGACGTCAGAGCAGATCGCGGCAACGCTGACCAACGGCCGCAACGGCCAGATGCCCGCCTTCGGCAACAGGCTCAGCGAAGACAAGATCCATCTGGTAGCGGCCTATATCTACGGCCTGAGTCAGCCCGACGAGGAAACCGTGGCGGCTGCCTCGAACTGAGCAGGACACGGGTATCGGGCTCGCCATTGCGATCCCGATACCCGGCGCAAACATCGCCCGCCTGAGCGGGCACCAGCGGTTAACGCCGCGCCAAGCAGTGGTGAGGCTATGGCAGACACAATCGACCCCTCCGTCAGAACCAGCGACGCACAGGCGCACAATCCCGGCCAGGGCCGCACGCCCTCCTCCGAATCCTCCAGATCCTCAGAAACTGCAGCCGCGTTCGAGGCGAGCGCGGACGGTATCTCGGGCACCGGAGCCGTGCTTTCAGAGCCCGTACTGATCGATATCAACGAGGTCGCGCCCGCCGAGGTCGCCGAGCTCGACCTGTATCAGAAACGCGAGAAGATCTACACGCGCAAGATTGAGGGCTTCTACCAGCGCCTCCGCCTGTTCACCGGCTGGCCGCTGCTCCTCGGCTATTACTGCATCCCCTGGATCAGCGTCAACGGCCGTCAGGCCGTGTGGTTCGATCTGCCCGAACGCGAATTCCACATCTTCGGACTTACCTTCTGGCCGCAGGACTTTCCACTGCTGGCTTTTATGCTGATCATCTCGGCTTTTTCCCTCTTCGCCGTGACCGTGTCCGCCGGACGCGTATGGTGTGGCTACACCTGTCCGCAGACGGTCTGGACGAGCATCTTCATGTGGATCGAGCAGAAGTGCGAAGGCACGCGCAACCAGCGCATCAAGCTCGACAAGCAGCCCTGGAGTTTCACCAAGCTTCGGCGGAAGACGACCAAGCACGCGGGATGGCTGTTCGTCGCTTTCATGACCGGCTTCTCCTTCGTGGGCTATTTCACGCCGATCCGCGACCTCTCCTTCGACCTCGCGACCTTCTCCGTGAGCGGCTGGGCGCTGGTTTGGATTGCTTTCTTCACCGCGGCCACCTACGTCAACGCCGGCTGGATGCGCGAGCAGGTCTGCAAGTACATGTGTCCCTACGCACGCTTCCAGTCCGTGATGTTCGACGCGGACACGCTGATTGTTTCCTATGACTACAACCGCGGCGAACCCCGCGGCTCACGCAAAAAGGCGACTGATCACCGCGAGGCCGGCATGGGCGATTGCATCGACTGCGAGCTCTGCGTGCAGGTCTGTCCCACGGGCATCGACATACGCGATGGCCTGCAGTACGAGTGCATCGGCTGCGCGCTGTGCATTGATGCCTGCAACTCGGTGATGCGCAAGATGGGCTACGAACCAGGCCTGGTGCGCTACACCAGCGAACGCGAACTCGAGGGTGGGCACACGCACTGGTTGCGACCGCGAATCATCGGCTACATCGCGATGATCGGCGTGATGGTCAGTGTCTTCAGCTACAACGTGATTACGCGCATACCGCTGGAAATGACGGTCATCCGCGATCGCAATACGCTCTTCGTGGAGACGGCCGACGGCGGTGTCGAAAACATCTACCGCCTGCACATCGTCAACATGGATCCGAAGCCGCATACTTTTGTGCTGTCGATTGACGGGATGCCCGGCGCCACCGTGCGCGGCGATACGCGCTACGCGATGTCCGGCGGCGAGGACCGCGAAATCAATCTGCGCGTACGCGCCGATGCAAAATCGCTGGATGCGCCGAGCACGGAACTGCGCTTCGAAATCGTTGCCGAGGACATGCCCTCGCTGCGTGCCATGAGCGAGTCGCGCTTCATGAAGCCGCTCTAGGCGAAGCAACGCCCGCGTTTTCGTGCGGACCAGCAGGTCCGTGCGATGGCGTACGGATATTCACGGACAGCTTGCTGACAACCGGCCCCGACCGCAGGGGCACGGCTCCCTGCGGCCGCGCTTGTAAGCCCGCCGCGCTGTTCTCACAATAGTCCCTTGGACTTCACCACAGGTAAACAACGTGAGCGCCACACAGCGTGCAAAGCAGCGCTCCGCTGATCGCGGCCCGAACCGCGAAGATTCGGAGCCCTGGTACCGTCAGTTCTGGCCATGGTTTCTGATCGCGCTGCCAGGCAGTGTGGTCATTGCCGGGCTGGCGACGCTGTACATCGCCAATCGCTACGCCGACGACCTCGTGGTGCAGGACTATTACAAGGACGGTCTGGCAATCAATGCGCAGCTGGAGAAGCGGGCTCGCGCCGAGGCCCTCGGTGTCCAGGCGACGCTGCTGCTCACCCGGGAACAGGTGCAGGTTCGCCTCGACAGCGCCGGCGCCGCAGAGCCCGAAGTGCTCACGCTGCGCCTGTCGCACCCCCTCGAAGCTGATCGCGACTTCCGTCTTGATCTGGCGCGGGTGGCGCCGACGCTGTACGTGGCATCGCTTCCGGCGCCGGCGGGGCGAAACTGGCACTGGCGTCTCGAACCGCAAGACGGCGGCTGGCGGGTCGACGGTTCGCTGAGCGCCGAGTCTTTTCTCGATCTCGACGCAGATCTCGAACTCGATGTCCGGCCCGAAAAACCCTCCGAAGACAGTGCGCCGGCGCTCTGACGCGGCGTCGCGCGCAGACGGCTCCGTGCGGGCTTGACCCCATGAACAGTCCTCTGCGCTATACGCCGGACACCTCGGCACTCGAGGCACAGCAGTGCTTTCACTGCGGCGAGGCCGTTCGTCCCGGTGACGACTTTGCCGTGGAGATCGAGGGCCAGCTCCAGCCGATGTGCTGCCCGGGATGCCGGGCCGTCGCCTCGCTGATCGCCGGCAGCGGCATGGGGCGTTTTTACACGCAGCGCACGAGTTTCAACGAACGTCCGGCCGAGCCGGTGGCCGACGAAAACCAGCGCGAGTTCAAAGTCTATGACGATCCCGCCCTCCTCGACCGCTTTTCCTCGGTGCTTGCCGACGGCCGGCGCGAGGCGCGGCTCCTCATCGGCGGCGTCACCTGCGCCGCCTGCACATGGCTGATTGAAAGCAGCCTGCTGCGCGCAGCGGGGATCGATGGCGCCTCGCTTAACCTGGCGCAGTCGCGCCTTGATCTGAGCTTCGATCCGCAGAAGATCCCGATCAGCGAGATTTTTGCCCGTATCCAGGCTCTCGGCTATCGGGCACAGCCCTGGCACAGCAGCGCTCAGCGCGACCAGATGCAAAGCGAGTACCGTCGCGACCTGCGCCGTCTTGCCGTTGCCGGCATCGGTATGATGCAGGTCGGCATGTTCGCGATAGCGCTGCACGCTGGAGACCTTCAGGGCATCGCCCGCGAGTACGAACAGTTGCTGCGCGCGGTCAGCCTGCTGGTCACCGCCTTCGTCGTGTGGTTCTCGGCTCGAGGCTTCTTTGAGGCGGCCTGGCGTCACCTGCGCCAGCGTACGCTGGTCATGGACCTGCCCGTAGCCCTGGCCATCGGCCTTGCCTTCGGCGCCAGCGCCTGGGCAACGCTGGCGCAGCGCGGAGAGGTGTACTTCGACTCCGTGGTGATGTTCACCTTTCTGCTGCTGCTCGCGCGCTTCGTGGAGAAGCGCCTGCGCCTGCGCGATTCCCTTGCCTGGCAGGATGCCGAGCTCACGCTGCCCGATGCCGTGCGCGTTCGCGCAGGCGATGACTGGGAACTGCGTCCGCGCAGCGGAATCGGCGCCGGAGAGCGACTGATGCTCCGATCCGGCGATACGGTTCCCCTCGACGGACAGGTCGTGGCGGGCGAAAGCGCCGTGCGCGAGGACAGTTTCTCCGGTGAATCGCTTCCACGGCGCGTCGGACCCGGCGACAGCGTATTCGCAGGCACGCTGAACGAGGGTGCCAGCATTGAAATCGAAAGCACGGGAAGCTACGCCGAATCGCGCCTCGCCGCGCTGCAGCGCTCGATCAACAGCGCGCGCCTTGCCAAGCCCGCCCTTGCGAGCCTAGCCGATCGCGTCGCCTCCGTATTCATCAGCGTAGTGCTGCTGGCAACGGCCATCACCGCCCTCGTCTGGTGGCAGATCGACGCCGAGCGCGCGCTGTGGGTGGCGCTGTCCGTGCTGGTCATCAGCTGTCCCTGTGCGCTGTCGCTTGCAACGCCCGCGAGCCTGGCGAATTCCGCCGCCATGCTTCGTCGCCTCGGGGTAATCGTCTACGGAGAAAACGCCCTTGAGTCCCTTGCCGCCAGTCGCGATTTCGTCTTCGACAAAACGGGCACGCTGACTACAGGCGCTTTCCGTATCGAGCAGACCGTGAAGCTCGGCTCGATCTCCGACAGGTCCGAGCTATTGGCGCTGGCAGCAGAACTGCAGCGCCATGCGAATCATCCGATCGCCAGCGCCTTCAGCGCCTTCGAGACTCGAGCGGACATCGACGGGGTCCACCCTGTCGTTGGCGCCGGTGTAGAGGGGTACTGGCAGGGACGTCGCCTGCGCATCGGCTCCGAAAACTTCTGCCGCGAACTCGCGCCTGATCTGCCCGCCCACCCTGAAACTCCCCTCCTCTGGATTGCCCTCGTCGCCGAGGGTGAAGCGCTGGCCTGGATTGGCATGGTCGACGAAGTCCGCAGCGAGGCCGAAGCGCTGATCAGGCATCTCGGCAGCCAGAATCTGCGCTGCGAACTGCTCACTGGCGATTCCTCCGAGCGCGCACGGGCCCTGGGCGCGGACCTCGCCTTTGACCGGGTCGCCATCGGGCAGTCGCCGGAGGACAAGCTGCAGCGCGTTGTCGAGCTGCAGGCGGCAGGCGCCGTCGTCACGATGATCGGAGACGGTCTGAACGACGCGCCGGTGCTGCAGCGCGCCGATGCATCGATCGCCGTTGCCGGCGCGACGGATCTTGCCCGTGCCCAGGCGGACTTTGTGATCGAACGCGGCGACCTCGAACAGATCGCGCGACTGCAGCGCTGCGCGCGGCGCACGCGGGCGGTCATCCTGCAGAACTTCAGCTGGGCCATCGCCTACAACCTCATCGGCATCCCGGCCGCGGCGATGGGCTGGATACCGCCCTGGGCTGCGGCGCTGGGCATGAGCGCCAGTTCGCTGCTGGTCGTCGCCAACGCCGCGCGCCTGCGCTACGAACGGGGCTGAAACACCGTGGAAAGTCTCTACCTGCTGATCCCCGTGGCGCTCGTGTTCTGCGCCGTGGCCATCCGTCTGCTCCTGTGGGCGATAGACAGTGGCCAGTACGAGGATCTCGACAAGGAGAGCTGGCGGATTCTCAACGACGAGGAAGACGCGGAATCCACACGCCGCGCCGTCCGCAGCGGCAGCGGCAGCACCGAGGACGAAGCACCATGATCAGCACCGCCGATGCAATCGCGGCCCTCGGCATCGGCCTTGCCGGCGCCGGGCACTGCCTCGGCATGTGCGGCGGCATCGCAGCGGCCCTGAGCCTGGGCCAGGGGGCAGGTCCCGCCATGACGTTTGCCTATCACGGTGGACGCCTCGCCAGCTACGCGCTGCTCGGTGGACTGCTCGGGCTGATCGCGGGCAGCATCAATATTGCCGCCTGGACCCTCGGCCTTCGCTACCTGGCCGGGCTGCTGCTCGTGGCGATGGGCCTGGCCATCGCCGACTGGTGGCGCGGTATCGGCCTGCTGGAGCGCGCCGGCGCCCGTCTTTGGCAACCCGTCCAGCGCCTCTCCGCCGGCCTGCTGCCGCTGCGTACACCGCGACAGGCGGTGCTCCTCGGTCTGTGCTGGGGCCTGATGCCCTGCGGGCTGATCTACAGCGCGCTGGCCTGGACCGCCAGTTCACAGAGTGCGATCGATGGCGCCCTGCTGATGCTGCTCTTCGGTGCGGGAACGCTGCCGGCGATGCTCGCAACGAGCTTCGGTGCCAGCGGCGTACAGGCGCTGCTCCGCCGTCGCGGCCTGAAAATCCTGATCGGCATCATGCTGATCGCGATGGGCAGCTGGTCGCTCTACCTGACCGCCAGCCACGGCGGTCACATGCTGCGAATGGCACCGGGAGCGACGGAAAGCATGGGAAGCATGGAAGGGGACGCGGCGCCAATGCATCGGCACTAAAAAAAATCCCGCCAGATCGGCGGGATCAGAATGGGGAGCGGGTATCGATAAGCCGCCCCCTTGCGCGCCGCAGGAAGCGGAAAATCAGAACTTGTAGGCGAAACCGATGTTGTAGACCCAGGGATCGATATCCACATCGAAGCCCACCGACGCGCTGCTGCCGCCCTCGAGCCCAAGCGTCACATCCGCAGTGGTTCCAATGTCGATCCACCAAACGCCGGCGTTGAAATACCACTTCTCGTTCAGCGGGATATCGACGCCGGCCTGCACAGCCACACCGAAGGAGTCATCGAGCGAAAGCTTGGCCGACTCGATGCCAAGCGCCGGGAGGTTTTCTATCAGAAACCCGGCGAGGGCCGGATCAACCTCCTCGTCGAAGAAGGTCGTGTAGTTCACGCCGAGGCCGAGGTAGGGCTGCCATCCCTCCATGCCACCGCGCGGATACCACTGCAGGCTCAGCGTCGGCGGAAGGTGCTTCGTCGAGCCAGCCGGCAGCGGCGCATCGTTCAGGTCGATGTCGTGCTCAAAGGGCGTTGCCGCGAGCAGCTCGAGACCCCAGCGGTCATTGATCATCCACGCGCCGATCAGGCTGATGGCGGTGCCGTTGTCGACATCGACGCCGTTGGGCAGCGTGCCCACGGGATCCGGTAGCGCGATAGCATCGCTGCTGGCATCGGGTGCTACGGTAACCACACCGCCACGAAAGATTATGTCGCCCTGCTCGTGTGCCTGCACGCAGGCCGCCCCAACGCCGAACGCCGCGGTCACGGCTACTGCCAGCTTATTGAAAACCAGATGCTTCGTCATTCGTTTCAACTCCTGTAGGGTCTCCTTCGACTCCCTCAAGGGCAGCCGGTGACGTGCATCCTAGGAGCGGGCTCCGGGCGCAGCATTGACGTCAGTCAAGGTTGCCGGCAGAGGCCGCTTAGACCAAGGTCGCGGTCCTGAGCCCACACCACGCAGCGTGAATCCCCATTGACTCGAGGCCAGCGCTTGTCAAGGAAGAAACCCGAAGCGCCAGACGCGGCACACTACCCGCGTACCCGTCGGGCGGCGTCGCTGCTTGCGCTTACTGTGCTCGCACTGGTCCTGCGCGAGTTCCCGGCGTCAGAGGCTGACGCCGCCGACGGCGACAGCCCGGCGGAGACCGCCACTTCGCCAGGCCTGGTCGCCACCGCCGCGCCCGCCACAAGCCTCGGCCGCCTCTTCGTACCCGCCATCCGCTACGAAAACGGCTACGCCCGTCACTATGACGAGCAGTGCTCGGCAACGATCGTGAGTCTCGTCGCGGCCGAGACCTCGCATCTGCTGCTCAGCGCCTGGCACTGCCTCGAGGACTACCGGGATCTCAGTCGCGCGATTGTCTTTGAGACAACGAACGGCGCGCGCTACGACGTTCACCTGCTCGCCAGCGGCGGCGGCATGCACAGCGACTGGGCCCTGCTGCAACTGCCCGTGGCGCTGCCCTATCCCTTGACGATGGGCGCAGATGCGGCCGCGAGGCGAGCAACGCTTGCCGGCTTTCCCCATGGGGAGGCACTCGTAGTCGGCCGCGAATGCGCGATCACCGGACGCGACGGCCGTGACTGGCGCACCGATTGCGTGCTGCTTCCCGGCGCCTCGGGCGGTGCGGCGCTGAGCACCGCAGCCAGACCCGCCTACCTCGGCGTCATATCCCGCGGGGATCGGAAAACGCAGAGCATCTTTGTTCCCGTGGAGCGCTTTATCGACCACATTCGCAGTCACTTCTCGGTGACCGACTGAATCGTGGAGTCATCATCGGCGCCGACTGCGGGCACCGGCGATCAGCCGTACCAGCCACCGACGGGACTCGCTACGAAACTCGCTTCGGGCAGCTCCAGCAGCGTCGGCTGCGCCCGATCGCGCGCCTCGCGAAGCGCTTCGGCGAGCGCCTCGAGAGACTTCACGCGAGCGCCGTGACAGCCCAGGGCTGTCGCCGCCGCCACAAAGTCCGGCGCCTGTATCTCGACACCGAGGGGCTCGAGGCCCGTTGCGCGCATGCCGTTGCGGATTTCTCCGTAGCCGGCGTTGTTCCAAACGATCACGATAATGGGCAGGGATTCCTGCACCGCAGCCGCCAGCTCGGTCAGCGTGAACTGCGCCGCGCCATCACCGATGAGCGCCACCACCGGTGTCCCGGAAGGCAGGGCACGGCGGGCACCGATCGCCGCGGGTATGGCATAGCCCAGGGTCCCGGCACCGGTCGCTGAATGGAAGTAGCACCGCGGTGCCGGCGCCTCGTACTGCCACACGGCGTAATAGGTCGGAAGGCAGCTGTCTCCCACCAGGCACAGACCCGGCAGCGACGCCTGAACGGTTGCGAAGAAGCGCTGCATATCAGGATGCACGTGGACTTCGGCGGCGATGGCCTCGCGCAGCGCCCGCACGCGCTCCGCCGCCAACTCCCGGTCCTTGGCGACCGACGAATGCTCGAGCTTCTCGACGAGGCGCCGCTTCAGTTCGCTGGCGCTCTCCCTTGCTGCGCCGCAGAGCGGGAGATCAGCGATCTGATTGCGTCCCAACTGGCGGGCATCGATATCGAGGCGCGCGAGCCACCCGGTTTCGAGCGGCTCGTCGAGGAAAAGCATGTCGTAATCGGTTTCGCCGAACTCCGTTCCCACGGCAAGCACCACGTCGCTGCGGGCGAGCTCATCGCGCACGCTGGCGAGACTGGGACTGCCGCCGACGAGAAGCGGATGTCCCGGCGGCAGCAGGCCCTTGCCATTCGTTGTCGTGACGACAGCCGCCGCGCTGAGCTCGGCGACGGCGCGCAGGGCATCGGCGGCATCGATGGCACCGCCTCCGAGCAGCAGCGTCGGGCGCTGTGCCGAGAGCAGGCGTCCGGCAAGTTCGTCGAGCGCCGCGGGCGACGCGCAGGGTGGCGTCACGCGAGGCCAGGGCGTCGCCGGGCGGGCCGGTGCGGAGATCAGGTCCGTAGGAATCTCGATGTGTACGGGGCCCGGGCGCTCGCCATCAAACACGGCGAAGGCACGCGCCAGCACGCGCGGCAAGTCGTCGGGATCGAGCAGCGTGTGGCTGAAGCGTGTGCACTGCGCCGCCAGCGCCTGCTGGTCTGGCAGTTCGTGAAGACGGCCCTCGCCGTGACCGAGATGCGAACGGGCACCGACGGCCGTGATCACGAGCATGGGGATCGAGTCGGCAAGGGCCTGCATGATCGGAGTCAGCGCATTGGCGAGGCCCGGCCCGGTGATCAGAAAACAGGCGGCGGGGCGACCGCAGGCGCGCGCGAAGCCGTCCGCCATGAAGGCAGCGCCCTGCTCATGTCGTGGCGAAATGTGGCGAATGCGGCTGCCGGCGAGGCCGCGGTACAGAGCGACGGTGTGATTGCCGGGGATACCGAAGACCGTATCGATTCCGTAGGCCTCGAGGAGCTCGACGAGGCGCTCGCCGCAGCTTGCGGCCGCGATCATCTTCCGGTGCTGCTGCGTTGCTCGACCTCGAAGCCTCGCGGCGTCTGCGCGGACCTGAGCTCCGCGGAAGCGGTACCAGCGGACGCGAAGCCGCCATTGCCTGCGTCGCGTTTCGTCGCACAGTCCTGGGGCCCGATATGCACTTCGCCACGGCGTCGCGCCAGGTCGATCTGGCGCTGGCGTTCGGCCGAACGCTGACGCTGCTCCTGTGACCGGCTGTCAGCGCAATGCGGGCAGCTCACACCGGGTCGATACGCCGGCGAGGCCATATCTTCCTCGCTGACGGGATGACGACAGGCGAAGCACTGCTCGTAGCGCCCTTTTTCGAGGCGATGGTTCACGGCCACGCGCTCATCGAACACAAAGCACTCGCCCTCCCAGGTGCTGGCTTCCTCGGGTACTTCCTCGAAGTATCTGAGGATACCGCCCTTGAGGTGGTAGACCTCATCGAAACCCCGGGAGCGCAGGTAGGAGGTCGCCTTCTCGCAGCGAATGCCGCCGGTGCAGAACATGGCGACCTTGCGGTGCCTGTCGGGATCCAGGTTCTCCTGCACCCAGCGCGGGAAATCACGGAAGTGTTCAATGTCCGGATTGATCGCCCCGCGGAAACTGCCAATGGCGATCTCGTAGTCGTTGCGCGTGTCGACGAGCGTCAGCTCGGGGTCTGCGAGCAGTTCGTTCCAATCTGTCGGCTCGACATAGGTGCCGACGGTCTGCTGCGGATCCACCGTGGGCACGCCCATGGTCACAATCTCACGCTTGAGTTTCACCTTCATGCGCAGGAAGGGCTGACGGTCGTTGCAGGACTCCTTGTATTCGAGATCAGCGAGACGTGCGTCGCTTCGAAGCGTGTGAAGGAGTCGGTCGATACCCTCGCGCGAGCCGGCGACGGTCCCGTTGATGCCCTCCGCCGCCAGCAGCAGCGTGCCGCGCAGCCCGGCCTCGGTGCAGGTCCGCAGCAGTGGCGCACGCAGCTCGCGATAATCGGGCAACGATGCAAAGCGATAGAGAGCCGCCACGACCACGGGCTTGTGCGGACTCATGAGGGATCTCCCGCAGCCTGATCAGCCTTGCTGCCCCCGAGGCAGGCGGGCGACTCGGGAGCAGGCGCTTCGCGCTGTGCCCACTCTGCGGGCGTGTAAAGGTGCATGGCGAGAGCGTGCACGGGGCCCGCAAGCTGCTCCGCCAGCTCGCCGTACACGCGCTGATGGCGCGCCACGGGGCGCAGACCGTCGAAGGCCGCGCTGACCAGCACGAGACGAAAGTGCGTCTCGGAATTTGCCGGCACGCTGTGCTGGTGACTCTCGTTTTCGAGCTCGAGGTGCGACGGTGCGAAGGCCTGCCGCAGGCGCTCGTTGAGCTGCTGTTCCACGTTCATCATGATCCTCCCTGTAATCACGATTATACTTTGACCATGACCAGCATCGACAGCGAGCGCTTCGACGTTTTCTTCGCCGGCGAGTGCCTCGAGGGTGCGGACCCCGGGGACGTGCGCGAGGCACTCGGTCGCCTGTTCCGCGCCGACGAGGCCACGCTGCAGCGGCTCTTCTCCGGCCGACGCTATCGCATCAAGGCCGATGTGGACGCGGCGACCGCGAAGCGCTACGACGCCGCCATGCGCGCCGCCGGGGCGCAGCCGATCGTTGCAGCCGCCGAAGCATCGAAGGACAACCCCGAGGCAGCGCAGGATCAGCACCCTAGTCCTTCGAATAGTCCCCCGGGCACTCCCCCGAGCAATCCCCCGAACAATCTCCCGAACGAGCCCCCGAACAGCCCGCCCCTACCATCCGATGGCGCTGCGGCACTGGCAGCCTTCGACCTGGCGCCGGCGGGCGCTGACCTGCTGCGCGATGAAGAGCGGCAGCGCACGGAGCATCACGCGCCGTCGACGGAACACCTGAGCATCGCCGAGCCCGGAGCGAACCTCGGCGCACAATCGGCACCTACGGCGACGAGCGTCAGCGCGCCGGACTTCGAGATCGCGGAGGTGGGCAGCGTGTTGTCAACGGCCGGGCGCGGCCCCGAGCCCCCGGCACCGGACACCTCGGCAATCAGCCTCGACGGCCCCGATTACGATCTCAGCGACTGCGCCCCCGACCCCACCGAGCCGCCGGCGCTCAGCCTCGATCACCTCGCCCTCGCCTTCCCCGGCAGCGCTTTGCTGGATGAAAGCGAGCGACACCAGGAAGCGGCGACGGTACCGGACACCTCGTATCTGAGCCTCAGCTCGGATGGACCGATCTTCGGTCCGCGCGACGGCGACGGCTGAAACACCGGGACACGCCAGCATGAACGAAGCAGACACCGCCGACGCGCGGGCCCTTCCCGCACCCGGCCTTCTGCGTCGCCTGGCAGCGATCGTGTACGACACGCTGCTCGTGGTGCCGCTGGTCATGGTCTGCGTCGGCGCGAGCCTGCTGCTGCGGTCGGCGCTCGGAGGCGCTGCCGACGATCTGCTGCCACCGGTCGTTGTGCAAGCGATCGCCGTGCTCTGCTGCGTTGGCTTTTTCGCGGCCTTCTGGCTCAAGAGCGGCCAGACTCTGGGTATGCAGGCCTGGCGCATCAAGCTCGTGGCCGCTCCCGGCAATGAGCTCAGCTTCGGACGCTGCGTGACCCGCGTCGGCAGCGCCCTGCTCTCCGCCGCATGCTTCGGCCTCGGCTACCTCTGGTGTCTTGTTGACCGTGAGGGCCGGAGCTGGCACGACCTGCTGTCGGGTACGGAGCTCAAGCTGCTGCCAAAAAGCGCTCGCGGCTGAATTTTTCCGGCGCCGCGTCAGCTTCGCCGGAGCAGGTACAGGCCCACGAGCACGCAGAGCGCGATCGGCGCCAGCGCCGCGTACAGAGGCGAAAATCCATAGACCAGACTCGCAGGGCCCAGCAGATCCTGGCTGAGGCGAAAAAGCACGCCGGTCATCACGCCGGCGAAGATGCGAAAGCCGAGCGTTCCATCACGCAGCGGCCCGAATACGAAGGAGATTGCCACCAGCACCAGCGCCGCGACGGATGCCGGCTGGAGAAACTTGCGCCAGGTAGCCAGCTCGAAGCTCGCAGTTTCCTCATTCTGACTGCGCAGGAACCGCGTGTAGTCCAGTAGATCGCGCAGCGACAGCTGACCCGGCGCGACGTTTTCCAGCGTAAGTATCCGTGGTGTGATATTGCTTTCGATATACAGCGCATCCTGCTGATCGTTGCGCAGCGGCAGCTCGCGCAGATCGGTGATCGCGACATCGCCCAGGCTCCAGCCCCGTCCATCGAAGCGACCGCTGTCGGCAAAAATAAAACGCTGCAGCCAGCCCTCATCGCTGAACTCAAGCACGGACACGCCGTACACACGTTCATCGGGTGCCACGGCGGAGACGTGCATGAAGCGCCGACCGTCACGGCGCCAGACACCGCGGTCGGGCATCTGCCTCCGATCGGCATAGAGCGCGACCGCGCGCACGCTCTGCGCGCGCTGTTCCGCCGCCGGCGCCACATACTCGCCCAGCGCAAACCCGAGCACGGACAGCAGCACGGCCTGCTGGAGCACAACCCAGGCCAGCCTCGTACCGGACACGCCGGCCGCCTTCATCACCACCAGCTCGCTCGTGGTCGCCAGCTGACCGAGACCGATGAGAGACCCGATCAGGGCAGCAAAGGGAATGAACTCGTAGCAGCGCCCGGGAAGCGTGAGGGCAACGTAGCGCGCGATCTCGGCAAAACCGTAGGTCTCACTGCGACTGTCGGACTCATCGATGAAGGCCGAGAGCGCATCGATGCCGACAATAACGAACAGCACGATCAGGATGGCGGCCCAGACCGTGACGGCGACATAGCGGTCGAGACGCCTCACGAGCGCAGGCGCAGCCTCTGCCAGCTCTGCGGTCCGAACAGCAGGCCGAGGGCCAGGAGCAGAAATGCCGCGTGAAGAAACCAGAAGTGCGCGATCAGCGCATCGCCCTCGACCACGCGGTTGCGCGTACTCACCAGAAGCAGCAGA
>JAZBOX010000146.1:0-61736 GCA_036351355.1 Halieaceae bacterium
ACACAAGGGATGGAGAGATGCGGGCGCCAGCGGCGACCGCCGGGAGGATAAACACCATGGCTAAACACTATCGCCGGCGTGAGCGCCGTCGCCCGCGCCACAGCTTTCGCGGCTTCAACGAGCGCAAGCGCCACGGCTGGGGCATGGGCCTGTATCGCAACCGGCGCGAAGGTCGCATCTGCGGCGTCGCCGCCGGCCTCGCCGACTACTGGGACGTCGCCGACTGGGTTGTGCGCCTGCTTTTTGTAGGTGCCTTCCTGTTCACGGGAACGCTGGCGCTGTGGGCCTATGTGGCCGGTGCCGTGCTGCTCAGCCCGCGCCCCGAGGACCGCTCGCGGCGCGACCGCAAGCGCGACGAGGAGCGCGCAGCCTACGCCGACGAAGAACCGGCCAACGAGGAAGCGCTCGGACCGGAGCTCGAATACGACGAGCGTTACCACGACTACCGTCCGCGCCGCATGTTCCGCTACAGCGACAGCGCCGGAGAGCGCCTCGCGCGCGCCCGTGAACGCCTCGATGCCGCCGTACGACGCGTCGAGGCGATGGAGACTTACGTGACCTCGCGCCGCTTCAAGCTCAACAGCGAGTTCTCGCGCCTCTGAAGGTTCGTCGCGCCTTCGGGCGCGGACCGACCGCTGGCGCCGGCAAGACACCCCCGCGACGGGCCGTCGCGGGTTTTTTTCGTCGCGCAAAACGTGAACCGGGGCATTTTCTCCGCACACAGAGGTCGCGTATGCTCCCTGGCACAACAAAAGCATTTGCCGACTCGTCCGCAGCGGGTACGGCGGGAGGTGGTACCTATGTCGAACGCTCGAATGGCGTTTTTCGACGGCGTGGCGATTCCGGGCGAGGAGCGCTCGGATCCGCATTATCTTGCGCCGCCTTCCGCCTGGCTGGCGCTGACCGAGCCTCAGCGCGTCGTCCTCGAGGCGATATCGCTGGCCACGCTGCGTCGCCTGCTTGATCGGCTGCCCGGAGGCGATGGCCATCCGGTGATGGTGCTTCCGGGCTTTCTTGGCTCCGATGCCTACAACGCCACGCTGCGCCGTTTCCTGCGCCGCCAGGGGTACCGCACGCACGGCTGGGGGCTCGGACGCAATCTCGGGCCGCGTGAAAACGCGCTCGAGCGCCTGCAGCAGCGCCTGCAGTCGCTTGTTCAGCGCTACGGTCAGCCGCTCTCGCTGGTCGGGCACAGCCTCGGCGGTATCTTCGCGCGCGAGCTGGCTCGCGAGGACCCGTCACTCGTTCGTCAGGTTATCTCCCTTGGCAGCCCTTTCGGGCGCGGCCGCCACAGCGGCTCGCATCCGGCGCGTCTGTTCGAGGCGCTCAACCCGACGGAGGAACTGCCCGTCGCCCTCGATGATCTGCACTGGTCGCCGCCCGTGCCCACGACCGCGGTCTATTCGCGCGGTGATGGGATCGTCAATTGGCGCACTGCGGTGCAGAGTCCGTCCTTTTCCAAGGGCCATTCCCAGAGTATCCAGGTGCGCGGCAGCCACTGCGGCATGACGCTCAACCCCACGGTCTGGTACGTGATCGCCGATCGCCTGCGCCAGCCCGCCGACGCGTGGACGCCCTTCGTGGCCAGCGGTGTCGCCGGTCTGCTCATTCCCCGCCCCGACTAGGTCCATACATCGGCAAAGCCCCCTGGTGCGTAAGCAGTCCCGGTAACGCACTGGGAGAGCAAGGCCTTGCAGCATCCGGTCATCGATATGGGGGGCGTCGGCGAGGCGCTGTTTTTCGTTCACGCCAATGGTTTTCCCCCGGCGTCGTACCGCCAGCTCTGCGAAGGCCTTGGCGGTCGCTTCTGCATACGGGCGCTTGAACAGCGGCCGCTGTGGGGCGAGCGCCGGCCGCCGCGCCGCCTGAGCTGGCGCCTGTTTGCCGACGACCTCCTCGAAGCGCTCAAGCAACAGTACGATCGCCCGGTCTGGGTCATGGGCCATAGTATGGGTGCCGTTGCCGCCGCGCTTGCGGCGCGACGTGAGCCCGCTCGATTCGCCGGTCTCGTTCTGCTCGACCCGGTGTTCCTGCCGCCGCGTTTTGTACTGTCCACGCGCCTGATGCCGCCGGGGCAGAAGCGTCGTATCCCCATGATTCGCCGTGCTCTGGCCCGCCCCGAACGCTTTTCCAGCGCCGACGAGGCCTTCGACTTTTACCGCGGCAAGCGCGCCTTCAGTGCCCTGGGCGATGAGGCTCTGCGCGACTACATTCGGGCGAGCAAGGCCCCGGAGCCCGATGGAGGATTACGCCTGCGCTATTCCGCCGAGTGGGAGGCCGCGGTCTATGCCAGCCCGCCGCTGGTGCAGGGAACGCTGCGCCGCCTGCGCCCGACCACGATCGGCCTGCGCGGCCGTGACAGCGACACGCTGCGTCCGGAGATGTTCGCGCGCTGGTCGCGCTGGCAGCCGGAAGCCCGTCTTGCTGAGCTTCCCGGCGGTCATCTCTTTCCCCTTGAGCATCCGCGCGAAACCGCCCAGGCGATCCTGGAGCGAGTTCCAGAGAAATAGGTCGCTGTCGCGGTGATACCTTGATAGGGGATGTCTATAATCGGGGCCTCAGTTAAGGGGGAAAGGGTAAACATGGCCAAGATTCTCATCGTTGCCGATCGCGGCGATTCCTGTGTCGCCACATCGCGTGGTCTCGAACTCGCTGCCAAGCTCGGACACAGCGCCGAGGTCGTCGCCTTCGCCTATGCGCCGCTCGACCGCGTGCCGGGCGGCGAGAGCGGACGCCTTGATGCGCGCCAGAAGATCCTCGACGCGCGGCGCGACGAAGCGCAGGCGCGTATCGACAAGTTCGCCACCGAGGGGCAGCGCGTTGCGCTCAAGGTGGTGTGGATGAAGGATATCCACCCGTGGATTATCAAGCGTGCGCAGAGCGTCAAGCTGGCGGCGGTGGTCAAGACCGGGCACGACAGCGGTGGTCTGACCTACACCTCCACGGACTGGCATCTCCTGCGCGAGTGCCCGGCGCCGATTCTGATCACCGCCGAGAAAAAGTGGCACCGCACACGGCCGGTGCTCGCCGCGCTCGATCTCGATACGAAGAACAAGTCGAAGCAGCGCCTCAACGAACAGATCCTGCACGCGGCCGGCAGTCTTGCCGAGGCTCTCGGCGTCGAGCTCGCGATCATTTCGGCGATCGAGGTGCCGGCGCTGCTCGCCGAACTCGATCTTGTCGATCCCGCGACCTACGCCAAGGAGCACCGCGAAACCTTACTGCCACATCTCAAGGCACTGGCGGAGGCCACGGGCATTTCCGAGAAAGCCTTCGTGACCAAGCGCGGGCCCGTCGACAAGGTCATTACCTCGCAGGCGGCCAAGGTCCGCGCGCAGATCGTGGTGATGGGTACGGTGGCGAGGCAGGGTCTCAAGGCCAAGCTGATCGGCAATACTGCCGAGTCTGTCCTGCATCACCTGAAGACGGACGTCCTTGCGATCAAGCCCGAGGCCTGAGCGCGGGCGAATGAATACGCCGATCAGCAGCCCGATCAAGACACGCCTCGCCGATCTCGACGAGAGCTTGTTCATTCCGCGCGAGCTGAGCTGGCTGGCCTTCAACGCGCGCGTGCTCCAGGAGGCCGCCGACAGCAGCGTCCCCGAGATCCAGCGCCTGCGGTACCTCGGTATTTTCTCCAACAATCTCGACGAGTTCTTCCGCGTCCGCGTGGCGGAGGTGCGGCGGCTGATCTCCGTGTCCTCGGGGAATACGCGACAGCAGGCCAAGGAACTGCTGGCGGCGATCCAGTCCGAGGTGGTCTCTCTCCAACACGACTTCGAGCGCGTCAAGGAGTCGGTGATGCGCGCCCTCGAGGCGCGCAAGATCTACATGGTCAACGAGCGCGAGCTCGACGACGGCCAGGCCGCCTTCGTGCAGAGGTTCTTCAGCGAGACGCTGCTGCCCGAGCTCGACCCGATCCTGTTTGTCGACGGCGCTCCGATCCCCGTGCTCAACGATGAGTCGCTGTATCTCGGCGTCGATATTCTCTCGGGACCGGACTACCGCGTGGCCGTGGTTGAAGTCCCCACGGACCGCCTCAACCGCTTTCTCGAGGTGCCGCGCCGCAAGGGCAAGAGCGGTCGCTTCTTTATCTCGCTGGACAATGCCATACGAGCCTGTCTGCCGCAGATGTTTCGCGGCGTCATCCCCATCGACGAGGCCCATGCCTACTGCTTCAAGTTCTCCCGCGACGCGGAGATCGAACTCGATGTCGGCATCATGGAGAGCCTGATCGAGAAGATGGCCAGCAGCCTGAAACAGCGCAAGAAGGCCGATGCCGTTCGCTTCGTCTACGACGCCGAGATGCCGCAGCGTCTGCTCGATTTTCTCGTAAGCCGCTTCTCTCTCGGCAAGTACGACAGCCTGATTCCCGGGGGCCGCTATCACAACTCGAAGGACTTCATGTCCTTTCCCTCCGTGGGTCCGAAATACCTCGAGCTGCGACCGCTGCAACCGATTCCCATGCCGCGATTGGCGACGGCGGACAATATCCTCGCGGCGATCCGCGAAAAGGATGTGTTGCTGTACTACCCGTATCACAGCTTCGATTACGTGATCGACCTGCTCAAGACAGCAGCCATGGATCCGCAGGTAGAAAGCATCCGCATCTGCCTCTACCGCGTGGCCCGGGAGTCGCGCGTTGTCGATGCGCTGATCAACGCCGTGCACAACGGCAAGCGCGTGCTCGCGGTGGTTGAACTCGCCGCGCGCTTCGACGAGCAGGCGAATATCGATTGGGCGCAGCGTCTGACGGACAGCGGCATCGAGGTGATCTTCGGAATTCCCGGTCTCAAGGTGCACAGCAAGCTGATGCTGATCCAGCGTCGCGAGGACGGCGGCGAGCGCTTTTACAGCCACATTGGCACGGGCAACTTCAATGAGAAGACGGCGCGCCTGTACACGGATTTTTCGCTGCTGACCCACAACCAGGAGCTCGGCGCGGAGGTCCGCGACGTTTTTGACTTCCTTCGCTATACCTACCGCAGGCAGGATTACCGTCATCTGCTGGTGTCGCCGCACAGTTCGCGCCCGGGCCTGATTGCCAAGATCGATCGTGAGATTGAGCACGCCCGCGCGGGCCTGCGCGCCGCGATGACGCTGAAGTGCAACAACCTCGTCGATCGCGAGCTGGTGATGAAGCTGTACGAGGCCAGCGACGCCGGCGTGGAGATCCGCCTGATCGTGCGCGGCATGTGTTCGCTTCAGCCCGGTGTAAAGGGCATCTCTGACAATATCCAGGGCATCAGCATTGTCGATCGCTATCTGGAGCACCCGCGCGTCTACGTGTTCTACAACGCTGGTGAACCGGAGTACTACATCGGCTCTGCCGACCTGATGACGCGCAATCTCGACTATCGCGTCGAGGTGCTCGTGCCGATCTTCGACGACGACGCGCGCACGCTGATCCAGACCGTGCTCGACATACAGTGGCACGACAACGTGAAGGCGCGAATCCTCGATCGCGCCCAGAGCAACAAGCCGGTCAAGCGCACGGGCAAGACTGCGGCCATACGTTCGCAGGAAGCGATTCACACCTACCTGGCCAGCGGGCGCAAGCCGCGCCTGCCGCGCTCCAACATGACGCTCCCGGCGAAGCGCCGAGCGCGGAAGAAAGCGAAGGCCTGATCGCGTGGCCGGGGCAACGCTACTCGCGCTTCTCGACGACATCGCGGTGCTCATGGACGACGTGTCCGTGATGACCAAGGTCGCGGCGAAGAAGACCGCCGGTGTGCTCGGCGATGACCTCGCCGTCAACGCCGAAAAAGTGACCGGTGTGGCAGCGGACCGCGAGTTGCCCGTGGTCTACGCCGTGTTCAAGGGATCGCTCGTAAACAAGGCGATTCTCGTGCCGGCGGCGCTGGCTATCGCTGTCGTTGCGCCCTGGCTGATTTCGCCGCTGCTGATCGCCGGTGGACTGTTCCTGTGCTTTGAGGGCGCCGAAAAGGTCTGGCACGCGATCGGTCACAGTCGCGAGGAACGCGCCGCAGAAGCCCAAGCGCTGCGCGCCGCCCTCGAAGAGCCCGGAGCTGATCCGCTGGCGCTCGAGCGCAAGCGCATCCGTGGGGCGATACGTACAGACATGATCCTGTCGGCGGAAATCATCGTGATTACGCTGGGCATCGTCGGCGAGGCGAGCCTCGCCGTGCGCGCTGCCGTTCTGTCGAGCATCGCGCTGGTGATGACCTTCGGCGTCTACGGCCTGGTCGCGGCGATCGTGAAAATGGACGACGCCGGCGTTTACCTGTACCAGCTAGAGGGGGAGGGTGGCGGCAAACGCCTGCTACGCAGCCTTGGCCGAGCGCTCCTCGCCGTTGCACCGCGCTTCATGCACCTGCTGACGCTGGTCGGAACGTTGGCCATGTTTCTCGTCGGCGGCGGCATCCTCGTGCACGGTGTGCCCTTCCTGCATCACGCCAGCGAGGCGCTGCTCCATGCGCTACCGCTCGCCGCTGGCCTGGTCGAATCGGTGGTGAACCAGCTGATTACGGCGCTCGTCGGCCTTGCGGCGGGTGGCTTTCTTGTCGCAGCCCTCGCCCTGTTCGATCGGTTTCGCGCAACCGCCGAGGCCTGAGCTTCGCACCGCGCGGCAGTAGCGAGCGCTGGCGCTTAGCCTGTGCAGGCCAGCCCGGCATGCCCGGGGGCATACGCCGCGGCTAGCGTAGCAGCGATCCCAGCACGCCGCGGAACAGCTTCTTGCCCAGGGACCGGCCGGCGCTCGAGCCCAGGCTGCGGGCCATGCTCTTCACGAAAGCCTCCGTGCTGCTCTGACGACCGCGCCCCGTTCGGCGCCGCGCGGAACTTTCGCGCTTCCTGAGCTCTGCCTCGTCCCGCTCGGCCTGCTGTCGCTCGGCCCGCGCGAGGAGTTCCTCGTGAGCGCTCTGCCGATCGACGGCGCTTGCGTAGCGCGCGTAGTTCGGGTCATTTTCCAGTACAGCGGCGCGCTCGGCGGCCGTGGCCTTGCCCATGCGCGAGGCCGGTGGACGAATCAGTGTCCGCTGCACCATCGACGGAACGCCCTTGTTCTGCAGCGTGGAAACCAGCGCTTCGCCGACACCGAGCTCGCTGATCACCGTTTCCGTATCCAGCGCCGGGTTCTCGCGAAAGCTCTGCGCGGCAATGCGCACGGCCTTGCGCTCCTTCGGAGTGTAGGCCCGCAGCGCATGCTGTACGCGATTGCCGAGCTGCCCGAGGACAGAGTCGGGAATGTCCGCAGGGCTCTGCGTCACGAAATACACGCCGACACCCTTCGAGCGGATGAGGCGCACCACCTGCTCGATGGTCTGCAGCAGGATCTTTGGCGCATCGGTGAACAGCAGATGTGCCTCGTCGAAGAAAAACACCAGTTCGGGCTTCTCGGGATCTCCGAGCTCGGGAAGTTCCTCGAAGAGCTCGGAAAGCAGCCACAGAAGAAAGGTGCTGTAGACCCGCGGGCTGCGAATCAGCGTGTCGGCGGCGAGAACGTTGATGACTCCGCGGCCGTCGCGCGTGCGCTGCATCAGATCGCGCAGCTGCAGGGCCGGCTCGCCAAAGAAGGCCTTGCCGCCTTCGCGCTCGAGCATCAGCAGACGGCGCAGAATCGCGTTTACGGAGGCGGTGGCAACCTGGTAGGTGCTGCCAAGCTCCTTGCGGTTATCCGCGAGGTGCGACAGCGTTGTGCGCAGGTCGTCGAGATCGAGCATCAGCAGGCCCTGATCGTCCGCGTACTGAAATACCAGCGTGAGCACGCCCTCCTGCGTCTCATTCAGGTCGAGAAGGCGGGCGAGCAGCTGCGGCCCCATCTCGCTCAAGGTGGTGCGTACGGGCGTGCCCTTTTTTCCGAACAGATCCCAGAACGCCACGGGGTAGG
This sequence comes from Halieaceae bacterium, assembly GCA_036351355.1. Lineage (GTDB taxonomy): Bacteria > Pseudomonadota > Gammaproteobacteria > Pseudomonadales > Halieaceae > Congregibacter. Next base: position 7,850 of record JAZBOX010000146.1, read on the forward strand.
CTTTCTGCTGATAGGAGCCGATGCCGATCGACTGCACGCGTTCGTCGATGCGCGCATGCGGCTTCCCGCTCTGGCTGAGACCGGAGATGTCGCCCTTCACGTCGGCGAGAAATACGGGTACCCCGATGTCCGAAAAAGCCTCGGCGAGGATCTGGAGCGTGACGGTTTTGCCCGTGCCGGTTGCCCCCGCAATCAGGCCGTGGCGGTTGGCGAAGCGCGGATTCAGGTGAACCTGGCCGGCGACACTGCCGCCGATGAGAAGCCCCGACGTGTCGCTCATGACCCGCGCCTCTGTTTGGCCTTGCTCGCGCTGGCGCCGCGCTTTTTCGGCGCGGCCCCGGCGGCGCTTTTTGCTGTTTTTCGCGTCGCGGCCGACGCAGCCTTTTTCGGCTTCGGCTTGGCCGCGGACCGTACCTTGCCGGCAGTAGCTCTGGCAGCAGGGCCAGCGCGCCGCGAGGCCGCGCTGCCTTTGCGGCCCGGTGCCGTGCGTGCCGTTGCCCTGTGTCGGCCTGCGTCGGCGATGCCGGCCACGGCCTCGAGCTCCTGCAGCGCGTCCTCGATGTGGTCGATGATGCGCTGGATCTGCGGCAGCGAGCGGCGGCAGGCAATGATGCCGAAGTCCAGCTTGTCGCAGTAGGACACCAGCGTGATGTTCATGGCAAATCCATCGAACACGATCGATGCGGGATAAATGCCGTCAAGCCGCGCACCGTGCCAGTACAGCGGTCTCGTCGGGCCCGGCACGTTCGAGATCACCGTGCTGAAGGCCGGGAACCGCGAGCCGAGACCGAGGATCGAGGTGATCAGCGCCGGTAGCTGCGTAAGCTGCATGAACAGCGCAGCCTCGGCCGGGCTGAGCTCCTTGAGCAGGTCCTTGCCCGCGCGCATCGAGTCCTGGATTGTGCGCAGTCGCTTTTCCGGGTCGTAGACATTGGTTGCAAGATCGGCAGTGATGAACCCGATGGCGTTGTTCGAATCGATGTCGCCTTCTTCGCGAAGCGAGACCGGCGCCATGGCCTTCAGCGAGTGCAGTGGCAACTCGTCGCGGCTGAGCAGGTAGCGGCGCAGAGCGCCTGCGCAGACGGCGAGCACGATGTCGTTGATGGTCGCGTCGAGGGCTGCGCTGAGCGCCTTTACGCGCCGGAAATCGAAGCTCTGGGCCACGAAACGGCGGGCGCCAGAAACCCGTGTATTGATCGAGGTGCGGGGAACGTTGTGCCAGGGGACAGCGAGGTTGCCGCTGCGCCCGACAAAGGCCATGCCGAAGCGGCGCACGGCGGTGGCGAGGTGCGCGCTCGAATCGTACTGCTGCTTCAGCGCTTCGATGACCGTACGCAGGTCCTTCTTGCTCGCCTTCGGCGGCGACGGTCGGTCACCAAAGCGCTGGCGCTTGTAAGCTTCGTGGGCTTCGCGCGAGAAAGGCGCGTAGCTGTCGGGGTCCGAGGGGTCTTCGGTGCACATGGCCTGGGTCAGATGCATGCCGCCGATGCCGTCGATAGCGGCGTGATGGATCTTGTTGTAGGCGGCGAACTGCCGGCCCTGGAGACCCTCGATCAGGTGCAGCTCCCACAGCGGCCGCGTGCGATCGAGCAGCGTGCTGTGAAGCCTCGAGGCAAGCACGAAAAGCTCGCGGTAGCGGCCCGGCGCGGGCAGCGCCGAGTGCCGCACGTGGTACTCCATGTCGATGTGCTCGTCCTTCTCCCAGAAGAACCCCGTCTTACCCGTGGCCACGTAGGAGTCGAAGGGTGGGCGCAGGCTGTCGGCGGCGCGCAGCGTGGCCACGACGTCCGCGAGAAAGGACTGTTCGTCAGCGCCCTCGGGAAGCGTGAACAGATTGACCCCGCCCACGTGCATGGGTGTTTCACGTTTCTCGAGAAGCAGAAAACCGGCCTCGGTCAGGTCCAATCGCTTCATTCGCCGCCTACTCCGAACCTCATGATCGTGACGGTCCATGGTATCGCGTTGGTCGCGCTGTGTGCGCGCCGGAAGCGCTGGCCACGGGCCTCGTATTTGGGTTTACACTCCGCCACGTCCTTCCCAGCAGCGAAGACTTTTCCATGGCGCACCTTCACTCAATGCACGCCCTCGGCCAGCACGCGCTCAGCGCGGCTCGTTCTTTCTCTGACTTCCTGCGGATACCGTCGGCGCAGCCGGTTCGCAGCCTGGCGCATGCTGCAGCGCTCGTCGCGCTGGGCGCATGCGTTGCTGGCGGTGCGCAGGCCGCGGAAATCCGCAGCGAGCATGCACAGCGCACGCTCGAGATCTATCGGACCATCGTCGAGGTGGATACGTCCAAGACACGGGGCAACACCATGGGCGTGGCCAGCTACCTCGCCGATCAGCTGCGCGCGGGCGGCTTTGCCGACGAGGATCTGCGCATTGTCCCCAAGGGAGACTTTGCGACGCTGATTGCGACCTATCGCGGCGATGGCAGCAGCGGCCGCAAGCCGATCCTGTTCCTCGGACACATGGACGTGGTCGAGGCGCTGGCCGAGGACTGGGAGCGCCCGCCCTTTACGCTGACCGAGGATGAGGTGAATTTCTACGCCCGCGGCACGATCGACAACAAGTTTGGCGTGGCTCAGCTCACCAGCACCTTCATCCGCCTCAAGCGCGAGGGCTTCGTGCCGAACCGCGACCTGATCCTGGCCTTTTCCGGCGACGAAGAGAGCGGCATGACCACGACGCGGATGATGGCCTACGAGATGCCGGAGCTTGTAGAGGCCGAATACGCGCTGAATTCCGATTCCGGTGGAGGCAGTCTTACGGCCGAGGGCATGCCCCTGAGCTACGACATCCAGGCCGCCGAGAAGACCTATGCGACCTGGGAGATCACCGTACGCAACCCCGGCGGGCACAGCAGCCGGCCGCGCGATGACAACGCGATCTACGATCTCGCCGGCATGATCAAGAACATCGAGGCGCACCGTTTTCCGGTTCGGTGGAGCGAGATGACGCTGTCCTATTTCCAGCAGGTCGGTGAGCAGATGGGTGGTGAGCTCGGCGACGCCATGGTGCGCTTCGCTTACGATCCCGAAGACGTGGAAGCGGCCGAGCGCCTGCGCCGTGAGCCGTCCTACGTCGGCACGACGCGGACCACCTGCGTGGTGACCATGCTGCGAGCGGGGCACGCCGAAAACGCGCTGCCGCAGTCGGCCACGGCGACGGTCAACTGCCGCATCTTTCCCGGGGTTAGCGTCGATCAGATCGAGGCGGAATTACGCAAGGTGGTTGCGAACGAAGAAGCCGAGTTCGAGCTCCTTGGCGATCCGACGGAGTCTCCGATTTCTGAAACCCGGGCGGACGTTCTTGCTGCCGTGGGCAAGGCCGTACACGCGCGCTATCCGGGCCTGCAGCTGATCACCTACATGTCCTCGGGCGGCACGGACGCGATGCACTTCCGCGGCGCGGGCGTGCCGACCTGGGGTGTCGGCAGCATCTTTATGAACCCCGACGAGAAGTTTGCCCACGGACTCAACGAGCGCGTGCCCATCAAGGCCTTCTACGATGCCATCGATCACTGGTCGATCATCATCCGCGAACTGGCTGGCGACGGCTGGAAGGGCTGAGCCGTCGGTCCCGGCGCGGCGAAAAAAAGGCGCTGGCTTTCAGGCGCAGCGCCGAGGGGAGGGACCGGAGCCGCCCTGCGCGATGCGGGGCGGTAGCAATATGTTTGCAAAAACAGTCAGTTAGAGATGTTTTCTGCCTCTCGCTCTAATTGACTCTTCCCGTCGGCGGACCCACCGTCGGGGCACGGGAGAGAGCATAGGCCCGGGCGAGCGGTAAAGTTGACAAAAACACTGAGTTTTTCTGATAGAGAAAGGCTATCGCAAGTGTGCCTGGCCTTCCGCTTCTGATATCGCTTGTCGGCTAGAAATGCTCGGTGACTTCGACGGTGTGGCCGAGGCGTTCGTCGATGAGGCGGCGCAGTTCGCCGGCCAGTCGACGGTAGAAATGGCGCGCCGGACTGGCCGGGCGCCAGGCCAGTACGTGTCGACGCTCCACGACCTCGTCTTCGAGGGATCCGACGACGATGCCGCTGTCGGCGCGGATTTCCGACTCCACGTAGAGCGCCGGCAGGAAGGCGACGCCCATGCCCATGACAACCATGAGGCGCAGCGCGTCCAGGCTGCTGCCCTCGTAGTCGCGCTGGATCTCGGCGCCGAGGCGATGGCAGATCTCTTCAACGCGCTGCGTGAAGAGGTGTCCCGGCTGCGTGGTCAGCACCTTGGCGCCGCGCAGGTCCTCCGCCTTCCAGGTTCTGCGCTGGGCAAGCGGGTGGTCTCCCGGGACCGCCAGCAGGATTCGTTCGCGTAGCAGCGGCGCCTGCACGAATTCCGGATTGTTGATCGGCAGCGAACTCAGAATAAGGTCGTACTCGCCTGTGGCGAGACCGGTCTCGAGGTAGCGTGGGTGGTCCTCGCGTACAAACAGTCGCAGGTCCCCATGTGCCTTGCGCAGGGACGGAAGAATGGGAGGCAGCAGGTAGGGGCCGAGCGTGGACTTCACCCCGAGTCGATAGGTTGCACGGTCATCGACGCTCGAACCGTCGACGCAGCGCCCGAGTTCCTCCGCCGCCTCGAGCACTCGCCGCGCCTGCGGTTCGAAGAGACGCCCTGCCGGCGTCAGCAGTGCGCCGTTGCGCGAACGCTCGAACAGCGTGCTGCCGAGAAGTTTTTCGGCCCGTGCGACCTGGGCGGTCAGCGTCGGCTGACTGACGCCGAGCTCTTCCGCCGCGCCGCGAAAGCTGCCGGCGCGGGCAACGCTGAGGATGTACCTGATCTGTTTGAGCGATGGCGAACGCAAGCTGCCGGCCCTCGCTCAGGCGAAGATATACGGCGACAGCTCGTCGCGGTTTGCCAGCACGATCTGCTGCGCCAGGGGGTTGTCGTGCAGGCCGCCGGGATCGAGCTGCAGGCGCTGAAGCAGGTAGGTGACCAGCGTCGCGCGGCTGCGAAGCCTGAGTTCACCATCGCTCATACCGTAGTCCGTCTCGACGACTTCGCGCTGCGGCTTGTCGAGACGGGGGTCGGCGGTAATGCGCACATCCACGAGGCGCTGCCAGTCCTCGTCATCGCCAGCGCAGCGCGGCGATGCGTCGAGGATCTCGGCTTCACCGCGGAAGCGGCTGAGAACAAAGTCGCGAAAGCTCTGATTTTTCTCGCACCAGGCGCGCACGTGCCAGCGGAAACCGGTGAATACCAGCGTGTGCGGAACGATGATGCGGCCTTCGCGGTCGGGGTTCTGCAGGGATACGTAGTCCACTTCGAGGCGCATGCCCTGGCGAGCGGCCTGGATAAGCGGTCGCAGGATGGCCGGGCTGACCTCGCGCGTCGGCGCGGCGAGCTGCTCCACGTTGGCCGTGACCAGTGGCAGTGCCTCGAAGACGCCCATCAGCTGCTCGTGACGGGTCATCAGGTGGAGGTACTCGTCGGCGGTTCCCCGCGTCACGCGGGGCGTGAAGTCCTTGCCGGGTCGGTAGCCCTTCAGGTACTTGTCGTACTCGATGTTCCCGGGCGCGATATCGCGGGCATACACGTTGATGTCGCGGCTCGCCTGCTGGCGGCCAATACCGAAGCATCGCGAGAGGTGCCCCGTCGTCAGGCGCCCCTCCCAGAGGACGATGGTTTCAATGTAGCGGTAGCGCAGCAGCAGATCCCAGCGGTAGGGCCAGGCATCCGCCGCTGCCTTGGCGGAGGCCGCGTCTTGCCGCGGCCGCTCGCGGGTCTCGGCCGATGCCGCTTCCTTCACTACCGCGGGACTTGCTCGGGAGCTTGTTCGTCTACCTGATCAGCAGCTTACTCGCTGAGCTTTTTCTTCATCTTTTCGGCGGCCTCGGCCGCATCTTCCATGGCCTCTTCGCCTTCCTCGGCGGCTTCGTCCATCATCGCCTTGCCGCTTTCCGTCGCATCATCGGCCATTGCGCGGGCTTTCTCGCCGGCATCGCGGGCCATGTCGCTCATGCTGTCGGTGGCGTTTTCGGCCATTTCCGTGGCGGAGTCCATCGCCTCACCGGCCTTCTTGCTCGCGGTGTCCATGGCTTTCCCGGCCCCATCCATGGCGCCCTCGGCCATTTCGGACATGCTGTCCGAGGCCTTTTCCATCGACTGCCCGGCTGACTCCATGGCGCCCTTGGTGGACTCCTTGGCCTTTTCGACGTCTTCTTCGCTGCAGCCGACCATGGCTGCGAGGCTGCATGCAAGGGCGAGCGCAGTGATGCGGTGATTCATTCCTTGACGATTCATACTGATCTCCTCTTTCGCTATGTCGAACTTGAGGGACCAGAGGCTAATCCCGATTGGCGCTCAAAGCAAAGACATTCGGCGCGAGTGAAAAGCTCGCAAATAGTAAAAGCCGCAGAAGATCGGTGGCGTTGGAGAGCGTACAATGCGCCCCCGCCGGCGGCCTGGGCAGGCCGACGGTGGCCTTTTCAGCTCCCTGCGCCGCGGCCTCCATGTCACAGTCTTTCAAGACCCTGCGCGAACTGTCGCGTCTCGCCCTGCCGATGGTGGTGTCGCAGGGCGCGCTGGCGATGATGTTCTTCGCGGATCGTTTTTTTCTGTCGCGGATCAGTCCCGTGCATGTCGCGGCGTCGCTGGGCGGCGGTGTGTCGTTCTGGGTGTGCCTGTGCTTTTTCAACGGTATCGCCGCCTACGGCAACGCACTCGTAGCACAGTATTTCGGACGGAAGGATCTGCATCGCTGTCCGCAGGTGGTCACGCAGGGTGTGATCCTGGCCGTGGCTTCGCAGCCGCTGCTACTGCTCATGGTCTGGCCGATGCTGGGCAGCTTTGCCTGGATGGGCCACGCGCCCGAGCAGGTGGAGCTGGAACGGCCCTATCTGTTGACCATGGCCGCGGGCGGCCTGCTGTTCCTGGTGAAAACCGTGTTTGCGTCCTACTTCTCCGGGATCTCGCGCACGCGCGTGGTAATGATCGCGGATGTGACCGGTGTTCTGGTCAACATACCGCTGAGCTTTGTGCTGATCTTCGGACGCTGGGGTTTCCCCGAGCTCGGCATCGTGGGCGCCGCTCTCGGTACGGTCATTGCGGCGGGTGTCACGATCGGCATCTATCTGCTCTTCTATCTCAACGCGATCCATGCGGACCGCTTCTCCGTGCGCGACTCGCTGCTCTATTCGCCGGGCATCATGCGCCGCTACCTTCGCCTGGGGCTGCCTTCCGGTCTTGAGGTGTTCATCGGACTTGGCACCTTCAACGTGTTCCTGCTCCTGTTCCAGTCCTACGGTGTCGACGAGGGCGCGGCCATGGCCATCGTGTTCAACTGGGACATGCTCTCCTTCGTTCCGCTCATGGGCCTCAACATCGCCGTCATGAGCATGACCGGGCGCTTCGTCGGCGCGGGAGATATGGCGCGGAGCAACGAGGTGATCGTGTCCGGTTTTATTCTCGGTGTGAGCTATGCGGGAAGCCTGGCGACACTGTTTGTGATCTTCCGCGCCGAGCTGCTGTCGATCTTCGCAACGCCGGGAGAGGATTTCTCAGCGATCCTTGCGATCGGCTCGCCGATGATGCTCGGCATGGCCACCTACGTGGTGGCCGACGCGCTGATCCTCGTTTGCAGCGGCGTGCTGCGCGGCGCCGGCGATACGCGCTGGCTCATGTTCACATCGATCGCGATTCACATCGCCATGCTGGTGGCGCAATTGCTAGTGATCCTGCTTCTGGACCTCGGCCCGCTCAAGAGCTGGGGGGTGTTCGTCGCAACGCTGCTGGTGCAGGCCGTGATCTACCTTTTGCGCGTGTTTCGTGGACGCTGGCGCAGTCCCGAGCGCCTCGCCGAAGTGATGCGCGACTAAGCCCTTACAGCGTGGCGATACGGCGCAGGAGGCCCAGTTCATGGCGCGTGTCCTCGCGTTCGTTCAGCATTGCCTCAATCTCGCCTTCGATGCGCTGCGCTACGCGGTCGCGCAGGCTTCTGAGGCGACGCTCCGTGGGCTTCGCCGAGCGGTTCGTGCCAGCGCGCGAGCGCGTTTCGACGGGCTCGCCGAAGCTCATATAGCAGGCCTGCGGGCGCGGCATCAGCGTGCCGAGGCTGCCGCGAAGGAGCGGTGGCACGACGTCGCGACGCAGCGAGTCGCGCCAGAGTCCGAGGCGATCCAACAGCGCGACGATCTGTTCCCCGTCGAGCAGGTACTCGTAGAACTCGTCGGGTCCGACGAGGCCAAAGGGTACGATCGGGTAGCCGTGCTCGACAGCGAGGCGGACGAAGCCGAGACGCTCCTTCCACTGCAGCGTATAGCGCTCGCGGCTCGGCTTGACGGCCTCATGCGCGCCTCCGGGAAAAACCAGGATATCCTGGTCGTGCTCCATGAGGGCCCGGGCGACGGACGGGTGACCCATGGTGGCGCCACGCCGCAACAGCAGGCGGGCGATGCGCGGATCCGAGAACAGAAAGCGATCACCCATCGGGCGAAGAAAGCGACCCAGCTCCTCGAGGAGCACGGGCAGAATCACCACGCCGTCGAGACCGAAAAGTGCGTGATTGCCAATGAACAGGCAGGGGCGATCGGGGATGCGTTCGCTGTTGTACAGGCGGGTGCGAAACCAGCGCTTCGCCATGGCGTAAAGCAGGGCCTGCTCGATGCCATAGGGGGGCTTCGAGGCCAGGGCCTGGTTGATGTGCGCGCGAAGCGCGGCCTCCTCGTCAAGAGGATTGCTGTCGCGCGTGAGCGTTGCCGTGAGCATGCGATGTCCCCGGGCCCGCGGGTGGGCCGCGTCGAAAAACCGCAGAGTATAAGCCGTGGCGCTCGCCGCCTTCCTGCGTATACTTCTGCGCCCCGATTAAACTCGCGAAGAATAAAAGGATTTCGCCGATGACGATCACCACACGCCAGCTTCGCTCCGCGCTCTCGGAAGAGGGGGTTCTGCGCCTGGGCCTTGAAGAAGTCAGCCTTCCTGAGCCTGCAGCCCATGAGGTTCTTGTGCGCGTGGAGGCCTCTCCGATCAATCCCTCGGATCTCGGCCTGCTGTTCGGTGCCGCGGATATGAGCACGGCCCGCTTTTCCGGCAGTCCCGAGGCGCCCGTGGTAGAGGCCGATGTGCCTGCCGCCGGTATGCGCATGATGGCAGGGCGCGTCGGCCTGTCGCTGCCCGTGGGTAACGAGGGTGCGGGCACGGTGATCGCCGCCGGCTCTTCCGACGAGGCGCAGGCGCTCCTCGGCAAGACCGTGGGCGTGTACGGTGGTGAGCTCTATGCCGAGCACCGCGTGCTGCCTGCCGCCATGTGCCTGCCCTTGAATGAAGGCGCCACGGCGGAGCAGGGCGCCTCCTGCTTCGTGAATCCGATGACGGCGCTCGGCATGACGGAAACCATGCGCATGGAAGGGCACAAGGCGCTCATTCACACCGCCGCCGCGTCGAACCTCGGGCAGATGCTCAACCGTATCTGTATCGCTGATGGGATCGATCTGGTCAATATCGTACGCCGCGAAGATCAGGCGCAGATCCTCCGCGACCTTGGGGCGAAACACATCGCGAACTCGGCGAGCGATGACTTCGCCGAAACACTGCAGGCAGCCCTTCGCGACACGGGTGCCACGCTCGCTTTCGACGCCATCGGCGGAGGACGGCTGGTCAGCGACATCTTTTCGGCCATGGAGCGCGTCGCCGTTTCGAAGATGGATGAGTACAGTCGCTACGGTTCAGCCACCTTCAAGCAGGTGTATATCTACGGATCGCTGGACTTCGCGCCGACCACGCTGCAGCGCAACTTCGGCTTCGCCTGGAGCCTCAGCGGATGGCTGCTGCCCAACTTCCTCGCCCGCGCAGGCGCGGAGGTCATGGCGCGCATGCGCGCTCGCGTCGCCGATGAACTGACCACGACTTTTGCCAGCCACTACAGTCAGCGGATTTCGCTGGCTCAGGCGCTGAGCCCCGAGGCGATGGCGGTCTACGGTCGTCAGGCGACGGGCGAGAAGTTCCTCATCGAGCCACAGCGCTAAGGCGCGTCGGCCAGGCGCGGGTGTCATCCCGAAGATGACGCCTCAGCGCCGGCGGAAGGGGATGTTGCAGTAGCGCACCCCGTAGCGCGGGGCAGCGCCCTGCTGCTCCAGATACAGACGCAGCGAGTGCATCGACAGCTCGGCGTTGCTGCTCGGTCCGATGTAGACGTGATCGAGGCTGACGCTGCCCCCGGGGTCGGCGAGCTCGAAGGCGAAGTAGGGCACCAGCATCGATGCCCCCTCGCGAAAGTGGATGGAGCCGAGGTGCACGTCATCGATCATCGGTGACACGATGCGCCATTCCTGTTCCTCCTCGAAAGCGGGGTGCTTGAGCACAGCGGCGATGCGCAGCAGATCTTCCTCGATCGGCTCGAAGCGCTGCTCGAGCGGCAAGGCGTCGCGGGATTCGCGCCCCATGCTTTCGACGCCGTCGATCACTTCCTCGATCAGCTGCTGCTGCTCGTCGGGGTCGTAGATGCAGCGCCCGACGGAGAATCCCTGCAGGGCGGCGCGATGCGCGATCTCTGCCGGGTCAAAGCCGAGACTGACGCCCTTGCCGTGGACGCTGTAGCCTCGCCACTGGCTGAGCAGGTTGCCGTTGGCCCGGAAGGAAGCGCCGAACAGCATGGGGCCGCTGACGATGCGTCCACCGAGCCAGTCCAGAAAGGCGTTGAGATGCTCGGGGTGATCCACGCCGCTCAGAATCCGGCGCGTGACCTGGCGGTTGAGCAGTTCGAGCGTATGACGCAGTTCCGCCGAATCGTTCATGTAGCGGATATCGCTGGCACGGAGCTCGCGACTGCCAATGATCCCCTGCATGCCGGACAGCGACGTGTAGTGATAGAGCGTCTCGCGCGGCTCGGTGGTGAACAGGCTGCGGGTGATGGCGTTGATCATGTGCGAGAGCGTATCTCGTATGCAGACCGCATGTCAGGCCAGGGCCATGGGACCGGGGCTGTAACTTTCCCGGCGTCGTGGTGACCCTGTCGCAGCAGGGCGCTCAGTTGCTGGTGGCGTTTACGCGCGCTTCTTCGACGTCGACAAAGGCGCGCCACTGCTGTGCGTAGCGCGCCGTGCTCTCGTGCTCCGCAGCGCGGGCGAAGCTGCGCCTCGCCTCCGCGAATTGCTCGAGGCTCACATCGGCCATTCCACGAAGCAGCCATGCCTGACCTTCCTCGCGTAGGCCGCCCTTGGTAAGGGCCGCCTCGGCAGCGCGCTCGGCCTCGTTCCAGCGATGCGCGTCCATGTGCAGGCGCGCCAGGCGCAGATACAGCTCACCGCTGTCGGCATTGCGCGCTGCCTCGCCCAGGGGCGCCACGGCGCGGTCGATGTCCGCGCTCATGTACCAGGCCTGCGAGAGCAGCTCGAGATTAGTCACGCTGCGCTCGAGGCGGCCGCCTTCGAGTTCCCGCTCGAGCAGGCGTGCCGCCTTGTAGGGCAGGCCGGCGCCGAGGAAAAGGTTCACGAGCATCGTGAGCTGGCTTGGCTGCGTGATGCGCTGGTCGTCGAGGAGCGCTTCGGCGAGGGCGAGCTGTTTTTCCTCGTCGCCAAGCTGCCCGTGCAGTGCCGCGAGGTTCATCAGGTATTGCTCCCGCGGGTACAGCAATACGAGCTTCTCGATCACATCGCGCATGCTCGCCAGATCATCGAGTTCGTAGTACACGGAGGAAAGCATCGATAGCCAGTTCTCTCGCGGCGTCTCGCCGCTTTCCTCCGTTTCACCTATTGCCGAGCGCAGGGGCGCGAGCGCGTCGCCGTAGCGCTCCTGGCCAAGTAGCGATGCCGCCAGCAGGACGCGGTTGTTGGGCGTGTCCTGATTTTCGAATTGCAGCAGACGGCGAAGCAGCTTCTCCGCCTCGGCGTACTGTTCGTCGACAAGGTGGATCTGTCCCAGGGTCAGGTGAAGGCTGATGAGCATCGAGTCGGGCAGGTCTTCGAGGGTCAGCGCTTCGCGATAGGCGGAGCGTGCAAGGTCGAGGCGATCGGATTCGTACCAGGTATAGCCAAGCATGTTCAGCAGCTGGGCGCGCTCGTAGCCGCTGCCATCGCGCTCGAGCGCCTGCGTGAGCGTCTCCCGCGCCGCCGCGTAGTCCTGCGCGTCGATCAGATCCTGCGCCTCGCCCATGACCTTGTATACGCGCTCGCTGATACCCAGCGTGCGGTTCTGCCCCAGGGCAGCGGGCACGAGAAAAACCAGCAACACGAGGGAAAGAAGCGGATGTCGTAGCGTAGTCACTGCGCGCCCTGCGTCTCGTAGTGAAAAAGATTGAACACGCCGAGCACCTCGATGGCCTCGCCATTGATGACCCGCGGCTTGTACTTGAAGCGCAGCGCGGCCTCGACGGACGGACGGGCGAAGATCTCCTCCTCGCAGTAGCCATCGACCACCTCCACATCCTTGACCGTACCCGCCGTCGTCACCGTGTAGGTCACCAGGCAGGTACCCTCGATGCCGCGCTCGGCAGCGCGACGGGGGTAGACCGGTGCGACCTTGACGATGGGGAGGTACTCACCATCGCCGCTGCCGAGGCCGAGGCCGGCACCGATGTCGAGGTCGGCACCGAGCATGCCGGGGGCGGTCACGGCCAGCGTGGCGCTGTCGCTGCTGCGGTTCTCCGCGCTCGGCGGCGCGTCCGGGACCTCCTGCACCTCGGGCCGCTCGGGTCTGCGGTCCTTGCGCTCGGCGAGTTCCTCGCGGCGCAGGCGAACGAAGTCGAGCATCTGCACGCGATCGACATCTTCCAGGCGCAGTTCCGAGCTATGCGTGAGGAAATACATGAACCAGGCGAGGCCGAGGGCGACGACGGCCGCCGCGCCAGTGAACAGTGCCGATCGCGAAAGGGTGTTCACGCGTCGTCTCAGTTGGCCGCCAGGGCGATGTCGTAGACGCCGGCGCGGCGCGAGGCGTCCATCACCTGAACCAGCGTGTTGTTGCGCGAATTGCGGTCGGCCTGGATCACCACCGTGCCCTTGGGGTTTTCCGCGTGGAGCCGCTCGACGATGGAGCGCACGGAGCGCACGTCAACCTGCCGCCGGTTGATCCAGACCTGGTCATCGGCATCGATGGCGATAAGGATGCTGGCCTTCTCCTGCACTATCGCCGTTGCGGCCTCGGGCTTGTCCACGTCGATGCCCGACTCCTTGATGAAGGTCGCCGTGACGATGAAAAAGATCAGCATAATGAATACGACGTCGAGCATGGGCGTGATGTCCACGCCGCCTTCGTCCGTATCGGGATTGATATCAGTCAGGAATCTACGCACGGCGGTGTTCCGTCTGTGGGAAGTGAGCGGGCAGGTTCTCGCGAGCGGCAAGGGCCCGGCGTTCGCTCAGGGAGAGGGCCAGCAGGCCGACGATGGCGACCACCATTCCTGCGAGCGTCGACACCGTTGCCTTGGATACGCCGGCGGCCATCGAACGCGGGTTGTTGGATCCCGTAGCCGCGAGGGCATCGAAGACTTCGAGCATGCCGATCACCGTACCGAGGAGGCCCAGGAGCGGACAGACCTTGATCAGCGTGCCGATGAGAGAGAAATGCTGGCCCAGACGGCGGGCGATGTCGCCCGCGAGGGCGTTGCGTGCCTGTTCGGCAAACCACGAGCGATGATCCTCGCGTTCGGCCCAGCGTGCCTTGGCCGTCGCCAGCTCGCGCGGGTACTCGGCGAACAGGTAGTAAAGCCGCTCGAAGAGCAGGGCCCACATGGCGAAGGCGATCATCAGGATGATCCCGAGAATCGGTCCGCCGAGCTCGAGAAGGTCGCCGAACCACGGGAAAAAACTGTCCAGTAGCACGGTCAAGCTGCTACCTGTGCGGGGTGCGTGACATCGCGCGCGGCCTCGGCGCGCTCAGCCACGAGTGACACGGCGCGCTGCTGCAGCAGTTCCGTGATGCCTCGCGCGCGGCCCTGTACGAGATTGTGAAGCAGCAGCATGGGGATGGCGACGCAGAGCCCGAGCACCGTCGTGATCAGGGCCTGGGAAATCCCTCCGGCCATGAGACGCGGGTCGCCGGCGCCGAACAGCGTGATGGCCTGGAAGGTCACGATCATTCCCGTCACCGTCCCCAGCAGACCCATCAGCGGGGCCACGGCGGCGATGATCTTGAGCAGGGGCAGGTGCCGGTTGATCCGGGGCACCTCGGCGAGCACCGCCTCGCCGAGACGAAGCTCGAGGGTTTCGACGTCCAGCTTTGCATCTTCACGAGCGGCCCAGATGATGCGTCCGACGGCGTTGTCGTCGCGGATATTGCCGAGATTCTGCAGCTGCCGCCGGATCACCAGGCTTTCGCGATAGAGGACGCCCAGGCGCCAGAGCGCCAGCAGCACGCCGGCGATTCCCAAAGCGATGATCGTATAGCCGATGGCGCCGCCCTGGCCGATACGTTCGCGCAGATTGGGCGCCCGGGTAAGGATCTCCAGGAGCTGGCCGCGCACCGGGTCAACGGCGAAGGGGATCACGCCGTCACTGCCCGCGGCGACGGCTCGCGGTCCGGCGAGGTAGCGCGCGGCGGGTTGGCGCGCGTACTCGACAAGGCGCTGCGTTTCCGGGATGAATTGCAGGTAGCGGCCATCGGATACGACGTTGAACAGGCCAATGCGCGTGACCTCGGCCTGCTCCTCGATGCCGTCCCGGTTGACGATGCTGCGTTCGCTGCTGACGATGCGCCCCGATTCGATCATGTCGCGCTGCAGCTCGAACCACAGTTGCTCGATTTCGCGAATGGCCGGAAGGCGGTTGGCCTGCCCCATGCGTCCGGCGAAGTCGACGAGGAAGTCGCTGCGCTCGGGAAACTCGAGTTCCGTGAGCGATATGTGAAACTGTGCCTGGGCGTCGCTGGCGACCTGTTGAAGCACGCCGAAGAGCTCCTTGAGCGAGCCCATGCGCTGCTGCAGGCGCTCCTCGAGCTCGCCGATGCGCTGGTCCTGCTCCTCGTAAAGCTGCTCACGCTCGGCGCTCAGCGCCTCCAGCTCGACGCGGCGCTGCCGCATTTCTTCGAGCAGGGCGTTCTGGCGTTCGCGCTCGTCGCGAAAGCGCTGAAGGCGCTCGGCGTCGTCCTGGCTGTCGAGGCGACGGCCCTCGCGAACGGCGTCGAGAAGCTGCTGAAGCGTCAGCCCGCTGCCGCTGCTGGACGAAGAAACACCGTTGGCGGATGCGGCGTCTTCCTGCGCGACAGCGGCTGCGGAAAGCAGCGCGACGAGGCAGAGGCAGCGGGGAACAAGGCGAGAGAGTGCGTGGGTAAGGCGGAAGACAGGTCTGGCGGTTTTCATCGGGAGGTCTCCACGCGCGACGCGGCCAGCGGTATCGTCAGCAGTTCCGGTGCCACCTCCTGTCGCGCCACCTTGAGGGCCTGCTCGAGAAAACGCCGGTAGGGAGAGTCTGGAAGGGCGTCCCAGCGCTCGCCGTTCCAGAAGCCGAGGCGCTCATCGCCCACGGTGCGATACATCAGCGCAACGCGGCCAACGCGAACGAAGTCCGCGTCGAAGCTGCCTCCATCGACACTGAGCTTGGCGCGGTAGGCCTCGATCGTTCGCCCGTAGTCGCTCTCGATCTGATAGGCCTCGAAGACGCGCCGCGCCTTCTCGGCGACGGTGACGTCGGAGCGTGTCAGCAGCTCGCGCAGGCGGACCACGCGCGCGTCGCGCTCGTCCCGCAGGAAGGGCAGGTCGAGGGCCACAAACTGCTCCAGTCCATCGATCATCCGTGCGAGGAGCGGCAGGATCTGGCGCTCGATCACCGCGACGTCGGTGATGCTCGTCTCCAGGGTGGCGATCTCTTCCTGCTGATTGCGAAGCTGCGTTGCGAGCATCTCGACGTAGGTCTCGAGGCCGTCGACGATGCGCAATTCCTCGCGGTAGGCGTCGACCAGCTCTCGCGTGGCTGCGTTGACCGCGTCGACGGCCCGCTGCTTGTCCCGCCGCTCTTCATTGCGCTCCACTCCCTCCTGCTCGAGCGCGCGCAGTTGCGTACTCTCCTGGGCGACGGCGCTTCCGCTTTGCGCAGCAAGCAGGAGAGCGCCGGCAAACAGTGGCGCAAGGGCTGTCCCGGTGCCGCGGCGGGGCCGCCGGCGCCGGGCCAGATGGGGGATGGAACGATTCATTGGCAGGATTCCCATGCTTTCAGCGGCCTTCAGTAGAAAGCCACCGTGTGACGCTCAAGTGTCAGTTTTATGGAAATGCGCGGGGAAAGGGGTGGGGAGGCGCCGCTATCGGCGCCGAGTTTGATCTGCGTCAATCCCGGGGGCGCCTGCGTCCCCCGGGGATCAGGGCAGCGAAACGATGGAGACGCCGGCCAGCCAGGGATGAGCGAGGCTCAACACGATCAGGGCGACGATGGAAATCACCACGGTCACGATGTCGGTGGCAAGCGGTGGCGCGTCCGCGCGCTGCCATGCGCCCTCGCGCCGGTTGATCAGCAGCATTTCGACAACCGCCCACAGGCCCAGCCACGCGAACAGCAGCAGTGCGCGGTTCTCGCCATTGAGCATCAGGTGACCCGCGCACCATAGCGCAAGCCCCGTGAGCTGCGGGTGGCGCAGCACGCGCTTGACGACGCTCGGGCGATTGGCGAGCACGAACAGGTAGATGCTCAACGCAACGAGTACCAGTCCGGGCAGGCGCAGCCAGGGTGGAGGCAGGTAGACCCAGCTCACGTCGCTGCTGCGCCAGCCGATAACCAGCAGGATCATGCCCGCGAGGCTGAAAACGGCGATCAGGCCCTTGACGGCATTTTCGCCAAGGCTGGCGCGACGGCTGGCGACGGCCTCCGGCGCCAGCGACAGGAGCAGGTGCGTACCGGTAAACAGCGCGAGGCCCAAGGTGAGAAGCAGCATGGGGAGAAGGTCCTGTGCGGATCTGGTGCTGGCGGAAGTCTACAGTTCGAAGCGATCGCGCAGGAAGCGCGCGATGCCGTCGGCGTCGTGGTGACCGATCACGGCGGTGGCCGCGGCCTTTACCGGCTCCTTGGCGTTGAGCGGCGCGTAGGCCTCGTCGGCGCAGCTGAACATGCTCAGGTCGTTGTCGCTGTCGCCGAAGCAGACGACGCGCTGGAAGCCCAGCTCTTCCTTGAGAGCGGCAACGGCACCGCCCTTGCTGCCGGCGTGGTGGTGGATGTCGATCCAGCTCAGGCGGCGGTCCTCGATGGCCGTTCCCATGTAGGCAACGAGTTGCTCTTCCGCAGAAATCATTTCGGCGATTGCACCGATGTCGCGCTCGGGGCCGATCGCGCTCACGTTGGTGATGTCGGCATCGGCGGGCAGTTCGCTCGCGGGCAGGATCGGCAGATCGCGCTCGCGCTCGAAGCTGCGCAGCAGCTTGTACTCCACGCGCTGCTGCAGCGGCGGGTGATAAACGGCGTGCCGGTCCCCCGGCTCGAGCGTGAAGAAAAATGGCGTGATCTCACGGCTGAGAAAGGCCTCGGCGACGTGGCCGATTTCATTCAGCGTGAGCAGGTGGTGCCTGCTGTAGCGCGAATCCGTGGGGTTCCACACCATCACACCGTTCTTGTAGATGTGTGGCAGGGCAAAGCCGTGACCCTCGAGGATGTCGATGGCGCCGTGCAGGGCGCGCCCGGTGGCCACCGTGTAGGCGATACCGCGATCCTGCAGGCGGCGCAGCGTGTCGCGAGTGAAAGGCGATATGGCCGACGAGCGATCGAGCAGCGTGCCATCGAGATCAAAAACGACAAGTTCCATGCTGGGATTATAAGGCTCGCAGCCCCGAAGGTGGGCGCTTGCTGAGCGGGGACTGCGTCCGACTTCGTCGCCACCAGAATGCGAAGGCGCAAGAGGCTTCCGGCCTCCCGCGAAGCAGGGTAGGCTCGCGCCCATGAGCCGCTACCCGACGATCAAACAGCTTCGCTACCTGTGTTCCGTGGTCGAGCACGGCCACTTCGGCCGCGCCGCGAAGGCCTGTCACGTGTCCCAGTCGACGCTGAGCGCGGGCATTCTCGAACTGGAGGAGACGCTGGGGGCTTCGCTGCTCGAGCGCAACAATCGCAGCCTCGTGCTGACTTCGCTGGGCGAGCAGGTGGTAGAGCGCTCGAGAGCGCTGCTCCTCGATGTCGAGGATCTCGTGGCCCTGTGTCAGGCGGCTTCGGAACCGCTTCAGGGCCGCCTTCGCCTCGGCGTGATTCCGACCATCGCCCCGTTCGTCCTGCCCGGTCTGCTCAAACAGCTGCGCGCCGCCTACCCTGGATTCACGCCGTTCATCCGCGAGGAACTGACCGAGCCGCTGATCGAAGCCCTGCACAGGGGCGAGCTCGACCTGCTTCTTCTCGCGCTGCCCGTGGACGCCGAGGGCGTGGAGACGATGGCGCTCTTCGACGATCCCTTCTACCTGGCCTGTCCTCGCGACCATCCCCTGGCGGGGCGCGACCACCTGTCCACGGGCGAACTGCAGGGACAGGAGCTCCTCCTCCTCGAAGACGGCCACTGCCTGCGCGAGCACGCGCTCGAGGCCTGCAAGCTGCGCGGCGCCGAGTACACGGTGCCGTACCAGGCAACCAGCCTGACCACGGTAGTGCAGATGGTGGCGAGCGGTATCGGCATCACGCTGCTGCCGGGGATGGCCGTGAACACCGGCGCGCTGTCCGGCGCAGATGTCGCCCTCGTGCCCTTTGAAGATGCATCCGTGTCGCGCCGGATCGGTCTCATGTGGCGGCGCAAGACCCCGCGTCGCGCCGAGTTCAGGCTGTTCGGTGATCAGGTGATCTCCGTGCATTCAGCCGACGCCGGGGTCCGTCGAGACTAGTAACCGTCCGGATCCTCCTCGCCGAGGGCGCTGCCACAGAAACGGCAGAAGCGCGCATCGGCCTGGTGCCCGGCGCGGGCGCACTGCGGGCAGTTGAGCGGCAGGGGCAGCGATGGATGGTTATGGCGCATCATCAGGTTGGTGGTAAAGATGCCTGTTGGCACGGCGATGATTGCGTAGCCGACAAGCATGGCCATGGCCGATATTGCCCGCCCCGCGGCGGTCACCGGCACCACGTCGCCGTAGCCGACGGTGGTGATGGTAACGATGGCCCAGTAGACGCTCACAGGAATGTTCGAGAAGCCGTTGTTCGGACCCTCGAGGACGTACATCAGGCAGCCGAAGACCACCATTACCGTGACTACCATTGAGAAGAACACGAAAATCTGGCGCGCGGACTGGCGCAGCGCGCCGGCTACGCTGTTGGCCTCGTCGAGGAAGCTCATCAGGCGCAGCACCCGGAACACGCGCAGCACGCGCATCAGGCGAACGATGAGCAGCGGGGCTGTTTCGGGGATGAAAAACGCAAGATAGGTGGGCAGGATCGCCAGCAGGTCGACGATGCCGTAGACGGAGGTCACGTAGGCGCGGCGGTTCCGCGAAATCCAGATGCGCAGCAGGTACTCGATGGAGAAAACCAGCGTGAAGCCCCATTCGACGCGCTGCAGCATAGCGCCATAGCGGGCGTGGATTCCGGCGATGGAGTCGAGCACGATTACCATCACGCTGATCAGGATGAGGAAGATCAGCAGCAGGTCGAACCACTTGCCGGCCGGTGTCTCCGTGCCGAAGATGATCCGGTACAGCGTGGCCTGAAGCGGGGTCTGCGAGCGCTGCGTCACGGGTTCTGCGCCGCGCGTCCGGCGATGAGCTCCGCCAGCACCGGCTGAATCCGCTCGGCCATCAGCGCCTGTGCCTCAACCCTGGGATGGATACCGTCGGACTGCATCAGCTGCGTTTGCGTGGCGATGTCCTCGAGAATGAAGGGGCCTAGCTGCGCGCCGCTGCTTGCGGCGGCATCGCGAAAGGCGGCGCGAAAGGCTGCCGTGTAGCGCGGGCCAAAGTTGGGTGGGATCTCCATGGGCAGTATGAGAACCTTCGCGCCGCGGTCCTGCGCGAGGCCGGCCATACGGACCAGATTGTCGCGGAGCTTGTCCGTGGGGTAGCCGCGCAGGCCGTCATTGCCGCCGAGCTCGATGAGCAGCACCGCGGGATCGTGTTCATCGAGGAGCGCGGGCAGGCGGCGCAGCCCGCCCGCGGAGGTGTCTCCGCTGATGCTGGCATTGATGAAGTCGCGGTCGCTGCCGGCGTCGTCAAAACGCCGCGCCAGCTCGGCCACCCAGCCCTGCTCGAGGGACATGCCGAAGGCCGCGCTGATGCTGTCACCGAGCACGAGCACGGGGCCGGCTTTTGCAGGTGCAGCAGGTGCAGCAGGTGAAGCAGGTGCAGCGGGCGCAACAGGTGCATCAGACGCAAGAACAACCGCGCGTTCAGCCGCAACGCCTCCCGGGACCGCGGCCAGGACAAGCGCCGCGGCCAACGCGAGCGCCGCGGCCCGGGCAAGCGCAGCCCTGGCGAATCCGCGTGCAACGCCGTCGCGTAAAGCGCACGACACAGGAGATCTCATGATCACGGCAACGAATCTGGGCAAGCGGGTCGCCATGGCTTCCGGGGAGCTGGCGATACTGAAAGGGATACAGCTCGAAATCAAGTCGGGGGAAACGGCGGCGATCATCGGCGCCTCCGGCTCGGGAAAATCGACGCTCCTCGGCCTGCTCGCCGGTCTCGACACGCCTACGGAGGGAGACGTGACCATCGACGGCACGAGCCTCGGCGATCTCGACGAAGACGGCCGGGCGGCCCTTCGCGGTCGTGAGGTGGGCTTCGTATTCCAGGCATTTCAGCTGCTGCCGGCGCTCACGGCGCTCGAAAATGTCATGCTGCCGCTCGAGCTCAAGGGAGACGACCGGGCCGGGCCGCGCGCTGCGGAATTTCTCGAGCGCGTGGGCCTCGCCGACCGCCAGGATCACTATCCGCGACAGCTGTCCGGGGGTGAGCAGCAGCGCGTGGCCATTGCGCGCGCCTTCGCGGGCTCGCCGCGGATCCTCTTCGCCGATGAACCCACGGGCAATCTCGACCGCGCCACGGGAACGCGCATCGCCGACCTGCTTTTTGATCTGAACCGGGAAGAGGGGACCACGCTGGTGCTGGTCACGCACGACCTGAGTCTGGCATCGCGCTGCGCTCGGCGCTTCGAGATGGATTCGGGGACGCTGCGCGAAGCCGCGGCCGTGGAAGCCTGAGGTGGCGCTGCTGTTCCGTATGCTGCGCCGCGACTGGCGCGGTGGCGAACTCGGCGTGTTGTTTTTCGCGTTGATTCTCTCGGTCACCATGGTCTCGGGAATCAGCGGTTTTGCCGCGGCCCTGAAGGCGGCACTACGCCAGGAAAGCAATGCCTTCCTTGCCGCGGACATCGCCGTGCGCGATTCGCAGCCGCTGCCCCGCGAATGGCTCGACGACGCGGCTAGCCTCGGTCTGGAGACTGCCGAGGTGCTTACCTTCCGCTCGATGCTGTTTCACGGCGACAGCGATATGGCGCTGACCTCCGTGAAGGCCGTCAGCGATGCTTACCCCCTGCGCGGCACGCTGCGCCTGTCGGCGACGCCCTACGGCGAACTGCGCGAGCATCGAGGCGCGCCCCTGCCCGGTGAAGTCTGGCTTGAGGCACGGCTATTCGCGCTCATGGATCTTTCCGTCGGTGACACGGTGAGTGTCGGCGAGGCCGATTTTCGCGTTGCCGCCGCCCTGCGCAGTGAGCCTGACCGCGCGGGAGGTTTCATCGGCGTGGGTCCGCGGGTGATGCTCAATCTCGCCGACATTCCCGCCACGGGCGTGGTGCAGCCGGGTAGCCGCGTACGCTATCGCCAGCTCTTCGCCGGTGAACGCGAAGTGGTGACCGCGTTCACCGCCACGCTCGAAAACCGGGTCAGCGCCGGCCAGCAGCTGCAGAGCGTCGACACGGCGCAGCCCGCGGTGGGACGGGCCCTCGAGCGCGCCGAGCGTTTTCTGCTTCTCGCCGGCAGCCTCGCGGTGATCCTCGCCGGTATTGCCGTCGCCCTGGCGGCGCGACGCTATGCCGAGCGCCATCAGAATTACGTGGCGCTGCTCAAGAGCCTCGGAGCCGAGTCGCCGCGCGTTCGCCGGCTTTATGCGGCGAGCCTCGCGCTGGCCTGGGCCGGTGCGCTGCTGATTGGCTGGGTACTGGCCTGGGCGCTGCAGTCCGCCGCGCTGGCGGCCTTCGCGGAACGTTTCACGGTGCCGCCGTCGCTGCTCGAACCGCGTCCCTATCTCGTTGGCGCCGCCACGGCGCTGCTCTGCGTGCTGGTCTTCGCCTGGCCGCCCCTGGCCCGGCTGACGGCGGTCAGTCCCCTGCGCGTGCTGCGCAGCGACCTGCCGCTGCACGACGGGCGCGAACCGCGGGACTTTCTCATCGCCCTGCTGGCCATCGCGCTGTTGATGTGGGCGTATTCGGCGGACCTGCCGTTGACCCTGCTCGTTCTGGCAGCGCTCGGACTCGTCGCGCTCGTCGGAGCGCTGGTGGCCTGGGCGCTGCTGCGCGGTGGCCGCGTGGCGGGCATGCAGGCGGGAAGCGTGTGGCGCCTCGCCCTTGCCAGCCTGCAGCGCCACGGCCTCGGCAACACGCTGCAGCTGGTGGTCTTCGCCATCGCCATCATGCTGCTGCTGTTGCTCGGGCTTCTGCGCACCTCGCTCCTCGATGAATGGCAGTCGCAACTGCCGCCGGGCGCGCCAAACCACTTCGTGCTCAATATTGCGCCCGAGGAACTGGAGGCGGTCAGCCTGCTGCTCGACGAGCAGCAGGTTCGCCGCGAACGTCTGTATCCCATGCTGCGCGGGCGCATCATGGCCGTCGAGGGCACTGAACTTCCGGCGGAGGCCGAGGACGGCGAGCCGGAGCAGCGCGAGGCCAATTTCACCTGGTCCGGGGAAATTCCCGATGGCAATGAACTGGTGGCAGGCAGCTGGTGGGTGGATGGCAAGCTCGAAGCCGTCTCCGTGGAGGAGGGCTTCGCCGAGCGCATGGGCATCGCCCTTGGCGACCGTATCGACCTGCTGATCGGGTCGTCGCCCCTCTCTGTCGAGGTCACGAGCCTGCGCAGCCTCGACTGGGAGTCCTTCAAGCCGAACTTCTTCATGGTGTTCCCGCCGGGGCTGCTCGAGAGCTATCCCGTCACCTACATGACCAGCTTCCATCTTCCCGCGGAGCGCAAGAACTTCCTCAACCGCCTGCTTCGCGCGCATAGCACGCTGACGGTGATCGAGGTCGACGCGATCATGAGTCAGCTGCGGCAGACGCTGGCGCAGGTGTCGCGGGCCGTCGAGCTGGTGCTCGGCCTGGTGCTGGTGGCCGGAGCCCTGGTGCTGATTGCCGGTGTCCAGGCGAGCTCCGATCAGCGCCTGCGCGAAAGCGCCCTGCTGCGCGCGCTCGGCGCAAGTCGCCGCCACATCCTCGGCAGCGTCGCCGTGGAGTTTCTCGCGCTCGGGGTGATGGCGGGCGTGATGGCCGTTGGCGCTGCGGAGGCGGCGTTCTGGGGGCTGCAGACCTTTGTGTTCAAGCTGCCCTATGCGCCGACACCGCTGCTGTGGCCGCCCACGCTCATCGTGGCGGCACTGCTCATCGGCGGTCTGGGGGTGTTCAACTGCCGCCGCGTGGTGAGCGTGGCGCCGGCCGCGGTGCTCAAGGAAATCTGATTCCCCTCAGGCCTCGGCGCTGATGCCGGCGATGAAGGTCTCGACGGCGACATTGACCTGGTGACCGAGGTCGATGTGCGTGCGGAATAACGCGGGGGCATCGATGCGCAGCGTCGCGACGCCGTGGATGCCGGCCCAGGCTGCATTGGCCAGGTAGATGGCGTCCTGATCGCGGAATTCGTGGCGCTGCATGCCGTGGGCGAGGATCGCCTGCACCAGGTACAGCGTTTCGCGGCTCACTTCGCGCAGCTCCGGATGGCGGGCGCTGGGCTGGGCCAGGGGACCGAACATCAGCTTGAACAGCTGCGACTCTTCCGCGGCGAAATCCACGTAGGCGCGGGCGACGGCACGGAGTTGGTCGGCGGCGACGTCGCCGGCGCGCGCGCGTGCGCCATGCAGGCGGCCGAGGAGGTGCTCGTAGCCCTGCGCAGCGAGTGCCGCCAGCAGCGCTTCCTTGTCGGCAAAGTGACGGTAGGGCGCGGTCTGCGAGACGCCGAGGGCGCGGGCGATGGCGCGCAGGCTGAGCTGTTCAGGAGGGGTGCTGCGTAGCTGCTCGATCGCCTGTTCGAGGAGCTCCGCGCGTAGATTGCCGTGGTGGTACGAGCGCGTGGGCCGCGCCTGAGCGTCCTCGCTCACGCAGGCGCCCCCGAACGCTTCAGAACCGGACCCGGTTGGGCTTCAGGGCAGAAGGTGCGCAACGGCGTCGCGCTCTTCCTTGAGCTCCGCTTCCGTTCGCAGCATGCGCTCGCGGCTGAAATCGTTGATCTCCAGGCCCGTCACGATGCTCCAGTCTCCGTCCTTGCAGCGGCAGGGGAAGGAGTAGATCAGGCCCTCGTCAATGCCGTAGGAGCCGTCGCTGTAGACGCCCATCGATACCCAGTCGTCGCCCTTCGTCCCGAGGGCCCAGTCGCGCATGTGGTCGATGGCAGCGTTGGCAGCGGATGCCGCCGAGGAGGCTCCGCGCGCCTTGATGATGGCCGCGCCGCGCTGCTGTACCGTGGGGATGAACTCGCTCTCGTACCACTCGCCTTCGATCTCGGCACTGGCGATCTTGCCGCCGACGGAGCAGTGGTGAAGGTCGGGGTACTGCGTCGCCGAGTGATTGCCCCAGACTGTCATTCGCTCGACGGCGTCCACGGCCGTGTCGAGCTTCTGCGCGATCTGTGTCATGGCGCGGTTGTGGTCGAGGCGCATCATTGCCGTGAAGTTGCGTGGGTCGATATCCGGCGCATTGCGCTGCGTTATCAGGGCGTTCGTGTTGGCGGGGTTTCCGACGACCAGCACCTTGACGCTGCGGCTGGCAACCTTGTTGATCGCGGCACCCTGCGTGGAGAAGATCGCCGCATTGGCCTCGAGCAGGTCCTTGCGCTCCATGCCCGGACCGCGCGGGCGCGCACCAACGACCAGCGCGTAGTCGGTCTCCTTGAATGCGACCTCGGGGTCATCGGTGCAGACGATGCCGGCGAGGAGCGGGAAGGCGCAGTCATCGAGTTCCATGCGCACGCCCTCGAGCGCATCCATCGCCGGAGTGATGTCGAGGAGCTGGAGAATGACGGGCTGATCGTCGCCGAGCATGGCGCCAGAGGCGATGCGGAAGAGCAGGGCGTAGCCGATCTGGCCGGCGGCGCCGGTAACGGTGACGCGAACGGGAGCTTTCATGAGCGGTTCCTCGGGCGGTGGTAAAGCGGGGCTCGAAACGGCGCGCATTGTCGACACTCAGCCGGGGAAACTCAAGTTGGCCCATGGTCGAAGCGGACTGTGGGCGGTGGGCGCCGGCGTGGCGGCAGGGCCTGGACAGGCAGCGCGGGCCGCGCAATCCGCGTCGCTGGTTTGCAATCGGTGTGCAACGCGCTGGACCCTGCCGGCGGATCCGACTTACCATGCGACGCCTCGTCGATTCCTTGTCTGACAGTCCGGTTTTCGGGCGGACATCTCAGCAGTTGAGCAGCGCATGAGTAGCGATCCCCGACGGTCGAAGACCGAATTCAACAAGTTGCAGAAGCGGCTTCGTCGCCAGGCGGGGGACGCCATCGTCGACTACGCGATGATCGGCGACGGTGACCGCGTCATGGTCTGCCTGAGCGGAGGCAAGGACTCCTACACAATGCTGGACATCCTGCGTTCGTTGCAGCGCAGCGCGCCGGTGAACTTCGAGCTCGTCGCCGTGCACCTGGACCAGAAGCAGCCGGGCTACCCGGCACACGTGCTGCCGGCTTACCTGGACGAACTCGGTATCGAGTACCACATCCTCGAGAAGGACACCTACAGCGTGGTGCGCTCGGTGATCCCCGAGGGCAAGACTACCTGTGGTCTGTGCTCGCGCCTGCGGCGCGGTACGCTTTATGGTTTTGCCCGCGATATCGGCGCGACGCGAATCGCCCTCGGCCACCATCGCGACGACATCGTGGAAACCCTCTTTCTCAACATGTTCTTTGGCGGCAGCCTGAAGGCGATGCCGCCGAAGCTGCGCTCGGATGACGGCGACAACGTGATCATCCGGCCGCTGGCCTACTGCCGCGAGCGAGACATCGCCCGCTACGCCGAGGCCCGGGCCTTTCCGATCATTCCCTGCAATCTGTGCGGCTCGCAGGACAACCTGCAGCGCGTGGCGATCAAAAAGATGCTGCGCGATTGGGAGCGCGAGTATCCCGGTCGTACGGAGACCATCTTCCGTGCGATCGGCAACGTTGCGCCGTCGCAGCTCGCGGACCGTGAGCTGTTCGACTTCGCCTCGCTGGAGATCGACCGGGCGGATCCCGCCACGGCGCCGCGAATCCGGGCGGTCAACCTCTAGCCCATGGCTGACGCTGCGCTGCTGAGCGCGCGCGGCCTCGGCATCGAGCGCGCGGGCCGTCTCCTCTTTTCAGACCTCGACCTCGATCTGCTGCCGGGTGAAATCGTCCACCTGCGCGGCGCCAATGGCGCCGGCAAGACCACGCTGCTGCGCATTCTTGCGGGCCTGTCGCGCTTCGGCTTCGAGGGGAAGGTGAGTCGGCCGCAGCCCGCGCTCTATCTCGGTCACCAGTCGGCGGTGAAGCCCCTGCTCACGCCGCGCGAGAACCTGCGCTGGCACCCCTCCGGCGAGCAATTCGGCGATGCCGGGGCGCTCGAAGCGGCGCTCGACAGCGTCGGACTCTACGGCTACGAAGATACGCCGGCCGGTCAGCTCTCGGCGGGGCAGCAGCGGCGCGTCGACCTCGCGCGCCTGCATCTGTCGGAGCGTCCGCTGTGGCTGCTCGATGAGCCCTTTACGGCGATCGATGTGCAGGGCGTGGCGCGCCTCCAGCAGCGCTTTGCGCGCCACGCAGCCGGCGGCGGTGCCGTGCTGCTGACCTCGCACCAGTCCCTCGACCTCGATCACGGTGTCCGCATCGTGGATCTTGCGCTGGCGGCCTGAGATCGTGGCCACGTCCTCCTTTTACGGTGCGCTACTGCGTCGGCAACTGGCACTCGCGCTGCGTCGCCCCGTTCAGCTGCTCAACCCGCTGCTGTTCTTCGCGGTGGTGATTCTGCTGTTTCCCCTCGGACTCGGACCGGCTCCCGATACGCTGTCGAACTTTGCCGGCGGGATTCTGTGGATCGTGGCGCTGCTTGCCAACATGCTCGGCGTGGACAGCCTCTTTCGTGGCGATTTTGACGACGGGTCCCTCGATCAGCTCCTGCTGGCGGAGCAGCCGCTGTATTTCGTCGTGCTGCCGTATTTCTTCGTCCACTGGCTGCTGAATGGTGCGCTGCTCGCGCTGCTCGCGCCGCTGTTCGCACTGATGCTGGGGCTGCCCGCGCGCGCGACAGGGGTGCTCGTGCTGTCGCTTCTGCTCGGCTGCGGCGTGATGACGGTGCTCGGGGCCATCGGTGCCGCGCTCACGGTCGGTTTGCGCCGCGGCGGCATGCTGATCGTACTGCTCATCACGCCCTTTTACGTGCCCGTGCTGATTTTTGGCGCGGCTGCGGTTCAGGCTGCCGTGGCGCATCAGCCTGCGGGCCCCTACCTGGCGCTGCTCGCGGCGATGCTGTCTCTGGCGCTGGGCCTCGGGCCCGCGGCCGTGGCAGCGGCGCTCAGAATCAGCGTGGACAGCTGATGGCCCGTCCGACCTTCCAAGCGAAGACGGCGCCAGAAAATTACCCGCGAGAGCCCCTCGTGTTTTGTTCGCGCCCGACGCGCCGAGTATAATCTCAGACGATATGTGGTCCCTGTTTCATAAGCTCGGCTCGCCGCCGTGGCTCTATCGCATCTCCGGTTCGATTCTGCGCTGGCTGCTTCCGATTGCCGTGCTCGGTCTGGCCGTAGGGGCCACCTGGGGGCTTTTGTACACGGCTCCGGATTTTCGCCAGGGCAACAGCTACCGCATCATTTATATTCACGTGCCCGCCGCCGTGGTGGCCCTGGCCGGCTACTACGTGATGGCCATCGCCGGCGCGATTCACCTCATCTGGAAAATGAAAATTGCCGATGTTGCGATGATGGCCGCCGCGCCCGTCGGTGCCGCGCTGACGTTCATCGCGCTGGTAACCGGATCAATCTGGGGCAAACCGACCTGGGGCGCCTGGTGGGTCTGGGATGCGCGGATCACCTCGATGCTGATCCTGCTGTTTCTGTACCTGGGCGTCATGGCGCTTCACGAGGCCTACGATAACAAGGCGGCCGCCTCGCGCGCCTGCGCGGTCCTTGCGCTGGTGGGTACGGTGAACATCCCCATCATCTACAAGTCCGTGGACTGGTGGTACAGCCTGCACCAGCCCGCCTCGATAAAGTTCAGCGGTGCCAGCACCATCGACCCCAGCATGCTGTGGCCGTTGCTGGTGTGCATCATTTCCTTCTATGCGCTGTTCACCTGCGCGCTGCTCGGCAACATGCGCGTCGCGATCCTGCAGCGCGAGCGGCGTACGTCCTGGGTGCGTCGCCTTGCCGTGGAGACCGGCTGATGTATTTCCAGTCCTTTGCTGACCTGCTCGCTATGGACGGGCACGGTCCCTACGTGTGGTCCGCCTATCTGCTCACCGCGCTGGTCCTCGTTCAGCTTTTCGTCTGGCCCTGGCTGCTTCGCCGGCGCCTGCTGCGCGAGCTTCGCCTCGAGCTGCGCCGCAGCGAGCGCAGCGAAGGCGACGCGGCTGCGGTGGAGCTGTCGTGATGGCCATGCATCCGCAGCGCCGGCAGCGTCTCTGGGTCGTGCTCAGCATCATCGTGTTTTCGAGCGCGGCGGTCGGTCTCGCTGCTTATGCGCTGCGCGGCAACATCAACCTCTTCTACCCGCCCGCGGCCATTGCCGCCGGTGAGGCGCCCGTCGACACCCCGATCCGCGTTGGCGGCATGGTGGTCGACGGCAGCGTGCAGCGCGCCAGCGACTCGCTGCAGGTACGCTTCGATGTGACCGACCACGCGGCGACGGTAACCGTCGTCTACGAGGGCATCCTTCCCGACCTGTTTGCTGAAGGCGAGGGTGTCGTAGCCTCGGGCCGCCTCGGTGCCGACGGCACGCTGCGCGCCGATGAGGTCCTGGCCAAGCACGACGAGAATTACATGCCGCCCGAGGTGGCCGATGCCCTCGAGCAGGGCGCGATAGCGAACCGCATGAAGGAAACGCCATGATTCCCGAGCTTGGTCATCTCGCGCTTGTCATCGCCCTGGGCATGAGCCTGCTGCTTACCGTGGTTCCCCTGTGGGGCAGCTGGGCCGGCAACTACGCGGCGATGCGCGTTGCGCCCACGCTGGCGGCCGGGGTGACCGTGTTCTGCACGCTGGCCTTCGCCTGTCTCGCGACCAGCTTTCTGCAGGACGATTTTTCCGTCCGCGTCGTGGCCTCGAACAGCAACAGTCTGCTGCCGCCGATCTACAAGTTTTCCGCCGTCTGGGGCAATCACGAGGGCTCGCTGCTGCTGTGGTCGCTGATTCTGTCCTTCTGGCTCGCTGCCGTGGCTACCTTCAGCCGCGGCCTGCCCACGGTGATGCTGGCGCGCGTGCTTGCGGTGATGGGCGCGATCGCCGTCGGTTTTCTGTCCTTCTCGCTCTTCACCTCCAATCCTTTCGCCCGGCTTCTGCCGGGAGTTCCGGCCGACGGCAACGACCTGAACCCCCTGCTGCAGGACCCCGGGCTGATCATCCACCCGCCGCTGTTGTATATGGGCTATGTCGGTTTCAGCGTTGCCTTTGCCTTTGCCGTGGCCGCCCTGCTGGGCGGTCGTCTCGACGCGGCCTGGGCGCGCTGGTCGCGGCCCTGGACCAATGTGGCCTGGGCGTTCCTCAGCGTCGGAATCATGCTCGGCAGCTGGTGGGCCTACTACGAGCTCGGCTGGGGGGGCTGGTGGTTCTGGGATCCCGTGGAGAACGCCTCTTTCATGCCGTGGCTGGCAGGCACGGCGCTGATTCACTCGCTGGCGGTCACGGAGAAGCGGGGTCTGTTCAAGAGCTGGACCGTATTGCTCGCGATCTTTGCATTTTCCCTGAGCCTCCTCGGCACCTTCCTCGTGCGCTCGGGCGTGCTTACCTCGGTTCACGCCTTTGCGGCCGACCCGGCGCGCGGGCTGTTCGTGCTTATTTTCCTGGCGATCGTCGTCGGTGGTTCGCTGACGCTCTACGCGCTGCGCGCACCGGCCGTGCGCAGCCGCATCAGCTTTTCCGTTCTGTCGCGCGAAACGCTTCTGATGGTCAACAATGTGGTGTTCCTCGTGGCCACGCTGACCGTGCTATTCGGCACATTGTTTCCGCTGCTGATGGATGCGCTCGGGGCCGGAAAGTATTCCGTCGGCCCGCCTTACTTCAACGCCGTCTTCGTACCGCTGATGGCACTGTTGGTGCCGTTCATGGGGATCGGGCCGATATCGCGCTGGCGCGATGACAGCTACCAGCGCTGGCGCAGCCAGCTGCTGCTGCCGGGAATCGTGGTGCTTGCTCTCGCTGTACTGCTTCCCTTCACAGCAGACCAGGGTTTCAATATCTGGGTGTCGCTGGCCGTTCTACTCGCCGGCTGGTTGCTTGCGGGACTGGTCACTGATTTCCGCGAGCGCGCGCGTCGAAGCCGTGGTCTCCTTGCCGCGCTGCGGCGTCAGACGCCGAGCTACTGGGGCATGGTGCTCGCACACACGGGTTTTGCAGCGGTGATTGTCGGCATCGTGGCGACTTCTCAGTACAGCATCGAGCGCGACTTGCGCATGGCGCCGGGGGACAGCGAGACGCTGGCCGGTTATCGATTCGAGTTTGTCGAGGTGCAGCGTCTGCGCGGGCCGAATTATCTGGCCGACGCGGCCCTGTTCAACGTATCGCGCGGTGAACGTGACGTTGCCTCGCTGCTCGCCGAGAAACGCCGCTATTTCGCCTCCGGTTCGATGATGACCGAGGCTGCGATCGACGCGGGTCTGTTCCGCGATCTCTACGTGGCCATGGGCGAGCCCGTTGGCGATGACGGCGCCTGGGCGATCCGCCTCCACTACAAGCCGATGGTGCGCTGGATGTGGCTGGGTGCCCTGGCGATGGGTATCGGAGGCCTGACAACGGTTTTCGACCGGCGCTATCGCCGTGCGGTGACCGCAGCTTCTCCGGCAGAGGCCAGCCATGGCGCCCCGGCTTAAGCTGTTTCTGCCCCTCGGCCTGTTTGCCCTGCTGGCCGTCCTGCTTTTTCGGGGGCTCTCGCTCGATCCGCAGGCGCTGCCCTCGGCGCTCGTAGATCGCCCGATGCCCGATTTCAGGCTGCCGCGCCTCGCCGATGGCGAGACAATGGTCAAGGGCGACATCGTCGGCGAGCCGCTATTGCTCAACGTCTGGGCCACGTGGTGCATCTCCTGCCGCGTCGAGCATCCCTACCTGCAGCGCCTCGCCGAAGGCGGGGTGAATATCTACGGCATCAACTACAAGGATGACAGCGAGGCGGCCCGCGCCTGGCTGGACGAGCTCGGCGACCCCTACCGCAGCAGCATAGTTGACGAAAGCGGGACCCTCGGGCTCGACCTTGGCGTCTACGGAGCGCCGGAGACCTACTTCATCGATGCCGATGGCGTCGTCCGCTACCGCCACGTCGGTGTGATTGACGAGCGTATCTGGAGCACACGCCTCGCGCCGATCTGGGCGGATCTTCAGGCGAGCAGTGGCAGCCCGGGCGCGGTCGGTGCCGCTGCACTGCCCACAGCCGCGGGGATCGGCGAGGGGGCCGGGTCGTGAACCTGGTCGTGAGCGCCATCGCAGGGGCGCGCCGTCATGCGCTGCGCATCGTGGCAACAGGACTTTTCCTGCTCGGTCTGCCCGCCCTGGCGGTGATCGAAACCTACGAGTTCTCAGAC
The DNA here is from genome assembly GCA_036351355.1 of Halieaceae bacterium. Taxonomy (GTDB): domain Bacteria; phylum Pseudomonadota; class Gammaproteobacteria; order Pseudomonadales; family Halieaceae; genus Congregibacter. The sequence goes on from JAZBOX010000146.1 coordinate 39,599, forward strand.
CCCGAGCTCGAGCGCCGCTACCATCAACTCAGTCAGGAGCTGCGTTGCCCCAAGTGCCAGAACCAGAATATCGCTGATTCGAACGCGCCGATTTCCCAGGACCTGCGCAAGCTGCTCTATGAGCGCCTTGAATCCGGTGCCAGCGACGCCGAGATTCTCGATGACATGGTGGGTCGCTACGGCGAATTCGTGCGCTACCGTCCCGCCGCGGAGGGCGCGACGCTCTGGCTGTGGCTGGCGCCGCTGCTGTTGCTGGCCTCCGGCGCGCTGCTCCTCTTCGTGCTGCTGCGACGCGGGCGCGGTGAAGCAGCGCCTCCGGTCAGCGACGCCGAGCGGGAGCGTCTTGAGGCCATGCTTGCCGTGCGCGAGGGAGATACCGGTCCGTGAGTTTTTTTGTTGCGGGCGCTGTCCTGCTGTTTCTCATCGCAGCCGGTCTATTGCTGTGGCGCCGCGATGCGGGCCCGAGAGCGGCCGATGGCGATGATCCCAATCTGGCCTGGTACCGCACCCGCGAGGCCGAACTCGACGACGGCGATGAGACGCTTGTCGAGGAGGCGCGGCTTCGTCTCCTCGAGGACGGCGTATCCGGGGAGGCCAGTGCGCAGCAGGTGGAGCGGCCCGGACGTCTGCCCGTGGCGGTCATGCTTGCGCTGCTGTTCGCCGTCTCCGCCCTGGTCTACTGGCAGACCGGTGCGATCGAGGATGTGCTTATCTATCGGGAGCTCGGCGAAATCAGTCCCGAGGACGGCGAGGCGGCCCGCCTCGCGCTCCTCGAGCGGATCCAGCGCCGCAGCGATGCCCGCCCCGACAATCTTCAGTATCACAACCTGCTCGGCCGTCTCTATCTTGCCGGCGAGGATTTCCCCGCGGCCAGCGTTGCCTTCGAGCGTCTGGTCGAGCGTGCGCCGCAGGATCCGGAGGCGCTGGCGATGGCGGCGCAGGCGCGCTTCCTTACCAGCGGACGTGAGCTTGATCCGCAGGCCCAGCTTTACGCCGAGCGCGCGCTTGCTGCCAATCCCGAGCAGCGGACCGCTCTCGGCCTGCTGGGGATGGCGTCCTTCGAAAGCGGTGTCTACCCCGCTGCGATCGCCTATTGGGAGCGTCTGCGTGCGCTTGAGGACCGCGGCTCCCCCGGTTATGAAATGCTCGGCGAGGTGATCGCGCTTGCTCGCGAGCGCAGCGTCGGTGCCAGCGATGACGCCGGCGACAGCGTCTCCACGGCGGTAGAGGCGCAGGCAGGGGAAGCCGACGATGCGGCCCCGGGCATTTCCGTGGCCCTGCGGCTCAGCGATTCGGCCGCGGCGGATCCGGGCGCCACGATTTTCGTGTTCGCCCGGCCGGAGGGGAGCGGCGGTATGCCCGTCGCCGTTCGTCGTTTGCAGGCCGATGATTTGCCGGTGACGCTGCGCCTGACGGATCGCGATGCCATGGCCGGTCAGCGCCTCAGCGAGGCGGGCCGCGTCGTGGTGACGGCGCAGCTGTCGGCCAACGGGCAGCCCGGCGAGGCCAACGCGCTCTTTTCCGGTGCGTCATCTCCGGTAACGGCGGGCGGTGCCGAGTCCGCCGTGACCATCGAACTCGGTACGGGCGCCGAACGCGGTTGACGCGGCGCCGGCTCAGGGCATAGTGTTGCGCCCTGACGGCCCAGCCACAACATGTAGTGGTTTGTGCCAGGAATCGTGCCGTGATTCCTTGATCGGTCCGCGCCGTTTTCCGGCGCCCGATGCACCGCAGAATCGACCCGAGCTTCTCGCTTCATCTTTCTGATTTTTCTGACGAAAGCTCTGGTGCAAAGGTTCTGGTGCACGACCTGTCTGCTGGCGCAAAGAGCGCTGCAGCGGTGTCGTCTCTGGCCGCACGGGGCTTTGCAGCGCAGAGCAGCTTCGCGCAGACTCAAGCTCCGCAGCGCAGCGTGAAGCGGGGTCAAGCGTGATGACTAAACTTTTTAAAAACAAAGGCTTGCCTGGGAAAATTAAAGTCTGATGCGCCTCAAGTCGATCAAGCTCGCCGGGTTCAAGTCCTTTGTGGATCCAACGACCGTCTCGTTGCCGAGCAACATGTGCTGCGTGGTCGGGCCGAATGGCTGCGGCAAGTCGAACATCATCGATGCCGTGCGCTGGGTCATGGGCGAGAGCTCGGCCAAGAACCTGCGTGGCGAGTCGATGGCCGATGTGATCTTCAACGGCTCGGGTAATCGCCAGCCCGTGGGGCAGGCATCTATCGAACTCGTCTTTGACAACAGCGATGGCGGTATCGGTGGCGAGTACGCGAGCTACAGCGAGATCTCCACGCGGCGGCAGGTGACCCGCGACGGACAGTCCGATTACTTCCTCAATGGCACCAAGTGCCGTCGCCGCGATATCACCGACATATTCCTTGGCACGGGCCTTGGCCCGCGCAGCTACGCCATCATCGAGCAGGGCATGATTTCGCGCCTGATCGAGTCCAAGCCCGAGGAGCTGCGCATCTTCATCGAAGAGGCGGCGGGCATCTCCAAGTACAAGGAGCGGCGGCGTGAAACCGAGTCACGCATGCGCCGAACGCTGGAGAACCTCGAGCGCCTCACGGATCTTCGCGACGAGCTCGGGCGCCAGCTTCAGCATCTCGAGCGTCAGTCGCAGGCTGCCGAGCGCTATAAGGAGTTGAAGCGCGAGGAGCGCGCGTTGCGACAGCAACTGCTGGCGGCGCAGTGGCGCGATCTCGACGAGCGCGAAGCGGCGGCCGCCCGGGATGTCGGTGAACACGAGGTGCGCCTCGAAGAGGTCTTCGCCGAACAGCAGAATGTGGACACGCGTCTCGAGGAGCATCGCCTGCACCACAGCGAGCGCACGGACGAACTCGGTGCCGTGCAGGCGCGCTTTTACGCCATCGGTGCAGAGGTGTCGCGCATCGAGCAGGAGATTCGCTACCAGGGCGAACGTGCCGAACAGCTTGCCAGCGACCTGGCAACGACGCGCGCGGGCCTGGAGCAGGCCGAGCGTCATCTGACCGAAGACGGCAACCGTCTGGAAGGCTGGGAGCGCGAGCTTGCAGCACTCGAGCCTGAGCTCGGTACGCTGCGCGAACGCGCTGCCGAAGCCGGCGCCGGCCTCGCGGCGGCCGAGGAGCAGATGCAGTCCTGGCAGGGCGACTGGGACGAATTCAATCAGCGCTCCGCGACGCCTCGGCAGGAAGCCGAGGTTCAGCAGAGCCGCATTCAGCACCTTGAGCACTCTCTGGGTCGGCTGCAGAAGCGCCTCGAACAGCTCGAGCAGGAACGCGCCGCACAGGGCAATGACCGCGCGCTGGAAACGCTGCAGGCCCTGCGCGAAGAGCAGGCCATGCAGGACGCCGAACTGGAGATGTTTGCCGAGCAGCGGCATTCGCTCGAAGAACAGGTGTCCGAACACCGGCGCCAGCAGCAGGAAGGACAGGAGCAGCTCAATGAATTGCGCTCGCGGCTGCAGACCTGTCGGGGCCGGCAGGCGTCCCTGGAAGCGCTGCAGCAGGCGGCTCGCGAGCGCGCCGAGGGTGATGGCGTTGGCGGCTGGCTTGAGCAGCATGGCCTCGCCGGGCGGCCGCGCGTTCTCGACAGTCTGAGCGTAGCCCCTCGGTGGCAGCGCGCCGTCGAAGTTGTGCTTGGATCTGCGCTCCAGGGCGTTCACGTGGACGCCCTTGGGCCGCACGCCGCTGCACTTCGAGATATCGATCGCGGCGATCTCACGCTCCTCGAGAACCCCTCGGGCCCGCAGGACATCCCGCAGCAGTCGCTCGCCGCGCAACTCGATGGCGGCGCCGGCGCAGCGTCTGTCGCACCGCTTCTGGTCAACGTGCTGACCGCCGACAGCGCCGAAGACGCCCTGCACAGGCGCGCGGAGCTCGCGCCCGGACAGTCGTTGATCACCGCCGAGGGTCTGTGGTTCGGTCGCAACTGGGTGCGCAGTCTCCACGGCGACGAATCCGAGGAGGGCAGCCTGGCGCGCCAGCGCGAACTCGAAGAACTGGCTTCGCAGGTCGATGAGCTGGAGCGCCTTGAAGCGGAAGCGCGCGAGCGCCTCGATGGTGGCAAACAGCGGCTCGAAACCGCTGAAGTCGAGCTGCGTACCTGTCGCGGTCGCAGCGACGAGACGGCGTCGAAACGAGCCGATGCCATGGCCCGCCTGCGCGCCGAGGAGGCGCGGCAGGAGCAGCTGCTCGCGCGTCGCGAGCGACTGGAGAAAGAGCAGGGTGATCTGCGCGGCCAGTTCGAGCACGAACAGGCGGCGGTGGCCGAGGCGCGTCAGCGTCTGGCGAGCGCGATCGAGGACATGGAACGCGACACGGCCGATCGCGATGAGCGCCTGTCGCGTCGCGATGCCCTGCGTTCACAGCTCGACGCAGCGCGGGCGGCCGCGCACCAGAGCCGCGACGCGGCGCATCAGGCGGCGCTGCGTCACCAGTCTCTGGTGACGCAGAGCGAGACGATCCGCGATGCCCTGGCGCGAAGCCGCGAGCAGGTCGAGACGCTCACGGCGCGCCTCGCCGAGCTCGAAAGCGCGAGGAGCGCCAACGACAGCCCCGTCGATGAGCTCAAGGCCAATCTCGAGGAGCAGCTGCAGCTACGCCTCGCTGCCGAGGGCGAACTCACGAGCGCGCGGCAGGCCCTCGCCGATGTCGAGCACCAGCTGCGCGAGACCGAGAAGGAGCGGCTTCACGTTGAACGCCGCGCCGCAGAACTGCGCGAGCAGCTCGAGGCGCGGCGCCTGACGCTACAGGGCCTGCGCCACGAAAAAGGCACGGTCGCCGATCAGCTCGACAGCCTCGGCGGCGAGCTCGAGCGCCTGGTCGCCGAGCTGCCCGAGGTCGTGGACGTGGAAGCCCTCGCGCGGGAGCTCGAACGCTGCGCAAACCGGATCGCGCGCCTCGGACCGATCAATCTGGCGGCGGTGGACGAGTATCGACAGCAGTCCGAGCGCAAGCACTATCTCGATGCGCAGAATGAGGACCTCGAGTCGGCGCTGGCGACCCTCGAGTCGGCGATCCGCAAGATCGACCGCGAGACGCGCAGCCGCTTCAAGGAGACCTTCGACAAGGTCAACAGCGGCCTGCAGGAACTCTTCCCGCGCGTTTTCGGTGGCGGCTCGGCGAGCCTGGAAATGACCGGCGAGGATCTTCTCGACACGGGCGTATCAATTCTGGCGCGGCCACCGGGCAAGAAGAACAGCACGATTCACCTGCTGTCCGGTGGCGAGAAGGCGCTCACCGCGATTGCCCTCGTGTTCTCGATCTTCCAGCTGAACCCGGCGCCATTCTGCATGCTCGATGAGGTGGACGCGCCGCTCGACGACGCCAACGTAGGCCGTTATGCGCGCATGGTCCGTGAAATGTCGGAGAAGGTGCAGTTCGTATTCATCACGCACAACAAGATCACCATGGAAATGGCAGATCATCTGATGGGCGTTACCATGCACGAGCCCGGCGTGTCGCGGCTGGTTTCCGTGGACGTGGAAGAAGCTGCCGAGCTCGCGGCGAGCTAGAACGAGTCGGCTGATTGTGGCGCAACAGGTGTGAGACAACAGATGTCGGACATCGACGCGAGGACGGCGCGGACGCGATGGATGCAGCCTGCGCGAGTGACGCGCGGCGACAGCGAAACGTTGCGAGTGCACGGGGGAGGGGAATCCGGTGCCTGAACTGACTCTGCGCGACGGTATGGTCATCGTCGGCAGTCTGCTGATCCTTGCCGTGGCGATCGACGCCTGGCGCCGAATGCGCCAGCAGCAGCGCTCGCGGGTGCGTGTTCGCCTGGCAACGGATATTCCCGAGGATGGCCCCGCCGACGACCTCACGCAGTATCGAGAGCTTCCCAATGGCGGAGCGCGAGTGGTCAGGCGCGACGATCGGTGGGCTGGCGATGACGAGCGTGAACCACACAGCGCCGGTGTCCGCACGAGCAGTCCAGGCAGCACGGTCAAAGCGGCCGCAGCAGGCCCGGCCAAAACCGCTGCAGCGGGGAGTGCCGGCAGGGCTTCGGCCGTCTCTGCGCGCTCCGGCGACGGCGACGATGCGCCCGCCGATAGCACTGCTGCCGGACTCACGGGTTCTGCCGACCTGGCCAACGCCTCGACCAACGCCTCGACCAACGCCTCGACCAACGCCACGACGAAAGCCTCGAAAACAGAGCCTTCGCCAGAGTCGTCGGCAAGCGCTTCGCTACCGGCTGGAGCCAAGGATCAGGGCGCCGCGCCGGTCACCACGGCGACCGGCACACAAACGGAGCCCGATCTGGCCGATGACACCGAAGATGACTTTTCGGCGCTCAAGGGCATGCGGGCCAGCGATGACGAACCGGCGAATCTCGACTGGCTCGAAGATCTGCCGCACGCCGACAGCGACGAAGAGCAGGCCGGTGAACTGCCGCGGCAGGCGGATACGGAAGTCATCGTCCTCCACGTCATGGCGCGCGGCGATAATGGCTTTTCGGGGCAGGACATCCTGGAGATTCTTCTCGCCTGCGACCTGCGCTTCGGCGACATGAACTTCTTCCACCGCCACGAGCAGCAGGCGGGCCGCGGACCGATTCAGTTTTCCGTGGCCAACATGCTGCAGCCGGGCGTGTTCGACATCGACAACATGGATGCGATGCACACGCGCGGCCTTGTCTTCTTCCTGACCTTGCCCGGTCCCGAGGACATGATTCTGGCCTTCGACTGCATGCTCGAAACGGCACGGACCGTGGCGCGCAATCTCGGTGGAGAGCTGCTGGATGAGTCGCGCAGCGTGCTCACGCAGCAGGCCGTCGAGCACTCGCGGCAGCAGATCCGCGAGCTCGATCGACGCCTGCGCGCGCGGGAGTCCTGAGCTTCCCCCAAGTGGCTGCGCCGCCTTCTCCGTCGGAAGTACCGCAGGAACTCGCCGATCGTGCGCGCGATCTTGCGCGCCGGCTGGAGCAATGGAACCACGAGTATTACGTGCTCGATGCCCCGAGCGTGCCCGATGCGGACTACGATGCCAGCCTGCGTGAACTGCAGACGCTCGAGGCTGAGTATCCGTCGCTGCAAATACCCAACTCGCCCACGCAGCGCGTCGGGGCGACGCCGAGCGAGGGTTTTGCCAGCGTCGAGCATCCGATTCCGATGCTGTCGCTCGACAACGCCTTCGACGATGAGGAACTCGCCGCGTTCCTGCGCCGTGCGCGGGAGCGACTGCAGCGCGACGAGCCCCCCGCGGTGGTCGCCGAGCCAAAGCTCGACGGCATCGCTGTAAGCCTGATCTACCGCGGCGGTGAACTGCAGCGCGCCGCGACTCGCGGAGACGGCCGTGTCGGCGAGGACATCACCGCCAACGTGCGCACGATCCGCTCCGTTCCGCTGCGCCTGCGCGGCTCGGACTGGCCCGAGGAGTTCGAGGTGCGTGGCGAGGTGTTCATGCCCCGCGAGGGCTTCGAGCGCTTCAACGAGGCAGCGCGGCTGCGCGGTGACAAGACCTTCGTCAATCCGCGCAATGCGGCGGCCGGCTCGCTCAGGCAGCTCGATTCGCGGATCACCGCGCGTCGGCCCCTGTCCTTTTGCACCTACTCGGCAGGTGTGCATCCTGAAGAGGGCTGGCCCGCTTCGCAGTGGGAACTGCTCCGGCAGTTCGCTGCCTGGGGGCTGCCGGTCAGCTCCGAGGCGGCGAGGCTTGAAGGTCTGGAGGCCTGCGTGGCCTATTTCGAAGCGCTGGCGCGGCGGCGCGATGAGCTGCCCTTCGATATCGACGGGATCGTGTTCAAGGTCGATGCCTTTGCCGACCAGGTGGCGCTGGGCTTCGTCGCCCGCGCGCCGCGCTGGGCGATCGCGCGCAAGTTTCCAGCCCAGGAAGCGAGAACGAGGCTGACCGGTGTGGAGTTCCAGGTCGGCCGCACGGGGGCGATCACCCCCGTGGCCCGCCTGACTCCTGTCTTCGTCGGCGGTGTGACCGTGAGCAGTGCCACGCTTCACAATATGGACGAGATCGGACGTCTGCAGCTGCACGAGGGCGATACGGTCGTGGTCCGACGAGCTGGCGATGTGATTCCCCAGGTCGTATCCGTGATCAGCGAGGAGCGTGGGGAGCATGCGCGTGCCGTCGCCGCACCTGATGCCTGTCCCGTGTGCGGTTCGGCGGTGGAGCGCGTCGAGGGCGAGGCGACACTGCGCTGCTCCGGCGGGCTCGTCTGTCCCGCGCAGCTGAAGGCGGCGATTCGTCACTTTGCCAGCCGCAAGGCCATGGATATCGACGGTCTCGGCGACAAGCTGATCGATCAACTCGTCGATCGCGGGATGCTGCGCGATGTGACCGGCCTGTTCAGCCTGAGCCCGGAAGACCTGATGGCTCTCGAGCGCATGGGTGAGAAGTCGTCGAAGAAACTCATCGATGCGATCAGCGACAGTCGTCGCACTACCCTCGCGCGCTTTATCTATGCCCTCGGTATCCGCGAGGTAGGCGAGGCGACGGCCGAGGCGCTGGCCTCCCAACTGGGTAGCCTTGACGCCCTGATCGCAGCCGATGAGGAGCGTCTTCTCGAAATTCCCGACGTCGGTCCTGTCGTCGCCGAACATCTCCAGACCTTCTTTGCCTCGCCGGGCAATCGCGGCGTGGTCGACGCGCTGATTGCCGCCGGCGTCAGCTGGCCCGAAGTCGCCGTGGTGGTCGCGGGCGAGGAGGGTGTGCTGGCGGGGCAGACCTGGGTGGTGACAGGCCGTCTCGACAGCCGGAGTCGTGAGGACGCCGAGGCCGAGCTCAAGGCGCTCGGTGCGCGCGTTGCAAAATCCGTATCGAAGAGGACGACCGTGCTCGTCGCCGGCCCGGGCGCGGGCAGCAAACTGGCCAAGGCCGAAAGCCTCGGCGTTGAAGTCATCGACGAGGCAGAGTTCCTCGCCCGGATCGAGGCCCCATCGTGATCAAGCACCGGCGCCTGCCGACCTGCGACGCGGCGGCAGGCGCGAGGCCAGCGCTACCGTTGGCGCTGCTTTTCCTGGCGCTGCTCGGTGGCTGTGCCAGTCGACCACCGGACAATGTCGACGACCTCTGTGCGATCTTCGACGACAAGCGCGGCTGGTACGACGACGCGCGCGACGCCGAGAAACGCTGGGGCACCTCCGTGCCGGTGATGATGGCCATTCTCCACCAGGAGTCGCGCTTCGTCGCGCGGGCCAAGCCGCCGCGCAAGAAGATCCTGGGTTTCATCCCCGGGCCCCGACCTTCGAACTCCTACGGCTATAGCCAGGCGCTGAAGTCGACCTGGGCTTCCTACGAGCGCTCTGCCGGCCGCTACGGTGCCGATCGCGATGACTTCGGCGACGCCATCGATTTCGTCGGCTGGTATAACCACCAGTCCTACCGCCGCAACGCCATTGCGCGCAATGACGCCTACGGCCTTTACCTCGCGTATCACGAAGGCCACGGTGGTTACGAGCGCGGCAGTTACCGGAACAAGGAATGGCTGCAGGGCGTCGCGCGGAAGGTTGCTGATCGCTCCAGACGCTACGAGGGTCAGCTCGGGCGCTGCCAGGAGCGCCTCGAGGAGGATCGCGGCTGGTTCAGCTGGTTTTGATTGTGACGCTCCTGTGTCATTCTCCGCGCGAATTGTCATCTTAATGTCACAGGCTGGCGGCACCATCCCTCGCCGATATCCGCACCATCGGCCGGGGCAAGACCATGAGCGAACGTACCGTACTGGTTGTTGATGACGAGTTTGCGATCCGCGACATGCTGCGCATGGCGCTGGAGATCGTGGATTTTCGCTGTCTGGAGGCGGACAACATACAGGACGCCCACGCCATCATCGTCGACCAGCGGCCGGATATCGTGCTTCTGGACTGGATGCTTCCCGGAGGCAGCGGCATCGAACTGCTGCGTCGCCTGAAGCGGGACGACACCACCAGCGAAATTCCCGTCATCATGCTCACGGCCAAGACCACGGAAGATAACGTGATTCAGGGTCTCGACGTCGGCGCCGACGACTACATCACCAAGCCCTTTGCACCGCGCGAACTGATTGCACGCATCAAGGCGCTGCTGCGTCGTTCCGGCGGTGGCGAGAACGCGGACCGCATGCAGGTGTCGGAGCTGGTCCTCGATGCCAAGAGCCGCCGCGTATTCCTCAGCGATGATCCTCTCGACATGGGCCCCACGGAGTTCAACCTGCTGCGCTTCTTCATGTCGCATCCGGAGCGCGCCTACAGCCGCAATCAGCTGCTCGATCAGGTCTGGGGCGCGAACGTGTATGTTGAGGAGCGCACCGTCGATGTTCACATCCGTCGCCTGCGCAAGGCGCTGCAATCCGGCGCCCGCGACTACAGCGGACTGATCCAGACCGTGCGCGGGACGGGCTACCGCTTCAGCTCGCGGGGGGTCTCTACCGGGTGAAGCTCACCGGCAGTTGGCGTGCCGAGCTCCGCAGGCTGCTGCTGGTCCTCGCCGCTTCGGCCGCTGTTGGCTGGCTCAGCGGTCTCACGCTGGAGATGCTGTGCCTCGGCCTTGCGGGCGTGGCCGGTACCTGGCTGTTTCAGCTGTCGAAGCTGCGTCGCTGGATGGAGAATCCCGAGGACGAGCCTCCGGAGTCCAAGGGCATCTGGGGTCTGGTCTACGACACGATCTACACGCTGCAGCGCGAGAACCGGGACGCGCGCAGTCGCCTGCAGTCCACCGTCGACTACCTTCGAAGCTCCTTCGCCTCGATGCGCGACGGCGTGGTGATTCTCAGCCAGAGCGGCGCCATCGAGTGGAGCAATGAGGCGGCGGAGCGGCTCCTGGGGCTGCAGTACCCGCGCGATCGCGGTCAGCCGGTGCTGAACCTGCTGCGCTGGCCCGCCTTCCACGACTACTTCCTCGGCGGAGACTTCCTGCAGCCGCTGCAGATTCCCGGGGCGATCAACCCGCGGCAGATTCTGCAGGTAGACATCACGACATTTGCGGGCGGTGATTTTCTGATCTTCATCCGCGATGTGACCCGCGAGGTGCAGATGGAGCAAATGCGCCGCGACTTTGTCGGCAATGTATCGCACGAGCTGCGCACGCCGCTGACGGTATTCAAGGGTTACCTGGATACGCTGGCGAACGCTGGTGATCTCGATCGCCAGCGTTTTGCCAGGGCCCTGCAGCAAATGGGGGCGCAGGCCGATCGAATGGAAAACCTGTTGTCGGACCTGCTCTATCTCAGTCGCATCGAAAGCCTGCGCAATGACCGCAAGAATGAAGCGGTGCCGATGGCGTCGCTGCTCGAAGAGCTTCGCGAGGAGCTCGCATCGAGCTTTCCCGATCGCCGTGTCGCCATCGACCTCAGGACGCGTGAGACCGTGACCGGGGATTACGGCGAGCTTCGCAGCGCCGTTTCCAACCTCGTTATCAATGCCCTGAAGTACAGCGCCGAGAGCGACCCCGTCGAGATCACCTGGGAGCGTAACCGCGAGGGGCTGTTGTTGTCGGTGCGTGACTACGGCATCGGTATCGATGAGCAGCATCTGCCGAGGCTCACGGAGCGTTTCTACCGTGTCGACGAAAGCCGCAGTGCCCAGACCGGGGGTACGGGTCTGGGGCTTGCTATCGTCAAGCACGTGGCAGCGGCGCATCGAGCAGCGCTGCGCATCGACAGTACGCCGGGGCAGGGCAGCTGCTTCGCCCTTCATTTTCCCGTGCTGGAGTCCGCGTGAGGTATCTCGGCAGGCGGTACTTCCTGGCCCCGGGATGCTGCCTCGCACTGATCTTGCTCACGCTTGCGCCTGTCAGTGCCAGCCTCGCTCTCGAGGGCAAGCTGGTGAGCGCCGGTTCGGATACGCTTGGCGGGCTCAGCTCCCTTTGGGCCGAGCGTTTACGCGAGCGCTATCCCGGGATTCTCGTGCAGGTTCGCGCCATTGGCTCCGGTGCAGCGCCGACGGCCCTGGTGCAGGGGGCCGCCGACGTGGGCCCCATGAGTCGTCCGATGGCGCCATCGGAACAGGAGCGATTCTTCCGCCGTTTTGGCTATGCGCCGACCGCTGTTCCCGTAGCCTACGACCGCATTGCCGTTGTTGTGCATCGCTCTAATCCCGTCGATACGCTGACGCTGCGCCAGCTCGACGCGATGTTCTCGACCACGCGACGGTGCGGGAATGGACGGCTTCTGCGCGACTGGAGCGAGGTGTTGGACGCGCGGTCGTCGTGGTCGGAAGGGCCGATCAGTCTCTATGGCCGCAGCGCGGCCTCGGGGACCTACAGCGTGTTCCGCGAGCAGGTGCTCTGCGGCGGAGACTTCGCTCCGCGGCTCAACCGGCTCGTCGGCTCATCGGCGATCGTTCGTGCCGTGGCTCGCGACCGATCCGGTATCGGCTACGCGAGCGGCGGCTCGCTGAATGTCACCGTCAAGGCAGTAACCATCGTCGGTGAGGACGGGCAACGTTCGATTCCGCTGTCGCGGGCCTTGTATCTCTATCTCAATCGCCCGCCCGGGAGCCCACTGAACCCGCTTGTGGCAGCGTATATCGACCTGGCGCTCAGCGCCGATGGGCAGGGTGCGGTGGCGAGGGCCGGCTACACACCGCTACCCGAGGCGGAACGCCGTGCGCTGCGTCGTGATCTGGGGCTTGCGGATGATTGAGATTCCGACCGGGCTTGCGGCCCGTCGCCGATTCTTCGATACCCTCGCCACGATTTCCGCGCGCGCCGCGGGCATCACCGTGCTGCTTGCCCTTGGCCTGATACTCGTCTACCTCATCTACACCTGCCTCCCGCTCATGGCTCCGGCGGGCCTCGGTGCAGTCGAGGAGACGCGTGTTTCCGACGCTGGCGTATTCGTGGTCCGCGAAGTCGATGCCAGCCTCTGGCGCATCCCTGCAACCGATCTGCGTCGCGGCGAGCCGCATCGGTTTATCGCCAGCGGCAGCCGCGCGCTTGTCGCCAGCGCTGATGAACTGCAGGTGTTCGATCTCGTGAGCGTGCTCGCGATCGATGCCGAACGCGTACGCCCCGATGCGCGCCGTCGTGTCAGCATTCCTGAGAGCGGTGAGCGCCGCGCTCTGGTCTTCGATAGTGCGGCGGACAAGGCCCTGCTGGCCTTTTTCGACGCGAGCGGTACGCTCCATGCGATTCGCCTGCGCTTTCCCGTGCGCGGCGAGGTCAGCGTGGAGCGCTGGGCGCTGCCAAATCCGCCACTCACAGGTGGCGAGATCCTGCTCGATGCCGGTCGCGATGAGCTGCTGATGGTCTTCGGTGATCGCTTCCTGCGCTGGCAAATTCCGGTTCCGCGCTCGCGTGAAGCGGGCCGTGTTCTCGGTGGCAAGCTGGCTGGCATCGGGGCGGCCGTTGATGCCGTGGCCTGGGGGCCCGGGCGCGAGACGCTGCTTGTGGCGACGGCCGATGCGCTGCTTCATCGCTACGACGCTGCGCGCGCCGGCCTGCCGCATCTCGGTGTGGCTCATGCGCTGGGTGCGCGACTGCGCTGGATTGCCAGCGAGCCGCAGCGTCGCGTCTCTGCCCTGCTGACAGTGGACGACCGTCTGATGCTCTTCGTCCCGACCAGCGCGAAGCTGCTCCTCGATGTCCGGCTCGAAGACCTGCCGCGCGAGCCGACGCTGCAGTTGAGTTCCGATGGCAGCGCTGTCTATCACTTCGATGGCAGCGTGCTGCGATACTGGCCGCTGCGGATGGGCTCGCCCGATACGGGCTGGCGCAGCCTTTGGCTGCCTCAGCATTACAGCGCCTACGACGAGGCAGCGCACGCCTGGCAACCCGATGGTGTGGCCATCGGCGTGCTTCCCAAATACGGATTGACGCCGCTCGTATGGGGAACCTTCAAAGCGGCGCTCTACGCCATGGTTCTCGCTGTACCGCTCGCGCTTGGTGCCGCGATTTACACCGGATATTTTCTGCCGCCGCGCCGTCGGAATCAGGTCAAGCCCGCCATCGAAATGCTGGAGGCCTTTCCCACGGTCGTAATCGGCTTCCTTGCCGGCCTGTGGTTTGCACCGCTGCTCGCCGATCACCTGTTCGCCGTGCTGCTCCTGCTGACGCTTTTCGTGCTCGCGCCGCTGGGTCTGGCAGCGCTCCACCTGGCGCTGCAGCGCTGGGCCCGCGTGTTTGTGCGCCGTCCGCCGCGGATTGCCCTGGTGTCGCTCGTTTACGTCGCAGTCTGCCTGCTGTGCCTGACGCAGGCCAGTCGCCTTGAGATGTTGATTCTGGACCAACCGCTGCGCGACTGGCTGTGGGAATCGCTGGGTCTGCGCTACGAACAGCGCAATGCGCTGCTTGTGGGCCTGGCGATGGGACTGGCGGTGACCCCGGTAATGTTCTCGATCATTGAAGATGCCATCAACGCCGTGCCGCGCAGCCTGAGTGACGGCAGCCTGGCCCTGGGAGCAACGCGCTGGCAGGCGCTGGCGGGCGTCGTGCTTCCTGCGGCGGCGCCTGCGATTCTTTCGGCGCTGCTGATAGGCTTTGCCCGCGGCCTCGGTGAAACCATGATCGTGCTCCTGGCTACCGGCAATACGCCGCTGCTGCTCGGCGACCCCTTTTCCGGGCTTCGCAGCATCGCGGCCACGATTGCCGCGGAGATGCCAGAGGCCGGCAGCGGAGGCGTGCACTTTCGCCTGATGTTTCTCGGCGCTCTCGTGCTGTTCATGCTCACCTTTGTACTCAACACGGTGGCCGAACTCTTCCGCCAGCGCCTACGCTACATGTACGAGGGACGCTGAGATGGCCGTCGAAAGCGCCAGGCTGCGTCGCGTCACCCCACGCGCCGAGCCCCTGGTGTGGCTGTGCAGCGGCGCAGTCGTGCTGTCGCTGGGTCTGTTGCTGGCGCTGCTCGGTTTTCTCAGCGTCCGCGGTTTTGCTCATTTCTGGCCGCAGCCGATACTGATGCTGCACTCGGCGGAGGCGGGCGGCAGCGTCCATCTCGGGGTGTTGATCGATCGTGAGCAGGATGGCGATGGGGTTGCTTTGCTCGTGCATCGCGGTGGCGAGGACTACTTCGATTCGGCGCTGGTCTGGGTCGAGGAGTCGTCGCTGATCGATCGCAGCCGTCCCGCAGACGCGGTGGTGATTGAGCGCAGGACGCGCGGGCTGGTCTACGGCTTCGCCGAGGCCGTCGGTCGCGACGGTGTATGGCAACCCCGGGGCGGCCCCTCCGGCAGTGCGGCGCAGGCAGGTGGGGAAAGCTCCGACGCTATCGGTGTGGATGCGCGGGGTCTGCTTGAGAGTCTGATGCGCCCGTCGCCGGATGGCCAGCTTGACCTGCGCCTGCGGCTCGTCACCGGAGAGGCGGTGGTCATCCCGGGCGAAGAGATCGAGGCGATGTATGCACCCAACGCCATGAGCGTGCCGCAGAAGGCAGCCTTCTTCCTTGCTGCAGCAGCGGCCTTCGTATCCGACGTGCCTCGACAGGGTAACGTCGAGGGCGGCGTTTTTCCGGCGATCCTGGGAACCGTGACCCTGGTGATGCTGATGACCGTGGTCGTTGCGCCTCTGGGTGTGCTGGCAGCGGTCTACCTGCGCGAGTACGCGCGCAGCGGGCCCGCAACCCGACTCGTGCGCATCGCCGTGAATAATCTTGCCGGTGTGCCTTCGATTGTCTTTGGGGTATTCGCGCTGGGGTTCTTCGTCTATGGCCTTGGCGGCTCTCTCGACCAGCTGTTCTTCAGCGATCGGCTTCCGGCGCCGACCGTTGGCGCCCCCGGTTTGCTGTGGGCGGCGCTCACCATGGCACTGCTCACGTTGCCCGTAGTTGTGGTGACCACGGAGGAGGGGCTGGCGCGCGTCCCGCGCAGCCTGCGCGAGGGCAGCTTCGCGCTCGGAGCGACGCGAGCGGAGACGCTGTGGCGCGTGATACTGCCCGCCGCTTCGCCTGCTGTGCTGACCGGCCTGATCCTCGCCGTGGCGCGGGCAACGGGGGAGGTTGCGCCGCTGCTCCTCGTTGGCGTCGCCAAGTATTCGCCGGGTCTGCCTGTAGACGGAGATTTTCCCTACCTGCATCTAGACCGCCAGTTCATGCACCTCGGCTTTTACATCTACGACGTCGGTTTTCAGAGTCCCGACCCGACCACCTCCGAGGGCATCGTATTCGCGACGGCGCTGCTGCTGGTGTCGATCGTGCTGCTGCTGAACATTGCGGCTGTTATCCTGCGCGGACGTCTGCGCGAGGCCTTTCGGCCCGAGGAAGGCCTCTAGTGTCCTGTCCGATTGCTTCGCGTGCCTTCAGCGTGCCGGTCAGGAAAGCCCAATGAAAGCCCAGTGAAAGCCGAATGAAAGCCGAATGAAAGCCGAATGAAAGCCCACAGCATCGATGTCCACGCGCTCAAGCGCGCACCCGCGCCCTCCGCTGCGCCCGAGGACGTCTGCCTGCGTGTTGATGATCTGAATCTGCACTACGAGCGCAGCGGCAACGTCGCTCTCCATGACATCAGCCTGTCGATTCCCCGGCGGCGGGTCACGGCCTTTATTGGCCCATCGGGCTGCGGCAAGTCCTCGCTGCTGCGCTGCTTCAATCGTATGAACGACCTCATCGAAGGCAGTACGATCAGCGGTCGCGTGTTGCTCGACGGGGAAGATATCTACGCGCGCGGAGTCGATGTGGCGGCCCTGCGCCGGCGTGTCGGCATGGTGTTTCAGTCGCCGAATCCATTCCCGAAGAGCGTCTACGAGAATGTTGCCTTTGGCCTGCGTATCCAGGGCATCAACCGCAAGCGTGTGCTCGACGAGGAGATCGAAGCGGCGCTCCGGGCGGCGGCGCTCTGGGACGAAGTCAAGGATCGCCTCGACGGCAGCGCGCTTACGCTGTCCGGCGGTCAGCAGCAGCGCCTGGTGATTGCGCGCGCGATTGCGGTCCAGCCCGAGGTGCTGCTGCTCGACGAGCCGGCGTCGGCGCTCGATCCGATTTCCACGCTGCGCATCGAGGAACTGATCTACGAGCTGAAGACGCGCTACACGATTGTGATCGTTACGCACAATATGCAGCAGGCCGCTCGGGTCTCGGACATGACGGCCTTTATGAACCTGGGACGATTGGTGGAGTTCGGCGAAACCGATACACTCTTCACCAACCCGCGCGAGTCGCAGACCGAGGACTACATCACCGGGCGCTACGGCTGACTCGGGTCCCGGTTTCGACCGCGGGCGCCATCCGGAGCCCACACAGCCCCGGACTGGCAGCGGATGGTCGCAGCATTCGGTCGCAGCATCCGGTCGCTCGATGGGCAGTCGCACAGGGGACCCGGCCGCGGTCCGCTTCAAGCGCCCGGCGATCGCGAGTCGAGAACGGGGAACCGAGCAGGGGTAGAGTAAGCGGGTTAAGCCGGACGGCTTGCCGTCCGCGTGTAATGCTTCGCCGTCAGGTGAATTCCCGGCGCCGGAGCTTTGAGAGGTAGATCGCCGTGCAGGGCGACCAGCACAAGCAGCACATATCCAATCAGTTCAATGCTGAACTCGACACGATGAAGAACCATCTCCTCGAGATGGGTGGTCTTGTTGAGCAGCAACTCCAGTTGGCCCTCGATTCCCTGCTGCGCCGCGACAGCGGTCAGGCAGCGGCTGCGATTGCGGCAGACCGCGAGATCAACGGTATGCAGCTGCGCATAGATGAGGAGTGCTCACGCATTCTCGCCCTGCGCCAGCCCGCGGCCAGCGATCTGCGCCTGGTGCTCGCCGTCGCCAAGTCGACGACGGATCTCGAACGTATCGGCGACGAGGCCACCAAGATTTCCCGCCAGGCGATCAAGCTTTCGGAGCTGGCGCCCGCTGCCAGCCACGCGACGAGCATCCACCAGGTCGGACGTCGCGTGGGTACCATGCTGCGCGACGCCCTCGACAGTTTTGCGCGCCTCGACGTCAGAAAGGCCATCGAAGTTGTGATCGACGACGATGCCGTCGATTCCAAGTACGACGAGCTGATGGACAGTCTCGAGGCATCGATGCGCAGCGATGCCCGCGCTATCTCCGCGCTGCTGCACGAGATGTGGGCACTGCGCGGACTGGAGCGTGTCGGCGACCACGCCACCAATCTCGCCGAGCAGGTGGTCTACCTCGTTCGCGGTGTCGACATCCGTCACATGAAGGTCGGTGAGCTCGGCGACCTGCTGCGCGCGGAGGAGCGCGCATGAGCAGACGTTTCTGGAGTGAGCCGGTACACCAGCTCAAACCCTATGTGCCCGGCGAGCAGCCGCGCCGACAGCAGCTCATCAAGCTCAACACCAATGAGAGCCCGTATCCGCCGTCGCCGGGCGTGTTGCAGGCGCTCCAGGCGATCGAGGGCGGCGATCTCATGCGCTACCCCGATCCGACCGCGAGCGAGCTGCGCGAGACCATCGCCGATCGCTTCGCGCTGGACTCGGAACAGGTATTCGTGGGCAACGGATCCGACGAAGTCCTCGCACACGTGTTTTTCGCGCTGCTGAATCAGCCGCGTGATCTGCTGTTTCCGGATATCTGCTATGGCTTCTATCCCGTATGGGCGCAGCTCTACGGGATCAGGCACCGTGAGGTGCCCCTGCGCGAGGATTTCTCGATCCATGCGGACGACTACGATCCCGCGGCGGCCTCGGTCATCCTGCCCAACCCGAACGCGCCCACGGGGCTGCTGCTGTCGCTCGCCGAGCTGCGCGTGTTCCTCGATGCCTCACGGGACCGCCTTCTCGTCGTCGATGAGGCCTATGTGGATTTCGGCGGTCAGAGCGCTGCCACGCTGCTGCGCGAATACGACAATCTGCTGGTGGTGCAGACGCTGTCGAAGTCGCGGGCGCTCGCCGGGCTCCGCGTCGGCTTCGCGCTCGGTAGCAAGGAGCTGATCGAGGCGCTGCTCCGGGTGAAGGACAGCTTCAACAGCTATCCGCTCGATGTGGTGGCGCAGCGGGCGGCCAGCGCTGCGCTGCGCGATGAAGACTGGTATCGCGAGCACAACGATCGTGTGATTGCCAGCCGCGAGTATCTCGCCGCCGCCCTTGCGCGCATGGATTTCGAGGTGCTGCCCTCGGCCGCCAACTTCCTGTTCGTGCGCCATCGCCGCCAGCCGGGGCGGTGGCTCTTCGACGAGCTCCGCGAGCGTGGCATTCTGGTGCGGCGCTGGGACAAGGCCCGCATCGACGACTATCTGCGCATCAGCATTGGAACGCAGGAGCAGGTAGAGCGCGTGGTGGCTGCGTTTGAGGAGATTCTGGCCTGCAGCGTTGAAGCTGCCCGGGTCTGAGCGCCGCGCGGGCCTGCACGGCGCGCAGGCCCGACGATCAGTGGCCCGCTGCGGGCGCGAGGCGGGGCCGGGGCGTCGGGTCAGCGATCAGACGCGTTCGAGCACGAGGCTGCCGATGCTGTAGCCCGCTCCGAAAGAGCACAGCACGCCGATGTCTCCGCGGGCAAAGTCATCGTGGTGGCGATGAAACGCAATTACCGACCCCGCCGATGAGGTGTTTGCGTACTCGTCGAGGATCACCGGCGCATCGTCTGCGCTGGCTTCGCGCCCGAGTACCTTGCGGGCGATAAGCACGTTCATATTGAGGTTGGCCTGGTGTAACCACAGGCGCCTGAGCCCTGCCGGCGGCAGGCCCAGATCGTCCAGCTGCTCGCTGATCTGCGTTGCAACGGCAGGGCAGACCTCCTTGAATACCTTTCGCCCCTCCTGAACAAACAGCTTGTCGCGGCTGTCGATGCCGCTTTCGTCAGCGCGGTTGAGAAAGCCGAAGTTGTTGCGGATGTTGTTCGAGAACTGCGTATAGAGGCGACTGTCGAGGATACGGAAGCTGGCACCGGCGGGCGCGGGCTCCGCGCTGACCACCACTGCGGTGCACACGTCGCCGAAGATGAAGTGCGAGTCGCGGTCGCGGAAATTGAGGTGGCCGGTGCAGATTTCGGGGTTCACCATCAGCACGTGACGCGCAGCGCCAGAGCGGATCGCATCGCGCGCCTGCTGCAGGCCAAAGGTCGCCGAGGAACAGGCCACGTTCATGTCGAAGGCGAAGCCACCCGCGCCCAGCGCGGCCTGAACCTCCACAGCCATTGCTGGATAGGCGCGCTGCATGTTCGACGCGGCGCAAATAACAGCATCGAGATCGCTGGCTTCGAGGCCCGCGGCCTTCAGCGCGTCGCCGCTGGCCGCGATGGCCATTTCGCACATGACCGAAGGCTGATCGTCCGGACGCTCCGCGATGCGCGGAACCATGCGCTGCGGATCGAGGATACCCTCCTTGTCGATCACGTAGCGCGAGCGGATTCCCGAGGCCTTTTCGATGAACTCCGCGGAGGACGGCTGCAGCGCCTCGACGGTTCCGGCCTCGATGGCCTCGCGATGCTCGAGGTTGTGGCACTCGACGAAGCGATTGAAGCTCTCGACGAGTTCCTCGTTGCTGATGGCATGGGGCGGTGTAAACAGCCCCGTTCCGCGGATGTAGACATCAGGGAACGGCGAGCCTGCGCTGTGCATGCCCGGCTTCAGCTTCGTTCGCTGAGAGGCACGAAGTCGCGCTGCGGATGCCCCGTATACAGCTGGCGCGGACGACCGATGCGGTAGCTGCCGGAGATCATTTCATTCCAGTGTGCAATCCAGCCGACGGTGCGGCCGACGGCAAAGATCACCGTGAACATGCTGGTGGGAATGCCGATGGCCTTGAGGATGATCCCAGAATAGAAGTCGACGTTGGGATAGAGCTTCTTCTCCACGAAGTAGTCGTCTTCGAGGGCGATTTCCTCGAGGCGCTTGGCAATAGCCAGCAGCGGATCGTTCTCTACACCGAGTTCGGCGAGCACCTCGTCGGCGCTCTCCTTCATGACTTTGGCACGCGGGTCGAAGTTCTTGTAGACGCGGTGTCCGAAGCCCATGAGGCGGAAGGGGTCGTCCTTGTCCTTCGCTCGCGCGACGTATTCATCGATGCGGCTTACGTCGCCGATTTCCTCCAGCATGTTCAGCACGGCTTCGTTGGCACCGCCGTGCGACGGCCCCCAGAGCGCGGCGATGCCCGCTGCGATACAGGCAAAGGGGTTGGCGCCTGAAGAGCCGGCGAGACGTACCGTGGACGTCGAGGCATTCTGCTCGTGATCGGCATGCAGCAGGAAGATGCGGTCCATAGCCTTGGCCAGAACCGGAGAGATCCGGCTCGGGGCGCAGGGCACGCCGAACATCATGTGCAGGAAGTTCTCGGCGTAGTTCAGCGAGTTATCCGGGTACATGAAGGGCTGGCCGATGGAGAACTTGTAGCTCATGGCTGCAATCGTCGGCATCTTGGCGATAAGCCGGAACGCGGCGACCTGGCGGTGGTGCTCGTCGGTGATGTCGAGCGAGTCGTGATAGAACGCCGAGAGCGCACCGACAACGCCGCACATGATCGCCATCGGATGGGCGTCGCGGCGGAAGCCGTTAAAGAAAGTGCGAATCTGCTCGTGCACCATTGTGTGGTTGTGCACGGTGCTGACGAAGCGCTCCTTTTGCTCGGCATTCGGCAGTTCGCCGTAGAGCAGCAGATAGCAGGTCTCAAGGTAATCGGACTGCTTGGCGAGCTGCTCGATCGGATATCCGCGGTGCAGAAGCACACCCTTGGCGCCGTCGATGAAGGTGATTTCCGACTCCGTGGCTGCCGTGGACACAAAGCCCGGGTCGTAGGTGAACAGTCCCTTGGCGGTCAGTCCGCCCACGTCGACCACGTCGGGGCCCAGGGTCCCGGAGTAGACGGGCAAATTCATGCTCCCCTCGACGCCATCGATCGTGAGGGTGGCTTGTTTATCAGTCATGCAGATTTCCTGGTGGAGATGTGATGCGCGACCGCGCACGGCCGCCGGGCTCGCCGGTTTGCGACGCCCAGCGCCCTCCGGTCAACGTCCATAGCGCCGCCAACTATAGAGGCGGGCGCTGTTTTGTCAATTGATGAAAAGTCGACGCCGAGGGAGAAAAACCCTGTATTTCACGGGGTTGGACCAAGGTCAATTGTCAGGGATTTGCCGCTTCTCTATACTCGCGCGCTGGCGGCGCCCCTGATCTGGTCCTTCGCTGGCGCGGCGCTCCCCTACAAGCTTCCCGGCGCCAGGCTTCAAGCGAGTTGCGCCCGGGGCTGAGCGCGTTCTGGTTGCGGGCGACCTTTGCGAAGCGACCTTTGCTAAGCGACCGTTGCCAAGCGACCTTCGCTTAGCGGCCAACGTTGCCGACCAAAGTGATCGACCAAAGTGATCGACCAAAGTGATCGACCAAAGTGATCGACCAAAGTGATCGACCAAAGTG
>JAZBOX010000147.1:0-8688 GCA_036351355.1 Halieaceae bacterium
GATGAGGGCGAACTGGTGTCGCTGGGCGAACTCGGCGTCGAGAGCATCGCGCTGACCTACAGCGACGACAGCGAGGCTCGGACCGCAGCGGACGGCGACGTGTTGATTCATGGGCAGTCGGACGTGACCTGGAGCGACGGCAGGATCACGCAGGCCGACGATGCCAGCTTCGCGATCAACGCGGCGGACGTTCTCATCGAGAGTGACGAGATCGCACTGCCGCCGGCCGGCGATTCCGATTCCGTCGATACGGTCACCGACGCTGCCAGGGAGCCCGCAACCTCGTCTGTGCCAGATGGTGCGGCCGAGATTGCCTCGTTGGAGGCAGACCTTTTGTTTGGCAATGGCCTGGACGACAAGAGCGACCCCGGCACGGTTGATCACTGATGCACGGATTTGCGACGCTGGTCACTGACCTGATCAAGCTACGTTGGCATGGAGAGCGCTGAATGGTCTGGGTGGAGCGCGACGCGCGGGGGGATGTCAGCGGTATCAGCCGCGAGGCCCGTCCGGGTTTTGAGGAGGAGCTTACCGACGATCACCCGGCCGTGGTCGGTTTTATCGCCGGCCTTGAGCAGGGCGACCTCGCGCAGACCGATCTCGAGTTCGTGCGCGTGCTTGAGGATCTCCTCGAGGTGCTGATGCAGAAGAACCTGCTGCTGTTCACAGAGCTTCCCGAGCAGGCCCAGGCCAAGATTCTCCGGCGCCGCGCCATGCGGCGCGGCGGCGACTCGCTCGATCTGCTCGATGGCGATCTGCCGATCTAGCGGCGGTCCTACCTCGCATTACACCGCGCCAGGCGCGGGGCTGAGGCTTGGTGTAGTGCGCGTTAACGCTCAGCTTCGCGCTCCGGGGCCCGTTACCGCACTCACGCCGCATGCAAAGGCCGCAGCGCGCTCCTCGGCGCTGGTCACGCCCTCGGCAATGGAGGGTATCCCCAGGCTCAGGGCAATCGCCGCGAAGGCTTCCAGCATCTGGCGGCGAGCCAGCGTTTCCTCCACGTGGTGTACGAACATTCGATCGATCTTGAGGTAGTCGGGGCCCAGGCGGGCGATGAGGTCCAGCTGGGCCAGGCGGTGTCCGACGTGCTTGAGGCCCAGGCCAACGCCGGTGCGGTGTGCGAGGTCGCGCAGGGCGGCGAAGGCTTCGGGGTGATCGAAGGCTGCGCCCTCGTCGACTTCGAAGGCCAGCGAACCAGCCGCTTCGCCCAGGTTTCCGAGCTGGTTTCCCAGCCAGGGCAGAAACTCTTCCTGCTGCAGGCCCGCTGCGGAAACGCTGACCGTGTAGGCGCCGCTATCGCTCAGGCAGCGATGCATCCCCATGCTCACCACGCAGCGGTCGACGTCGGCACCCAGCGCAAGGCGGTGCGCCCAGGGCATGATGTGTGAACCCGTATACAGGTCACCGTCGACGCTGAGGCGCAGCATGCCCTCTTCATGAAGCACGTTCCCGGTCTGGTCGACGACGGGAAAAAACTCGAGCTGGAAGCTCTCATCCATCAATGCTGCGTTGATCCGCTCGCGCCAGCGCCGCGCCGCGACCTTGCCCGGTGCCTCAATCGCGGTGCCGGTAGCAGCCAGGCTCACGGGCATCGCACTGTCGCCGCCGTCGTTTGCCAGCGTGCGGTCGAGGCGCGTAAGAAGATCTTTCGCCGTGTCGCCGGGTCCATAGTGCAGCGCGGCGGACGGGAGCAGCAGTTCCTCGGCAAGACCGTGACGCTCGAACACATCGTGCACGCGTCGGCGCAGCGCCGTGCCCAGGCGCTCGGGATAGTCCTCGAGGGGAAGCAGCGCGGCGAGGTCGCTGCCATTGAGGCGGGCACAGCACAGCGCAGGCACGTCGCTTTCCCATGCCTTCAGGGTCTGGCCGATATCGGCGAGCACGCTGTCGACAAGCTCGCGCCCGAAATCGCGGTTCAGTTCCATGAGTCCGCTGATGCGAAGCAGGGCCAGGCTGCCGGCCGAAGTCTCACTCTCGCGCGTCAGCCTGGAGTCCAGGCGGGCGAGAAAACCGTCGCGGCCAAGCAGCTGCGTAACGGCGTCTGTCTCGTCGCTTCGCTGCCGTGCGGAGAGACGCTCGCCTTCGCTGCTGAGCATGGCCTCGACGCGATCTGTGAGCGCGTTCATGGCCCGTGTGACCGCGGCGAACTCTCGTGTCCGCGGCAGCGGCTGGCGCTCGAAGCGCCGCTCGCCGAGAGCTTCGGCCTGAGCGACCACGGTGCCCAGGGGCCTCAGGATGCGTTGCAGAATCAGGGCGGCGATGAATCCAGCGAGCAGAATAGATCCGATCAGCGCTGCGACCATGCGCTGCGCCAGCGCCCAGAGTTCGCGATAGGCAAAATCCGTGTGGCTCTCCACCAGCAGCGTTCCGAGCCGCTGCCAGCCACTGGAGACCTCTGCGCGACCCGGGATGGCTTCGATCGGAAAGAGCCGCGCGATGAAGCTCGGGACTGAGCTGTCGCCGAAGCTGCGCTGGCGGTCGAAAAACGCGCTGCCATCGGATTCCATCAGCGCAATACGCGCGTAGGTGCCCAGATCGAGCTTTGCGGCGAGCTGGACCTCGAGCTCAGCGGGGCTCAGGCGCTGCTGCGAAAGCGACAGCGCGAGCGCCGTGGCCTCATCGGCGTTCTTGATCGACAGCTGCTCCGACAGGTAGCGACTGGTGCTGATCCCCGTGATCGCGAAGGTGGCCGCAAACACGATCAGCAGCAGGCCGGCGATGGCGATCCAGAGCTGTCTTTGCAGGGTCATGGGCGAGTCTCCTACCAGGTTCCCGTCAGGCCGTCGCGATTCATGCGCGTGAGCACTTCGCGCCAGCGCGACAGGCGCGCTGTGGGCATTGCGCCACTCGCACCGTCGCGTCCGGAGACCCACAGGTCGCGCGTATTGAAGCTGAAGATCGGAATCAGGTCGCTGCGCTCGTCGGCGCGCAGCAGGCGCGGGTTGACGTTGTCCAGAATCAGCGGTGGCTCGCCGGGATCGTCGTACCACGCCAGCACCATGTGCGCCTGGCGCAGG
The DNA here is from genome assembly GCA_036351355.1 of Halieaceae bacterium. GTDB lineage: Bacteria > Pseudomonadota > Gammaproteobacteria > Pseudomonadales > Halieaceae > Congregibacter. The sequence goes on from JAZBOX010000147.1 coordinate 3,018, forward strand.
CCGCTGGTCAGGAGTGCGGTTACGTAGACGAGGCGAAGGGAGTCAGCGGGCACACCGAGGGCAACGAGCGTGATGTACTTGGCGATGCTGAAGTCCTCGCAGTCGCCGGCACGGCGTCCGAGTACCTCCAGCGGGGTGGCCCAGTAGTCCTCGACCCCGTAGATCTCCTCATCGCTGCGCCAGGCGAGACGCGTGTTGAAAAAGTCATTCGCGGCCTGGAGCTTGTCCACCGCCGGCGCGCTCCGCGCCGCCTTGAGCAGCGCTTGCCAATCCTCCACGGCTTGCCTTCCCGCGTCACCGTAGCGCTGCGACGCCGCAGCCAGCAAGCGATCGAATTCGATAACGACAGTGCCCGCAGCGATTGGGAGCAGCGCGAGCAGGCCTGCCAGGCAGAGCCCAGCAGGGGACAAGCGCGCTGCCGGTGAGCGATCAGGCATGGACGAATCGCAGTGTGAGTGCCCTCACAGTATATCGTCCTGACTGTCCAAATTCTGTTGCAGCGCAGGGAGTTACGCCCATAGACTTGCGCCACGTTCTAGAAAACGTCAATTTTTTTTACGTCGTCGGCGTCAACTCTGCAGGACGCGCGCCCAGTTATCAGGTTGGTAGTAGAGGTAGTTTTGTTGATCCCCAGTTCCACGCGTCTCTGCCCGCGTAAGCCGATCCATCTCGCGGTGCTGTCGCTGACTTTCATGGCGGTCAGCCTGCCGTCATGGGCGCAGACGATTCACAGCTACGGAGAAGCGATAACCACGGCGCTGTCGAGCAATCCAGCGGTCACGCGTGCCTACTACGAATTCGAAGCCGACCGCGAAGCGGAGAAGGTCGCGCGCGGCGAGCTGCTGCCGAGCGTCGATCTCTCCGGCGATTACTCCTGGCAGGAACGTCAGACGCCGATCGCCGACTTCGGGGACTACGAGGCCGACTCGCTGCGGTTCAGTATCACGCAGCTGCTCTTCGACGGTTTTCAGGCCCGCGACGAGATGCGCGCGCGGCGCTACGAAAAGCTTGCGCGCTACTACGAGTTCCACGCCGCCTCGCAGGCCACGGCGCTCGACGCCACCGAGGCCTATCTCGACACGCTGCGTTTCCAGGAGCTGGTGCGCTATGCCGAGGAGAACTACGTGGTCCATCGGCAGATCTACAACAAGATCGCTGAGCGTGCCGCAGGCGGGGTGAGTCAGCGCGTGGACCTCGAACAGGCGACGGCGCGCATGGCGCTCGCCGAGTCGAATCTGCTGACGGAGGTCACCAACCTTCACGACACGCGAGTCGAATTCCAGCGTGTGGTCGGTCTTTTGCCTGCCGATACGCTGCCGCTGCCTGAGCTGCCCGAAGAAGTGCTGCCCGCGTCGCGCGAGGATGCGCTGCTGGCGGCGTACAGCTCGAGTCCCGAGGTCAATGCGGCAATCGAGGAAATGCGCTCGGCGCGCGAGGAACACAACGCCACGCGCGGGCCGATGATGCCGCGCGTTGATCTGCGCTACCGCAACGAACAGGAAACAAACACGGACGGCATTCTCGGCGATTACGATCTGCAGGCCGTCGAAGTTGTCATGTCCTACAACCTTTACCGCGGCGGCGCCGACAGCGCGCGCCGCCGCGAGTTCGCCAATCGCTACTACGCCGCCGTCGAGGCACGTAAAGAGGTCTGCCTGACGGTGCGTCGCGAAACCGTGATCGCCTTCAACGACGTCGACGTGCTGCGCCGCCAGGTGAGCTACCTCGAGCAGCAGCTCGAGGCCCAGGATCGCACACGCCGTGCCTACATCGATCAGTTCGACATCGGCCAGCGCTCGCTCCTCGACCTGCTCGACAGCCAGAACGAGTACTTCGACACGCAGCGCGCCCTTATCCGTGCGCGCACGCAGCTGACGGCATCGCAGGCGCGCACGCTGGCGCAGGTAGGGGTGCTGGTGCAGGCGCTCGATGCGCAGGGCTTTAACGAAGCAAAAATCAGCGAGCTGCGGCTCAAGCTCGAACGCCGCGAGCGCGAGGAGATTCCCGCGTGTCCCGAGGGCGTCCCCGGCGCGATCAATATTGATCAGGAAGCGATCTTCCAGCGTCTCAATGAGGCTGCGCGCGGCACCGACAGCGTGTTCCAACGCCGGCCCGTATCGGCCGCTCCGGCGCGGCCGGGCCGAGAGATCGACGTGTCGTCGCTGGGGAGCCTCGGCGCCGCCAGGCGCTGAAGCGCTAGACGTTGAAACGAAAGTGCACGACATCTCCGTCGTGCACCACGTAGTCCTTGCCCTCGAGGCGCCAGCGACCCGCATCCTTGGCGCCCTGTTCGCCCTTGTGCGCGATGAAGTCGTCGTAGCCGATGACCTCGGCGCGGATGAAGCCCTTCTGAAAATCCGTATGGATGACCCCCGCGGCCTCCGGTGCCGTGGCGCCGACGCGCACGGTCCAGGCCCGCGCCTCCTTGGGCCCTGCGGTGAAATAGGTATGTAGGTGCAGCAGTTCGTAGCCGGCGCGGATCACGCGGTTGAGGCCCGGTTCGTCCATGCCCAGCTCCGTGAGAAACTCCGCGCGCTCCTCGTCCTCGAGTTCGATGATCTCGGATTCGAGCTTGTTGCAGATCACCACCACCTCGGCGTTCTCTGCCGCGGCGATGGCGCGCACGGCGTCGACGTGGGCGTTCCCCTCGAGGCCGTTCTCATCGACGTTGGCGATATACAGCGTGGGCTTCGTGGTGAGCAGGAACAGCGTTTTCACCAGGGCGCGCTCGTTGTCGTTCAGGTCCAGGGAGCGCACCGGTTTCGCCTCGTTCAGATGCGGTAGCAGCTTGTTTTTCAGCAATGCCTTCATGGCCACGGCGTCCTTGTCGCCGCTCTTGGCCGTGCGCACCACCTTCGCCAGCTGCTTCTCGCAGCTCTCCAGGTCCGCCAGCGCCAGTTCCGTGTTGATCACCTCGATGTCTGCCACCGGATCCACGGCGTTGGCGACGTGAATCACGTTGTCGTCCTCGAAGCAGCGCACCACGTGGGCGATGGCGTCGGTCTCGCGGATGTTGGCCAGGAACTGGTTGCCCAGGCCTTCGCCCTTGCTCGCCCCGGCCACCAGGCCCGCGATGTCCACGAATTCCATGGTGGTGGCGATCTCCTTCTGGGGCTTCACGATGGCGGTGATCTTTGCCTGCCGCGGGTCTGGCACCGGCACCACGCCGGCGTTGGGCTCGATGGTGCAGAAGGGGAAGTTCTCGGCGTCGATGCCGGCGCGGGTGAGCGCGTTGAATAGGGTCGACTTGCCCACGTTGGGCAGGCCGACGATGCCGCATTTGAATCCCATGGTGTCCTCGTCAGTCGGGCGCGGCGTCGGAAGTCGACGCTCCGCCATTAAAGCTGTGTAAGCGTGTCATGGCCCGGGTGCGATCACCGTCGAGGAGCATGGGCAGGGCGCGCAGCGCCTCGTCCATGGCCGCGGCCGTAGCCTCCCGGTCTGCCGGTGATGCCTTCGACAGCACGTAGTTGCTCACCTGGCTCGCCGATCCCGGGTGCCCGATGCCGATGCGCAGGCGGTGAAAATCCCGGCGATTGCCCAGCGCCGGGATGATATCCCGCAGACCGTTGTGCCCGCCGTGCCCGCCGTCGAACTTGAAGCGGGCCGTGCCTGGGGGCAGGTCCAGCTCGTCGTGTGCGATGAGCATGTCCTGCGGGTCGATCTTGTAAAAGCCGGCCAGGGCTGCCACCGACCTGCCACTGCGATTCATGAAGGTATTGGGAATCAGCAGCCTCAGCCGGTGCCCGGCGAACAGGGCTTCGCCCACCTCACCGTGCACCTTGCTGTCACTGCGCAGGGTGCACCCGGCCTCCCGAGCCAGCAGGCGCACGAAATCCTCGCCGGCGTTATGCCGGGTGCCTGCGTACTGCGCCCCGGGATTGCCGAGGCCGACAATGAGCTGGATGCCTTCGGTCATGACGATGCCGCGTGTGCGCCTGGTGCCCCAACGAAAAACCGGGCCACAGGGGCCCGGTCGCTATTCGGGGGACAGTTTACCTAATTCCCCGGTAAGAGGCCCGAGACGCCTCAGGTGAATCGGGGGAACAATTCAGTGCACCGTCCCCCGAATCCCCCGAATTCATCAGTCCTCGTCGCCCTGTGCCTCGTCGCTGCCACCCTGTTCCGTGGCTTCGACTTCGTCCGGCGCAACCTCGTCGCCCGCTTCCTCTTCCACCGTGCCGCGCGGCAGGGAGACGGAGGCAACCGCCATATCGTGATCCTCGCCGAGCTCCAGCGCCGTGGACACCACGCCCTCGGGCAGTTTGAGGTCGGAGATGTGGATGATGTCCGACGTGGTGACGTCCTTCATATCCACCTCGATATACTCGGGGATATTGCCGGGCAGACACTGCACCTCGATCTCGTTCATCAGGTGTTCGATCACGCCGCCTTCGATCTTCACGCCGTGGCACGTTTCTTCATTGATGAAGTGCAACGGGATGCTCACCTTGAGCTTCACCTTGGCGTCGATGCGCATGAAGTCCGCGTGCATGACGCGGTCCTTCGCCGGGTGGCGCTGCAGGTCCTTGAGGATCGCCGGCTGAATGTCGCCCTCGACGTTGACGTCGATCACCTGGGAGAAGAACGCCTCGTTCTCCAGGGCCTTTTCCAGATCCTTGCGGATCAGTGTGAGCGGTGCGGGATCCTTCCCGGCACCATAGATGATGGCCGGGATATGGTCCGCGTTGCGACGCAGGCGGCGGCTCGCACCTTTCCCCAGGTCGCTGCGCAGTTTGGCATCAATTGCCAGTTTCTGTGACATGACTGTCTCCTTTACACCGGCAGGGTCGCCTGCGACCGACTTCCCCGCCTGACCAAAAAACGCTGCCAGCGGCAGCGCCGTGTTGTGGGGACAGTTTACTTGTTTCCCGCTCGATCACGGTGCGTGGCGCTGCACCGTGGCGGGAAATAAGTAAACTGTCCCCCGATTTTTAACTGCTGAAGAGTGCGCTGATCGACTCTTCGTTGGACACGCGGCGGATCGACTCGGCGAGCAGGTCCGCGATGGTGAGCTGGCGGATCTGCTCGAGCTCCTGCGCCTCCGGCGACAGCGGGATCGTGTCCGTGACCACCAGCTCATCGAGCTTCGAGCCGGCGATATTCTTCAGCGCATTGCCCGACAGCACGGCGTGCGTGCAGTAGGCCACCACCCGCCTGGCGCCGCGCTCCTTGAGCGCGTTCGCCGCGTTACACAGCGTGCCGGCGGTGTCCACCATGTCGTCTACCAGCAGGCAGTCCCGGCCGTCGACGTTACCGATGATGTTCATCACCTCGATCTCGTTCGCCTTCGGGCGCCGCTTGTCGATGATCGCCAGTTCCGCGTCGTCGAGCTGCTTGGCGATGGCCCGCGCCCGCACCACGCCGCCGATGTCCGGCGACACGACCATGACGTTGTCGTAGTCGCAGGCCTGGATATCGTCGTTCAGCACCGGCGAGCCGTAAATGTTGTCCACCGGGCACTGGAAAAAGCCCTGGATCTGCTCGGCGTGCAGGTCCACGGTGAGCACCCGGTCCACGCCCACGCCGACCATCATGTCCGCCACCACCTTGGCGGAGATCGGCACCCGCGACGAGCGCACCCGGCGATCCTGGCGCGCGTAGCCAAAGTAGGGCACCACCGCGGTGATGCGACCCGCCGACGCGCGGCGCAGCGCGTCGATCATCACCA
>JAZBOX010000148.1:0-74949 GCA_036351355.1 Halieaceae bacterium
CGGATGGCTGTCGCCAGCAGCCTGGATCGATGGCTCTCAGCGCCGCCGTGCGAAGGGCGGCCACATGCGCGAGAACACGCCGTCGCGCCGGACGATCGCGTGGAACAGCGCCGCCCCGACGTGGATACCCGCAACGCCGATAAAGACAAGCCCCGACCAGTAGTGCAGCGCCTTCGCTGCGTCGGCGAGCTCGTCCGAGCGCGGTACGCCCGCGGGCAGGCCCATGGCGTCGAGCGCTTCGATCGGAAATCCCCCGGCGCGAACGCGAACGTAACCGGCGATGGGAATAACCAATAGCAGCAGATACAGGCCCCAGTGCGTCGCCGCTGCTAGCCGATGTTGCCAACGCGGAAGTGCCGCAGCCCTCGGTGGCGGCGGATTTTTCCAACGTAGCCACAAGCGCCCCAACACCAGAAGCAGGAGAAATACGCCGACATTCTTATGGTAGATGAACAGCGCGTCCTGCAGTCCCCGGTCGATACCCGACTGCACCATGACCAGGCCCGCGGGGACCGTGAGCAGAATGAGTCCGGCCATCAGCCAGTGCATCAGCCGTGCCGGTGTTGCGTATCCAGAGTGATCCATGCGCTCCCTGCCAGCGTGTATTCGGGCGACGCCGGGCGCCGCAGCTAATGCGCGAACCTGTTCGACGCGCCCCTATTGTTCGAAAACAGAGGACAGACCAGATCAGTCAGTCGCCACCACAGCTGTCCACGCTCCGGACCGGTCTGCCGCCGAGAGCCGTTGCGGGCCCGAGCAGCCCGCCGGCCCGCCTCGCCGTTGCCGCCCTTGCCTTCGCAGCGCTGGTGCCCGCGCTGGCCTGGCTGCTGGTCGGTGCGATACCCGCGGCGATCAGCCTGTCAGCGCTCGGCTATCTGGCGGGATCGATGCTGGCACTGCTGCTGTTGCTGCGCAGCCCGCCGCTGGCGCAGTTGGGTCCGTGCAACCTCGTCACGCTGCTGCGGCTCGCGATGGTCAGCGCGCTCCTCGCTCCGCTTGCGGCGCCGGCGTCGACGGTGACGATCCTGACGCTGGCGCTGACCGCGCTGGTCCTTGACGGCGTCGACGGCTGGCTCGCGCGCCGCCTCGGGCACGCGACGGATTTCGGCGCCCGCTTCGACATGGAGGTCGACGCTGTCTTCGGGCTCATCCTCGCGCTGAATGCCTGGGTTGCGGGAACGGTGGGTGCGTACGTGCTGCTCCTCGGTCTGCCGCGCTATGCGTTTGCCGCTGCCGGGCGCCGCTTTCCCTGGATCGAGCAGCCGCTGCCCGAACGCTTCGGGCGCAAGCTGGTGTGCGTGCTGCAGATTCTTGCGCTGATCGCCCTGCAGCTGCCGCCCCTCGTCGGCCCTCCGGCGACGATGCTGGTCGTGCTGACCCTCGCGGCGCTGGCCTGGTCTTTCGGTCGCGATGTGCTGTGGCTGCGGCGGAACGGTCAATGAAGCGCGGCGCCGTCGCTCTGGCAGCCGCTGCACTGGTCTTCTATATCGTGCTGGCGCAGCCGAATCATCCCGATGCGCTGACCTGGGAGGTGCTCGTCGCCTTTCCGCTGGAATGGCCCGCGCTGCTGCTGGCGTTTCTGGCCTTCGGCCCCGGACGTGCGGGCCGCGTCTTTCGCAGCGCCGTGATCGCCCTGCTGATGCTGATCGTTGCGCTCAAGACGGCGGACTTCGCCATGTTCGTGGCGCTCGCAAGGGGCTTCAACCCCGTCGCCGATCTCGCGCTGATCGATGCGGGGCTGCGTCTGCTCACCGGCGCCGTCGGCGCGCTGCTGACCGTGTTTGCCGCCCTCGGCGTGCTGCTGCTGTTCGCGGCGCTCGGCGCTGCCCTGTGGTGGGCGAGCGGCGTGTGGTCCGCCGCGGCGCCGCGAGGCTCCGCCCTGCGCGGCCTCGCTGCCGGTGCCGCGCTGCTGATGACCGGCGTTGCCGCGGCCGAGGTTGGCGTGCGCATGAAGCGCTGGGAATCCCCCGTGGCGTTTCCCGGCACCGCATTCACCGCGCGCGTCGGTGTCGAGCGCCTGGCCATGGCTCGGAACACGCTGGCCGACCTTCGCGCCTTCGAGCGCGTTGCCGCTCGCGATCCCTATGCCGATGCCAGCGGTCTTCTCGACCTGATTGATCGCGACGTGCTCGTGGTCTTCATCGAAAGCTACGGGCGCACAAGCCTCGATACGCCGCTCTTTGCCGACCTGCACCGCGCGACACTCGCGCACAGCGAGGCGCTGCTCGAAGGCGCCGGACTCTCAATGGCGTCGGGTCTTCTGGCCTCGCCAACGCGCGGTGGCCAGAGCTGGCTCGCGCACGCGACCTTCGCCAACGGCCTGTGGGTGGACGGGCAGACGCGCTACGGCGCGATGCTCGCATCGGGTCGTCAGACGCTGTACCACCTGGCCGCCGATGCCGGCTTTCACACGGCGGCGGTCATGCCGCAGATCACCCTCGACTGGCCCGAGAGCAGCCGGATGGGATTCGAGACGATCCTCGCGGCGGCGGATCTCGGCTACGCCGGTCGCAACTTCAACTGGGTGACGATGCCCGACCAGTTCGTCTACACCGTTATCGAGCGCAGGCTGCGCGGCCAGCGGCCGGACGATCGGCCGTACTTCATCCAGTTCGCGACGGGGTCGTCGCACGCGCCCTGGGTGCCCGTGCCCGATCTTGTCGACTGGGAAGCAGTCGGTGATGGTCGGGTGTTCGACGCCATGGCGGCGTCGGGCGAGGCGCCAGATGTGGTCTGGCGCGACCGCGACCGGGTGCGCGCGCAGTACCGCCTCGCCATCGACTATGCGCTGCGCACCGCCTTCGCCTGGGCTGCACGACAGGCCGACGAAGCGCCGCTGATGATCGTGCTTGGCGATCATCAGGCGGCGGGTTTCGTCGCCCTCGACGAGCGCCCCGATGTCCCCATTCACCTCGTCGGACCTTCGCATCTCGTCGAGCGTGCCGCCCGCGACTGGGGGCTGACTCCCGGGCTGATCCCGGCGGAGAGCACCCCCGTGGTGGCGATGGACCGCATGCGCGACCGCATACTGCGTACCTATTCGAGCAGTGCTTCGCAGCTTGCGGCGCCAGCGACGACGCCTGCGGCCCCGGCGGTTCCGGCGCGCGCTGCGCAAGCTGCCGCAGGCGATGGGGAGTAGCGGCGTGCGTCGCGGGCTCTTTCGCAGCCTGCAGCTGGCGGTGACTGTCGCGAGTCTCGCTGCGCTGTGGCAGATCGTGGACGGCGAGACGGCGCTGCGGCAGCTCGCCGCGGCGCAGCCAGTGTGGATTGCCGGCGCCCTCGCGGCGCTGACGCTGCAGACGCTGCTGTCGGCGCTGCGCTGGCGGCTGACCGCTGCGCGCCTGGGCATTCCCCTCGAACGCGGCGTCGCGCTTCGCGAATATTATCTTTCGCAGATCGTGAACCAGCTGCTGCCCGGCGGTGTGCTCGGAGACGCGGGACGGGCCTACCGGGTTCGCAGCGAGGCCGGTCTGCTGGTGTCCGGCCAGGCAGTGCTGTTCGAGCGCTTCGCCGGCCAGCTTGCGCTGTTTGCCGTGTTCGCCCTCGGCGTGATCGGCACGCAGCTCGTGCCCGGCGGCTTTGAAGGACCGCGCTGGTTGCTGCCGCTGGTTCTTTTGGTCGCCCTGGGTGCGCTGCTTGTGTTCCGCGCGCTGGTCCATCGTCCGACCAGGCGCGAGGAGGGCCCGATGCGGCGCTTCGTCCGCGCGTTCGTCCACGCCGTCGCCGCGCGGGAGGTGCGCCCGCAACAGTTCGCCCTGAGCCTGGGGACCGCGCTGTGCAACATCGGGGCTTTCGCATGCTGCGCGATTGCCGTGAGCGCGCCGCTGTCGATGCCCGCCGCGCTGGTGCTCGTGCCGCTGGTGCTGTTCAGCATGGTGATCCCGCTTTCGGTCAGCGGCTGGGGACTTCGCGAGGGCGCGGCCGCCGCGATGCTGCCGCTCGCCGGTGGAACGGCGGCCGCCGGCCTCGCGGCGAGCGTGGCTTTCGGCCTGGTGATGCTGCTTGCGGCACTGCCCGGGCTCCTCGCGCTGGTTTTCGCAGCCGCGCCCGATCCCCTCGAGTCCTGAGCGGTCTTCGTCGCAGTGTCGCGCAGGGACCATCTCGAAGCCGCGCCGACGGGGGCAGAGCTCGCATGAGTTTGCGCCGCGCCGCGCTGGCGGTGCCCGGTGACCTGCAAACGCTCACCGGCGGCTATTTTTACGACCGTCGTCTCCTCGAAGGGCTTCATTCCCTTGGCGTGGATGTCGCCCACATCGAGCTTCCCGCGGGCTTTCCCGATCCTTCTCCGGCGGAGCGCGCGCTGGCTGCGGCGCAGCTGGCCGCCGTCGCTCCGGATTGTGCGCTGATTGTCGACGGCCTCGCCCTTGGCGCCATGGACCGCGCATCGCTCGCCGCCGTGAAGGCACCGCTGATTGCGCTGGTCCACCATCCCCTCGCCGACGAGAGCGGCCTGGATCGTAAGCGTCGCGATGCGCTGTACCGTTCCGAGCGCGACGTCCTCGAGGTCGCGGTCGCGGTCATCGTCACCAGTCCGCATACGGCTCGCGCGCTGGTCGAGCGCTACGGCGTTCCGTCCGAGCGTATCACCGTGGCGCGGCCCGGCGTCGACCGGAGTCCGGGGGAGGCGCAGCCTGTCGACCCGCCGTTGATTCTCTCCGTGGGAAGCACGACGCGGCGCAAGGGGCACGACGTGCTCCTGCGCGCGCTGGCGCGCATCGCCGATCGTCCGTGGCAGGCGGTGATCGTGGGCGCGGCTCGCGATGCGGAACTTGCGCAGAAGCTCGCGCAGCTTGCCGCCGAGCTCCGTATTGCCGATCGCCTGCGCTTCGCCGGTAGCGTCAGCGCCGCGGAGCTCGGAGCGCTCTATCGCGCCGCGAGTGTGTTTGCCCTGGCGACGCGCCACGAGGGCCACGGCATCGTTTTCGATGAGGCCATGGTGCACGGTCTGCCTATCGTCAGCTGTTCCGTGGGCGCCGTGCCGGAGACGGTCGCAGCGGGGGCAGGGCGCCTGGTGCCGGTGGATGATCCCGAGGCCTTCGCGCAGGCCCTTCATGAACTGCTCGGCGACGACGCGCTGCGCGAGACGATGGCCGCGGCTTCGCGGCGCGCGGGCACGGAACTGCCCGCCTGGGTCGAAACGGCGAGCATCGTCGCCGCAGTGATCGACAGGGTGGCCGCGCGTGGCTGATAGCGAGCTGGCGCGGGATCTCGAGCTGGCAAGCACGCTGGCACTGACGGCGGGCGAGGGACTTCTGCGTCACTGGGAGAATCGCGATCGGCTATCCGTGAGCGCCAAGCGCGCCGGAGATTTCGTCTCCGAAGCCGACCGCGAGGCCGAGGAGCTGCTGCGCAGCGAGCTTGCCCGGCAGCGTCCCGGTGACGGCTGGCTGGGTGAGGAAACGGGAGCGAGCCCCGGTGGCGAGCGACGCTGGATCGTCGACCCCCTCGACGGCACGACCAATTTTCTGCACGGCATCGGGCACTGGGCCGTGTCCGTCGCGCTGGAGATCGCCGGCGAGACCGTGCTCGGGGTCGTTCACGATCCGCTGCGACGCGAGACTTTTGCGGCGGCCCGTGGCTGCGGCGCGATGCTCAACGGTCGCCCGATGAGCGTTTCGCATGCCCGACAGCTGGACGCCGCGCTGTTCGGAACGGGGATTCCCTTCGGTGAGATGGCGCATATCGACGAGCACGCCGCCGATATCGCCCGACTCGCGCCGCACTGCGCCGGTGTCCGGCGCATGGGCGCTGCCGCGCTGGACCTGGCCTATGTGGCCTGCGGACGCCTCGATGGTTTCTGGGAGCGGGTGCTGCAGCCCTGGGATATTGCCGCCGGCCTCGTGCTGCTGCGCGAGGCCGGCGCGCACGTTGAGGGCTGGAGCGAGGGCGAGCGTCCCGAGCTCGAGGGCACGGTGATCGCGGCGACCCCGGCGCTGTTCGAGAGCTTCGCCGCCTGCCTGCGCCAGGAATAAAGCTGTACAAACGATGGTCGCGCAGCCTTTTTGCTGCTCCGCGCCGCAGCGCGCCCCCGACAGCCTGGTCGTCGAGACGCGCGAAGCGGTCGCCAGAGGTCATCGTCGCTGAGCGAGCGCAGCCATTCGCGCACTGCGCAGCCGTCACGCCAACACCGTCGCCGGGTTGTGATCGATCAGCAGCGAGCGCGCGAACCCCAGCCAGCGCTTCATGACGGCAACCTCTGTACAGGATACGAACCGGCATCCTGCCAAAGCACGGCGTCCAGCTTCGTCGAGAGCACGTAACAACGCCTACTGCGCGCCGCCTGTCTCTGCAAAAAGTCTGCACGACGCCTGCGCGCGGTTTCCGCGACGAACGATAAGGTCATCCATGCTGCGAACCCAACGCCTACCCACGGCCCGCGCCCGCGCCGTGCCCGTCGAGGCCACCGAGAGCGCGACCGAGCGAGCCCTTGCGCCACGCGCCGTCGAGCAACTGCTGCGCATCAAGGGCGACCTGGGTCTCGGGCTTCCGGTGGTGCTGCAGGATGGACGCGAGCAAACGCTAGTCGCGCTCGTCGAGAGCCTGACCGAAGAGCGCTACCGGGTGATGGCCTCGCTGGGTGCTCCAGAGCTCGCGCTGACGCTGCGACGCGTTGAGGCGATCGGTGTGGCCTGGCCCGAAGGCAGCGAGGTGCTGCGCCTCGCCGTTCCCGATACGGCCGATCTGGCCTGGCTTGCCGCTGTCGCCGGCCGGGGCAGGATCGACGGCCTTTTCGATGCCCTTGCCGGGACGCATTTCCAGAGCGGCAGCGCGGTGCAGACGGCCGCAATCAGGCTCGCGAAATCCACGCAGAAGATACCGGCGGCGCTCACCGTGCCTTTCACCGGTGATGCCGCTGCAGCGGGTCTGATGACGATGTCGCTGCGTGAACTGAACGCGGCGCTCGACGAGGCCCGACAGCAGGAGCGGGTCAGCTCGGCGCCCCTGCCTATGGCGGTGGCGCAAGCGGGGCGCGTGCACGTGTTCCGGCCCGACGATGGCGGCGTCGAGCACTACGCGATCGAGGTCGGCAGCCCTGATCTCAGCGGCCCCGTGAGCGTTCGCCTGCACTCCGCCTGCTTCACCGGCGATGTGCTGGGCAGCCTCAAGTGCGATTGCGGGCCGCAGCTGCGCGCGGCCATGACCGCAATGGCGGCCGGCAATGGTGGTGTCCTGCTGTACCTGAATCAGGAGGGACGCGGCATCGGTCTGGCCAACAAGATGCGCGCCTACGTGCTGCAGGACGCGGGCCTCGACACCGTTGAGGCCAACCACTGGCTGGGTTTTGAGGACGATCAGCGTGACTTCCGCGTCGGCGCATCGATCCTCGAGCAGCTCGGCGTCAGCCGCGTGCGCCTGATGACCAACAATCCCGCCAAGGTCAGTATTCTCACCGGCCACGGCATCGAGGTGGTCGAGCGCCTGCCGCTGCAGGTCGGCTGCACGGAGCACAACGCGCACTATCTTGCCACCAAGGCGCGCAAGTCCGGTCACCTGCTGTGAACCACGCGCCCGCGCTGTGGTGCACCGGGCCTGAGCAGGTGGAGATTCGCGACGGTGCGATGGGTGAGGGCGTACTCGTCGAGACGATCTACTCCGCCGTAAGCCGCGGTACGGAGCGTCTTGTCTATCGCGCGCAGGTTCCCGAGAGCGAGTATGAGCGCATGCGCTGCCCGGCGCAGGAGGGTGACTTTCCCTTCCCCGTAAAGTACGGCTACTGCGCCGTCGGCCGCGTGGAAGAGGGCGCGATGGCGGGCCGCCACGTCTTTGCCCTCCACCCGCACCAGCGGCGCTTCCGCCAGGACGAAGGCGCGCTGACGCCGCTGCCGCCCGGTCTGCCACCGCAGCGTGCGGTGCTCGCGGCGAATATGGAGACCGCGCTCAACCTGCTCTGGGACAGCGGTGCGGCCGCCGGCGACCGAATCGCGATTGTCGGCGCGGGCCTCGTCGGTGCGCTGGTGGGATATCTTGCGAGTCGTCTGCCGGGGACCGAAGTCACGCTCGTCGATGTGCAGGGCAGTCGTGCGGCGCTGGCCGAGGGCCTTGGCTGCGGCTTTGCCCTGCCCGGCTCGGTGCCTGGCGACTGCGACGTGGTCCTGCATCTTTCGGCGACGGCCGAGGGTCTGGCCACGGCTATCGACACGGCGGGTGTGGAAGCGACGATCGTGGAGGGCAGCTGGTACGGCTCGGGAACAACGCCCGCACCACTCGGCGGTGCCTTCCACAGTCGACGCCTGCGCCTGCTGAGCTCGCAGGTCGGCAGCCTGCCGCCGCGCCACGGCCCACGCTGGACCCATGCGCGGCGACGCGCGAAAGCGCTCGAGCTTCTGTGCGATCCGGTCCTTGACAGGCTGTTCAGCGGCGAGAGCGCCTTCGAGACGCTGCCCGAACGTTACGGCGAAATCCTGGGCGACCCGGGGACGCTGTGCCACCGTATTCGTTACTGACATTCCCGGGGATAGTCCATGTTTGCCGTAGAAGTCCGCGATCACATCATGATCGGCCATTCGTTGCCCGCGCCCGTCTTCGGTCCCGCCCAGGGGATGCACGGCGCCACTTTCACCGTGGACGTCGCCTTCTTCAGCGAGAATATCGACGAGCACGGACTGGTCGTTGACATCGGCCTCGCTACGGAGGCGCTCGCCGAAACGCTGTCCCCGCTGCGCTACGCGAACCTCGATGAGCTGCCCGAGTTTGAAGGGAAGTTCACCACCACGGAGTTTCTCTGTGGCCATGTCTTCGAAGGGATCGCGGAGCGCGTCCGCTCCGGCCGGCTGGGCGATGCGGGGCGCGTGAGGCGCCTGCGCGTCACGCTGCACGAGAGCCACGTGGCCCGGGCCTGGGTCGAGAAAGATATCTGAGCCATGGCTTTCAGTGCCGAATGGCTGGCCCTTCGCGAACCGGCCGATCGCGCGGCGCGCGACGCCGCACTCGCGCGGCAGGCGGCGGAGGCTGCCGGACCGCAGCCGCTGATCGTGGATCTCGGCTGCGGTACGGGCGCCACGCGGCGCGCGCTCGCGTCCCTGCTGCCTGCGGGTGCGCGCTGGCGCTTCGTCGATAGCGACCCGCAGCTGCTGGAAGCTGCCGCAGCCGATGCGCGCGCCACGAGCGACTGTGTGGAAGTGATCGAGGCCGACATACGCGATCTCGCAGCGCTGCCGCTGGAAGATGCCACGCTGGTGACCGCCTCGGCGCTCCTCGATCTTGTTCCCGCCTCGTGGGTGCATGCGCTCGCCGAAAGCCTGCGCGTTCCCTTCTACGCTGCGCTCAGCTACAACGGCGTAATGCGGTGGACGCCCGACGACGCGCACGACGCCGCGATTACCGATTGCTTCAATCGGCATCAGCAGGGCGACAAGGGCCTCGGACCCGCGCTCGGACCGCGGGCCGGCGAGCGCAGCGCCCAGATCCTCGCCGATGCGGGCTTCGAAGTGCGTCTTGGCGAGAGCCCCTGGCGCCTGGGTCCGGAGCTGGCGCAGCTGCAGCGCGAGCTGATCGACGGCATCGCGGTCGCAGCTGCAGAGGTGGGCAGCACCGAGGCGGCGGCCTGGGGCCGGCGCCGGCGCGAGGGCGTGGAGACGGGCGTCTGCGAGATCGGCCATCTCGACCTCCTCGCGCTTCCCCGGCGAGAATCGAAGGACACTGCGCATGCACGTTGATGTCACTCCGGCCGTATGGCGCCGCCTGCTTGCCGTGCGCCGTGGCGAGGCCTGCTGCTGCTGCGGGCAGTGGAGCAGCGGCGAGCGCGCAGCGCTGGATCTCTACGGCCCGCTCGCGCGACGCGATCTCGGCCCGAGCGTTGTCGCCCAGGTCGGCCAGTCCCTCGACGGACGCGTGGCGACCGCGAGCGGTGATGCGCGCGATGTCTCGGGTCCCGATGGTCTTGCCCACCTGCATCGCATGCGAGCGCTTGCCGACGCGGTCGTGATCGGCGTGCGCACGGCGCTGCAGGATCTGCCGCGGCTCACGGTGCGTCTGTGCGAGGGCGACAATCCCGCGCGCGTGGTCATCGACCCGAAGGGCCGCCTGCCCGACGAGGCACCGCTCCTCGCCGATGACGGCTCGCGGCGAATCGTGATCCAGGCCGTCGATCGCGTTCGCGCCTACGGTGTGCGGACGATCCGCCTGCACCCGCGCGACGGCCATATCGAGCCCGCCGAGATCATTGCTGCGCTGCGCGACGAGGGTCTCCATAACCTCCTCGTGGAGGGCGGCGGCATCACTATCGCGCGCTTCATCGATGAGGGATTGCTGACGCGCATGCAGCTGGCCATCGCGCCCCTGCTCATCGGCGATGGCCCCCAGGGGCTGACACTGGGGAACTCCGCACAGCGCCTTGCCGACGCGATCCGGCCTGACACGCGCGCCTATTCGCTCGGTTCCGATGTGGTCTTCGACTGCGGCCTCAGCGAGAGCGCCGCGCTGGCCACGCAGCCCCTGCACTCGCTCCACTGACCGCTCGCCGGGTCTTTTCACGCGGACCTCTCCGGCCGCTTCGACCCCCGGCTTACGCGTACCGCACTTGATCCACCGCTCGATTCCAGCGGGGGCCGGGCGCGCATGCCTTCCTTCCGCGATCCTCCCTGTCGAATGGGGTGATCACCCCATGGGTTCATCGAGGCCCCGTTTCTAGACTGATTTCGTTCCGCAATGAAGCGGCTCTTCCTCAGGGAATCACAGAGTGAGACGAATCATGAAAACGCAGATCCTCAGAGTCCTGACCGTAACCATCACCACCGGCCTGCTCTTCGCCGTGGTGCCCGAACCTGCCGAGGCCAAGGCCTGTGGCGGCAAGAACCAGTCCAGCTGCTGGAGCCTGAATCCCGCCAAGTGGTGCAAGGGCAACCTGCAGTACCAGGGCAATGGTAAGCCCGGCCAGGGCCGCTGCGTCAGCCGCAGTGCGCCGAAGAAGTCCTGCGGAGGTCTGAATCAGTCGAGCTGCTGGAGCGCGAATCCGAAGGACTGGTGTCGCGGTGACCTCATGTACAAGCCTACGGGCATTCCCGGCCAGGGCACCTGCATCCAGCGGCCAGCGAAGGATGACTGCGGCGGCCCCGGCGAAAAAAGCTGCTGGAACATCAATCCCGCGCGCTGGTGCGAAGGCGATCTCAAGTACAAGCCCACGGGCATTCCGGGGCAGGGCCGGTGCATACGGCGCGTCTCCGACGACGATCTGCGCGAGGTGGCCGGTGCCGTCGCGGCGCAGATCGGGAAGCTGGGCACCAACAATCCGCTCAACGATCTGCGCAATTGCCTCAAGCGGCCCGAGCGCCTCGCGGAGCTGCAGCGTGCGCTCGCCTCGCGCAGCGCCAATGGCGTGAATGCCCTGCTGCGCCAGTGCGGCGTGTCGCCGCAGGCCCTGGCGGACTACGGCAATCGCGTTCTCGGCAGTTTTGATACGGCAGCGGCCAGTCGCAGCGCTGCCGGCGTAGCGGCGCGCAGCGTGTCGACGCGCTCGTCGTCTTCAGCGGATGACCGTACCTGGAGCCTGGCCATCGGCGCCGGCGTCAGCGGCGTCGCCAAGGTCGGCGTCGAGGGCGGAGTCGGCTATCGCATCGAACTCAAGTCTGCTCCGGAGGCGCGCTTCTTCCTGTCCGGCGGTGTAGCCGCAGGCATCGGCCTTGCGGGCGGTGCCGACGTTTCCGTGGGGCTGAGCTACTCGAGCATGCCGACGGAGCACTGGGCACGAGAGGTGGGCAAGAGCGTCAGCTTTTCCGGCAAGGCCCTCTACGGCGGCGGTGTGGCCATCGACTTCGATAGCGGCGCCCTGGTGCCGAACGGCTTCACGCTCAGCGGCGGCGTTGGCGCCGGTGCCGAGGCGGCTCTGGTGACGGCTACGGGCTCGCTGTACCTCTACAACTTCTGAGGCGGCGCGGGCAGAAGGCCGGGGGCGAAGCATCGCTCCCGGCCTTCTGCTGTTTGGGCGTCTTTGCGTACGGGTGGTGGCGGTGACATTCCGTGTCCGTTGTACGAAGCGGTCCCGGGCGTATACTTGGAGTACTGGCCGACAATGCGGTAGGTGTCGGATTGGGGGATTTACCCCATACCTCGGGTGCGCGTCGACTCCTAGACTGGTTTCAACGCTCACACAACAACCGACAGGACAGCCGCATGAAAACCTCCCTTTCCTCTGCCACGACCTCTTTCGCAACGCAGCTTTCTCGCGCGTCCCGCTCTCGTCAGCATCTGTGCGCTGGGCTCTCCGACCGCGCCGCTCTCCCAGCCCCCCTGCGCGCCGTTGCCCTGGTCGCGCTGGTGGCCCTCGGTGGCCATGCCCAGGCGCAGATTCCGGCGATTCCCGAGGTTCCGCAGATACCCGCGTTTCTCCCCATGATGAGTGACGTACCAACCACGCAGCCGCTGTCCATCGACGGCGAGTGGATGATCAGTTCGATCAAGAAGCGCATCCGCATCGATTCCGGCCGCGCCTATGCCGTGGATCCGTGGACGCATCTCTTCGTGCTCAAGATCGAGCCGATGATGGTTGTGATCAAGGACGTCCAGCGCACCGGACCACGTCAGTTCAGCGGTTCGGACCTGCCGCTGATGGGCGGCTGGAGCGCTACGCTGACCGACCAGGGCTACCTTGATGTTTCCGTCGCCGGTGCCCTCGGGCCCGTCAAATACAAGCTGATGCCCGTCCGTCTCGACGACCGGCAGGCCTTCGAGTGGGAGAAGTCCGGGCAAAGCCAGGTGGGCGTCTATCCACCTCCGCAGGGCAATCCCTATCAGGACTTTCGGCAGCCGAATCCCTATCAGCAACAGCCCAACCCTTACCAGGGCGGTGGCTACCAGCAACCGGACCCGTATCAGCAGCCCAACCCTTACCAGGGCGGTGGCTATCAGCAGCAGCCCAACCCGTACCAGGGTGGTGGCTACCAGCAGCAGCCCAACCCCTACCAGGGTGGTGGCTATCAGCAGCAGCCTAACCCGTACCAGGGCGGCGGTTACCAGCAGCCGCCGAATCAGTATCCCCAGCAGGGTCAGTATCAGCCGCAGCCCAACCCCTATCAGGGTGGTGGCTACCAGCAGCCTAATCCCTATCCTCCCGCCGACCCGTCGATGACCCAGCCGCCGCAGGGCATTCCCGGTGAGCCCACCGTCGATCCCGACGCCGGTCAGCCGCCCGTCGATCCCTGGTAAGGGACCGAGGTCGCCGCGTCGTTGTCCGGCGCTTCCAACATCCAGGGTGCGTCGTCGCGCCAGTACTGAAGGAATGGGTCATGTTTCGAGTCACGTCTACGGCAATGCTTACTCTATGTCTGCTAGCCGTGTTTCTCTCTGCCTCACCGCACAGCGCGCGCGCCGATGACTGCGGCGGTCTCAACCAGAAGAGCTGCTGGAGTCTCAATCCTGACAAGTGGTGCAACGGCAACCTCCAGTACAAGGGCAACGGCAAGCCCGGTCAGGGGCGCTGCGTGCGAAGAGAGGAGAAGAAGGAGACCGCAAAAGCCTGCGGCGGGCTGAATCAGAGCAGCTGCTGGAACCTGGATCCCAGCAAGTGGTGCAAGGGCAATCTCGAATATCAGGGTACGGGCGTACCCGGTCAGGGCACCTGCGTGAAGGCCGGCACGAAGCCCGCGAAGGACTGCGGTGGTCGCGGCCAGAAAAGCTGCTGGCATGTCGATCCCCGGCAGTGGTGCGATGGCGGCCTCGAATACGTGGGTACGGGCAAGCCCGGTGACGGCAAGTGCATCACGCCCGGCTCCGACTACGACAAGAGCTGTGGCGGCCGCAATCAGAGCAGCTGCTGGAACGTGGATCCCAAACGCTGGTGCGATGCGGGCCTGGAATACTTCGGCAGCGGCAAGCCCGGCGATGGGCGCTGCGTAGTACCCGGGAGCGATCCCACCCCCGACTGCGGCGGCGATGGCCAGCGCAGCTGCTGGAACGCGAACCCGAAACACTGGTGCGACGACGGCTTCAAGTACAGCCCCGGCATCATTCCCAACGAGGGCACCTGCTTCCGCGACTACACGGACGACGAGTACCGGGCCGCTGCCCAGCGCGTGGCCGATTCGGTGCAGCGCATAGGTATGAACAACCCGATGGTGAACCTGCGCACCTGTCTGCTTCGACCGGAAAACCTTGAGCAGCTCAGGCAGGTGATGCAGGACCGTTCCGAGAACGGCGTGAATCGCATCCTGTCGATCTGCGGCGCCTCGCCTCAGGACTTTATGAACTACGGAACTGCCGTGCTCGGCTACGAACCGAAGACGCTCGAGATCGGTCTGAACGCCGGGCTCGTTGCCGGTATCGGCGCCGATGCGGCGCTCACCTACGCCATTCCCCTCGAACCTCGTCCCGACGGCCGCTACTTCATCACCAACGGCGTCAGCTTCGGTGCCGGGGCCGCCGCCGGCGGCGATGTGAGCGTGGCGCTGAGCGGCGAAGAGATGCCGACGAAGCACTGGGCCTCGGACAAGGGACGCAGCGTGAACTTCTCGGGCAAGCTGCTGGGCTCCGTCAGCGTATCCATCGACTTCCCGGAGCGCGGCATACTGCCCAGCGGATTCACCGTGGGCGGGGGGCTCGGCGTCGGCGCCGAAGTCGGTACCATCACCTACACGCGAGATCAGTACCTCTACAACTTCTGATTCTCGCTTCGGGTCTCACCGCATCGCCTCGCTCCGTGGCGCTTGCCGCTGAAGGAGCATAGCCCCGCGGTGTTCTCTTCGTGTGCTACGCGGAGGGGCACCCGGTTCTTTTTTGCCGCCGATCGCTTCACTATCGCAGTCTGCTTTTCCCGTTCAGCTGCGAGATCGATGCCATGAGTGGCAGCCCTGTTATCAGCACCGTCATCGCCGACGACCACGAGATCATCCGTGATGCGATCACGACGCTGCTCGATCGCATGCAGGACGACGGCTACGTCTTCGACATCGTCGGCTACGCCAGTAACGGCATCGAGGCCCTCGCCCTGGTCAAGGCCAGAAAGCCCGAGCTTCTTTTCCTCGACATTTCCATGCCCTTCGCGAGCGGTTCGGAAATCCTCCACGACCTGCGGCGCTGGAGCCCGGATACACGCGTGGTCGTATTCACCGGCCTGACGGGCCCGGCATTGCTGGCGGGACTGGTAGAGCAGGGTGTTCATGGCCTGTTCAGCAAGGGCAGCTCCGTCGATCTCCTGCGCGACAAGCTGCCGACGATCCTCGAGGGCGTTCCGGTGATCGCCAGCGATCTGGCGGAGATCATCGGGCAGAGTCAGTCCGCGGCGCTGACCAGCCGCGAGCAGCAGGTGCTGAACATGATCGTCGCCGGCAAAAGCAACAAGGAGATTGCCGCCGAGCTGTTCCTGAGCCCGAAGACCGTCGACAAGCATCGCACCAGCCTGATGAGCAAGCTCGAGGTGCACTCCGTGGCGCAGCTGATGGCACGGGCAATCCGCGACGGCCTCGTTGTAAGCGAGTAGCGGATGGGGTGTTTACCCCATACCGGGTCTGCGTCCGGCGCCGCATACTTTCTTCATCAATCTTTCACTGCAGGGGGCAGCGCGCCCATGACGCAGACCCGAGGCTCCGCTCCCGCCGCCCTCCTCGCCGCCGCCGGTACCGGGGGCCTGCTGCTTGCTGCTTCGCACCCGGCGCTTGCGCTCACGGACAAGAGCAGCCTCACGCTCTACGACGCCGTTTTCTACACCTTCGGGATTACCGCGACGGCGCTGTCGCTGGCCATCGTGCTCGCCTACCGGGCCTACGCCTGGGTCAACTACGTGGTGTTTGCGCTGTTCATGCTGTTCACCGTCGCGAGCATGGACGGGACGCTGCTTGCGCTCTCGGGCGGTGGTGACTTCACCCGTTGGGTGCTGCCGTATCTCATCTACACCGCCGGCTCGGCCTTCGGCTACTGGGTGGCGGCGACGAATATCGAGCAGGCGCACCCCCTTGCCCGACTTCGGCCGGCGCTAACGGGACTGGCGGTCCTGAGCCTGCTGCTGCCGCTGAGTTCCGCGCTGTGGCTCGGGCGCATTCCGCTGAATCTGATGTGGGCGCCGGCGAACCTGCTGTTCGTGGGCATGCTGGTCAGCCAGTGTCTGCCGCCGCTGAGCTGGTCGGACCTCGGGCCGCGCCTGTCCCGCTTCGCCCGCGTGGTGCCCTTCGTGCTCTGCGCCTACTACGCCGTGGTGCTGTTCGTGGAGCTGGCCGCTGGTGGCTGGGGGCAGGAGACGCTCAATACGCTCAACCGGATCGGTGTTCTGCTGTACGCCGCCTTTGCCGTCACCGTGGTGGTCAGCCGCGCCTTTGCCAGTGCAAAAAAGCAGGAGGAGGCCGAGCGGCGTGCGCTGCGCCTGGCACAGCGCGAGGCCGAACTGCAGGCGTCGCTGCTCGCCGCGGAACGCGATTACCAGCGCATGCAGCGCCTGGCGCGGCAGCACCAGTCGCAGTTGGCCGCCGTTTCGCACGATCTCAAGCAGCCGATTTCAGCGCTGCGCGTCGCCATCGACGGGTTGCCCGCCGACTTCACCAACCGCGAGCGCTTCTACCAGGCCGTGGACTACATCGGCAGCCTCGCGCACGAATTCCTCGAGCACGAGCACGACAACTGCGATGCCGAGAGCGATGCCAGCGGCCGTGAACTCGTGGCGACCAGCGTGTTCGTCGCCAGCCTGCGCCAGATGTTCGAGGACGATGCCGAGCGCGACGGGCTGCGCCTGCGGATTCACGGCGGGAGGCACGAGGTATTCGTGCAGCCGCTGCGCACGATGCGCATCCTGAGCAATCTGCTCGGCAATGCGCTTGCCCATGCACGCGCGCGGCGCATTGTCGTCGGCTTCCGTCCGAGGGGTTCAGGGGTGCTTTTCCAGATCATCGACGATGGCGTTGGCATGGCGCCGGAATTTCTTGCCCGGATATACCAGCGAGGCGCCCGCGGCGATGACTCCGAGGGCCATGGCCTCGGTCTTGCGATCGTGAAAGAGCTTTGCGACGAGCAGGGCCTGGGCTTCGAGCTTGAGTCCCGCCCTGGCAAGGGCACAACGGCCTGCGTGCTGCTGCCGGCCCCCAACACGCTAGCTGCGAGGTAAGTTCCTATGCTTCTCCAGGTATTTCGTATCGTTGTTGTTGTCGCTGCCGTGAATGCTGCTTGCGTCCTCGCCGCCGACCCCACGCCCGTGGAACTGCAGCAGTCCACGCGGATCAATGCGCTCGCCAGCGAACTCCTGCGCGTCAGCCTCGGTGATGACGCGCTGTCGAACGCGATGGTGTCGCCCGTGTCGCTGTTCTATGCCCTGAGCGTGCTCGAGGCCGGCGCCGGCGACGACAGCCGCTCGCTGCTGCGACGCTTTCTGCTGGGGCGCTCCAGCGACGAGGCGCCGGTGCTGCAGGCGGTGGCGGTACCACTCGCCGACGCTCTGGTCCACGAAGCGGATAGCGGCTCCACCGTTGGACGCTTCGTCATGAGCAACTCGCTCTGGTCGACCGATGGCGCGACCAGCTCCAGGCCCTATATCTTCGCGCAGGACTTTATCGACACCGTCGGCGAGGCATTTGATGCCGACGTGTACAGCGTTGACTTCATGGCACCGGGCGTCTCGCAGCGGGTCAACGAATGGGCGCAGGATCGCACCTTCGGCCTGATCCGCGAGATCATTGATGACGGCACGATGCGCAGCCTGACCTGGCTGATCCTCAACGCGGCCTACTTCGAAGGCAGCTGGGCCACAGCGATGCGCCGGCTTCCGGCCGGCGATGACTTTCGCTTCGTCACGGCCACCGGTGACGAGCTTGCGCTCGAGACCGTCGCCACCCGGCAGCCGATGCGGCTCATTGATCACGACGATGGAGCCGTCACCCTGTCCATTCCCTTCAGCGGCCGCCGCTATCATCTGCTGATTCATCTGGCGCCTGGAGAGACAACTGATATTGCGGACTGGTTGCATCGCATCGCCATCCCCCGTCTCGGCGACGCGACGCAGGCGGTGTTCGCGCAGGGTCGTGCCTATCAGGTGGATCTGCGCATGCCCGTGTTCAGCTACAGCAGGCGACTGACGCTGCGGGCCGATACACCGGCGACGCAGGAGCTTGGTCTCCTGCCGCTCTTCACCGGCGAAGCAAACTTCCTCACCATGGTCGATCGCGAGCGCAGTCATCCCGCCGTGCACGACACGCGCGTGGGTCTGATCCAGCAGGACACGCGCATCGAACTCGATGAGAAGGGTGTAAAAGCCGCCGCCGTCACGATGGTCGGCGGCATCGTCAAGAGCACCGTAGCCCCGCGCTATCCGCAGCGCCGCATCGTCGTCGACCGGCCCTTCGCGTGGAGCATCGTGGAAGGCTCGTCGCGCAGCATTCTGTTCAGCGGCGTCTTTGCACAGCCTTGATTGAAGCAGGCGGCGCGCCAGTGCCCGTCGTTCAGAACTCCGGACCCACGGTGATATAAATCTGGAAGGCGCTGTCTGCCTCATCGAGGGGGAAGCCGATATCGAGGCGGGCCGGACCGAAGGGGGAGCGCCAGCGCACGCCGAGTCCGGCGCCGATGCGCGTATTGAAATCCTGGCGCTCGTTGAAGACATCGCCACCATCGACGAAGACCGCGGCGCTCCAGTCGGGCAGGATCCGCTGCTCGTACTCTACGCTGGCGATGATCTGGTTGCGGCCGCCGGTGATGCCGTCCTCGGGAAACAGCGTTTCGAAACCGTAGCCCCGGATATTGCGTGCGCCGCCGCCGCGGAATTCGTAGAACTCCGGCATCTGGTTGAAGGTCACGCCAAGGACCTCTCGAGCCTCCGCTTCGGAGTAGCCGAGGGCGCTGCGCAGCAGCAGGCGATTGTGTTCGCCGATGGGAAAGATGCTCCAGTGCGACAGCCGCGCCTGCCAGAAGCCGATATTCGAGCCGAAATCCTCGTGCGAGCCGAGCAGGCGCAGGCCCAGAAAGTCGCCGCGGCGGATGAAACGGTTGCCGTCGGCGTGGCGCAGATTGACGCGGAGCTCGGGAATCGTGGCGCGAAAATCCGGCGCCAGGGTGGCGTAAGCCTCGTCTCCGATAACCTCAATGATCGACTGCTGCGTATCCGCTGGCAGGTCGCCGAAGAGCACCTCGAAGACGTCGTAGGACTCCGCCGCGAAATTGATCCCGGTCGAGGCCGAGACGTCGAAGGGGCCGAAGCGCGTGTCCGGCATATTGAGGAACAGCGCGGCAAAGTTGGCGGCGATGCGCGTCGCTCCGCCCTGCTCGAGGTCTACATCGGTAAAGTTTAGGTCCTTGCTCTCGTGCCGGATGCCGAACTCGAGATCGCGTCCGATCAGCGGGTCCACGGGAACGCGGTAGCGAAAGTCCCCGGCGAAGCGCTCACGCTCCTGCACCGCCGTGACGCCAAGATTGAAGCGATGTCCATGGCGACCGAACTGGCGACGCGTCCAGTCGAGCTGCGCGCCGACCCCGGTCTCCGTGCCCCAGCCGAGGCGCCCGCGGAAGCGGTTGTCGCGAAACGGCGTTGTGCGCAGCGTCACGGGCACGGGGGCCTCGATGCCTTCTCCCGGCGTCCCTGCTTCGACGCTGACGTCGCTGAAGTGCCCGCTGGCGCTGAGCGCGCTGCGCTGGCGCGACAGCAGGTCACGGTTGATGGGCATGCCAGGCTCAAGGATCAGGTAGCGCTGCAGGTAGCGCTCGGAAAAGCGCGAGGTCTCGAAGGCGATGGCGCTGACGACGTGGCGGCGACCGCTGTCCAGCGTCAGCTCGACGCTTGCCGAATAGCTGTCGAGATCGACTTCGACGCGCTGCGTGGCGTACTTCGCATCCTGGTAGCCGAGACGTTTCGCGATCATGAGAAGGCGTTCTTTCTCGCCTTCGTAGTGAATATGGTCGAAGCGATCTCCCGGCTGCAGCGCGGGCTGGCCGAGCGCGACAAGCAGCTCGTCGCTGTCGCTACCGGGCCCGTCGACACGAAAGGCGACGGCCGCGACAGGCAGCTCAGGGCCGGCGTCGATGCGGTAGGTCGCGCTCCAGCTGCCCCCTTCGCCCGGCGGCTCGCTCAGCTGTGCGTCGATCGTCGGCCGGTAGAAGCCGAAGGGCTGGAGCGCAAGACGGATCGCCGCGTCCGCATCCTCATGAAGCTTTTCGATCCGCGCGCGACTCAGCTCGCGCTCGCCGCCGTAGCGTTCGAGGGGCAGCGCCGCGCGCACGTTGTCGAGCGCTGCCCCGTCGATGCCTTCAATGGCAACGGCGACGTTGGCCGCGCTGGTGGGCAGGGCCCGAGCTACACCGAGGAGAACAACGAGCGCCAGCCGCGCGCCGCGGCATCGCAGGCCGCTACTTCTCATAGGTGAACATCAGGTTGAAGTTGCTGTCGGCCTCGCCGAGCTCGGCGCCGAGCCCGTAGCGCGGCGTGACGCTGAACAGGGCGTCAAACTCGCTGGTCTCCTCGAGCAGGTTGTAGCCGTAGCCCACATAGACGCGTTCGTTGAGCTGCGTGCCGATCGCCAGCACGGCGCTGTTCTCGCCCGTGCCGGTGCCCGTCAGCAGGTAGGACTGGATCTCCGCCGTGTCGAGCTGCGGCCGGGAGAACAGTTCGAGTTCCGGCGCCGTGCCCTGGCCCGACAGCTGTACGCCCACGGCGGACACAGTCGGGTCGCTGTCGATCCAGCGCACGGCGCGCAGAAACACTTCGGGCTCGGTCACGGGAACACCGCTGTACAGCACCTGCCCGGTCTCGATATCGAGGTCCTGCCCGAAGGAGCGAAAGCGGCCGTCGACCAGAGAAATACCACCGCGAGCGATGGGTATGAGATCGCGCTGCTCCGGTCGCAGGCTGAAACCGATCGCGCCCTCGAGGCGCGTCACCAGCCCGATCGCATTGACCGTGACGTCGGGCCCCATGACGAGGCCGACCTCGGCATCGATGCGCAGCGGTGCCCCGCTCTCCATCGCGACGGCATCGGTCTGCGTTTCCTCGCCGACAATGACCACGTCCGGTGACGGTCCAATCACCACGCCCGGCTGGCTGCCGATGGCGGGGCTCTCGCTCGTGGCGGCTCCGACCTGCAGGCGCGGCGTGATTTCGGCGCGCGGCACGGTCACCAGTCCGCGCACGCGAAGCAGATCGTCGGACCAGTGGATGTTCAGATCGGGCGAGACGAGCACGCGCGCGTCCGCCGTCGCAAAGGCGCGTAGCGCCTCGCCACGCAGGCTGAGATCGGTGTCGCCGTTGTCGGGATTCACCGTGCCCGAGATTCCGAGACGTCCGTTTCCGGAGCGAAGCCCGCCGCTGAGCGTCAGCGGCTGCGGGTTGCTCGCCTCGTGCGCCAGGCGCAGCTCGATGTCCTCGAGTTCGAGCCCTGCGAGCGGCAGCGTGAGAGCGCCGTTCTCAAGGCGCAGGTCGCCGTCGACCAGCGGGGCATCGAGGCTGCCCGCAAGGCTCAGGTTCGCATTCAGCGCTCCGGCGCTGCGCCCTACGGGCTCGGCGAGCGCGGCGATGATGGCGAGGTCCGGCAGCGACGCGCGCAGCTGTCCCCGCAGCGGCTGGGGCGAAGCCAGGGGCAGGCGCTGCAACTCCGGCAGCGCGAGCTGCAGGTCCAGCTGGCCCTCCTCGGGCGCTGCGAACGCGGCCTCGGCGCGCAGGCCCGCTTCGCTTATGGTGAGGTCCAGCTGCCCGCCGTTGTGGGCGAGGGGCTGCGCCTCGAGATCGTCGGGCAGGCGGATAATGCCCGAAGCGAGATCGAAGCGGCCCTCGGCGCTCAGCCCGCCATCACCGGCAAGTGCGGCGCGAAGCCGGCCCGAGAGTTCTCCCGTAAGCGTCGGCACAAAGGCTTCGATTGGCAGCGCGGCGAGATCGAGCGCGAGGTCGCCGCTGCCCGATGACGCCCAGCTGGCGCTGGTGCAGAGCTGACCGGGTCCCTCGCGGCGCTCGAGGCAGCTGTCTCCAAGGCTCGATCGATCGGCGGCGAGCGTCAGCGGCGCGGGCGCCGATAGTTCCCAGGTCCCCGCGGCATCGCTGGCGACGGACAGGCGCGAGAGCTGTCCCTCCCAGCGTGCGTCGGCGACTGCGAGTCCGCCCGCAACGCTGAGACGCAGATCGGCCGCGAGCGCATCGAGGTCGAGTTCAAGGCGGTGTGCGGCCGTGCTGCCATCGGCCTTCAGGGAGACTCGCTCGGCGATCACCTCGTCCTGATCGCGCACGCCGGCGATCGCCAGGTTCAGGCGCAGTGGCGCGTCGGCGGCGAGACCGGCGAGGAGATCGAGGTCCAGGGCGTCGATCGTGAGTGTTTCTATGCTGAGCGTCGGCGCAGTCAGCCTCGCGCTTATGACCGGTGCTTCCGGCGTTCCCGATAGGCGGCCGGCGCCATCGATGCGACCGTCAGCAGCGGGCAGCAGCGCGCCGATGCTCGGTACAGCGAGCTGCCAGTTCACGTCGACAAGCGAAGCAGACAGGCTGCCGTCGGCGTGCAGCTCGCCGACTTCGCTGCGCAGGTCGATGCGCGCGATTTCAACGCGCTCGCCTTCGATGCCCAGCTCGCCCTCAAGCTCCATGGGATAGCCTGAGGCCGTGGCGCGAAGTCTTTCGATAGTGACCTCGGCGGTGGGAGCGCCATCGGCATCGAGGCTCCCGCGCGTGCGCAGGCTGGCCGTCACCGGGCCGTCCAGTTCCGGCACCAGCGAACGGGGGTCAATGTCATCAATCGCCAACAGCAGGTCCCAGGATGCTTGAGCGTTTAAGCTCACAGGGCCGCTGATCTCGAGGGCGCCGCCCAGCAGCTCACCGCGCAGCGACTCGACAAGGAGCTGGTCCCCGCTGCCGCTGACGCGCGCGGTCCAGCTGGAGTCGGGAAGGCCTTCGCCCGCTGCATTCGCGACCAGGCCGAGGCGGTATTCGCTGAGCTGTCCGTCGACGCTGACGCGTCCGGCGTCGCTGCGATAGTCCGGGGCAGCAAGAGGCCATTGCAGCCCTTCCCAACTCAGCTCTGCGGACAGGGTCGGCTGCTCCGAGGCTAAGCCCGAGACGTCTCCGCGAAGCCTTGCATTGAGTGCGAAGTCCTCAAGCGCGAGGCTTGCGTCTTCGATGTGCAGTTGATCCTGGCTCTGGCTGGCATCGAGGCGCCCCGACGCGGCGAGGCGATCGGGCAGGTCGGGCGCCAGCGCAGCGGTGCCTTGAACGCTGAGCGAGTAGGCCAGGGCCGCGGCGATGCCCTCGCGCCAGTCGATGCTGCCGTCGAGGGACATCTCGGCCGACAGGGGGCGGGGCGCCGCCGTGGCTGCATCCGCTGGCAGCAAACCCTCGGCGCTTAGCGAAAGCTCGAAGGGCATCTCGGAGCGCAGTCGCGCCTTGCCGGAAAGAGCAAACGCACCCTGCGGCAGACGCAGATCAAGCGCTCGGAGCGCAAAGCGGTCACCCGCGAGGCTCGCCGCCAGCGCAAGGGAGTCGACCTGATGCCGGGTGCCGTCGGGCAGCGTGATGCTGAGACCTTCCAGCCTCACGCCATCGAGCGACAGGGCCACGGGCAGGCGCAGGTCTGCGGGGTCGAAGACCGTCGTTGCTTCGTCTTCGATCGGCTGCTGTTGTGGGCCGTCGCTCAGCACCAGCCGGGCGTTGCTAAGGGTCAGCGCACTGACCCGTAATTCGCCATGCAGCAGCGCTTCGGGCTGCCAGGCGAAAGTGGCAGCGTCCGCGCTCAGGCGCAGGCCCGCCTCGTCGACTTCCAGACCGCTGATTTCCAGCCTTTGCCAGAGCGTACCGCTAAGCGCTTCCCAGCGCAGGCCGCCACCGAGGCGATCCGCGGCCTCGCTGGCGATCCACCGCGTGCCGCTCTCGCTGGCGAGCATCCACGCGACGCCGGCCAGTGCCAGCATCCCGAGGAGAAGCAGTGCCAGCCCCGTGGCCAGGGTCAGACGGGCGATCTTGGACAAGTGAGAACTCACCCCCTGTTGTGGGGTCAAAGCAGTTGAAGCCACCGGTCGGGGGCCTTAGCCTCTCGACTGTAGTCACTCACGGATCGCAAAGGAAGCCGCCGATGAAAGCCTTGCCCCACCTGTTTGCCGGTCTGCTGGCCGCGAGCCTGGCCGCTGGCGCTGCCGCGCAGTTCAATACGGATGCCCTCAAGAAAATGCAGGAGGAGGGGCACAAGATCGTCGAGGAGCAGCAGGCGGCCGAGGCGGCCAGCGCTGCGGAAAATGCCAAGGCTCTGGCGGAGAAAAAAGCCGTTGAGGACACGAAGGCCACGGCGGTGACGCTGCAGCGGCGCGCCTATCGCCACGGCGGCACGCTCTGCCTCGACGCCCGCGGCGCTCTTTCTGTCGAGACCTGCAATCCCCGCGCGCCCTCGCAGCAGTGGGCGCTCGATGCGAACAACCGCCTCGTTGCCCACGATGGTCGCTGTCTTGCCGGCGCGAGCCTGGTCAAGTGTGCGGGCGGAAACACGCAGCAGTGGGTCCACGACAAGCGCGGCCGTCTGCGCAATCAGGCCCAGCAGTGTCTGCAGGTGCGCAGCGCGAAGGCGGGCGCGCGGGTGGATTCGCCGGCCTGCAGCGGTGCGCCGACGCAGGTCTGGTCCAACTAGGTCCCCGCAGCCGCGTCGGGCGGGTCTTCCTCGTCCACCGCAGCGCCTGCCATGGCGTCGAGTTCGCGCAGCAGGCGGCCGTAGTCGGGGCTCGCCTCGGCGGCGTAGTTGAAGTTTCTCAGCAGGCCGGCAAGACGCAGAAAGTAGTCGCGCACCTCAGCCTTGTCGGCGAAGGCGCGCTCGCGACGGACGATGTCGAACAGGCGGTCGAATACCAGTTTCTGTCGCTTCATCGGCGTCGATGCGTCGACGGAGTCGAAGGCGTCCTGCTGCAGGAACACCGTGTCCACGAGCAGCGCCTTCTGGTAGGTCACGTAGTCGGGGATGGTCACGCCTTCCTCGCCGGTCACCTGCATCATCTGCTGCACGGCATCGCCGCGGCGCAGCAAATCCTGAATATGGCGCACGCGCGGCACCCACTCGGCGTCGACGTTGTCCGCGTACCAGCCCGACAGCTGGTCGAGGTAGCGCGACCAGGAGATCAGCGGGTCGATGGCCGGGTAGAAGCGCTTGTAGGCGCGGTCGTAGGACAGGCCGAGGAAGGTCTTGACCGTGGCGAGCGTCGACTGCGTGACCGGTTCCTCGAAGTTGCCGCCGGCGGGAGACACGGTGCCGATCAGCGTGAGGCTGCCCTCGGCGCCGTCGGTGTTGCGGAACACGCCCGCGCGCTCGTAGACGCTGCGGATCGACGAGTCGAGGTAGGCGGGGAAGGCCTCCTCGCCCGGGATCTCCTCGAGGCGCCCGGAGGTCTCGCGCATCGCCTGGGCCCAGCGCGACGTTGAGTCGGCGAGAAGCAGCACGTGATAGCCCATCTGGCGGTAATACTCGCCGAGCGTGATTCCCGTATAGATTGACGCCTCGCGTGCCGCCACGGGCATCGACGAGGTGTTGCAGACGATGATCGTCCGGTCCATGAGCGAGCCGCCGCTGACGGGATCCTTGAGCCCCGGAAACTCGGAGATGGTCTCCACCACCTCGCCGGCGCGCTCGCCACAGGCCACCACGATCACGATGTCCACGGATGAGTGCTTGGCGATGAGATGCTGGAGCACGGTCTTGCCCGCGCCGAAGGGGCCGGGAATACAGCCCGTACCGCCGCGGGCGATGGGGAAGAAAGTGTCGACGAGACGGATCGTCGTCATCATCGGCTCGTGGGGATAACACCGTTCGACCACGCGCTCGCGCTGCATGCGCTCGACCAGCGGTCGGCGCACGGGCCAGCGCTGTGTGAGGTCGAGGCTGCGCTCGACGCCATGTTCGTCGCGAATGCGCGCCACGGGCGTGTCGATCGTGACGCTGCCCTCGCGGATCCAGGTCACTTCAACCTCGCCGCGCTGGTCGAAGGGCACCATGATGCGGTGCGTGAAGCTGCCCTCCTGCACCGTGCCGAGAACGGCCCCGGCGCGCAGGCGCGCCTCCGTGCGCACCACTGGTACGAAGGACCACTTCTTGTTGCGGTCGAGCGCTTCGGCGGCCACGCCGCGCGGCAGGAAGCTGCCATGCAGCGAAGCGAGGGTTTCGAGGGGGTTCTGCAGGCCGTCGTAGACCTTGCCGAGGAGGCCCGGCCCCAGGGTCAGCGAGAGCAGTTCACCGCTCTGCTCCACGGGGTCGCCGACGGACACTCCCGCCGTATCCTCGAAGACCTGCGCGTCGGCATGGATGCCGCGAACGCGCAGCACTTCGGCCTTGAGACGCTCGGCAATCCCGCTCGCGGCTTCGCGCCTCGGAATCAGGTAGACGACTTCGTTCTTGACCAGCGGCAGGCGCTCGCCGTCGGCGCGGCCGGCCTCGATCGTGACCAGCGACTCCTGGACGGCGACCACGCGCGGCGGATGGTTCGCGGCGTCAGGCGATGCTTGCTCAGCTTTGCTCGTGTCGACCACGTTCGCTCCCAGTCAGAAATCCACAGTCAGGCGGCTCTGGCAGAACTGGCAGAAGCAGATGCCAGCGCCTGGCCCGCGTTATCGAGCAGGCCGCCGTTGCCCGCGCAGGCCTCATCGAGCAGCGCATCGAAGCGATCGAGCGCTGCCGGAGAGTCCTCGCGAATCAGGCGCGCGATGAGTTGCCAGCGCATCACATAAATCACCACGGCCTCGAAGTCGAAGCTGTGCTCGCCGTCGAGGCGCTCGAGATGGGACCACACGGTAGCCAGCAGCAGGCGTTCAAGGCCGCGCGGATCGCCGCCATCGAGCATGCGCCTGGCTTCGGGAAGCCAGGGGTGAATGCGCTCCAGTCGGAAATGCGGGTCGTTCCAGTTGCGCAGGATCAGCGGCACCCAGCGCCCGAACCCCCACCGGCGCCCGGTCGGCGGTTTGCCTCCTGCATGGCGCCGACGCAGGGCGGCGACGAGTGTGCGCAGTTCCAGGCGCCAGATGGCAAAGTCACGGGCAAAGTCGTTGTGCAACTCGTTCACGCTGCGCTCAGCGGCGAGGATCAGTTCCTCATCCTCCACCTCGAAGCGCTGCTGATGCCAGGACACCAGCGACGAGAGCCGCTCGATATCGCTGGCGTCCTCGTCTTCGAGCCACTTCAGGCGCTGCTCGAGGCGCAGCCAAGACAGCGGTGTGTGCCGTGCACCGAAGAGCGGGCCGTGCGCCGGTAGCGAGCTCAGCAGCGTTAGGTAGCGGTCTTCGACGGCCACGGCGTCTACTTCACCGTGCCTTCGAGAATAGCCCGGAAACGCGGCTGCAGGTGGTCGATGATGAGTTCGGCGACCTTCTTTTCCGTGAGGTCGATTTCGAGATGACGGTCCTCGAGACGGATGCGGATGCCGCGGATTTCGTCTTCGGCGACGGTGAAGCGTACACCGTCTCCGAGAACCTCCGAGGCAACGGCGACCACGAAGTGCGACAGCGAACCCTCGCGCAGTTCCAGCGGGTTGTGCCGCAGCTCCTCAAGGCTGACCAGCTCGCGCGGCAGCACGACCTCGAGTTCGTCGTCCGCTCCGATGCCGACTTCGTCGCGTCCGCGTCGCGCGACCTCGAGTATCAGCTGCTGCAGAAACTCCTCGCGCTTCAGCTCGGTGCTGATCAGGCGTCGCACCTTGTCGTTGACTTCGCGGGTGAGCGCGGCCTGCAGTTCGAGCACCGTGTCGCGCATGGCCAGACGCAGCGCGTCCTCGCCTGCCGTCTTGAGCGATGCCGCCTCGCGCCGCGCCTTGTCGAGAATCCGCTCGGCCTCTAGCTGCGCCTCGCGCTCGAGGGCGGTGGCGCGCTGCTGCGCCTCCCCCTCGATGCGCGCGGCTTCGTCGCGTCCGCGGGCAACGCCTTCCTCGCGCAGGCGTTCAATGAGCGCCTCCACACCCGCGGCGGTCGGTGTCTGCTTGTCGCTGTCTGCTTCGCTGTTCACCGGCGCGCTCCTCAGGCGGGAATGTCGCCGGCGAGCACCAGCGCAAATACGAACACGAACACGGAGAAGCCCTCCACGATCGCCGCCGGCGCGAGCGACAGGCCGAAAATCTCGGGCTTGACCTTCATCGCCTGGATCGCCGAGGCGCAGGCGCGGCCCTGGAGGACCATCGAGTAGAGCAGGGCAATGCCGGCGAGGAGGCCGATGCCGAACAGGCCGGGTGCCGTCTCCGGCGTCACCTCGCGCTGCAGTGTGAACATGATGACGATGCCGTAGATGATCCCCGTCGAGGGCATGACCGACACGCCGAGGAAGCGTCCCTGCCCGCTCTCCGTATCGACCATCGCGCCGATGGCGGCCTGGCCGGCAATGGCACAGCCGATCACACTGCCGATGGCGCTGAGCGCCAGTACGCCGAACAGACCGACCCAGCCGAGGGCCACGGTGAATTCGTTCATTCCTTGATCTCCGTTTTCTCGAAGGGTCGGAAGGGGTAGCCCTCACCCGACAGCGCCCAGTTGTAAAACTCGATGTAGTTGAGACGCAAGCCGTGAATCACGCCGCTCACGAGCGCCAGCAGCAGGTTCAGGCTGTGGCCGATGAGCAGCAGAAGCAGCTCCAGAAGCAGGCCGAGGCCAGGCACGCTGCGAACCTCGAGCGCGAGTTCGTTGAAGGTGATGGCCAGCGACGCCGAGGCGAGGCCGAGCGCGAACAGGCGCAGGTAGGAGAGCGTGTCCCCGAACAGCTTGCTTATGGAGGTCAGGGCGAGCAGTCCGTCCACACCGCGCAGGAGCGTCTCGCGCAGGCCGCCACCGCTGCGCTCGCTGCTGAACAGAAAGACCAGGCCGAGGCCGGTAAGGAGGCCTGTCCAGGCGGGTACGGCCAGCGCCTCGCGTCCGCTGTCCGTGGACAGCCACAGCGTAAAACCGCTGAGGGCGGCCAGACTCCAGCCGAGCGGAGCCAGCGCCGTTCGTCGGGGCCAGAGCGAGCCCAGGCGGACCAGATTGGCGAGTACCACGTGCGCCACGCCGACTCCGACGGAGAGCCGGATCATGGCGTCGAAGTTGTTGAGATCGAAAACCTGCAGACGGCTGGCGATGCCGTCCTCGGTGGGTGCGACACCGAAGTAGCTGCCGACGGCGACGCCGAAGAGCACGGAGGCCGAAACGATCGTCGTTGCCAGCGTGCGAAAGCGGCGCCCGGAGGCCGTGCGGCCGAGGCGGCGCCAGAAGGCGAGCAGGAGCAGGCCGAGGAAGGCCGCGTAGCCAGCGTCGGCGAGGATCATGGCGAAGAACAGGGCGAAGGAAAAGAACAGCACGCGGCTCGGGTCGAAGGCGCCGTAGGCCGGCATCTGGTAGAAGCGCACCAGGTCCTCGCCGGCGCCGATCTCCGGCGGATTCAGCAGCAGCGTCGGCGGCGTGTCGCCCGGCGCCGGATCCTCGATGACCAGTGCGAGGCCCTGCTCGTCGGCCAGCGCCTCGACCGCGGTCAGCCGCGACGCCCCGACCCAGCCCTGAACGGCAAACAGATGGTCATCATCGAGGGTCTGGGTCTGCGCATGGCGCAGCACGGCGCGATCCTCGGCGCGCGCGAAGTGTTTCGACAGCAGGAAGAGGTAGCGCGTCAGCTCCTGACGCTCGGCGCGGGCCTCGTCGAGGGCACTCTCTGCGGCTTCGAGCGCCTCACGGACCTCGCCGAGCGAGTGCGAGCCCGTGTGGTCGCGGGGTACGGGGAGAATGTCGTCGGCGGGCTCCTCGCAGGAAATCAGCACCACGAAGGCCTGCCGGTTGTCGCGGTGGACGATCTGCCAGGGCAGCTCGAGCGCCTCAAGTGCATGCAGCTGTCGCAGCGGCAGCGTGTAGAACCACAGCCGCCGGCCGCCGATTTCCTCGGCGGGTGGCAGGCTGAAATCACCCCAGGCGGCCAGGTCGCGGGCGCGCTGGGCCAGCATGTCGCGATGGTCGAGGGCGCGGCGCAGCCGATCGCGGTTTTCAAGGACCCGCTCTACCGTCGCTGCCATGTCAAAGTCGTCGTCGCTGCGCAGCTGGCGGCGCTTGCGGCGTTCGTCCACCAGGTAACGCAGCGCCTTGCGCGTGTCCTCGGCGCGCAGGGGCAGGCGTTGCTCCGGCTCCGACGGTTGCGCGACGAGGGGCACAAGGTGCATGCAGCCAAGGGCCTGAAGGCGGTCCATCGCTGCGTGTTTCTGCGCAAGGCTTCCGACGAGGGATACACGCTTGAGCAGCTCGATACTCACGGCGCGGCCCCGGCAAAATCCTGCGCGCGCTTGCGTTTGGCAATTTTCGAGCGCACCACGGCCGCACGCTCGGCATCGGAGAGTGCAATGCGGATTCGCTTGATCTGCGCCCGCGCGCGGGGAATCAGCACCTTCTCGAAGAGATTGACGCGCTGCGTGACCGTGCGCACGGCGGCGTCGAGGAGCGTCACCCGTCGGGCTGCAACCTCGGCTTCGAGACGCAGGCGCAGCCCATCCGAGATCCGCTCGATGAGCGACTCGAGCCAGTGCGGCTTTGAAAGGTAGCCATAGGGGCGCACGCGCAGCTCGACCTCGCCCAGGCGTGGCAGCCAGGTACCGACCACATTCTCCTGCTCGAGGCGCACGTCCTCCACGCGCACGAGCTGGTGCAGGTCGAGTTCGGCGTCTGCCAGCATGGGCAAATTGGCGCCGACCCAGTTGCGCAGCTCGGCCAGGCGCTTCTCGACGGCTTCAAGTTCGCCCTGGGCCTGCGCACGCTCGGCCATCAGCTGTTTGCGCTTGAGGTCGAGCGAGGGCAGAAACTGCTGATAGCTCTTGAGCAGGCGGCTCTGCCGCGACAGCGACGACTTGTTCAGCGAGACCTTGGTCATCGGCTGCGGTCGACCGGCGGCCGCTCAGCCCGCTCCTGACGCCCTTCTGACGCTGTCGCCAGGGCATCCCCTTCGTCCGTTGCGCGCTTCGGGTAGAAGCGATCGATGAGCGACTGCTTCATCAGCAGCTCCTCGGGTTCGAAGCACTCGGCCATCGTCTGCCAGCACAGGTCAAGGGCCTCCTCGAGGGGCAGGGCCACGTCGATGTTCATGAAGCGACGGCGGAACAGTTCGCCGAAGCGCAGCAGCTTCTGGTCATAGGCGCTGAGGTCGAAGGCCATGGCCTGTTTCTGCTCGGCATCGCGCGCACCCGAGTAGAAGCGGATCATCGTGTTCATGACCTGCCCGTGGTCCTCGCGGGTGGTCTTGCCGATGACATGCTGCTTGAGCCGCGACAGGCTGCCGAAGGGGTCGAGGACGCCGTCGTGAAGGTAGAACTGGCCCTCGGTGATGTAGCCCGTGTTATCGGGAACGGGATGGGTGACATCGTCTCCCGGCATCGTTGTGACCGTGAGGATCGTGATCGAACCGCCCTGGCTGAAGTCCGCGGCCTTCTCGTAGCGCCGGGCAAGCTGCGAGTACAGATCGCCCATGTAGCCGCGATTGGAGGGCACGGACTCCATGGCGATGCCGACCTCCTTCATCGCGTCCGCGTAGGCGGTCATGTCCGTCAGCAGCACGAGTACGCGCTTGCCTTCCTCGAGCGCGAATTTCTCGGCCACGGCGAGGGCCATGTCGGGGACCTGAAGGCGTTCCACCACGGGATCCGCGGCGAGATTCACGAACATGACCGTGCGCGGGAACGTGCCCGCATCCTCGAAGCTGCGGCGATAGAAGTAGTAGTCGTCGAAAATCAGGCCGAGACCACCGAACACGATGATGTCGGCGTCGGCCTGAATGCCGATGCGCGCCAGAAGCTGGTTGTAGGGCTCGCCGGCCACGGAGAAGATCGGGATCTTCTGACTTTCGACGAGGGTATTGAAGATGTCGATCATCGGCACGTCCGTGCGGATCATCCTGGACGCCAGCACGCGGCGGACGGGGTTGACCGATGGGCCACCGGTGGGTACGCGCGGCTCGGCGCTGAGCTCGGGACCGTTGTCAAGGAGTTCGCCGTCACCGCGGAAGACGCGACCGAGAATATTCGGCGAGTAGGCGACGCGCATGCCGTGGCCGAGGAACTGCACCGTGGAGGCCGTCGACACCCCTTTGGTACCCGAAAAAACCTGCAGCGATGCCGTGTCGCCGTCGACGCGAATCACGCGCGCGAGGGAGCGGAAGCCGTCCACGCCCTCGACGAGGGCCAGGTCATCAAAGGCGATCGCCGGCACGTCGCGCGTGGCCGCACCGACGCGCACCTTGACGATGTCGCCCACGATCTCGGTGATGTCCGTGTAGCGGGTGAGAGACTGGCTCATGACCTGAGATTAGCGATCCAAACGGCGGTTTCCCAGCCTGCGGGAGCTCGCCCTGCGTATCATTGATCCTTGTCAACTAATGCCCGCGCTTGCCTCCTGCCCCGTGCGCCGCCGCGCGGCAAATAACCCTGCAAACGCAGATGTTTTGGCGTGCTCAGTCCCCCTCAGTCGTCATCCGCATCGTCGCTGGCGTAGCGCAGGATGCGGTCCATGTTGGCGGCAACAACCTGCTGCCGGGCCTTGAGATTGAGCAGGGCAAAGCTGCGCGCGATGTCGAGCGATGAAAAGTAGAAGTTGCCGTGGAGCGTGCCCGAGGCCGAATGATCGTAGAAGCACTCGATAGCGAGGCTTTCGCGGTGGATCAGCCGGTCCTTCGCCTTGGCGTAGCCCTCGCCGTCAGCGCCGAGCCAGTCGATGGCAACGTCATCGTCGCCGACCTTGACGCGGTAGATACGGGCCATCAATAGCGCTCCGGCACGAAGTGCTGGTGCTCGATGGGCACGCGCTGCGTCTTCCCCCCGCGGTCGTCCGTGGGACGCGGCGGCAGATCGATGGCTTCGGGCAGCGGCTCGTTGTGCGGGATCTGCGAGAGCAGGTGCGCGATACAGTTCAGGCGCGCGCGCTTCTTGTCGTCGGAGTTGATCACGAACCAGCGCGCCTCGGGAATATCCGTGTGGCTGAGCATCCGGTCCTTGGCGCGCGAATACTCCTTCCATCGGTTGCGCGACTCGATGTCCATGGGCGACAGCTTCCAGCGCTTGGTGGGGTCCGCGGCGCGGTCGCGGAAGCGCGCCTCCTGCTCCTCGTCGGAGACGGAGAACCAGTACTTGATCAGCTTGATACCCGAGCGCACGAGCATGCGCTCGAACTCCGGCGTGGAGCGAAGGAACTCCCAGTACTCGGCATCGGAGCAGAAACCCATGACGCGCTCGACGCCGGCGCGGTTGTACCAGGAGCGGTCGAAAAGCACGATTTCGCCGGCGGCGGGGAGTTCGGCGACGTAGCGCTGGAAATACCACTGCGTTTTCTCGCGTTCCGTGGGCGTGCCCAGGGCCACGACGCGGCAGATCCGCGCGCTCAGCGGCTCGGTGATGCGCTTGATCACGCCGCCCTTGCCCGCAGCGTCGCGACCCTCGAACACGACGACGATGCGCTCGCCGACGCGGCGCACGTGCTCCTGCAGGCGCGCCAGCTCGATGTAGAGTGCTTCGAGCTCGCGCTCGTAGAAGCGGTTGCGCTCTTTCTTGCCCGCCTTCGGGTCTGTGAGCGGATTTTCCGGCAGCGGCCCGGTACTCGCGTACTCCATGTCCGGGGAAATGCCCATAACGCCTCGTCTGCCTACCGATCAGCGCCGATCATGCAGGCAGGCGGAAGCCCTTTCAATGCCTCACGAGCGCCTCATGGCATTCGCCTTTCGTCGTAGAACGCGGTCGCCAGCGCAGATTTCAGCCGCGGCGCTGGCGGCCCGCAGCGCGCACGACCCGCAGCAGATTCCTCGCCGTGCGATCGGCAATTCCCAGGCGCTCCACGAGCTCGCGCTCATTCAGGTTGGCGATCACGAAGGGCTCGCCAAGGCCGGCGCGCTCCAGCCGCGTCAGCATCGTTGGGCTCAGGCCCTCGATCTGCGCGAGTTCCACACCGCGGAAGTCGGCAGCCGTGAAGGTGCCCGGGTTGCGAGCCAGGGCGTTTACGGCAAAGCTCTCGGTCACATCGCGCGCGGTGGCCGTGATGACGAAGGCGGCGACCGGGACCTGTTCGAAGAAAAATATCCCCTGCCCGTCGGTCGTGGCGCTGATGTCGCGATCAGCGATGAATACCTGGACATCGTCGAGGGCCTCGCCGCCGGGCTCGCTCACAAGCCGACCGGTGAGCGCTCCGCCGTCGATACGCGCGACATCGACGAAGCGCAGGCCGAACCCGGCTTCATCGCGCACGGCGCGGAACCAGCTCACGAAGGTGCCGCCGCGCCGCTCATCGCCCGTCGGCAGGATTTCGCGTCCCGGGCGCTCGAGGGCGTCGGCATCGAGCCACAGCAGGCGGCGCTCGCGCTCATCGTCGCCGAGGGCGCGAATGTTGTCGCCGCGTATGGTCAGCTCCAGCGGCGCAAGGCTCTCGCCGAATTCTTCGATCATGCCGACGGCGTTCGGATTCGGCCGCCAAAAGATTTCCTTGTCCTTTACCCGGAGCTCGGCGTCGATGCGTCGCTGTTGCAGGAAGCCGGAGTTGTCGGGCAGCAGTGCGGTCACGAAGATGACCGGCCGATTGACCACCGTTTCGGGGTCGACGGCCGCATCGCAGACGATGCGCAGGCCGCTGGCGATGTCCTTGATGGCGGCCGGTCCGTCGTGCTGATAGGCGCGCTCGCTGCCCTCCCAGAACATGCGCTGGATGCGAAAGCCCGGCTCGCTGGCCCCGGAACTTTTGCACAGGATGTCGATGGCTTCCTGAACGGTACGCGCATCGCTCAGGCGTTCGCAGTTCGAAGGATCGAAGGCGACCTCGGCGGCGATGGAGAAGTTGGCCGAGAAGCGCAGGGGGACATGGCGAGGATCGCCGTCGGCGTCGAGGAGCCTCGCCTCCACACGCTGAGCCTCGTCGACGTTGCCGAGGCGCCAGCTTACGGCGGCCACGCCCAGCGCATCCGTGAGCACCACCGTTTCGGCGCCCGCCGCGACGCGCCCGCCGCCGGAGACCACGGAGAAGCGTACGGGCACACCGGCCACCGGCGTGCTGCCCCGGGATACGGCAACCTGCAGCGGTTCGGGTAGCTCGACGCCCGCGGCGCTGGGATCGGGCATGACCTCCTGCCCGTCACCGCCCACGTAGTCGAGCTGAAGCAGCGCTGTCAGGGGCGGGAATTCGGGCAGGCAGTTTTCGACACTGAGCGTGCCGTCGGCGGCGACATCGACCATGGCAAGGCGCGCATGGACGTGCCGAATGCCCTCGGCGAGGCGCGCGACGGGCGCGCCCGCGCTCTCGGGCCACTCGACGCTGCCGGAATTGGTGCGCGCCGGGATCGTCCAGTAGTCACCGACGGCGAAGCTGCCGGCGCTGAAGCGCACCTCGACTCCCTGCTCCAGCGCCACCCAGTTGGCGCCGTCGGCGGCGAAGACGCCGTCGCTGTCCCAGCGGCGGATGCGCGGCTGCTCCGGAAAGCTGGCCAGCGTTGTCGGTCCGTCGGCGGTGGCCGGGTCGATCTCGAGCACGTCGCCGCGTACGGCGAGAATACGCACGAGAGTCCCGGCTTCGCCGCGCAGCTCGCGCCCGCGGTCGATGAGTTCGATCCAGTCGCCGTTGCTGAAGCCGCGCAGAGCGTCGGGGCCGGGCGAGCTGACGGTCAACTCCGGTCCGTTCTGGCTGACCCAGCTGCTGATCACGGAGCCGTTGTCGCGCGACCAGACGAAGCGCGCCGTGGCGCGCGTTCCCGCGCGGATGCACTCGACGCGGTAAAGCTGGTTCTCGAGACTCCGATAGCCCGCACTCTCGGGGATGACGCAGGGGCCCGTTGCTGCGGGATCGGGTTCGGCGCGCGCGGCGAGACGGCCCGTGGACGGCGCGGTGGCGTCTTCGAGGGCAGCGAAGGGAGTCAGGCAGCTGCCCGCGTCACCACTGTTGCCCACGGCCACGCTGCGAACCTGCCAGATCCTTTGCGTGCGCGTGGCGCTGTCGGGACCGCCGAGGGCGATCTCGCGGATGGCGGGATCCTCGAGGCTGGTGATCGTGCGCTCCCATACGTCGAGGTAGAGCGCATGCAGGCCCGGCGACGCAAGAGGCCCCGCGCCGGGCAGGTCGGGCTGGCTGCTCAGGGTCACGATGCCGTCGTTCTCGATCAGGTGACCTTCGACATAGGCCCGCCCGCCGGTAATCAGGACATCGCCCGGGCCGGCAGCGGGCGGGCTCGCGTTTACCGGGTCGGCGGCTTCCCCGGCAGTCAGATCGGCCGCCGAGGCCAGCACGCGAAAGCCTCCACCGTGCTGAGGGCGCCCCGAGGACCCGATGATATCGACCAGCGCGAGTTCCTCGCGGCGCGCGAGGATGTCGACCTGCTCGTTCCAGTCCGCGTCGAGCTGCATCGAACCCTGCTTGGTGCGGACCGATGAATAGTGCCTGGAGGGGTCAAAGGTATTCCGGGTCAGGTCAGTTTTCATGGTCGTGTTCCAGTGTCGCGTAGGCGAGTA
The DNA here is from genome assembly GCA_036351355.1 of Halieaceae bacterium. Lineage (GTDB taxonomy): Bacteria > Pseudomonadota > Gammaproteobacteria > Pseudomonadales > Halieaceae > Congregibacter. The sequence goes on from JAZBOX010000148.1 coordinate 36,295, forward strand.
TCAGTTGCGGATCGGCAGCTGAAGTCCATTGCTGATTCAGTTGATGAAAAAAGTGCCTGCGCGCAGGCCGTAGGGCAGATAGTCGGGCAGCAGCGCGCGCAGGTTGGAGCGGCGCCAGGACTGGCGCAGGAACTGCCACGCGCCCATTTCATTGCCGTCATCGCCGCCGCTGCTGATCTCGGCGGCGCAGCTTTCGGCGAGCTGCGCATAGGCGGGACTGCCGTAGCTTTCGGAAACGAAGGCCGGGCGCAGGCGCGCAATGACGGCGGCTTCCTCCGCCGCGGGGACGTCACGCAGGGCGAGATTCGGCTGGCAGCGGAAGCGGCGCGGTGTCTGCGATCCGGGCGCCACCCAGGAGTAGCGCACGCAGCCGCTCTGCAGTCTCGCGGAGGTGACCCTGTCGGTGAAGATCGCGTCGCTGGCCTCGATCTGCTGACAGTCGACGCTGCCGAACACCGTGCCGGCACACAGGCTCAGGGGGGTGGAGGGCGCGTCGATGGCCGTCGCACCGTTACCGTCGATGATGCTGTCGGTGATGCGCAGCGCGGCGATGGCCCCGGGGATGCCGATGGCTCCGCTGATGCAGCGGTGCAGCTCGATTTCCAGCGCGTCGTTATCGCCGGCCACGGCAATGCCTGGGCCCGTGGGAGCGACGGTGCTGTGCGAGAGCGCGAGGCGACCCAGATTTCCCGCCGCGATGGTGATCGCGCCGTCGATGGCGAGGCCGTCGATCAGCAGTTCTCCCGGTGTCTCGCTGGCGACCGCCGCGCTGCCCTCGACGCTGATCGCTCCCGCAAGGCGCGGGCGCAGGCCGCTGGCCTCGATCTGCCCCGGCGCGCGCAGCAACACACCCGGTGCGGCGGCGGGATCCTGCACCGCCGGCCAGTCGGCGGCGACGATCCACAGGCGCGAACCCTCGGGAATGCGTACGGACTGTGCGCCGCTCAGATCCTCCTCGTAGCGACCGTTGTCCATGACCACGATCAGGCCGACGGAGCCCGCCGGCTGGGCGTTCCACTCGGCGATGGCATCGCCGAGGCTGCCGAAGATGCCCGCAGAGGGGGTCTGCGGCCGGCGCGATACGCCGGCCGCGAAGCTGATCTCGCGCTCGGCGAGCGGTGCTTCGAGATAGGCTCGGCGGCTGAAGGGACCGGCGCCGAGGTCACCGGGAAACCCGTAGCTGTGAGTCAGCCGCGGAACGGCGTCGGCAACGGCGGGCGCGAGGCGAAGGCGGCCGAGTTCCGGGTCGATGGCGGCAGCGATGGGCAGGCTTTCGCTGAGCGTGCTGCCGTCGGGCTGCGGCAGCTCGTAGACGATGCTGTCGGGAGGCGTTCGCCAGCTCGACAGGTCGCAGATCAGGATGCGCTCCGCTGCGACTTCCACACCGTCGAGGCTCAGGCAGAACACGGGATCGGCAGCGGCGCTCGCCTGCTCGTCGAACCAGTGCCGCGGCAGCGGGCGCCCGCCGGCCAGCGCGCGCCGACGCGCCTCGAGTTCGTCGTGGAGCAGGCGACGACTGAGGGGCGCCGGTACGGAACGCAGCGAAGTCCGGTCCTGCGTGCCCGCGTCACTGCGCGGAACATTGAACAATGGCGTGTCGGCTCCGGCGACCGCACCGATACGCCAGCCGCCGCTGATCCCCGGCTCCGCGCTCAGTTCGGCGTCGCTGAGGAGATAGGACTGGAGACGCCACAAAAAGATGGAGATGTTGGGGATATTGAAGCGGCCGCGAGCGAGTTCCACGGAGCGAACGTCCACGAGATGGCAGTTCGTATCGAAGGGTCCGCGTGGATCGAGAAAGCGCGAGCTGTCGCGAATGTCCGGCGTATTGAACGCCGTTCGCCGCAGATGGTTGACGTTCTGCGTGCCGTTGAGCGCGGGAAACTCCTCGCGGGCTAGCGCCCGCCAGCCCGTCGCATCCTGGGCGAGCTGTTCGAGGACGCGCGGCGTGCCCTTGGCGCGGCGCAGGGACAGCGTGTTGGCAACCAGCGCGCGCCGCGAAAAGCCGGGAGCGGCGATGTCCTGGAGGCCCCGGACCCCGAGAAGATCGGCGATATAGGGCACGACCCATTCATCGCAGGTCTCGATGAACCAGTTGTCGAGCAGCCCGAGGATGTCGTCTTCGACGGCGCCGGCCTCGCCGGCAAGAACCCCGAGGAGCGCCCGCAGGGGGCCCGCCTGCTCGTCGCTCGCGCGCTGCGCGTCGTCGTGCTGGCGGTAGACCGCGGGCAGCAGCTCGAAGAGCGCATCGCGGCGGCGGTCGCGAAGATCGGTCATGGCGTCAGCTCCTCGATGTGCAGGGCCTTGTCGTCGATGAGCAGCAGCTCGGCGGCCTCGAAGGCGCCGAGCGCGTTGTTCCAGCGCGCGCGGCGCGCCGGAAGGCGCGTTGTCGTGCCCACGGGCGCGCCGTCGATGGCGGTGAGGATCACGGCGGTGACGCCGGTCACGTCCTGCACCAGGGCAATCAGCTCCGAGAGCACGGCGCCCTGGGCGAGTTCGCGCGCCTCCAGACCGTAGCGCTCCAGGAGCGCCGAGCGCGCAGCGCCCAGAACCGAGGCCGCCTCGCGACCGTCCTCGACGCCCACGCGGAGCGTCAGGCCGAAGCGCCGCTCGCGATGGCCGCTGACGATCACCGGGCGCTCGGAGTGGCGCGCGCCGTCGATGGCCGCTCGCAGATTGATCAGCGTGGTGTCGTCGGCGGCGAGCACCGCCCCGTCCACGCCCACCGCGGTGATGTGGACAAGCTGGCGCTCGCCGCTCCACACCGCCGTCGCCTGGGCCTTGGCAATGCCGGCGAAAGCGCGGGCAAAGTCCTCGAAGTCGCGGATCGAGACCACGCGATCGAGCGTCAACACGGTCAGCGGCGCGTTCTGCCGCGCGTCCTCGGTCTGCTCCGGATCCTGCGCTCCCGTCGCCGGCAGCGGGTTGATCACGCTCTTGAGGCCGAGCGGCTGATCCATGGCGAGGCTGATCTGGCGCGCGCGGAGCAGCCCCGCCAGCCCGATGCCGACGCGGTAGGTCGCCGTCACGTTGCCCTGGCCACCGGGCAGGCGGGCGCCGAAGCGTCCGTCGCCGAAGCTCACCACGAGGTGGCCGTCGGCAGCTATCTCCGTGGCGTAAACCCGTGCGCCCGGAGGCTGGCCGTAGAGCGTTTCAACCTCCGTCCAGGCGACTCCATCGACGCGCACCGTGAGCGAGCTCGTGCCGCCCGAGGGGTCGTCTGACTGCGTATAGGTGAGCGGCTTCTGGCTCAGGCGGAAACGCTGCATGGAGCGACTGGCGTCGCCCGAACCCAGGGTTTCCGTGAAGCGCTGTCCGCTCAGCGCCGAGGTCAGCTCGTAGCGGGTTTCGCCGTGCGTGGCGGCGACGACGTTGCCGTTGAGCTCTACCGAGGGCCGCCAGTACACACCACTCAGCGGCGTCGTGAGGAAAAGGCGGAGCGCAGCGTCCGTCTGCTCGATGCGCCTTACCGTGACCAGCTCGCTGGCGTAAAGCGACTCATCGCGTGGCGCAAAGGCGTCTTCGGCGGGCAGCGGTGCAAGGGGCAGCAAGTCTTCGCCCATCAGCGCCGCGACGCGACCGCGACGGCCGTCGGCGAGGGCTACGGGCCAGCTCGCGCTTCCCGCCGCATCCGCAAGCGGCGGGCCGAGCAGCGTGAGCTGCGCATGGTCGGCGAGCGGTACCGCGGCCGCGCCGTCATCGGGCTCGAAGAGCAGCGCCGCAGCGGCGCCTTCGGCGGTGGTGGCGCCGGTGCGATAAACGTGGCTGCGCGGCGCAACGGCGACCGCCTCGAGGCGGCGCCCGCTGAGTAGCAGGCGCTGCCCCTCGACAAGGGGCAGTTGCGGATTCCCGATCGCGATCAGGTCGCCGCAGATCGGCGTCTGCACCGGGGCATCGGCGCGCGCAAGCCTGCGCGACGCCGCGAAGACGCGCGTGCTGCGCAGGCTGAACCAGCTCAGGCGTTCGTCGGTGTCGAAGCGCAGGCGCGTCGACTTGGCGGCGAGGGTGAAGTCCGCGCGCGAGGTCGCCGCCGCCTGCTCAACGCGATAGAGCTCGCGCAGCCCGCCATGGGCGAGCATGACCCAGCTTCCGGGCAGGATGTTGTCGTAGACCGCATCGAGATAGACGCGGCGCTGCGCCGGTGATGCGATGGCAAAGTTGTCCCACTCACCGTCGGTAATCAGCTCGGCGACGGGCGTGTCCGTGGGCATGGTGCGCGCGTCCGGCGCGTTGTGTCCGAAGAGATTGGCGATCACATCAAAGGCATAGACCTCTGGATCTGCCTCCGGCTCGACGTGGGGATTGCTGTGTCCCAGGTCTTCCAGCCAGACGACCTCTGTGCGCGCGTTGGCGGGGTCGGGGCGCAGCTCGTGCACGCTGCGCACGTCCCAGCGCTCGGAACCGGGGTCGCCCAGACGATCTGCGCCGACCAGCAGAATGAGGTCGCCGCGCTCGAGGCCCGTATCGGTTCCGGCCAGCCAGACGGAAGTACTGCGACGACCGAGGACCTGGCGCTGCGCCTGCAGCGGCCTGATCGTATTGAAGACCGTGCGCGCCTCGAGCGCCGTTTCCGTTTCGAAGATCTGCGGCGTCTCGTCGGGGCCGGGGATCGACTGCACCTTGAGGCCCTGCGGCATCGGAAAGCGCTCGCTGCCGTCAAGGGTCCCTTCGACGGTGAAGGCCAGCCAGGTGTGGGCGGAGACGCCGGGGTTGAGCTGGTAGCCGACCTGCCGCGCGAGCTCGGCAATCGAGCGTCGCTCCGTCGCCGTGCGCAGCCATCCCTCGTTGGCGATGCGCTCGTTGTAGAAGCTGAGAATGTCCAGAACCACGGCCCAGGCATCGATGAGGGAAATGGCAGGGTCGCTGAGCGCGCGCGTACTGAGGCGGCGCAAATCCGGATCGCGGCTCAGGGCATCGAGCATGCGCTCGAGAAATTCGGTCTGGACACCCGCTCGGTAAGCGACCTCGCTCAGGCCCGGACGATTGCGCAGCCCCGGCAGATCGGCGCGTCGGGCGCAGGAGGAAAGCTCGTGCGCTTCGCTCATGTCGTCTCCCTGATATCGAAGTTGATGGCGCCGTACTCGGGGCGGTTCGGGTCACTGTCGCAGCGCAGGATGTCCGAGGCGCCGGCGCGGATGACGCCAGCGGCGATCTCACCGGCCGCGACGCGGCCGCGTGGGTGGAAACTGATCGGCTGCACGCTGGCGACGCCGTCGAGCGCCGTCGCCGCCGCATACAGGCGCGACAGGTAAAGCGGATCGCCGAAGCTGAAGTTGTCCGGATGGAAGACGCCGCGCCCGCCGTCCGCGCGGTAGCCCGACGAGAACACATCGAGGAGACGCGTGCGCAGGTCGCCGGAGCTGTAGCCCGGCTCGAGGCAAACGAGGAGTTCGATATCGAGGGCCACGAATACCGGATCGCGAAGGTCGAGGTCGTAGCCGGCGATGCGGTAGTGATCGAGGTGCGTGAGCAGGCGCTCGGCAAAATCGGCATCGCCGCGCACCGGCAGACCGTCCGCCCGGTCGATGGTCAGGAACACCGTGTACCAGCTGCCGGTCCAGCGCAGCTGCGCCTGCGCACGACTGACCTCGGGGAAGGCCTCGGCACGCTCGACCCAGTCGGCGACGGTCACCGCCCGGTCCTGTACGCGGAAGGCGCGCGGCGCGTAGCGGCGGATTTCCTCCGCGCTCTCGCGGGCGACCCCGCCCCGCGCCGGCAGTGGGTTGCGCACGGACCGAATGCCCGTGAGAGCTGTGACCACGCTGCCGAGCGCATCCGCACCGATGTTGCCCGCGGGACCGCCGCCGACGCGGTAGTGGGCTCTGAAGTCGCTGCCCACCGCGGGACTCCGGCCCTGCACATCGTCGCCGAAGCGCAGGCCCGGGCGCTGCCCCGGCTCCGGTTCAAGAACGAATTCACGACTGAAGCGATCGGCGCCGAGCAGGCTTCGCCGGGGACGCCAGATGCCGTCGTTGCCGTCGAGGCGCAGTTCCGGGAGCGCGCGGCGCGGGTCCTGCTCGAGCAGCGACGATGCGGGCATCTCCTCGGCTGCGGCGGCGTCGTAGGGCTCGGCGTAGACCACGTCCGAGCGCTCGAGCCGGGGGCGCCAGCGCTGGCCGGCCAGCGGCACGGGCGGGCTCAGGCCCGGCGCAGCGCTGAAGCTGCGCCCGTGGTCGGCGAGGACCACGTTGGCGAGGACGCGAGCCGTGGCGATGAGCGTCGGCGTTCCCTCCACGAGGGCCTCGGCCTCGATCGGCAGATCGAAGGGCAGCGCATCCTCGCTGCGCCAGCGGATCGATAGCAGTTCGCTGCCGTTCAGAGGGTCCGTGTCGGCAATGACCGTGGTGAGGCGCACGGCCGCGCGTCGTGCCACGTCGCGGTCAGCGGCAAGGCCCGTTTCCGGATCCGCCGACTGTTCGATGATTACCACGTCGCCGGGCGCCAGTGTCAGCCCCGGGCTGCGTTCGAGCGTGGCGGCGGTGGCGCCCTCACGCAGGCAATCGATGGCGCCGGACCAGGAGTAAAGCGCGATCGTACTGCGCGCCGCTTCGAGCCTGAGCTCCTGAAGCGTTTCGAACACGGTCCCCGCGGCCAGGCGGCGAGGCGCCTCATCGGGGGAGATCTGCGTCGGCGCCGCGCTGCCGAGCGCCGCAAGCTGCGTTCCCCGAGGCAGCGTGCTGCCATCGGCGGCGGAGGCGGCATCCACCTCGAAGGCGATCCAGCTGCGGGCATTGCAGCCTTCATGAACGGCATAGTCGAGAAGCTGGGCGTGACGGCGCAGGGAGACGCGGCGCCGTGCGCTGCCGAGGTAGGCCTCCGTTGCCACCGCGTCCTGCATGTAGCTGAGCCGGTCGGCGGCCCAGGCCAGCGCCTCGACGGTGGCCACCATGGCGTCGGCGCTCGAGCGCTCCGCCCAGGCCGGCGCTGTCTCGGCCATGCGATCGAGCATGACCCGGCGGAAGCTTGACCAGTCCTTGGCGAGGTAATCGATGGGCAGGGGGGTAGCGGGTTCCCTTTCGACGGGCGCTGCGATGCAGTCCTGCTGCGACGGACAGGAAACCTTGAAATTCACCTCGATGCAGGCCAGCACCGGGTCCACGCCCGCCGGCGGTTCCGTGCTTCCCGGCGCCGCGATCAGCGCCAGCTGGTAGATCGAGAAATCACCGGCGCGGTCCAGTTCAACGCGCAGTCTGCGACCGCTGACCGCGAGCGAGACCGCGCGGATGCCGCTCACGCGAACGCCGCCGCTGATCTCGATCTGCTCGCTCGTGAGCGGGTTCATCGCCGCGGGCAGGGCGCCGGTTTCGCCGGGCAGCGGATGCACGAAGACCAGATCGAGGGTGCGCTGATCGGGCGACACAACCTCGACGTGATCAATTCCGTTCACCGTTTCGGCCTCGCGTACGGCGCGGATGCGCTCGGCGCGGTGCTGTACTGCCGTCGGCGTGCTGCGGGTCATGCGGGGATCTCCACCTCGATGACTTCGGCAGCGCTGTTTCCGGCGCTGTAGCTCACGCTCACGGTCAGCCGGCCCTCCCCTGGCCGCGCGCTGACTCCGAGAATTGTGACCCGGCTGCCGAGTTCGCGCTGCAGGGCAGCGTGGGCGGACTGTTCGAGCGTAGCGGCGATGGCATCACCCATAGGCTCGAAGACCAGCGCGCCGATGCCGGCCCCGAAGTTCGGGCGCATGACGCGCTCGCCCGGTGAGGTCAGCAGCACCTGCACGATGAGGTCGCGCAGGTGGCGGCGTGGGTCGGCGCCGGCGGTCCCGCCATCGGGCCCGATGGCGAAGGGAAAGGCCACATCGCTCATGTCGCCACCACCCGGGTCTGATTGACGGTCACGCTGGCGGGACCCTGCGGTGCCTGTGCCGGGCTCTGGCACAGGTTGGCCGAGGTCTGCAGCAGCACAGGCTGCCCCATCACGGTGACGCGCGTCGCTGGAACCAGCCAGCGTACCGTGAGGCAGGGACTGGGCGTAGGTCCGGGTAGCTGAAAGGCACAGCCGGCGACGGTGGACACGTCGGCCATCGTTGCTGCGGGCATGCCCGCAACCAGCACGCGAGCGTTGCTCGAGATCGTGGTCACCTGGCCACCGTGGGGGCAGATGGCCGTGGCGCCGACGTGATAAACGGGTCCTGGCATCCTGTAATCTCCTCAATTCGCGCTCATGTCACGTTCATGTCGCGTTCATGTGACGCTCATGTGACGCTCATGTGATGCTCATGTGATGACAAGGGCACCGCCGTTGACGGTGACCGTGGGTCCGGTGAGCGTGATCATGGCGCCCTTGCCGTTGGAAAGCGTGATGCCGACGTCGCTGATCGAGATCAGCGCGCCGGTCATGGTCTTGAGCAGGATGCCGCCCGTCGCGCCTGGCGTATCGGAGAGCATGAGCGTGGTCTGGCCCTGCGTCTGCAGCACCACGTTGGGCGAGGTGGGGAGCGCGGCCAGGGCGAGGGCGGGCACCTCGCCGGCGTTGGCGTACCAGCCACCGGTCCATATGGGGTAGTCGGGGTCGCCCTGCTCGAACTCGACCCACACGCCCGCGCCGATCTGCGGCAGCGCCCACATGCCCATCTGGCGACCGGTGAACGGCAGGCATGGCAGCGCCCAGGTGGTCGGCAGCAGGCTGTCGACGTCCGGGACCTGCAGCAGAAGCCTGCCCTTCTGCAGCGGATCGATGTTGTTGATGACCGTGCCTCGATACTTGCCGTAGAAGCGACGCTCTTCGCCTTCGCTCATGCTGGGATCTCCTGTGTGTAGGAACCGAACGCGTTCCGCGTGAGCTGGAAGTTCTGCCGGAAGCTGCCGCGGCGCAGCGTCGAGCTCACGGACTTGACGTAATAGGCGCCGTCGTAGCGCCCGCCCGTTCCACGCACGCCGACGAGCTTGCGCGGTGCCAGAATCGAGCCGTAGCGGGCCACGTCGAGCGATCCCGAGCCCGAGATCACGTCGGCGCGTTCGCTGGCGCGGGCGAGGCCGCGCATCGCCGCCGACATGACGTCGAACTTCGCGGTGCTCATCTCTTCACCGCGCGGGGCCAGATTCCCGAGATTGGTGAAGGTAAGTGGCGTCGGCATCTCGGGCCCCAGCGGCGGGTTGAGCAGGCCGACATCGGGCACGGGCACGGGGATCGGCACGCGCGTGTTCGCCTCCTGGATGTAGAAGGCGAAGATCGTTTTCTGCATACCGTCGTAGGAAAGATTGAGCGCATCGACATTGCTGGCGCCATCGAAATTGACGCTTAGCGCGCGCTGCAGCTCACCGACCTTCACCGGCGGACCCCAGTAGGCAAAGGTCTGCCCCGGCGTGAGACCCGGTTCCATGTAGAACACGTAGCCGACCTGGCTGGCGAGACGGCGAATGTAGGCGAGATCGGTGCCGCGCTGCTTGGGCATGCGCTCAAGGGGGTTGGGCTGCGCGATCAGCACCGAGGGAATGACCTTGGGTACCACGCCGTACATGGCGTACTTGGCGAGGAGCACGGCGACGCGCGCCGCGGGCGGCATGGGCAGGGGGATGCCCGAGAGGTCGATGCGGTCCATCATCTCCGACAGGTCGGATCCGGTGATGGTCAGCATGCTGGCGCCCGCTTCGGAGGAGGCGGACATGTCCTGGCGCGTGATCACGCCGTCCATCAGCGTGCGGCGTTCGCCGTTCATCGACACGACGAGGATCACGCGCCGGGGCGGATCGAAGAAGCCACCGGACAGGTAGTCGCGCACCACGGGCGTGTCGCGGCCCGCGTGGAAGCTGAGCTGGAAACCGCTGGCACCGCGATCGTTCTGCGTGACCTGGACATCGACCAGCGCCTCGGCAATTTCCCGCGGCACGGGATCGGCGGATACGGGGCCCATCAGCAGCTGCAGCGTGACGCCTTCGATCATGTTGGCTGTCCGCCCTCATCGTCGGGTATCGGGGGTTCATCCTCGATGGCGATCGTCAGGCTGCGTCCGAGATCGCGTGTCAGCTCATCGGGATCGAGGGCGAGGTTGCTGTCGGCGATGCGCCACCACAGCTGCGGATCACCGAGGCTGCCCGCCGCGATGCGGTCGAGGCGGTCGTCCTGCACCACGGTGTGGTAGCCCAGGGGAAGCGCTTCGGGCTGCGGCAGAAATCGCCGCCGCAGGTAGCGAAGCTGCACCCCGTCGGCGGTCTCGCGCGTGGCGACGGGCGTGTTCAGGTAGCGGCTGGTCTTGCCGAATTTGCCGTCGGTCATCCGATCACCTCGTCAATACCGAGCGCCGCGAGCCCGCGGCCCGTGCTGCGCTCTGTCAGTCTCTCCTTGAGCTGGTGATGAAGCAGGCTCAGTGCACCGCCGACAGAGCCGAAGGCGAGATCGTTGACCGTAAGCACACGCAGGCTGAGGGAGATGCGCGCGCGGATCGGGTTGAGCTGCGTGTCGAAGGCTTCTTCCGTGATCGACAGGTCGGTGATGCGCACGGGCAGAATCCGTCGCCGGCCCCACACAAACAGCACCAGGGGCGTCGTCGCCGGCAGAATCTCGATACTCCCCCGGCTCGCCAGTGCGTCCTGGTCGCGCAGCTGCTGCGAGCTTGGATAGAGCACGCTCTCGAGCGCGGCGAGATCTGCACCGATGCCGAACTCGGCGGCGCTGTCGTCGCCCTCCGCGAGACCGTCGGTGGCGTCAAAGACCGCCTCGAGGCTGATCGTCTCTACCGGCGGGCCCGAGAGGCGATTGGCTTCGAGGGGGTCGCCGTCGTCACCGGCTCCGCGCGCGGACAGGCTGCGCGACAGGCTGTCCGGGTTGTACTGCAGCACAATGCTGCGCTCGATCGCCTCGGTGTCGCGGTTCATCAGCACGAGTCCTGCCTTGAGCAGGCGCGGTGAGCGGTTGAAACCGGCCATCAGTCGTCTCCCTGAGACAGCTTGTTGAACAGCCAGCGCATGCGGTCCTCGTTGAGGATCGTCAGCGTAGGCGGGGGCTCGGTGCCGAAGCGGCGATCAAAGGCCTCGTGCCGGTACGGTGCCTCGAGGCTGGCCTGCGTCGCCGCGGCGAGATCCGTACCCATCTGCGCCGCCGCTGAGGCGCGCTCGGGCGACAGGCCCCACTGGAAGAAACGCAGGCGCCAGAACTCGTAGTGCGCCACCAGCGCAGCGGCATCACCGGTGGTGAGCGGGCGTCCGCGGGCGGCAAACTCCCCGGCGCTGGCGCCGAAATCGAACTCCTGCGTAAACAGGCTCGGTGCTGGCCTCAGGAACAGCGGGTCGGGCTGAGGGCGTCGCGGGCCGAGGGCGGGCTCATCGAGCAGCGGCGAATTCGCATCGATGGCTCCGAGGAAGGGCAGCGAGATATTCGGCGCCGCATCGGGGTCGGGGATCGGCGACACGCTCGGCGGCGTCAGCTGCAATCCCCAGGGCTGGGCGAGGCGGAAACCCGGCGGCTGCACGCCCAGCGGGGGCAGCTTCAGCGTCGCCGGATCCGGTAGCTGCATGTCAAGGAAGTCGACGCCGCCACGGCGGTTGTCGCCGGCCTCGCCGAAGTGATCGGTCTCGCCGTGGGCGACGAGCTGAAACTCCGTGTCCTGGGCCATCACCGTGCGCAGGTGGTTGCGGATCGCCACGGCGCGATGTGCCGAGAGATTGAGGTTGTAGCTGTCGCTGCCCTCGAGGCTGGCGTAGCCGTGGATTGTGACCAGGATCCCGGGCGGATAGCCGCGTGCCGCCGCGGTCAGCGCCGCCTGCGCCGTGGGGCTGAGTTCCGCGCTGTCCTGTTCAAAGAGTGCGTGGCGATCCTCGTTTCCGATGCCCTCGTCGACCTCGTAGATGGCCTCGGGCGGGCTCCTACCGATGCCGAGATCGTCCTCGCCCTCGCGCTGCAGGATCGGCGCGCTGCCCGCCTGCGCCTGCTGCGCCGCGTGGCCGAGCTCGTGGTCGAGGAGCTGTGCGGCGTCGCGGTCTGCGGCGCACAGGTCCTTCGAGCCGATGGCGATCTGACTGCCGCGGGTGAAGGCGCGGGCCTTGTGTTCGGCGCGCTGCGCGTCGGCCTCGGCATCGGAATGCAGGCGCACGCGCGAGAGGTCCACGCCGAGCCGCATCTCGGCCTGATCCCGCAGCGCGGCTGGGAGCGGCATGCCGAAGCCTGAAAGGCGGCGATCGTCGCGCAGGCGGTGGGGGGTTCCTGCCCGCGGCCGATCGCGCAGACCGCTCGCGGCTTCACGCTCGGCGCGCAGGCGCTCGATCTGCGCCGCGTTGCTCGGCATGGGGTCGGGCGCGGTGCTGCGCGATGCACCTGCGGAAACGGCGGTGGGATTCACGGCTCGTCCTCCTCGCGGCTGCTTCGGGTCACGCGGACATTCCTGATCCGCGCTTCGCGGATGCGGCCGTTCAGTTCGCCCGGCGTCGTCAAACCCTTGAAATCGATGCGCGTGTCGACGATGTCGCTGATCTCCAGCTCGGCGCTGTCGACGGTGAGGCTGCTGCCGTCCTCGCGGGCAAAAATCAGCGGGTCGGCGGGGTCGACAGCGGCGTTGAGCGTATCCACACTCAGGTTGAGGGCCGAGGGCCCCTGGCCGAGCGGACGTAGTGCCCCGCTCACGGTCAGATCCGAGGTGGAGGCGTCGCCGTCGCCGCTGACCAGCAGTCCGCCGATGCCGCGCAGATCCACGCGCGTGCTGTCGAGATTGAGTGCCGCATGGATGTCGTAGATCGAGATCGGCGGATCGCCGCTGCTGTCGCCGTCTTCGATGCGCGTTGCCAGCGTGGACAGGCGCGCGCGGTCGCGACGGGCGTCGTTTCTGCGTTCCTCGTCGTCCGTGGTGTCTCCGGACAGGTCGAACGCCACCGCTTCATAGTTCAGCTGCGGAATCATCGCCGGTATCAGGCCAATCGCGTTTCCGTAATCGATGTTCAGGACCAGGCGGTCGCTTTCCTCGTCGAAGTCGAAGTCGACGCCGAGGTCCGACCACAGCGTGTCCTCGATCGCCTCGAGGCTGATTTCGCCGTTGCTGACCTCAAAGCTGATCGTGTCGTCCGGCGCATAGGGGATGCCGATGGTTGCCGTCACCGATCCCGAAAGCGCATCGAGAAAATCCATGTGCTCGAGCATCGACGGCTCGCCGGAACCGCCGCCCATAGCTGACAGATCGTCAACGTGGAACTTCGCGCTGCGGATCACGGCTTCGGGTATTTCGAGCGTGCCGTCGCTGCCGTAGGTCAGGGCCGGGCCGCGCCCCCGCGCCGGCAGTTCGGCCGCCATCACATCGACGCTGACTCCGAGGTCATGGCGTTTGTAAACGAGGCCCGAGAGCGCTGCGCTGTCGAGGGTGACGGACCCGTCGGCCGCTTGCGCGAGGCCATTGAGCGTGATTTCCGGTGCTGTCGATTGTGTGGAGCTGCCGCTCCGTCCGCTGCTGACGTTGAAGTGATGGTCGCCGTAATTGCCCGACAGCTCGCGCAGGCGAAGCTGCTGCAGCGAAAAGCTCGTAGCACCGGAGCCGAGAAAATCGAAGTCGAGCGCCGTCGCGTCAAGCTTCGCTTCGGCACTCAGGAGGTTTTCGACCTCGGCACCTATCTCGATCGCGTTGAAGCTCTCGAGATGCACCCGGCCGTTGATATCGCTCGGGTCGCGACCGCTGGGGTCGGGCACAATCGTGAAGGCCGGCTCGCCGGGGCGCGGTGTCACCCGGAGGTTGGTAATCGACGCGCCGTGCAGGGGGTCGATGGTGATCTCGAGCTCGTCCGATCCTTCCTCGTTGGGGATGAGATCCTTCAGCGTGACGGTCACACCGCGCAGGGTGATATTGGGGACAAGCAATTCGGTGATCGCGAGCCGTTCGAAGGGGGCCTGCGAGTCCTCCGGCGCCGTGGTGATCTCGAGCGCTGCGGTGGTGCCCGTGAGCGTCGCGCGGCCGTTGTACTCGGGAATCCGCAGCCGCATCGTGTCGCTGTCGTAGTCGAGGTGTTCGAGGTTCAGGGTCGGGATGCTGAGATTCGGCACGCTGATGCGGCGACCGTCGATGCGGATCTCGCCCGTTGCGATGTCATTCAGCTGCGTATCCACGGTGATGCCCTCGGCAGCCTGGCCGCGGAAGCTCGCATCGATGTCGTCGATCTCGACGCGCTGCGTACCATCGCGCAGAAAGTCGAAGTCGATGTTCCCGGCGTCGATCACGCTGTCGAGATTCATCGTCTCGTCCTCGTTCATGGCATTGAGGGCGGCGTGAACGCGCTCGACGTCGATGTTTGCGGCGCCGCGAGCGCCTGCGGGCCCGACGCCGTCGCGCGAGCTCCAGCGCAGGCCGGTGATGTCGAGATTGGCGATCGTCAGCGGCGCTTCGGGCTCGCGACCGTAGAGCCTCGCCTCGCTTTCGAGTCTTTCGTCCTGGCGGATGCTCACGGTGTAGGGCGGCCACTCGGCGCTTAGCTCGGAGCCGGTGACGCGGGCGACATGCAGCGAGTTCAGGGTGATGACGCTATTGCGGGAGTCCGTGCTATCGATCGCCGCATCGGCGCTGATGCCATGGAAGTGCACGGGCTGGGAGGCGCGCAGCGCGCGGCCTCCCGGCGCGCGGAAGTGGCAGCGGTGCAGCGTCAACGAAGGCAGGTCGATTCCGCTCAGACGCGTTACCCCTTCCTCGCTTTCCATGTGCAGGTGGATCGCTGACGAGGACAGCCGCACGCTGCTGTCGTTCAGCGTGTTGTCGATGAACGCCGAGATCTGCAGCTGATCGAGGCCCTCCGCCGCAAGGTCTGCGCTCAGTCGCGGGTGCGCGTCTTCATTGGCGGGCAGCTCGGCATCGAGGTCCCGGATCTGCAGGCCGCGCAGGACTCCGCTCTCGACCCGGTACTCGCTGCGACCGTAGTTCACCTCAGGGTGGCGCTCGCCGTCGCGCGGCGGGCGATGATGGCGGAAATAGCCGAGCCCGTCGGCGCTGAGCTGGCGGATAGCAAGCTCGGGGATATGCACCTGCGCGAGGCGGTACTCGCGATCGCCGCCCTCCACGGGATCGAAATCGAGGCTGCCGCTGATGCGGATCCCGCTCAGCGTGGACGTGCCGTCGGAGAAGATCTGGGTGATCGCCGTGCCGCCGCCCTCGTCGACCTCGACGCTGCCCCGGCTGGTCATGTGGAACTGACTGACCGCGAGGCTGACGATGGCGAGGTTGTCGAAGCTGATGCGGCGGCGTCCGTAGCTCAGCCGTCCCGCCGCCTCTCCGACGGCGATGTGCCCCGCCTGAATGTTGTCGTAGCGTGCATCGTCAAGCGTGGCGCTGGCGAAGATCCGGTCCGTACGCCCCGTGTTTTCACTGCGCCCGCGGCCCTGAATGGCGATGCCGCCTTCGAGCGACTGGCTCAGATCGAAGCGCGTCGCCGCCAGGTTTTCATCGGCGCTGATACGAGCGTCAAGGCTCACGATCGTGAGCATGCGCGCGCCGACGCGACGCTCCCAGTCGCGGAAGATCCCGTAGGCATCGCGGCGCTGTCCTTCGAGCATCCGCAGGCGGCCTTCATCGTCCGCGCTGCGCGCGTCATCTATCGCTGCGCCCAGCTCCGTGAACAGCGCTTCGAATCCATCCAGCGTGGCTCGCGTTTCGCGCAGCGCTGCAAGCAGCGCGTCTTCCGATTCTGTGCGCATTGCTCCACGGTTTTCGAGGCCCTGAATCTCGGTGTCGAGACCGCGCCGGGTGATTCGCTGGCTGAAAGCACCGGCGTGGATACGCGCGGCACGCGCATCGAGCGTCCAGTCCCGGACCTGCAGATCGAAGTCGAAGGTCTCGGCCTCGACGCGCTGCACCGAGGTGGCGCTCGAGGCGTGATTCACTTCATCGAGGGTCAGCGAGTCGCCGCGAATCCCGAGGCGCGACAGACGCTCGCGGAGATTCTCGAAGCCATGCAGGCCGCCGCCAACCCCGACGAGGAGATCGATGTTGCTGCCCGAGGCGCTGCCGATGCTGACATCACCGGCGCGGATCGCCGCCGCATCGCGACCGCTCGCGCCTTCGCGGCCACTGGCATGAAAGTAGTCGGCGCCGAGGCTCACCGCGCCGCGGCCCGCATCGAAGCCAACGCGCGTACCACGGGCCTCGAGGTGATGCACGTACAGCGCCTCCTCGGCGAGCAGCTGCGTGTGCAGGCGCTGCATCTGCTCGACCTCTGCCGGACTCAGATAGGCCGCTCCGACAGCGGCGAGCGCGCGATATTCCTCCACCGCGTCGCGACGAGCTTTCGCCCGTTCGAAAGCTGCCGCTAGCTGCGGGTCCCAGCTGCGCTCCCTGTGCGCTGCCCGCGCGCGCTCCAGATCTGCTTCGGCGTCTTCGAGCGACGGGATACCCGCTCCCAGACTCAGTTCATCGATCGCGATGTCGCCGAGCTCAAGGGTGAACTCGGCGCGACCTCGCTCGCCGCCTCGGCGCAGCGGCGGATCATGGGCGGGGCCCTGCGCGATGCGGTTCATCGCCTCGCTGTCGGTAAGAAAAGCCAGCAGACCCGGCGCGCCACCGCCGTGGCCGTGCACATCGCTAAGATTAAGGTTTGCCAGCGACAGGCGTCCCTCCGCACCGGCGACGCGTATGCGCCCGGCGTCGAAGGTGATGCCGCCCTCGCGATAGGGCGCGAGGATGTCGCTGGCGAGGCGAAGTCGCTGCGCCTCGCTCTCGCCGAGGGCGTCGCGGCGCGGTTCCAGATCGGCGACCGTTTCCTGCGCCGCGCGGAGCTCACTGTCGAGGCTCTCGAGAGCGCTGATGCGCGCGGCGAGCTGCGCGCTGCGCCGCTCCATCGTAGTCCGGTCGACGACGGTCGGCAGCGCTGCCATTACGGCGATGAGACGCGCTCGCTGGCGCTCATTGGCGCGGATGCTGTCGGCGAGAATCAGCAGGTAGTCGTCGAGGTTGCCGGCGACCCCGATCTCCGTGTTGTACAGCGCCACGGTCTCAAAGTACTGGCCGGAGCTGGTCTGGAGGCCGTGCAGCGTGAGCTGATTGACGCTCACTCGCAGCGGCGAGGCCTCGGCGGGCCGCGTCAGGGCGGCGACCATCTCGCCGGTGGAGTCTTCGATATGCCCTGAAAGCCCGATCAGGCGCAGGATCGGTGTGATCGGATTGAGCGTGATCGGATCGACGCCGGTTCGGGCCTGCGCGCGCTCGCCGCCGATCGCGTCGCGGCCAAGGGCGACGGAAAAGTCCGTGATGGAGAGGCGATTGATCGCCACCATGCTGTCGTGGAAAACCAGCAGCAGGTCATCGAGCGAAAGCTCGGCGATGCCGATGGACAGGTTGGTGGCGGCGCCGGCGGAGCGCTCCGGCGCGTAGGCGAGGCTGAGTTCGAGGCCGCGTATTCGTCCGCGCCCGGCCGACACCAGCAGGTCGCCGATGGGATAGCGGATCGCGGCGATGGCCAGATCCCGGGCACTGAGCTCCAGCGCACCACGGCCTGTATCCCAGTAGGCGCGATCGATGTAGTTGACGCCGCGATCGGCCTCGTCGGCCTCGCGAATCTCGCGGGCGAGCTCCGCGTTCTCGATCCGGTCCTCGGGGGCAACGAAGCGTATGCCCATGAAGGAGCCGCCGAGCAGATCCTGAAAGGCAGCCGCGCTGATGCCCTCGCCGCCGATCGACTGACCAAAGAGGGCATTGCCAACGAGCTGGCCACCGCTGCGGCTGTCGCCGAGCAGCTGGAAAACGTCGCCGATGCTCTCGAAGCTGGCTCCGATCGCCTGCCAGATATTCTCCACGGCCCAGTCGCCATAGGACGGCTCCCAGGCGAGGCGAGGCTGGCCCTCGGCGTCGCGCGATCCGTAGAGCATGAAAGGCTCGACCACGCGCGCCTGGAAGTCGGGATTCTCGTAGCGCGAGGGCTGCGCTGCGGCCACCTCGCGCGAGCGTGAGAACAGCCACTCGGCTTCGCCCGCGGCCCCGGCCATGCGCATCAGGCCGCTTAGGCGCCCGATCTCGGCGATATCCCACAGCGCGTCGTCGAGGAGCTGGCTCTGGATCGAGGCGAGATCGAGGCGCCCCTCGCCGCCGCGATAAAAGTTCAGGTCCTGCTGTTCGCGCATCGACTGCGACATGGCGCTGTACAGGCGGGCCGCACGCTCTTCGTCTTCCTCGAGGAAGCCCGCGCGCACCTGCGGTGGCAACGCCCGCAGCAGCTGAAAGGCCATGAAGGCTTCCGAGCTGGTGAGAAGATTGAAGAAATTCGAGCTCAGCAGGCTCTCGGCGAGACGCGTGTTCTTCCACGCAGGGCGCAGCTCGGCGACGCGCAGCAGCGTTTCGATGCGACGGTGGCGCGGCCCCCTTGACCCCGCTGCGCCCTCGCCGGATGCCGCCAGCAGCTCGCGTCGGGGGAAGTCGTCAAGGAGGCGGTCGAGGGCGCCGTCCATTTCTGACGGCGCCTGCAGGCTGAACACGATCCCCTCGAACTGCTGCCTTCGATCGAGAAAGCTGCTGAGCCTGTCCAGGGCTTCAAGGCGATCATCATCGTTGGGGTCTTCGAGCAGATCGCGCAGAATCCCGATCGTTTGCGCGTTGTCCTGCGTGGCCGCTGTTACAGCTGCTGCCCGTCGCCTGTTTTCGCCCTCAAGGCGCTCTATGGCTCGCCGCGAACGGCGATTGCGATAGACCTCGAAGCTTTCACCGTCGAGGCCTGCGAGCGCGGCGATGCCGCCCTCGGCGTCGACGATCCGGCGCACGTAGCGCCCCTGACCCTCGCGTTCGCGAAGGCGGTCGAGGGCGCTGCTCGGGAAGCCGCTGGTGAGAATGTGATGAACGGCGAGCAGTTCGTCGCGGTCGAGGCCGGAGAAGCTCATGCCCGCGAACAGGTCTTCGTTCTGTCGCGCCAGCGTGCTCCTGCCCGTCTCGCTGAAGGCGGCGAGGATCGAGCGGCGGAAGCGACCGAAATGCCCCGGCGACACGTTGTCCATCAGCGTCGCGCGTTCGTCCTCCGTAAGCGCGGCGAACACCGCCTGCGTGCTTGCAAAGTCGAGCTCCTCGACCATCGAGAAGATCTCGCGCACGTCGCCGTCTGTGACCCAGAGAAAGCCCAGCCAGCCGCGCAAGAGGCGCTGGATGCGCTGTATCTCTCCGCTGTAGCGATCGCCAACCAGGCGGTTCAGCGTCGGCGACTGATCGAAGAGCACGCGCTTCGCGGCGAGCGGTATCGCGGGTCGTGCGAAGCTGCGACCCTCGCGAACGCGCGCGGCGATCGCCCGCGCCTCTGCCTCGGCAGCGACGCTCGTGTCGCGATTGATCGCCGGCAGGCGCTGCTGGAACAGGTGAGCCAGTTCGTGGGCGAGGAGCGCGCGGCCGGCGGGCAGGCGCGCATCGAAACGCTCGGGGTGCAGGATTACCCGCCCGCCCTCCACCCGGCCCGCCGCGTTGGCGCGATGGAAACCCGTGCGCTCGAAGCGCAGCAGCTCGGGCCGCGCCTCGAGGCCCATGGGCGCGGCGAGCTCATCGAGCGCGCGCCGCGCCGCGGGCAGCAGCGCAAGGCCCAGAGCCCCGCCCATCTGTGGACTCGGGCGCGAAGCAGTGGACCGCTCGTCGCTTTGCGGTGCTGCGTCGAGCTGCCGTTCATGGCGCGTCATCGGCGCAGCCCCTCCGCCAGCCGGCGCGCGGCGGCGCTGCCAATGGCTTCGGGGCTGCGATCGCCGGGCTCGAGGCTGCACCGCAGGCAATCCTGCGGTCGCGCCTGCTCGAGACCGCCGCCGTCCAGGGTCGCCAGTTCCCGACGGAAGGCGTCTTCGACGCGGCGCGCCTCGAGGCGCGAGAATCCGTGGAGCTGAAGCTCACCGATGTGCACTTCCACGGGGCGGCTCATACCCAGCCCCGTGTTTCACCGCTGGCGATTTTCTTCTCCAGTTTGGCGCACTCGCTCTCCGCCGCGCGCCCGAGGTGTGCCATGCCGATCGGCCGGCCTTCCTCTGCGGCGAGAAAGGCGGCGTTGAGCGCGATGTTGCGGATTGCGCCACCGGTGACGCCGAGCTGCGCCAGGCGTTCCGGTTCGATGCCCTCCGTATCCGCGTCGGCGGGAAACACGCCGCGCCAGATCGCCAGTCGTTCCTCGTAGGTGGGAAAGGGAAAGTCGACGATGAAGCGAAGGCGACGGGTGAAGGCCTTGTCGAGCGCGGAGCGGAAGTTCGTCGTCAGGATCGCGAGGCCGCGGTAGTCCTCCATGCGCTGAAGCAGGTAGGCCACCTCGACATTGGCGTAGCGGTCGTGGCTGTCGCGTACCTCTGAACGCTTGCCGAAGAGTGCATCGGCCTCGTCGAAGAGCAGGATGGCGCCGCCATCCTCAGCCGCATCGAATACGGCGGCGAGATTCTTCTCGGTCTCGCCGATGTACTTGTTGACCACCTGCGACAGGTCGATGCGATAGAGGTCGAGGCGCAGCTCCTCGGCGAGGACCTCGGCGGCCAGGGTCTTGCCCGTACCCGAAGGGCCCGAGAACAGCACGCTGACGCCGCGACCACGCGCGCCCTCGCGGGCAAAACCCCAGTCGTCGTAGACGCGCCGGCGCTGGCGAACCTGCGCCGCAATGGCGCGCAGCGTGGCCATTTCACGCTCGGGCAGGACGAGATCGGACCAGCGCGCGGGCGCGGTCATGGGTGTGGCCAGGTCGCCGAGGCGCGGCCGCGATACGGACCGCGCCGCGTCCCAGAGCGCGCCCTCGCTGAGGCCCTCGCCGCCCGCGCCGCGCCGCGCTGTATCGGCGGCTTCTTCCGTATCGGCAAGGCCAAGGGTGAAATGGGCCGTTACCCGGTCCAGGGCCCCGTTCAGGCGGGCACCTTCGGCGCCGAGGCGCGCGCGCCACACCGCGTCCTGCTCATTGCGCTCGAGGTGTGGCAGGCGCAGCTTCTCCCTCGCCCGTGCGCCACCGAGGTCGGGATGGTTGCCGCCGACCACCAGCTGCGCGGCGGCCTCGGCGATCGTCGCGCAGGCGGCTGTCGCCTCCTCGATCAGCAGTGCACGCCCCGTGAGCAGCGTTTCGCGCTGCCACAGGCGCGCCAGGTTGATGCGCTCCTCCGGCGCCGCGGGCAGTTCGCCGCAGCGCAGGCGCCAGGGCGCGGTCTCCGCGAGGCGTGCCGCGTAGGCCGCGAGGCGGCGGATGTCACGCGGATCATCGGCCTCAACGGCGACGATGCGCGGCGGTGTCGCGGACATCGCCGCGGCTGCGATCTCCGCCAGGCGCTGCACACTGTCGGGCACCCAGGCTGGCGCCGGCAGCGGCTCGAGGAAAGGACGCAGGCGGGCATCGAGCGGGTCGAGTCCTACGAGATGGTGCAGGATGCGTTCGTCGATGGTGATGGCGGCGCGGGCCAGCGGGCGCGTCGCGGCAAGCTCGATCAGGCCCCAGTAGCGCAGCGGGCGGTCCGGCGACAGGGCGCTCCAGTGCGCCTCGGGCAGCCTCGCCAGGGGGAGGGCAAAGGACAGCTCTGCCGGGCCTTCCGGATCCGCCTCGCGCAGCGTCGGAACCAGTACTTCATCAACCTCGATACCGGCGGCGAGTAACAGCAGGTCGCGCTCGAAGGCGCTCAGGCCAAGGCGCGCGACAAGAGTGGTGAGGCGCGGATGCTCCGGGATCTCCAACGTTTCGCCGAGCAGGCGTCGGCGGGCGGCAGCGGCCGCGCTTCGCAGCGTGGCAAAGCGGTCGGGGGCGATGAAAACCG
The DNA here is from genome assembly GCA_036351355.1 of Halieaceae bacterium. Taxonomy (GTDB): domain Bacteria; phylum Pseudomonadota; class Gammaproteobacteria; order Pseudomonadales; family Halieaceae; genus Congregibacter. The sequence continues at coordinate 57,922 of JAZBOX010000148.1, forward strand.
GATCCTTCATACGCTCAGCAGCGGCCCCGTGAAGCTGCCGTCGGCGTTCTGTGCGAGCACGCTCTCGCCGGCATCGACCTGTGCGCGAAGAAAGTAGCTGCCCGCGGCGACATCGGTAATCGGCAGTACCACGCTGCCGCTGCTTGTCGCGGGAGCGGCGATGCCGTTCCCCGAGGGCGCGGTGAAGCTGTAGCTGCGGCCCGAGCCGTCGCTGGCGTTGAGCACAGCGGTCACGCGCTGCGATGGCTCCACTTCAGGCACGAGATTCAGGGTCAGGTTGCCGCTGCGCAGGCTCACGCCGTCGACGAGCTGCGACGCGGTCTCTGCGAATGTGCCGCTGACCTGCGGGCGCAGCACCATAACCGCGGGATTGGAGACGCTGGTCTCGCGCAGCGTCGGCGGCTGACCGACTTCGCTGAGATGGCCGACGCTGACCGTATGGGCACCGGCGCGCAGCGAACCGGGGCTGGGCAGGTCGAAGCGCAGGCGATGCTCGGCGACGTCGCTGATCGCCGCGCTCATGTCCACATCGCCCACGGTCAGCCGCAGCTTGGGCGACGCCAGCTGCGTGCCGTGGATCAGCACCGTGGAGCCTGCGATGATCGGATCCCGCGGGCCCGACGTCGCCTCGATGCGCGCGATCTCCGGACGGCGCAGCGGGGTGGCGCGTATCCCCGCGCGCATGGCGGGCAGCGGCGCGCTGGCCCGCGCCTCGCTGTCGATGATCACCGTGGTCACGCGAAAGCCGAGGGTGGGCCGGTAGCGTGCCTGCAGCGCGCTCCACAGTTTCGAGACTTCTTCACCCGACATCGCCTGCGGGGTAATGCGCAGGTGTTCGAACTGGTCCTCGAGGCCGCAGTCGGCGAGCCCGGGAGGGAAGCCCGAGGGCGGCACCGTCGGGTTGATCGCAGCGACAATCGTCGCGCGATCGGGCACGGGCGTCTCGGCAAAGGTCTGTGCCACCGCCGCCAGCAGCATTTCCGAGCGCAGCGGTGAAGCGGCGTACACGGTGATGAGGTAGTGCAGGTCGAGGACCAGCGGCGGCGCGGAGATCCGCGCCCCCGAGGAACTGCGCTCGGGCGCGTGAAGATTCGCCCAGCCCGGGTTTGGTGTGACCTGGTGCAGAAAGGCGTTGACCTGCATCGGGTCGGCGCTCTCGGTGAGCTCGACGCGGTCGGGAGGCAGCGCCGTGACCTGGACCGTGCCCAGGGCCGTGGCCAGCGGCTCGGCGGCGAGGCGGTTGCCGATCATGTCCTGCAGGACCGCGGTCACTCCGGCGAGGGCGAGGACGCTGCTCACGACTTCCCGCTCCGGTCCGCGAGATAGCGGTCGAGGTCAATGGCGGCGGAGCGACGGGCGGACCTGCTGCGCTGCGGTGACACGGGCGCCGCGCTGCCGGGCGCATGAATCTCGACGCGACCGATCTCGATACGCAGCGGTGCCGGCGGCTCCTGCCGGATTTCGGATTCGTGCTCGTCGGAACGAGTCTCGGGCCGTGCGGGTCGATGCTGCGACGCGATACGATCCTCGGCCGCTGGTCGCGTGATCAGCGGCCCGCGAGGCTCCGTGCCGATAACGCCGTCCAGGTGATGCGGCACGGCGCGGGGCGTATCCGGCGAATCCGGGGCCGCTTCAGGCTCTGTCTCTCGCCCGGTGGCCGCTTCGGAACGATGCCGTGGCAGCGGCTGCGCTGCTTCCTCGCCCCTGGCTGCCGGCCCGTTCCGAGGCTTGTCGACGCGGTCTTCTCGCCTGCTGTGGAGCTCGCGAATCCCGCCTTCCGGCGAAGCCAAAGCGTCAAAGTCGGGGCTGATGCGCTTCATGGGAGCGGCCGGGTCGGACTCGCCATTGCGCCGGCGATCGCCGCGCTCATCGGCGCCCGGATCGGCGGCGTTTTTCCGCGCCGCAGTCATCGCCTTTGCGTCTTCGCCTTGCGACGCGCTGGCGCCCCGCTCCTCGGGTGGATCGATTGCTTCGGCAGTGAGGGGGAGCTCTGCGGGCCGCGAAACGGGCGTCAACCTGGCTGCACGGCCACCGTCGTTGTCCGCAGCGGGGGAGGGTGAATCGCGCTCAACGCCGAGCGCTTCCCCGATCTCGAAATCGCCCGCCGTCTCATCGGCGAAGGGTTCGGGCTTGCGCGCGCGAATCGTGTCGCCGTGGCCGTTCAGTCTGCCCAGGAGGTGATCGAGAATCCCGCTCATTCGCTCACCATCGCGATATAGGCACGGCGGCGGGCGGGGGGCAGTGCCAGGATGTCCGCCTCGCTCCAGTGATAGGCGCTGGCGAGGACGTGGATATCGCGGAGCAGCGTCTGACCGGCGCGGCGTAGCGCCGACCACAGGTGCTCGACGATGTCGAAGGGGCGCGACCACTGCTCGGAGCAGAAGGCGCAGGCGAGCTCGATATCAATTCGTGCGAGGGGATCGTGGCGCTCGAGCCAGCGCTCGACTTCCGCCTCGAGCGTCTCGTCGGGATCATTGACCGCCGTCACCGCTGTCGCCAGCGCGCGTCGCGCATCCCCGGGGGCGAGGCGGGCCACGGACACCAGATCCTGCGTCGTCAGGCAGCGCCAGCCGCCCGCCGGCGCCAGCGCTTCCCTGCCCGTAATTCGGGCCACGGGCAGGTCGAAGGATACGTCGCGATCGCAGGCCGGGCAGGTGTCGAGGCAGGGCACGGTGGCACCGAACCAGCGACACCAGAGTCGCAGCAGCGCGGCGTCGCGCACGCCCACGGGCAGGGTCTCCGCTTCGCTCATGCCGCCAAGGCGGGCCAACTGCAGCGCGCGCTCGGGATGCCCGGCATCGCGAAGCGCCAACGACTGAAGGGCCACGGCTTCGAAATCTGGGCACCTCACGGTTGTCTCCCTGACGATGTCCGCAACGGTCGCGCGGTCGGGCGTTCGAGCGCTCTGACCGGCGCGCGGCCAGGTGCCAGCCGACTCAGGCCGGTTCCGTGAACGAGGGCTCGGTGGGTTCCTTCACGGCGTAGTCGCGCTCCCAGCCCTCGCAGTCCAGCTTGAGCATCTGGATGGCCACGGCGTTGGCGTTGGCGTCCAGGTCGGGCAGGGCCTGGTACTCGCTGACCCAGCAGCGGAAGATGTTATAGGCGATGGCAAGCTGCCCGGCTTCGTTGTAGACCTCGAGGGTCAGGTCCTTGCGAAAGTCCGCGAGCGAGGTTTCCGCACCGAGGCCGGAACCGTAGTTCCACACCTTGTTGGCCCACTGCTCGAAGGCGGGATCGTGGGTGACCCCGCGCTCGAGCGTGATCGCCTCGAACTCCGTGCGACCCGGTGACTTGCGCGAGGTGGATGGATCACCGCCCTCGCGGTGCTTGATCACTTCGGTGCTGCGCTTGAGCATCGAGACCTTGGAGACGCCGGCCACGTAGATGCCGTCCCACTTCACGCGGAATTTGAAGTTCACATAGGGGTCGAAGCGATTGGTATTGACGCTGAACTGGGCCATGAAACACTCCCTCAGGCGGCGGTCTCACCTGCTATCTGCTGCAGTTGGATGATGACGAATTCGGCCGGCTTCAGCGGCGCGAAGCCCACGGAAATGTTGACGATGCCGCGGTCGATGTCGGCCTGCGTCGTGGTCTCGCTATCGCACTTGACGAAGTAGGCCTGGTCCGAAGAGATGCCCTGGAAGGCGCCCTTGCGGAACAGCCCGTTCATGAAGGAGCCGACGCTGAGACGGATCTGCGCCCACAGCGGCTCGTCGTTGGGTTCGAAGACCACCCACTGCAGGCCGCGGTACAGACTCTCTTCGATGAACAGCGCCGTGCGCCGCACCGGTAGATATTTCCATTCGCTCGCCAGGCGATCGTCGCCCTGCATCGTGCGCGCGCCCCAGATCACCCTGCCCGCCGCCGGAATGGCGCGCAGACAGTTGATGCCGAGGGGGTTGAGCTGGCCGTTTTCGGCGTTGGTGAGCTGCACGGAAAGACCGGCGGCGCCACGCAGCGAAGCAGCCTGCCCGGCGGGTGCCTTCCATACACCGACGCGCGTGTCCGTGGCGGCGATCGTGCCGGCGACGGCGCCACAGGGGGCGAAGGCCTCGATCTGGTTGTCGCGCAGACTGTTCGGCTGAAGAATCCGCGGGAAATACAGCGCCGCGTTACGGCTATTGGTACCCACGCCGCTGGCGAGTCCGGAGATCGCCTGGGCGACCGTTCCCCAGTCCGAGGGCGCATCGACAATCAGCATGGCGCGCCGCTCCTCGCAGTAGGCCGCGGCCTCGGTCCAGACCGCGTTCTCGACGTCGCTCCCCGGCGCGTAGGGTGGAATGCACAGCAGATTGAAGATATCGGCGTCTTCGAGCGCGTAAACGCCTTCCTTGTTCGCGCGCGATCCGGTGTAGTCGTTCGCCGTCAGCGTCACGCCGTCCGAGGCCGTCGTGGTGACGGTGGTCGAATTCGTATCCGCGAAGGGGTCGCCGCCTGCGGGGACCACCGCGTTGGCGGGAGGGCGACTCGCCGGCAGGGGACCAAAGCCGCGCACCAGCGATGACTGGTTGGCGAGCACCAGATCGACGCGTCGCGCATGCGTGGCCTCGACGGACAGATTGCGGAAGACCTCGACCTGCCCCGTGGCGTCATCGCGCACCGAGAGGTTGAACAGATCCGCAGCGCCGCCGGGCACGTCGTGGTCAATGCGCGCGCGCAGCCGGTTACCCCAGGCGCCCTCGTTGGCGGCCTCGAGCTCGAGACCCCCGCTCAGGGCGATGCGGGCGCGCGTCACCGGGGCCTGCGCGTTTGCCGCCGCGAGCACCGCTGAGGCAACGGCGGCCTCCGCGGCGACGCGGACGTCGGTCAGGGCGACCGCTGCCGCAACGCTGTCCTCGGCGGCCTCGGCCACGGCCGTCGCGGCGGCCAGCGCCGCGGCTCCGGCCGCGCCGGCGGCGGCGACCGCATCGCGGGCAGCCTGGGCGACGTCTGCAGGCGTGGCGACGGGGACGTCAACGGCGTCCTGGGTGGCGGCAACGATTGCGTCCGCGGCGGTCTGGGCCTCGCTCTCGGCCGCGTCGAAGGCCGACTGGCGCGCGGTCTCGTCGGCAAAGCTTGGCGCGAAGAGTCGCACCATCACGGCCTGGCCGCCGCCGTTGAGGAAGAAGTCGCGAACGGCGAAGCTGGCCGTCGAGTCGACCCAGAGGCCGCCGAAGCCGCGTTCGAAGTCGCCGAAGCTGTTGATGACCACGGGAACGTTGACGGGGCCGCGTGCAGTGCGCCCGATAAAGGCAGCAACGGAGGTGGGGACACCCGTCAGCGTGCGTACGCCGCTCGGAATTTCCTGAACGTAGACGCCCGGGTAGGAGACCTGAGGAGCCATTAATCCCTCCGAAACTGTGAACTGGTCGACAATCCAACGTAGTTTAGATTGACAGATTCGCAAGAACTAATTTCAGGCCGCGCGCCCGGATAGCGCTTCGCGTCCGAGACCGCAGCCGGGAATCGGCGCGCAACGCGCGCTAGACCATGACGACTTCCCCGTCATCGACTGCGCCGCTGGCGGCTCTCGCGATCATGTCCGCCTCTTCATCCCGGCGCTTGAGCAGGCCGTCGAGGTTGCGCCCGGCCCACAGGCGCTTCATGGAGCGCAAGGCTCGCTCCATGGCGCCGTAGTCGCGAGTGCGGACGTGGTCGCGAAGCTCGCGCATCTCGCGGCGCGAGTCCGTGTTGCGCATCGAGGTGCCGCGGTTGTACACCAGCGACACCAGCGCGCTCTGCGCATCGGGGTGCAGTTCGGCGATGCCCGGGTAGGCGCTGTGGGTCTTTCTTGCGTACAGCGGCAGGCTGGTCTTCATGAACACGCGTCGCGCCCGCGTGAGCGAGATACTGATGTCCCGGAGCTTCGGGATTTCCCGCCGCGCAGACTCTCCCGTCTTGCCGCAGACGGCAGCGAGCCGTGCAAGGCTGCCGTCGGGGAGTTCGTCACCCCAGTGCGCACGGAAGTCCGCCTCGCTCTGATAGCCGAGGTCGTAGCCGATACCGATCGTGACACCCGAGTCACCGCCCGGCCAGATGGGGGCGCGCAGGTGGCGGTTGTAGTAGTAGTCGGAACCGATTTCGTGGCGGATGATCGCGTCGACGCCCTCGCGACTCAGGCGCAGACCCGTACGCGCGGCCTCGGCCTTGGCGACGATCGGCTCCGGAGCCAGGCCCAGGGCGCGCTCAAGAGCGGTAAGCGTGGCGGGGCCGAGAAGCCCGTCGGGTTCGACGCCGACCACGCGCTGGATCGCGCGCAGGCGCTCGGTGGGGGTTCTGATGCTCATGCTCTTTCCTGCCGGGAGCGACACCAACAGGATAGCAATGCGGACGAGCTCCGGCGCGATCATCGGCCATGCCCGCCGCCCGGGCGATGGAGGCACGCGTCCACCGCTCACTGAGCCCGCAGGTGTCTGCGCCCATCGGTGACTTGGCGCAGCGCGAGGCAGCGTTGATACTGCGTTTATGAGTAATACCGCCCTTCGACGCCTTGCGACTCTGTTTGCGACTGCGATGTTGACGCAGGTCGCAGCCAGTGCCGGGGTCGGCGCCAGCGAGGCCATGGCGGCTGCCGGGGTGCCCCCGGCGGAGAACGGCAGCTGCGGCGCTGCGCCGCCCAGCGCGAGCTACGACGGCTTCGACTTTCTCGCGCCCCGGGAAAAGGCGGGTATCGAGAGCGGCGAGCCCGTGCGCCGTATCGTCTTCTACCGCCAGAACGTCTTTCCCGATGCGGAGCACCTGCTGGCTCAGGCTGCCAACCGCTTCAACATCATCACGCGCGAATCGACGCTGCGCGCCATGCTGCCCTTCGTTGCCGGTGATCGCGTGGTCGACGAGCAACTCGAGGAAGCCGAGCGCATCCTGCGCCGTCAGCGATTTCTTTATGACGCACGGGTGCTGGTTCAGGCGCGCTGCGATGATGGCATCGATGTCGCCGTGATCGTGCGCGATGTGTGGACGTTGACGCCGAACTTCGGCTTTTCGCGCTCCGGCGGCGACAACCGGACCGAGTTCGGTATCACCGAAAACAATCTCCTGGGCCTCGGCAAGGCCGTATCGCTCAACTTCCGCTCCGACCGCGACCGCAGTGGGGTGCAGCTCTCCTACTTCGATCCGAACATCGCCGGGTCGCGCTGGACCGCGGCACTGAGCGCCGCCGACAACGATGACGGCGAGATTTTCGCCGCAAGCGTCGAGCGTCCCTTTTTCGCCCTCGACGCGCGCTGGGCGACGGGGATCAGCGCCTTCACGGAGACGCGCGAGCAGCCGCTGGAGTTTCTCAATCAGACGCTCTACGAAATCGACGCCGATCGCCAGGCGGCGGAGATCTACTTCGGCCGCTCGCGCGGCCGCGTGGGAAGCTGGGTGGACCGCTACAGTGCCGGCTTTGCCGTGAGCGATGAGCGCTACGACTTTCCGCTCAACTTTCCCGGAGAGCAGCGCGTCGAGCGTCGCTTCGCCTATCCCTTCGCGCGCTGGGAGCGGATCGAGGACCGTTTCGTGACGCGGGCCAACGTCGAGCGCGTCGAGCGCACGGAGGATCTCAGCCTTGGCCTGCGCGCGACAGCGCGCGTCGGCTGGTCGTCGGGCGCGTTCGGCGGCGACGACGGTGACACGCTTCTCTACGACGCGGCGGCGTCGAAGCGCTGGTACCTGAGTCCGCTGCAGCTATTGGGCTTTCAGACCTCGCTGAGCGGGCGCTACGCTTTTGATGCCGGCACGAATACGAACACCGGCGCCGTCACGGAAAAAGGCACGCAGGACCTCGTCGCCCGGGCCGCCGTTGACTATCTCTGGCGCCATGACGAGCGCTTCAACTTCTACGCGCGAGCGCGCTTCGTCGGTACCCACAATCTCGATCCCGAGTCGCAGCTTACGCTCGGCGGTGACTCGGATCTTCGCGGCTATCCCAGCCGCTATCAGGTCGGCGACCGCAGCTTCTTGCTGACGCTCGAGGAGCGCTACTACTCGGACTGGTTTCCCTTCGGCCTGTTTCGCGTCGGCTATGCCGCCTTCGTCGACGTCGGTCGCGCTTGGTTCGCCGATGAGGCACCGGCCTGGGTGCCCGCGCGCGACGGCGAGCACTTCGATACGCTTGCGAACGTCGGCCTCGGCCTGCGCCTCGAATCGGTACGTACGCGGCGCGACCGGGTGCTGCACATCGACCTGGCCCATCCTCTCGTCGACGGCCCAGGCGTCGACAGTCTGCAGCTGACGCTGTCGGCCAAACGCTCGCTCTAGGCAACTCCCGCCGAGCCGGCGGTGGGGGAGTCAGGCGCCTTTGGCGATGTTTCGCAGCGCCGACATTCTGTTAATCTTTTGCGCCTCTGAGCTCCCCTACCCATTTGAGACGACCTATGCGATTCCTGCGAGTCTGTTCGATTTTTGGCGCGGCGTCCCTGTTTTCTGTTGCCGTATCGCTTTCTGTGCCTGCCAAGGCGGCCGACGACGTCGGCTCCGGCGCCCGTGCCTTCGCCCAGCTCGGGCAGGAACTGCCCACCCCCAACAGCTATCGCACGGCGTCCGGTGCGCCGGGGCATGCCTACTGGCAGCAGCAGGCCGATTACCGCATCGAGGCCAGCCTCGATGAGGACGCGCGGCGCATCGATGCCAAGGCGCGTATCACCTACACCAACAACTCGCCCGATACGCTGCGCTACCTGTGGATGCAGCTCGACCAGAACCGCTTCCGCGCCGACTCGCTGGACCAGCGTTCGCGGACCTATTCCAGCGATCGTGTGAGCTATCAGAACCTGCGCGAGCACCAGGCGGTCTCGCCCAACGAGCTGGGCTACACCGGCCTGAGCTTTACCCTCGACAATGGCAAGGAGCTCGCGTTCACCGTGGTCGACACGATGGCGCGCGTCGATCTGCCCTGGTCGCTCAACAGCGGCGAGAGCGTCACCTTCGATGTGACCTGGGCCTTCAACATCGTGCGCCGCGATACGGTGCGCAGCCGCGGTGGCTACGAGCTGTTCGACGAATCGGGCACGGAGATCTTCTTCCTCGCGCAATGGTTCCCGCGCCTCGTGGTCTACAGCGATTACGACGGCTGGCACAACAAGGCCTTCCTCGGAAGCGGTGAATTCACCCTTGAATTCGGCAACTACGATGTGTCGCTGACCGTGCCCGACAACCACATCGTTTCGTCCACGGGCGCGCTGCAGAACGCATCGGCAGTGCTGAGCGCCGAGCAGCGCCGTCGCCTGGCCAGCGCCGGTACGGAGGCGCCCGTTTTCGTCGTGACCCCCGAAGAAGCCCTGGCCAATGAAAAGACCGCTGCCCAGGGCACAAAGACCTGGCGCTTCCGCGCCGAGAACGTACGCGACTTTGCCTGGGCGAGCTCTAGCAAGTTCATCTGGGACGCGATGGCGCACGAGCAGCCCGGCGCGAAACACGAACGCGTGCTGGCCATGAGCTTCTATCCCAACGAGGCCGAGCCGGTGTGGTCGAAGTACTCGACGCATGCCATCGTCCACACGATGGACGTCTATAGTCGTTTCTCCTTCGACTATCCCTATCCCACGGCGCAATCCGTGAACACCTGGGAAGGCGGCGGCATGGAATACCCCATGATCACCTTCAACGGTTACCGCCCCGATCCGCCCGAAGCCAACGACGACCCCGAGTCCGCCGAATCGCGCGCCTATGCGCAGCGTGCCTACTCGCGCAACATCAAGTACGGGCTGATCGGTGTGGTCATCCACGAGGTCGGGCATATCTATTTCCCCATGACCGTCAACTCGGACGAACGCCAGTGGACCTGGATGGACGAGGGCATCAACACCTTTTTGCAGTACGTGGCCGAGCTCGAGTGGGAGGAGGACTTCCCCGCGGCGCGGACTTCGGATCCGAGGGTCCGCGAGGTGAACTTCCTCGACGTGATTCCCGAGTACATGACTTCGCGCAACCAGGTGCCCGTGATGACGCAGTCCGACTCGGTGCTGCGCCTGGGTCCGAACGCCTATACCAAGCCCGCCTCGGCGCTCACGGTGCTGCGCGAGACGGTGATGGGCCGCGAGCTGTTCGACTTTGCCTTCCGCGAGTACGCGCAGCGCTGGAAGTTCAAGCGGCCGACGCCGGCGGACTTCTTCCGCACCATGGAAGACGCCTCGGGGATTGATCTCGACTGGTTCTGGCGCGCCTGGTTCTACACCACCGATCACGTCGACGTCGCCATCAGCGACGTGCGCGCCTATCGCCTGAAGACCGGCGATCCCGACGTGGACTTCCCCCTCGATCGGCAGGAGAACGCGCGCGATTATCCCGAGCCGATCAACGTCGAGCGCAACCGCGAAGCGGGCATCGTGCCGCGCGAGAGCCGCTACGAGGAACTGCAGGATCTCTACAGCGAGAAGGACCGCTTCACGGTCACCAACAAGGACCGCAACGATGCGGCCAGCGCCTTCGACAAGCTCGACGCCTGGGAAAAGGATGTCTTCGAAAAGGCCCTGGAGGAAGACTCGATCTTCTACTTCGTCGACTTCGAGAATCGCGGCGGCGTGCCCACGCCGCTCATGCTCACGATTCATTACGAGGACGGCAGCTCGCGCGATCTCGAGCTCCCTGCGGAGATCTGGCGGCGAGATGCGCTGTCGGTCACGCACCGCCTGATCGAGAGCAAGCCCGTGGCCTATATCGGCGTGGACGAACGCCACCAGACTGCCGACGCCGACTACCGCAACAATCGCTTCCCGCCGGTGATTCATCAGTCCCGTCTCGCCGCCTACAAGAGCGAGCGCAAGACGCGGAACCTGATGGCCGACCTGCTCGTGGAACTGCGCGACAGCGGCAAGACCGATGAGGACGCGGATGACAAGGCCGCACCGATCGAAGCCGTCGATGGGCGCAACTAGAGCGAGCGTGCCGAAGCAGCGAGCAGCGCCGGCGCTCCTCGCGATGGCGCTGCTGCTGTTCGCCTCAGCGGTGCCGGCGCATCGCGGCCACGCCGTGTGGACCGATATCAGCTGGACCGGCGATCGCTTCGAGATCGTGCACCGCATGCATCTCGCCGATGCGATCAGCGTCAATCGCTTTCAGGGCAGCAACGAGGCCATCGAAGCCCCGCGCAGCCTGGCGCGCGTCGCGCTTTACGTGGAAGAGCGCTTCCGCATTGCCGGGGGCGCAGTGGACGCGGCGACTGCGCCGACCGTGGAGACGATCGGGGCGGAGATCGAGGACGATTTCATCTTCGTCTACCAGGAGTGGGTCACGGATCTGCCGGAGCGCTTCCCGCCGGTCGAGAACACCGTGCTTCGCGATATCGAACCCGAGGCCCAGTCCTTCATCCGTATCATCGGGCCCGGCATCAGCGAGGAGCGGGAGCAGTATCGCTCGCAGCATATCTAGGCCGATGACGCGTCGGGACTCCACACGCAACTGGTCGCTGGCGAGCCTTCTCGCCTGCTTTGTTGCGATGCAGTCCCTGCTGTCGCTGCATGTGCATGCGGCTGACGCCGACGCGCAGCACCAGGGACTGTTTCTGGACTGTGTGGTCTGTCAGCTGGCCGCGGGCAGCGACACCGACGCAGCCCATGCGGGCTGCGGCATCCTCTGGCCCTCGCTCCATGGCCATGTACTCCCCGCTCCCGGTACCGCTGCAGCGCTCGCGCAGCGTCCGGCGTCCGCCATGGGGCCGCGAGCGCCCCCGGCTCTGCTCCAGGCACCCGGCATTCCCAGAGCTTGACGCCCGCTGGCAGCGGGCGCGTATTTTTGCCCTGAACAGACTCTTCGATTGCTCGCAGGCGCTCCGTGCGCTTCTGAGCGTCCTGTGGAATGGCCGCGGTGCGTTTCGAACGCAGAGCCTTCGCTCATAGACCAGAGCAACTCGTTTTCCGACCTATGGGTGCAACCTGGCGTCCCCCTGACCTGGCGCCTTTCAGCGGAGTACCAGTTCTGATGACACAGTCAACGGCAAGACTAGAAGCCCGTGCGCTTCATGTTCAACGCGGCGAGCGCGAGGTATTGCGCGGCATCTCCTTCGCCGTCGCGGCGGGGGAGGTCTATGGGCTCCTCGGTGGCAACGGCGTAGGCAAATCGACAACGCTGCTGACCTTTCTCGGTCTGCTCGAACCGTCGGCGGGTACGGTCAGCGTCAGTGGCCTCGACGTGGCTGCCAATGCGGAGCGCACGCGCCGCTCCATCGCCTACCTTCCCGAATCCGCCTCGCTCTATGAGCATCTGAACGCCTGGGAGAACCTCGATTACTTCCTGAAACTGGCGGGAAGGCCCGCTGATCGAGAGGCCATGGACGGGGCCCTCGATCGCGTACGCTTGCGCGCCGATGCGCGCGAGGTGCGCCTGGCGAGCTACTCGAAGGGCATGCGCCAGAAGGTGGCCATCGCCCTGGCCATTCTCCGCGATGCCGACATTCTGCTCCTTGACGAGCCAACCTCGGGGCTCGATCCCACGGCCATCGATGAATTCCATGATCTCGTCCGCGGTCTCGCCGATGCGGGCAAGGCAATTCTGATGGTGACTCACGATGTTTACGGCGCCTGCCAGGTCGCCGACCGCATCGGCCTGCTGCGCGACGGCGAACTGGTGGGCGAGTACAGCGCGCCCGACGGCGGACGCATCGATACGGAGGCCGTTCACGCTGCCTTCTCGGGACGGGAGGCCGCTGCATGAATACCCTGCTCACGATAGCTGCTGCCGAGTGGCGCTACTGGCGGCGCTCGCGTCTGGCGCTGGCGGCCGCTGCCCTCTTCTTCATGCTGCTGCTGGTCACGGTCGTGCTCACGAGCCTGCGCGTGCAGGCCGAACGCGACGAGCGTTTACATCACCAGCAGGAAGCGGAGCAGACCTTTATCGATCAGCCGGATCGCCATCCGCACCGCATGGTCCACTACGGTCACTATGTGTTCCGCACGCCGTCGCCTCTGGCGGTCTTCGATCCCGGCCTGGACCCGGTCACCGGACAGTCGATCTTCCTCGAGGGGCACCGGCAGAACTCCGCCACCTTTGCCGACAGTGCCGCGAGCGCCGATCTTGGTGGTCTCGCCCGTCTGACGCCCGCCGTGGTCTATCAGCTCTTCGGCGCTCTGCTGGTCATGCTGCTCGGGCACGGCGCAATGGTGCGCGAACGCGAGGCCGCCACGCTTGCTCCCATGCTGGCGCAGGGCGTCACGGGTACGCAGCTCCTCCTCGGCAAGGCGCTGGCGCTGCTCGGCGCCATCGCCATCATGCTCCTGCCGCTGCTCGGGGCGGTGATCGGCGCCGTCCCCCGGGGCGAGACTCTGGCTGCCGGCCTGGCCCTGGCGGCTACCTACCTTATGTATCTCTGCGTGTGGGGTCTTCTGACTTTGCTTTTTTCCGCGCTGCTGTCGCGGCGCTCCACTGTGCTCGCCGTACTGACGGGGCTGTGGTTGAGCCTGAGCTTGCTCCTGCCTTCGCTGGCTACGAACTTCACGGCCCGTTCACTGCCGATCGCCGGCCAGATTGAAACGGATCTGACCATGCTTGCCGATCTGCGGCGCCTCGGTGACGGCCATAACGCGCAGGATCCCGCCTTCGCGCAGCTGCGCTCGGAGCTGCTGCAGCGCTACGACGCCGACAGCGTCGAGGAGCTACCCGTGAACTGGAGGGGCGTGGTCGCCGAGTACTCCGAGGCCAGACTCACGGAGACGCTCAACGAGTACGCCGAGGCACGCATGGCCCAGGAAGCCGCGCAGGCCGCGCTGCTCGCGCGTCACGGGTGGCTCACGCCATTTCTCGCCACGGCTACGGCCTCGCGAGCCCTCGCGGCAACGGACCTAGATCACCACCAGCGCTTCCTGCGCGAGGCCGAGGCGCTGCGCATTGACTTCGTTCAGGGTCTCAACCGCCTGCATGCGCAGGAGCTGTCCTATGAAGCGGATACGAATCGCAACCGCGACGCGGAAGCGGCGCGGCGCGCCAGGGTTTCCGCGGATAACTGGCAACTCCTCCGTGAATTCCGCTACGCCCCGCTGGACCCGTTCGCGCGCCTGGCCAATGCGGGACCGTCGCTGACGGCCCTCGCCGCGTGGTTTGCTGCGCTCGCTATCGCAGTGACGCTGATCGGACGGAGGTTGAGCCCATGACGCTGTTCTCATCGCTGGCCCACGAATGGGCCTTCCAGCGACGCGATCGCTCGCTGACGCTGTGGCTGTTCCTCGTGCTGGTGCTTGCGTCCCTGGCCGTCGCCGGTGGGATTAGCGAGGTCGAGCATCAGCGAGCGTCGATTGAGCGTCTGCTCGAGGGTGACCGGGAAGATCGCATCGAAGCCCTGTCGCAGCAGAGCGACTGGGGCGGTGCCGCTTACTACGCTTTCCACCTGACCTACGATTCGCCTTCGGACTTCGCCTTCGCCGCTCTGGGTCGGCGCGACGAAGATCCGTGGAAGCATCGCATTCGCATGCTGGCTCTCGAGGGGCAGATCTACGAGCACGACGCGGGGAACCCCGAGCTGGCGCTGACGGGCCGCTTTGACTTCTCTTTTTTCGCTGCGTTTGTGCTGCCGCTGGTGCTTGCGGTGCTGCTGCACGATCTATACGCCGGCGATCGCGCGGCCGGGCGTCATGCGCTGCTCGTGGCGACCTCCGGCCGCAGTTCAGCGCCCTGGCGCCGTCGGGCGGTGCTTCGCGTACTGGCCGTATTTCTGGCCGCGCTGCTGCCGCTTGTCGTCGGCGGGGTGATTTCGGCAACAGCCCCTGTGAAGCTGGGGCTCGCGACGCTGCTTCTCTTTGTCTACACCGCTCTGTGGGGACTGATCTGCTACGGCGCAGCGCGCTGGCGCGCTTCCTCGCCGGTAATCCTGTCCTCGCTGCTTGGCCTGTGGCTGGTGCTCGCGGTGGTGCTGCCCGGTGCCGGCAAGCTGGCGGTGGATCGACTCGTCGAAGCGCCCTCCGGTGCGGATATTCTGCTCACGCAGCGCGAAACCGTGAACGACGCCTGGGACGTGCCCACGGAGGTGACGATGGACGCCTTCGTTGAGCGCCATCCGCAGTGGGCCGCGCATGCCGAAATCGAAGGCGCCTTCGAGTGGAAGTGGTACTACGCCTTTCAGCAGGTCGGCGACCAGAAGACCGAGGCGCTCTCCGACGCCTATCGCAGTGCACGGCGCACGCGAGACCGCCTCGCCGGGCGCTTCGCACTGCTGAGCCCTCCGGCTCTCTTCGAGCGCTCGATGCAGCGCCTCGCGGAAACCGATCTGCGCGCATCGCTCGCGTACGAACAGCGTATCCGTGATTTTCACTCGCGCCTGCGCGAGTTCTACTACGCGCGAATGTTCCCTGACCGGCCCTTCGATGCAGAGGGCCTTGCCGGGCTTCCGCAGTATCCCGGAGGTGAGAAGCGCGATGCCCGCGATGGCTGAGATCAGGGCAGTGCCAGCGCCACCAGTTCCGCGGGTGAGTTCCCGTCGGCCACGGTCATGACGATGAACTGGCGCCCGTCGACGCGGTAGGTCGATGGCGGTCCAGCCTGCGTGCCCGGCAGTTCGATCTCGGCGAGCACCTCTCCGCTCAGCTTGTCATGGGCGCGCAGCACCGGCGCCCCGTTCAGGCCAAAGCCCGAATAGCCCTCGCCGGCGAAGAGCAGCGTCTTCGTGACCACGAGGCCGGCGCGCGTTGGCTTTCCCGTACGCGGGATCGTGATGCCCTCGAGGGCGGGGTTGCGGGCGATCTGCTCCGGCGTGTCGCCATTGGCGATCATGAAGTGGTGCTCGCCCGTGCTGAGGTCGATCGCGGTGATGCGTCCCCAGGGCGGTTTGACGATGGGCAGCCCCATCACCACCGCGCGCTGGCCGCGCCCCGCGATGTAGCGAACCTCAGAGGCCTCGGGATCGTGAACGAGCGCCATGATGCTGGCGGCGGTCATCGACGGCACGTAGAGCAGGCCCGTCTCCGGATCGTAGGCACCGCCTTCCCAGTTGGCTCCGCCGACGGCGCTCGGCAGCGTCAGCGTTCCGCGCGTGCCATCACTCGCGCTGGCCAGCGACGGCGGCGCATACATCGGGCCGAGGCGCAGGTCCTTCACAAAGGCGTCGACGGCGGCGCGCAGTTCCGGCGTATAGTCGATCAGATCGTCGCGGGCGACGCCCTGGCGATCAAAGGGTGCGGGCTTTGAAGGAAAGGGCTGCGTCGGCGAGGTCCACTCGCCCGGCACATCGGAGGCGGGGACAGGACGCTCCTCGATCGGCCACAGCGCTTCGCCCGTGGCCCGGTCGAAGACAAACACCATGGCCTGTTTCGTGAGCTGCGCTACGACCTTCCGACCGTCGGGGAGGTCGGCGAGGATGGGCGCGGCGGGCGTGTCCCAGTCCCAGATGTCGTGGTGCGTATGCTGAAAGTGCCAGCGTCGCTGTCCCGTCCTTGCGTCCACGGCGACGAGCGAGCTCGAGAACAGGTTGGCGCCCGGACGATCACCGCCGTAGCGATCGCCCGTGGCTGACTCCACCGGCAGGTACACCAGGCCGAGTTCCGGATCGGCGGACATCGGCGCCCAGACGCCGGCATTGCCCGTGAAGCTCGCGCTGTCATTCAGCCAGCTGTCGCTGCCGTACTCGCCCGCCTGCGGAATTGTGCGGAAGGTCCACAGCAGTTCGCCGCTGCGCGCATCGTAGGCGCGAACGTCGCCCTTAACGTTGGCCTTCGAGGGCGGCCTGAAGCTGACGCGATGCGCGGAGCCGACCACGATCACGTCGCCGACGACGAGCGGCGGCGCGGTCAGGCCGATGTCGAGCTCGCGCTGCTCGGCCCGGCGCAGTCCCTGCGTGAGGTCGACCCAGCCGCCGGCACCGAAGTCCGGGTCGGGCAGGCCCGTGTCGGCGTTCAGGCTGACCAGGTGATAGCCAGGGGTCACGGTGATCACGCGGCGCCGGCCGTCGGCCCCTTCCCAGAAAGCAACGCCCTTGCCTGAATCCTTGCGTGCCGCGGCGGCAAAGCGCTCGCCTTCCTGCGGTCTCCACATCCACAGCAGCTGCCCGCTCCCGGCATCGAGGGCGACGATGTTCCTCGTTGCGCCCGCACCGAGATACAGCTTGCCGTGGCGCATGATCGGCATCGACACGTTACGGCGTTCCGC
>JAZBOX010000149.1:0-4164 GCA_036351355.1 Halieaceae bacterium
ATTGCCCTGTGGTGCCTGGGATGCTTGGCTGCTGTTGCCTCCGCCAGAACCACCCGTCTGCGCCGTGAGGTACCCAGATGTCACCAACAGAGCAAGCGCAGAAGCTAGTAACACAACAGGCTTGAGCTGAATTCGCATTGTTCGTTCCTCCATCGGAATCGAAAGTAAGGGTGCCATTGACCACGCAGCGATCGTGCCAACGCGCGGTTGCATCCTGCATCCCGATGGCCGCGAGGAGGGGCGAGGGGGCATGAGGGGATGTCAGGGGGGTGGGGGGCCAAAGAGTCTCTCATCGCAGATCCAGGGCTAAGCGACTTCGGCTCGCCGGCATCGGCGCCGACGTCAAACGCGTGCGTAGCGGTATCCCCATCGAGGGGTCCAGGCAGGGCCGCGAAATCGTGCCGCTCACACAGGTCTATGTCGATCTCCAGGCGAAGCGCCTTCTGCTGCAGGAGCCGTCCTGACGGCTCCTGATTTCGCAGGCCAACGCGCACGCGGCCGACGAATGGCGGCGGTCGGATTGGCGATACCTCGGTTTGGCCGACGAACTCTGCAAGAGGATGAATCGGACGTTCGGGATCGATGCGATCAGCTGGTAGAGATTGGGGGGCTGGAAGAGCGCCGTGTGATCCCGGTCGCGTGTCCCGGCGTGATCGAGCCCGAGACCGCGGCTTTCCACGCTAACCTGTGGTTTGGGTCGAAACCGGTCCATGTGACCAGGATAACCAACGGTCTGCGTTGGCTCGGCACGAGACGTCGAAAGCCAGAGACCACGACTCGGCTTGGCGCCCGTTCGTGTTACGAGGTGACGAAGAATCGACCCCCGACCACGGGCTCACGTTCTGAGCCACTCCTGCGCGCACACTCCCGCGTGCCCTATCACGCGCTGCCAGGAGGCTGCCATGTCCGTCGTTGCCGAATCACTGTCCAAAGTCATCCTGGGCGCGCCCCAGACCCATCGCAACCTGAGCCTGTTCCCGCTGCTCGGCGACGGCATCGCCGAGCCCGGCTACGTACTGCTCGATGCCGCCCTGGCCCAGGGCTGCGCCCGCGTCACCGAGGTGTCCGAGGCCGGCAGCGTGCCCGAGCTGGGCCTGGACAACGGCTGCGACCTGCCGGTGCTGCTGCTCGACGGCGAGGAGCTGATCGGCGCCAAGCAGAACCGCATCCTCAACCTCAGCGTGCTGGCGCCGGCCGGCAAGCGCATCGTGATCCCGGTCTCCTGCGTCGAGGCCGGGCGTTGGCACGCCGAGTCGGCGGCGTTTCGCAGCGCCGGGCGCGCCCACTACGCCGGCGGGCGTGCCCGCAAGGCGGCGCAGGTGAGCGAGTCGCTGCGCAACTACGGCTCGCGCCGCAGCGATCAATCCGCGGTCTGGGCCGACATCTCGGCCAAGTCCGCGCGCATGGACGCGGCCTCGCCGACAGGCGCGGCCGCGGCCCTGTACGACACCCACCGCGCCAGCCTGGACGAGTACCTCAGCGCCTTCGCACCGGTGCCGGCGCAGCTCGGCGCGCTGTTCACGCTGAACGGCCAGGTGCTCGGGCTCGACCTGTTCGACAGCGCGCAGACCCTCACAGCACTGCTGCCCAAGCTGGTCGAAAGCTCCGCACTGGATGCGGTTGATGCCGGTCAGGCCGATGGCGCGACCGGCGATCGAGCCGCTGCCCAACGCTTCCTCGACATGGTCGCCGCGGCTCAGCTGCAGCGTTTTCCGGCGATCGGGGAGGGCGAGGATCTGCGTCTCGTGAGCCCCGCAGTCGCCGGCGGTGCGCTGATGGCGGAGGCCCGCCTGGTGCATCTATGCGCCTTCGCGACCGCGACGGCACCGGCCGAGGATGCCAACGGCGAGACACGCGGCAGCCGCATCGCGCGCGCATCCCAGCGGCGGAGCGGTCGTCAATAGCGATAGGGTACGCTTGCGCCGGTCCGATGGGGTCGGCGTGTGAAAGGCTACTCGAGTCGTAGGCGTCGGTCGGACTGTGGGGGCGCTACACGTGAGCCAGGTCACTATGCATCGGCGGGCCATGTCGTAGCATGGCCGCAGTACATCCGACAGATGCGCAAAGGTCATTGACGGTACGATGCAGACGTACAAGACCCAAACACTCACCGTCCGCCTGACGCCGGAAACCAAGGCCGCGTTGCGCGAGGTCGCAAGCGAGGAGCAGCGGAGTCTGGCGAACATGCTGGAGGTGATGATTCGCTGGTATGTCGCCGGCCGACCGGCAGACGGCGGCCGCGTGCCGCCGCTGGCGAATTCGCGTACCCGGGAGTAGCTCGTAACGGTCAAAGCTGGCGGCGTCCGTGGGGGGATCGTGGGCGGTTTGCATTGCGGGACGAAGGATGATGAGTGCGAAACCTGTGAAGCCAGCATGGCGGCACGCGAAGCTGCATCCGCACGATTGCGAGCCGCGGGCACCGCGCTGCACCGCCGGCGATTCAGCAAACCTAGCGCTGCTACATCTGGCGCGGTGCGAAAATGGCTCTCATCGATGATCGACAGCACCGGTCACAGCGTCCAGCTGGTCCAGCCCGAGCGGAGCTTCTGCAACAGTTCACGGTCGCAACGACAACGATCGACCCAGTTGAATGGCGCACGGCACGCAGACGAGCTATTCAGATTGGCAGGAGGCCCAGATTCAAGTCGCAGAACGGCCCGCCAAGAGATTATGCGCCGTGCCCGATTGCTTCTGTATTGAGGCGCCCAGGATGAAGCTCCTCGACAACACCAACACCCTACTCGGCGACGACCTCAAGGAAACACTGCAGCCGGGGGCGCGGCTGAAGATCGCCGCCTCCTGCTTCTCGCTCTACGCCTTCGAGGCACTGAAGACCGAGCTGTCCAAAGTCGCCAGCCTGCAGTTCATCTTCACCGCGCCCACCTTCGTCGCAGCCGAGGTCACCGACCGCCTCCGCAAGGAGCGGCGGGAGTTCTTCATCCCGAAGCTCGGCCGCGAAACCAGCCTCTACGGCACGGAGTTCGAGATACACCTGCGCAACCAACTTACGCAGCGTGCTATCGCCCGCGAATGCGCGGACTGGATTCGCCAAAAGGCGCGTTTCAAATCCAACTGCACCAAGGCGCCGATGCAGGCGTTTGCCCATGTCGGCACCGACGGCGCCGACGCCGCTTACATTCCGCTGAACGGCTTCACCGTGGCCGACCTCGGCTATCAAAAGGGCGATGCGGTCTCCAACTTCGTTAATCGCTTCGACGAAGCTGAGCACACCAACAGTTATCTGGAGTTGTTCGATCAGATCTGGCGCGACCCCGAGCAACTCGCCGACGTCACCGACGCGATCTGCAGCCACATCGAATCGGTCTATCAGGAAAATGCGCCCGAGCGCATCTACTTCCTGATGCTCTACAACATCTTCCGCGAGTTCCTCGACGACATCACCGAGGACGTGCTGCCCAACGACCGCACCGGCTATCAAGACAGCCTGGTCTGGCAGAAGCTGTTCAACTTCCAGCGCGATGCCGCCACCGGCATCATCAACAAGCTCGAGACCTACAACGGCTGCATCCTCGCCGACAGCGTTGGGCTCGGCAAAACCTTCACCGCGCTCGCCGTCATCAAATACTACGAGCTACGCAACCGCGCGGTATTGGTGCTCTGCCCGAAGAAGCTCGCCGACAACTGGCGCAATTTCAACGCCAACCTCAAGACCAACCTCTTCGCCAACGACCGCTTCAACTACGACGTTCTTTGCCATACCGATCTCTCGCGCACCCGCGGTGAGTCCTTCGGGATCCCGCTGAACCGAGTCAACTGGGGCAACTACGACCTAGTCGTGATCGATGAGTCACACAACTTTCGCAACAACGACGTCTACAAGGATCGCGAGACCCGCTACCAGAAGCTGATGAACAAGGTGATACGCGAAGGGGTCAAGACCAAGGTCCTGATGCTCTCCGCGACGCCGGTCAATAATCGGTTCACGGATCTGCGCAACCAGCTCGCGCTGGCCTATGAAGGTGAATCCGATGCACTGAGCGCCAAGCTGCGGACTGATACAGACATCGAGGAAATCTTTCGCCGTGCCCAGACGGCCTTCAACGCCTGGTCCCGATTGCCGCCGGATGAGCGCACGGCAGACGCCATTCTGGACGCGCTGGACTTTGACTTCTTCGAGCTGCTGGACAGCGTCACCATCGCCCG
>JAZBOX010000150.1:0-4536 GCA_036351355.1 Halieaceae bacterium
ACACGACTCATAACCTGAAGGTCGTAGGTTCAAATCCTACCCCCGCAACCAAATCTACACGCGTTTCCAAACGCTTAAACGCCGCCCTCAGGAGCGGCGTTTGCGTTTCCAGCACCCGTGGAAGCACTGTGGAAGCAAGAAGGGTCGAAGTCGTTCATATTGCTTCGCAAATCGGCACAGTCCGAAATGAGTGCAGCATGAGCGGCACCCCTCACGGGAAAATCCTCTCGCAGGCTGACCGATGTGCCCGCGACAGCGCCTCTGGATCGATCCCAACCCGATCAGCGTACTGGATGCTCATGCCGTCCATCACATCGGTGATCGACGCCGCGAGCAATTCGTCCTTCGAGAGGTGCGTCCTGCGATAGACCTGGTCCATCAGGGGAAGGATGTG
Source organism: Halieaceae bacterium (assembly GCA_036351355.1). Classification (GTDB taxonomy): domain Bacteria; phylum Pseudomonadota; class Gammaproteobacteria; order Pseudomonadales; family Halieaceae; genus Congregibacter. The sequence continues at coordinate 395 of JAZBOX010000150.1, forward strand.
GCGCTGTATCTTGGTGCGTTCGCCTGGTGAGAGCCGTGCGCACAGGCAGGCATGCATGCACCAGAAGCAGGTGGCCCAGCATTCGAGTAAGTCGGCAGGAAGTTGGTCGTGGACGCTGTCGAGCTTCAAGCTTCGTATCGCGGGCTTTGACCCGCCGAAGACTTTGAAGATCAGCCGTCCGAGAACGTAGGGCCAACTGTTGGCATCGCCCTCCACGGGAAGAACTTGCAAGCTTGTCCGATCTTTCGGCTTTTCGCCTGCCTTGTCCGTGCCTCTCCAGGAGGCGGCACAGATGATCATCAGTAGGGCGCGAAGCCGCAGAAAATCGCGGGACGAAAGGCTGCCACTCTCCTGCTTGAGCTCGATGCGCTTTGCGAAGTCCGCGGCCGCCTTCACAAGCTGATCCTTCGTCGCCTTCGCCCGACGAGCGTTGCGACGCTGCTCTTCCTAGCCTCCGTCCGGAACTGGCCGCGAAGTCGGTTTGGCCGCGAACTCCTCCCCTGCCGCCATCGCGGCTTCGGCGTTCTGGGTCTCGTCCCCGAGATCGAAGGCAGCCTTCAGGGCATCCTCGTCGTTTTCATCGACCGGCGTTACGAGCGAGTTCAACCCGACGATCCGGTTCAGGAAGCCGCGGACGATAGATACGTCGCTGCCGCCGAGGCTGTTGTGTTGAACATGCCCCGATTGGTGTGGCCGACGACCAGCGATGAAGTCGTCGTAGCTCAGTTGGCGATGCTTCTGGCCGCCTTCATCCGTTTCCTTTCGAGCCTTCGGGATGGAGACGCCTTCGCCGTGCCCGTCGGCATCGCGATCTTCGATCTTCTCGAGCAAGTCCTGCACTTCGAGCAAAGCGAGGGTGGCTTCTGTTTCGCCGTCCAGCTGAGCGAGCGCATTCTCCGTTTGTCGTGAGTGTGTTTCGCGAATTGCGATCTGCAGGGCATCGATGTGCGTGATGATCCCTGGCGTGAAATCCTGCGGCCCGATCAGTCGTGCGAAGGCCGGAAGGTCATCGGTTGCCTCAATCTGGAAGCGGATTCTCCGATGATCAGCACCTTCGAGTCGTGTCGGGTTGCTGACCAGCGGCGCGCCGGAAGCAGCCAGCAATTCGACTTCATATGCCTCGTGTGCGCCGACATGCGCAGCTGGTCGCCAGCTCAGTGTGTCGCCGTGAACGGCGAAAATGCCCGGGTGACTCTGCGAGAGGGCGTCGAACGGGATGTCGTCTTCGACGTGCAGCGGCGGCAGCTTCTCAGCCTCAATTCGCCTCTCGGGCGTGAGCACCTTCTCCAGCCCCAATTCCGAAACAGCCCGACCTGGCGGCAGCTGCCGGTATAGGCTTGCCTCGCTGTTGGAGCCTGATGTGTTCCCAGTGCCAAGAGCTGCAACCGTGCAGTTCGCGCTGCCGATCAAGAGGTGGTCCGCCGTATCGGTTTGCGCGATCAGAGCTTTGGCATGGATGAAGCGACTGCCCCCAAAGCCGTCCCGGCGATAGAGCGTGATGCCGGAGATGTTCCCTGTCGCATCCCGCGGGAACAACCCGGTGTCTGTGTCGATGAGCGCAGCGATTGCCCGTGGGCGAAGCCGCTCAGCAAGAGCCGACAAGGCTCCGAGCCGCTCATCCCAATAGGGGCTGATCACGATCAGGCGTTTCACTTCGCCGTCGATCTCGCGGGCGAAGCGGGCGCCTATGCCCTCGGCTGAGTTTGAAAGTAGGAGCGCTGCCCGTGTTCCATCGCCAAGCTCGACAGGTCCCTCGGCAGGTGCTGCAGAACGCAACCAGGCAGCGCGGGCGAGCATCCACTCGAACTGCGTCGGAAGCATCGGGTCAGCCGGATCGATAAGGCTGGAGAGGTAGCGATAGGCTTGGGCGATCAGACGCTGCGCGCCGTCATCTTCAACTCCAGAGGTGAGAAGCGAGACGAGTTCTAGATTTCCAGCGAGGCCTGCTGCCGTCAGGTTGGCAGACCCGATAAACAGGCGACCACCCTGACGTCCGATCTGCAAGAACAGCTTTGGGTGAAAGAGGCCCGCAACTTGCGCTCCAGAGGCGGTGTAGAGTCTTCCCGCTTGCCTTGGCAGCGGCGAGGCTCCGCCAAGTGCATGAGTCAGCATGCGTGCGTCAGCGAGGACCATGTTGTTGCGGCAACCGGCCCCCCGGATGCGTGGCAGTACGATGTTCTCGTAGGCATCGAAGTCGATACCGAAGGTCGTGGCGATGCTGCTGTGATAGCCCTTGTCGGCGAAGCGTTCGTACAGCCTCATGAATAGATGGCCTCTCGCCCCGCCTCGGTGAGGCCGGTGTTGCCCAGCAGCCCAATATCTTTGAGGAAGGTAATGGCGGGGCCCAGCCGCGGATTGGTGAAGACCGGACCGTCCTTCTCCCGGAGCCGCAGCTTGCCGTCATCGGACTCGATCAGGAACGTATAGTCTCCTTGGTGGCGCAGCTTTCGCAAGGCAACCCACAGATGCCGACGGATCACCCGCTCTTCCAGGACGCGCTCGATCGTCTGCCCAAATGGGGCCTCGCGATGCCGATCGAGGAATCGCGTTTCACTTAGCAGCGACCGGAAGGCGTCTGGATTGAAGCCGCCGAGTGGTTCCGTCAGGTCCGCCCCCACCAGGTCAATCCGCCGATGCAGTATGGCAAGCAGGCGAACGGCCTTTGCTGCCGTGTCCGGCGTGCATATCCGCGCGTCGTCACGGCCGGCCCGAATGATCTCATTGGTCAGCGAAACCTCGGAGTCGGGATCGCTTGCATCGAAGGCGTTCGAAGCAGGCTCCAACCCCTCAAGCAGGGCCGACCAAGTTTCCGGCACAGGTGAAATTTCTGATAGAATGTGTTGCGCACAGCGCCCGATCAGTCGCTCCATTCCCAGACCAGAGGGATAATCACCCAACGTATCGAGCGTGAACTTTAGCAGCGCCTCATGCGCGATGTGGCACAGATCATTTGCGTGATAGACCCACCATCGCGACCGCTGCACTTCGAGCGATGGATCGTCGAGGCTCAGGATGTTTCCTTGCTGATCGTGACCCGCGTAGAGCACCCATCGAACTTCATCGGCTCGGGGCTCCCGCTCCAGGAAGTCCGCCACCTTGAGGATCAGTAGGATGCTCAGCTTGCGCGCCAGCGCCCCGCTCGACGGAGCGCTGGCGCGTGACAGCAGGATTGCTTCGTAGAATTTCTGCTCCGTGCTCTCGCTGGCAATCCGTGAAGGCAGCAAGGGAGCGAGTTCATCGAGCTCGTCGTGAGTGACCGATCCAAGCTTGATCAGCCTGAAATAGAGCTCAGCCCGTGAACCGAGCGAGTGTTCGAAGGCCTGAGCAAGTCCCTCGCCAAGGTCCTTGCTGGGCAGCGGAATCTCATGGTCGTCGGAGCGGTCGAAGATGCCGCTTTCAAAGAGCTGACTGCGATAGGCTGCGCCGAAGGCGCCCCAGGCCTGTTTCAGGTAGTAGGCCTCGCTGCCAGGCTCGGCAGCCTCCTTGAAATCGATGGTGTCGTCGGGCGCCTCTTCGAGCGTTCTCGTGGCCCAGTCCGTTCCGGCGACGCCGGGCTCACCTCCATGGTGCGTTGCGACGAGCGCATAAAGCGCTTCAGCACGCCTTACGTGCCGCTTCCAGTTGTTCGGGTCGGTATCACCGATCTCCTTGGCATAACGCTGCGCCAGCCAAGCATAGAGCCCATAGTAGCGCATCCGCAGCGTCACGTTCGATATGCCGGCGAAAAGCGACTGGTAGAGATTTACGCTACTGTTTTGCATCCCGAGCGGGTCGAGACCGTTCTTCTTGCGGTACTCGGTCCACTCGGGAAAGGCGATGAGATCCTGATTTTCGGCCGGCTCGTTCAACGTTCTCAATTCCTGTTCCGAAATTTCCTCGTTCCCGATGCTTTTTCCCACCTGCCTTCTCCGCACGACCGGATTCGGCAGCTCTCTGAATCACAGGGGCTCTGTTCCCCGGCTGAGTATGCTCAAGTAGTCGCTGTAGACATACATCCGGCCACGCTGCTTGCCCGTCACCTCCCGCACGATGCCGAGATCCTCCAGATGCTGGATCGACTTCGCAATTGTCGGGGGCGAGATGCTCAGCCGCTGCGCCGCCGCGGGAATGCCGATGATCGGCTTCTGCTGAAGCAGCTGGTG
>JAZBOX010000151.1:0-8644 GCA_036351355.1 Halieaceae bacterium
CATGGAGGCGGATGTCCCTGTCGTGTCAGCCTGTCGCTGCTTCTGGCAAGCGACGGGCGAGCTCCCGGGCGCAACGGTATCATCAGCGGCCCCGATCCGGGGGCGCCAAGCAGAAACGATCGCGTTGAGCTAGGCTTGAGCCACGATAAGTGCGACGTCGTACTGGCCGGGATCGTGGAGCGCCCGCTGCCGGCGCCCGTCGTCGCGGCAGCGATGCGGTGTTAATCCCGGTGAACATACCGTCCCTCTTCAATCTGTTTCCGCTTGTGCCGCCGGTGGCGGACAGCGGAGCCGCCGACGGCACCGGTACGGTGACCGGGCCGCCGCCCCTTGGCCGCAACGACGGACCCAGTGATGGCCGCATCGCCAGCGCCGCCGATGCCACGCCGACAGCCCAGGACCCGGAGTCAACGATCAGCGAAGCCGGCGACGGGCGTGGGGTCGGTGCTCGCCGCGATGCCTCGACAGATGAGGCGCGCGGCACCGCTTCCAACGCGATTGCGCTCAGCGATGAGGAACTCGCGCTCGTTCGCCAGCTGGCGGCGATCGATCGCGAGGTCCGCGCCCATGAGCAGGCGCATGCTGCGGTTGGGGGACGGTACGCGGGCAGTCCGTCGTACACCTATACACGCGGCCCCGATGGTCGTCAGTATGCGATCGGCGGCGAGGTTCCGATCGATCTCTCTCCGATTCCCGGCAACCCCGAGGCAACGATCGCCAAGGCGCAGGTCGTGCGCCGCGCAGCGCTTGCCCCGGCACAGCCTTCGAGCCAGGACCGATCCGTCGCCGCCCGGGCCACGGCGATGGAGCAGCGCGCGCGGGTGGAACTGCGTGAGCTCGAGGCAGCAGAGCGCGAGGCCGCAGGCGGGGAGATCGAAGCTTCGCCGCGCGCCGCGTCGACGCAGGAGGGTGGAGTCGGTGATGCCGGCGATGAAGCCCGGGAGCTACGGGCTAGCTACCAGCCCATCGATATCCGCGCCTGACTTCGGGCGTCAGGCCGCGGGCGTGTTTTTCATGAGTCGCTCGGCGAAGGCCTCGGCGCTGCCAGGCCTTCCCAGCAGATAGCCCTGCATCTGGCGTATGCCCAGACTTTTGCAGATCGCGCGCTGGTGCTGAGACTCAACGCCGGCGACGGCGATCTCGATGCCGATATGGTCGGCCATGGCCTTGAAGCCGCGCAGGAACGCAAGAATCTTGGCGCCGCCTTCGGCTTCGAGGGCCTTCATGATGCTGCCGCAGATTTTTATTTTCCCGATTGGCAGATCGATGATCGGTTCCACGGAGGAGTGCCCCGATCCGAAATTGTCGAGGGTGATGCCAAAGCCGGCATCGGCGAGCTCGCGCAGCCGACGCTCGATCACCGCGGGATCGTGGTGCAGCGTGTCTTCGCAGATCTCCACTTCGATGTGCTCGCAGGGTACCTGGTGCTCCGCGCTGATCTCTCGCAGACGCTCGATGATCGCCGCATCGAGGAGCTGGTGTGTCGACAGGTTGATGGCGAGGAACAGGTCCGTGTGTTGACGCCGCCAGGCTGCACAGGCCGGAACGGCCTGATCGATCAGCGTGTGGCCGAGGCGCGTCGCGAGATCGGCACTCTCGGCGATGGGCATGAAATAGGTCGGCAGGTGGATCTCACCGCCGTGCGCCCAGCGCAGCAGCGCTTCGGCGCCGCGTATCTGCTCGCCGCCCGGGCCGTAGATCGGCTGGTAAAGCACGAACAGTTCGCGCTTTTCCAGCGCCCGCGCCAGGCTCCTTTCGATGTCCCTGCGGTCGAGGAATTCCTGGCGCATCGCTTCGCCGAAGAACGCGTAGCGTGCCCTGCCCGAGGCCTTCGCCTGGTACATCGCAGCATCGGCGAACTTCATCAGCTCCTCGGGTCCCGTGGCGTTGTCGGGGGCGATGGAGATGCCAATCGATATGCTGGTCGACACGCGGTGGTCGCCGACGGTAAAGGGTGTCTCGAACAAGTCGATCACGCGTCGCGCGACGACGGCGGCGTGCTCGGTTTCCGACAGGCCCGTGAGCAGGATGCCGAACTCGTCGCCGCCGAGGCGGGCAAAAAACTCGCGGTCGCGCAGCGAGTCGCTGATGCGCTGCGTGACTGCCCGCAGCAGGCCGTCCCCGATATGGTGACCGTAACTGTCGTTCACGCCCTTGAAGCGGTCGAGGTCAAAGAGCATCAGCGCAATACGCGAATCTCCGCGGCGGGTGCCGTCGATGGCGCTGCGCAGCGCGCGCTCGAAGCGGGCGCGATTGGCAAGACCCGTGAGCGTGTCCGTATCGGCCCGCGTTGTCGCGTCCTTCACGGCGTGCTCCAGTTCGAAGCGGGTACGCGCCTGCATGATGATCCGAGCCAGCTTGGAGACGCTGATCTCGGACTTGAGCAGAAAGTCCTGGGCGCCGGCGCGCAGACACTGCAGGGCCAGCTCATCATCCTCTGCGTGGCTCATGATGATCACGGCCGTGTCCGGGATGTGGCCGTTCTCACGCAGTTCCCTGAGCAGCTCAAGACCGCTTCGGCCCGGCATGATGTAGTCAATGAGAATCAGGTCGAAGCTGCCCTCGGCCGCCGCTCGCAGGCCATCGTCGAAGCCGCCCGTTTCCGTGAGCCGGGCCTTGAATCGCTCGGCGCGCGACAGCGTTCTCCGCACGAACTCACGATCCACCTGATCGTCGTCCACGATCAGTATGTCGAGGGTTTCGGTGTTCGGCTCGCTGCTCATGGGCGCGGCGCCTCTGCCTGCGCCCGAGCCTGCGACAGTTCCCTGAAGCGACGGAGTAGCTGCTGCAGCTGCCCGGGATCCGACGAGAACTGGTCCTTTAGGAAATAGCCGGCGGCGCCGAGGCGTTCGCTGTCCTCCATGTCCTCGCTGCGATTGGAGGTCGTCAGGACGAAGGCGGGGATATTGGCAAGCGCCGGGTCGGCGCGCAGCCTGCGCAGGAATTCGAGGCCGCCCATGCGCGGCATATTGAGGTCCAGCAGAATCAGGTCCGTCGCCGGCAGCTGGCCGCCTCGCAGCTGCTCGAGGGCGTCGCAGCCGTTCTCGGTGCGGAAAAGACGGTGCGGGACGCCCGATCGCGACAGCGTTCGCTCCACCGCCATGACATCCACCTCGTCGTCTTCGATGAGCAGAATCGATATGGGGTCCGCGTTCGCCATTTCAGACCCCGCCCTGCGCCGGGTCTTCGTCCTCGGCGTCGAGGATCAGCGGCTTGCGTGGCCAGCGCACGCTGAAGCGGGACCCATCGCCTTCGGAAGATGTCAGGCGGATGGAGGCCCCGCGGCTATTGATAACCTTCCTTACGATGGCCAGTCCCATGCCGCTGGACTCGACATCATCGCGCGACTGCAGCGTGGAGAACAGCCCGAAGATACTGTCGTGGTATTCCGGCGCGATCCCCGGGCCGTTGTCGCTGACCGAGAACTCGATGAAATCGCCGTCGATGCGGTCGACGCGAAACAGCACTTCGCCGTGTTCCTTGTCGTTGTACTTCACGGCGTTGCTGATGAGGTTCTGGATGACCTGGCGAAGCGGGACCTTGCGCGAGATCAGCGAAGGCATCTCACCCTCGATGGTCACCCTGCAGTGTTCGGGGACATTGATCAGACCGATGGCCTCGCGCGCGACGTCACCCAGATTCATCTCTTCTACCGGCGACTCGAGGCGACCGACGCGCGAATAGGCAAGGAGATCCTCGAGGAGGTTCTCCATGCGCTTGACGCGGCGACGGAGCAGCTTGAAGTGCGCCTTCGACGCTTCGGGAAGCTCATCGGCGCAGTCCTCCTCAATCCAGCTGGCGAGATTGTCGATGGCGCGAAGCGGGGATCGAAGGTCGTGCGACGCCACGTAGGCAAAGCTGTCGAGGTCGGCATTGCTGGCCCTGAGCTGCGCTTCGCGACGCATGAGGCTGCGCGTCAGCGACTCCGATCGAGACAGGAGGCCTGCGGTCCGCTGGTGCGAATCGCGCAGGGCCTCGCCGGCGCGGGCGAGCAGACCGATCTCGTCGCTGCGGTCGATGCCGGGAATGCTGTCCACATCGCCGGCCGACACCAGCTGCTCCAGGGTTTCCGTAACCGCATTGACCGGCCGAATGACGCCACGCACCAGCCACGCCGCGATCATCAGTGCCGTGACAAGGAGTCCCGCAAAGCCCCAGAGCACAACGTTCTGGGCGCGCTCAAGCTGACGACGCACAGAAACCACGGCCTCGGACTGGCGCATGCGTATGAAACCCCGGATCTCCTCGGCGAGCCGGTTCAGTTCATTCGTGCTCCCGGCGATGACGACGTTGGTATGGAAGATCAGGTTGCGGTCGATCTGCACGAGGAGATTGAACTCCCGAGCAAGTTCCGCCGTGAACGCCGGAATGGCTGCGGCTTGCTGCGCAATCGTGGTATCGGCAGCGCTCAGGCGCTCGACGTTGCGTTCAGCGCCCCGAAGCAGCTCGAAAAATCGCTGCTGCAGCGCGTATTCATGCGTGCGCAGATAGCCCTCCGCGGCAACCTGCGCGTCGTAGATCAGGCGCAGAAGGTCCGTGGCCGGCTCGTTCTCGGGTCGTCTGGGCTCGAGGTGCAGGTGGGGAACTTGTGCGGCCTGTGTCGTTGCCGAGGCAAAGGAGTCGCGCAGCGTCTGGCGCTGCGCGCGCAGCTCGGCGGCGAGCAGGCCGAGGCTTTCGATATGCTCGGGCAGCGTGGCGTAGATCGCTGTCATCGGTGCGTAGAGCTCGCTGGCACGCGCTGCGATGGCGCTGCTTTCGAGGCGTAGCAAGCGCTCCTGCGTCGACTCGAGCGTCTGTCGCAGCTGCGCGAGGACCAGCTCACCCGGCGACAGGCGGTAGACCAGGATCAGGCGCTGCAGCTCGGCGGCATCGCGCTCGACGTCGAGAAGCAGGCGGTAGCCGTCGCTCAGGTCGGCGAAGTCCTGGAACTCGTTTGACGCACGACGCGCGATCAGCAGGTCCGAGATGCCCGTGAGGGCGCTGATCAGGAGCAGCGATCCGAGACCGAGAGCGATGCGCTGGGAAATGGTCAGACGGGTCAGATTCACGGTCATGAATGCAGTCCCCGCCCAGCGCTAGGCGAGCAGCAGCTCGTACCAGCGTTGCAAGGAGTACTCGTAGTTGTTCATGACCGTGTTCCAGACGGCCACATCCTTGAAGCGCCGCTCGTAGGAGCCGCCATTGCGCACGGCACCGACCGGGACCGCGATGTTGCCATCGGGGTCGGGCAGGGGCTCTCGCGTTGGCTGGCCCTCGTACCAGTAGGCCCACTCGTTCTCGGTCATGAGCGGGCGCGAGCGCTGCGGATTCGAGATGTAGTAGCCCTGACGCGATATGAAGGCGCCGGGCCAGCCGCTCAGCCACCAGTTCATGTACTTGTAGGCCGCGTCGAGGGCCTCGCCGCGGCACTCGCGCGACAGGCACATCACACCATGCCAGCCGCGGTAGCCCTCCTTCGGTGCAGCGTAGGCCACCGGTGTGCCGAGGCCGTTGGCGGTGGCGACTCCGGGCGAGAACATGCTTTCGATGACCACCCGGCCGCTGGTCATGAACTCGACGGACTGGGGCACGGAACCCCAGAAGGCGCCGAACTGCCCGTCGCGCTTGTAGTCGCGGAGGATGGCGAAGAGTTCGTCGAGCTCGGCGACGCTCATGTCTGACATGTCGCGGAACTGCATCAGGCCCAGCGATGCAACGGCGAGGGCGAGATCGAACAGCCCTATCGTCGGCGCATTGATGATGCCAACGCGTCCACGCCAGGCGGGATCGAGCAGCCAGGACCAGCTTTCGGTCTCGTAGGGTATGCCGCGGGGAATCACATCGGTGTTGTAGCCGAAGGAGTCCACATTGTGGACGTAGGGCAGAAAAGAGATCTTGCCCGTGTAATCCTCCCCGAGACCCCCGTCCGACTGAACGTTAAGGATGCGGTGGGGCGCGTCGCCGAGGCCGAGCTTCGCATCCGGCGTGAGGCGCCCGGTTCGCGAAAGGCTGTTGATTTCACTCCAGTATTCGAGGCGTTCCGTGTCGATGGGCTGAATCGCGTCAGCGCGCCAAAGCTGACGGATGCTGTCAGTCCACTGCTCGTAAACGTCGTAGCTGTCGGGCCGCGTGGAGGCCTTGTGCACGAGTTCGCCTTCGCCGCGCGGCTCGTACACGATATCGATGCCGAGGTCGGCCATTGCGCGCTGGCGCAGCGTCTCGCGAAGCGTGACGTGGGTGCCGAGAACACGAAGCCTGGGACGCTTCTGCGAGCGGACCCAGGGCGCCTGCGCGGCGAGAGCGCTGCCCGCAGCGCCGGCGACGAAGCGACGGCGAGTGATTGCAGCGGCACTCGCAGAGCCCGCAGTCGCGCCGGGCCCGCTGTCGATGCTGCTGTGTGTTCCGCGATGTGTTCTGCTGTTCATTGGGCAGCCCTCCATGGCGGGCCGGCGGCGTCTGGGGAAAGCTGGCGCCGCGGGTCAGGACTCCTCGCTCTGCTTCTCGGCGCGCGCGAGACTCTGGTGGAGCTCCCCTCTTAGTCTCGGTATCTGCACGTCGATCACGTCGTCGAGGCGACTGAGCTCGCGCGCACGCAGCTTCGGGATGGTGGCAAGGCCGAGCTCCTCTGCCGTGCGGCGCGTGCGGTCGGCGATCGCGTTCCACAGGTCATGGATATCGTTGCTGCGCTCTCGCTGGAGCATTTCCCGGGAAAAGAGCTGTTGGCAGCGGTCGGGGAGCGTGGCGATGAGCTGCTGCTCGCGCTGCCGGGTCATGGCCGATGCGATATAGAAGCCGCCGAGGGCGGCAACCGCGGCAAAGCCGAGGAGCGCGCCTGCCATTTCCGAGAAACCGCTGGACGACAGCATGAAGCCGCCGGCTGCGCCGGCACTGCCGGCGATCAGCAGCACGATGATGCGGATGCGGTCGCGGTAGGCGCGCAGGTCCCTGGCCGCTGCGTCGAGAACCCGCGCATGCAGACGCAGGCGTTCGGAGAAACGCTGGACCTGCGTGAGCATGTTGTCGACGCGGCGCATCGGAGCGCGGCGTATCTCGCGCGCGAGTTCCTCGCGCGCCGCCTCGAAATCCTCCGTCGGCAGCGTCGCCGGCGGCTGCTTGGGCACGGGCACGAAGGTGTTGAAGATCATCGGCAGGTCCTTGCGCGGAATCACCTTGCCGAGGTTCCAGCACAGGGCCCCATAAGCGCGGGCAAAATCGTGCAGGCTGCGGAACTGGTCCATCTTGTTCATCACGATCAACAGCTTGTGATCGATGCCGCGCAGGCTTTCATTGAAAACCTGCAGCGTCTCGCCGGTGGTGCCCGGCTTGTCCGGATCGAAGAACATCAGCACGACGTCGGCGCGCTCGGCAAACCATTGCACCACGCCGGGAAAGTCAAAGCCGCGACCGCTTTCTGCCTTGGCCTCGTCGATCATCCCGGGACTGTCGACGAGGGTCACGTGGCGCAGCAGTTCCTTCGGCCGGCGCTTCATGCGCAGGTGCAGCACGAGGTCCTCACCGAAGTGACGCAGGTCCGTGTAGGGCAGCTCGGGGTTGTTGACCAGTCCGGGACCGTCGCGATCGTCGTCGCTGTCGCCGTAGGCGATGATCGTGAAACCGTCATCGGTGGGGGCGAGGCCGGTCTTCTGCACCTCGTCCTGAAGCAGGTAATTGATGAAGGAGGACTTGCCCGAGGAGTGGTTTCCCAGCATCAGCACGATTGGCGAACCGGTGATCTCACCGGCGGTCTGGCCGCGCGCGTAGGAGAAGCGCTCGGCCATGGGATCGATGGCGCTGCCGTAGAAGCCCTTTACGGCTCCGGCGATGCGGCCCAGGGACTCCTGTACATCCTTACTGTCGCTGAGTACGGCGCTGCCTTTCCTGGCCATGCTTGTTCCTCCGTAGGGCTGAATGCCCGTTACCGGACGCTAGCTGACAGGATCGCAGCAGGCAAGCCGTGGCGCTTCCGGCGCCGCGCGGTTCAAGGCCTGCGCCGATGACTTCGGGGCCCTTGCCCGCTCGCGGAAGGTGGCCGAAACTTCGCGCGTCGCTGCCGCATAATGCAATCAAAAAAAGGAGACGACACGATGCGCCGGATCACGAGTATAGGCTGCCTGGCCCTGTTCCTCCTGCTCGGGCCGAGCGTGGTCTCGGCGCAGGATCGGCGCCTCGAGCGTATCGAGGCGACTATTGCCGACGTCTGCGACGCGCGCATGCGGTGCATCGGGATCGTCAGCGATGAACTGCAGCGCCGCTGCGGGCGTGATCTCGCCTGCGTGAGGAGGAATCTTGACGACCTGCGTGCGCGCAAGGAAGCCGATGAAATCACGATTGCCGACCTGTCGCGACAGATCGACGAACTCGAGGCCCTGCTGAACGAAGCGCTGGCCGCCCAGTCACCGGGTTCATCCAATGACGAAGCCACGCAGGGCAGCGGTGCCGGCCCTGGCGGTATCGGCGCAGCCAGCGATGACAGCAGCGCCGGCGATGAGAACGCCAGGGGCGGTGCGGCTGCGGACGTCGGCCGTGGCAGCGCCGGTTCCGGCGCGATCCGCCGCGGCTCCATCGGCGAAATCGCCGAGAGGCGAGCACCGGGCGGCGCTGTTGGTCCGCAGCGCGAGCGCGATCCGCGCGGAGTCTCCGACGTCGCCGCGGCGGAGGGCGCGGA
>JAZBOX010000152.1:0-34620 GCA_036351355.1 Halieaceae bacterium
CATCCACAGCAGCTGCCCGCTCCCGGCATCGAGGGCGACGATGTTCCTCGTTGCGCCCGCACCGAGATACAGCTTGCCGTGGCGCATGATCGGCATCGACACGTTACGGCGTTCCGCAGCTGGGCCGCGCTGCGACCGGCCCACTCGCCGGCGAGGCGGCGCTGGATCTCGACCGCCGCGTGGCAGCGCGCGCAGTGGGCGCTGAACTCGGCTTCACCACTGCCACTAGCACTGGCACTGCCATCGTCGGCGAGCACGGCCGCGCTGAGCAGCATGGCGCCGGCCAGGCAACGCGCGCTGTGCTTTACGGCTCTCATGGTCGCTTCCCGCATCCGTATGGGGGCCTGATGGTCACACAGCACCCGGACGCGAGTCACTCACGCGGTGCTCGAGGGGCTGTCGGGCGGCGCGGCGCCACGCTGGCGCAGCCGTGCGCGGGGCGTGAGGATTGATCAGCTGCGCAGGCTCAGGCGGCTCCTCACTTCGTAGAGCTTGATCAGTCGCCGCGCATCCGCGCCCGCACAGCCCTGTGTATCGAGCAGCGCGTCGACCTCGGCCTCGCGCTCGGCGCGCTGTTCGGCCAGCGTGGCTGCGAGCGCCTCTGCACCCGCGGCCGGTCGCTCCTCGACGAGCTCGCGCAGGGCTCGCGCCGACACCGCGCGCAGGTTGCGTTCGAAGTCCTCGCGCCTGGCCTCGTTGCCACCGCAGCGTTCGACGGCGCGCCGGGCGCCGATGAACTGCGCGTAGATCGCCTCGGGTTCCACGCGCTCGCGCGAGTGCTGCAGCGCATACAACTCGAGGCCGACATAGCCGACGGCGACGGCGATCGTGAGGTAGCCGGCGGCTCCCATTCTGCGTGCTTGTGTTTCGCTCATTCGCTCATCTCCGACCACGGCGCCGCCGGTCTCAGGTTCTGAAGAATTCGGCAAGACCGATCAAGACCAGCCAGCCGCCGAAGAATCGCTTGAGGCGCAGAGCACCGAGGCGCAGTGCGAGGGCGCGGGCAATCAAGGCGCCGCCTACTGCGCCCGGTCCGGCCCAGAGAGCGATTGCCCAGACGGTCTGACTGCTGCCTCCGAACAGGTGAATCGGCGCCGCGCTCCAAACGGTCAGCGCCGAGACGACCACGGCGATTCCAACGGCTTCGGTCACATCGTAGCGCCGCGCGATCAGATAGAAAGCGACAAATTCGCCGACGCCGACGGAGAGCCATGCGGTCACCACGCCGCCGAGGACAGACACGAGAACAAGGGCCAGCCGATCGATAGGCCGCAGGTGGTGACGAAGTCGTTTCCGCTCGCCGATCGACAGGGACAGGATTGCCGTTCCAAGCAGCAGGGAAAACACCGCGAAGCTGAGACTGACGCCAGCCGGTGCGGCGACGCCCGCGGCCGTTGTGCTCCACAGCCCGACGATGGAGCAGGGCACGGCGATCGCGAGCGAGCTTGCAAAGGCGTCCCACTCGAGGCTGCTTCGATGGCGCAGGTAGTGAAGCGTCCAGGCAATGGCGCCGGTGCTCATGCCGAAGCTCTGGATCGCAAAGCTCGTGGCTACCGCCTCGCCGTCAGCGAGGCCTAGACTGCGAAACAGCGGGACGAAAACGACCCCGCCTCCCGCCCCGGTGGAATTGGCGAAGATGGCGCCCACGATGCCGGCAAGGACGCTCGCCAGGGGCGAATCAGGCACGCGGCGCGCAGCTCATTGGTCACCCATCAGCTGGCGCGCAATGCGCTGGCGCGTCGCGTCGCACTGCTCCGGACTCGGCGAGCTGAGCAGGTCGCTCAACGTGTCCGGGAGATGCTCTGCCGGATCGCCGGCGCTGCGGAACACCAGATGCTCAAAGTACCGCTGCCAGCGCCGGCGCTTGTGTGGCGGCAGCTGGCCAAAGGCGAGGATGGCGTGCGACAGCGCGTCGGCCTGCGATATATCGGACTGTTGCTCTTCACCGAACCAGAAATTCACCAGCACGTTGAGCGCCTCGATCGACTCGACGGCATGCCACCAGAGTGCCGGGATGTAGATGATATCGCCCGGGTATAGCGTGCTCGAACGGGCGGAGTCCGCCGCCCGCGCATACTTCGGGTGTCGATCGAGGTCCGGATTCCAGATATCCACGCTGCTCGTCGGCACGCCACCCGGCGAGGAAAGCAGAGGGCCGAGATAAAGGTTGTCGATCTGCTCCGGGGGATAGAGCGTGAAACGCCGCGATCCGGCGACGACCACAGCGATGTTGTCGTGGACATCCGAGTGCGGCGCAACCCGCGAGGCCATACTGACCCACATCGTCGGATCGACGGAGGCCGGCAGCCAGGGGTTGGTATTCTCCGTATCCCAGTTGCGCAGCAGCTTGCGCACGGGCGCAGCCTGAATGGCAATCGCGTAACCGCCGGCGGCCGCATCTTCGAAGCGCGCCAGCACCGGCCCCAGCGGCGACTGACGGGCAGCGTAGTTGACGCCGCGCGTTTCGCGGTCAAAGCCGAAGCGCCCGCCGATCTCGGGCTGGCCCAGAATCGCGTACACGGGATGCCCCGTATCGCGCTCGTGAAGATAATTCGTGAAGGTGTCGCGGCCGCTTTTCGCTGCCCGCACGGAAGACCAGTGCGAGGCCGCTGCGCGAAGCACAACGGGTTCCTCGCCTTCGGCGACCTGAAGCTCGAAGGCGGCGGCGCTTGACGCCTCGGGCAGCTGGCGTAGGGACGATGGGTGCATGAGCGCTGCTGTTATGGGTTCTCAGGTAAGGAAGCTTTTCCGTGCAGAGGCCTTGTTTACGGCTTGATGATACCCGTTGGACGAGGCCGTCTCGCTGGCGTCCCCCATGGCTTTGCTGCGACTCCCCCTTGTCGTGCGACCAATCCCTCTTATCGCAAATGCGTTGGACCGGCGTCGCCGCTGTGTGAGGGTTCGCTCCATAAATCCAATAAGCCGGGGTCGAATAATATGAAGCACGCTCCAGGTGCTCGTAACCGTCTGGCCAGCGCCGTTGCCATGGCGCTTGGCATGCAGCCAGCTCTCTACGCCTACGCGCAGTCCGAAGAAGACGCGGCCGCTGCCGTGGCACCGCCGAATACGGTGCTCGAGGAAGTGGTCGTGGTCGGCGTGCGCGCCAGCATCAAGCGCGCCATGGATCAGAAGCGCGACGCCGCCGGCGTCATGGACGCGATCAGTGCGCAGGACCTCGGCGTATTCCCCGACACCAACCTCGCCGAATCGCTGCAGCGCATCACCGGCGTTTCCATCAGCCGCGAGCGCGGCGAGGGCGCCGAGGTGACCGTGCGCGGCTTCGGTCCGGAATTCAACCTCGTCACCCTCAACGGTCGCCAGATGCCCACGCAGTCGGGCATCAACCGCTCCTTCGACTTCGCCAACATTGCCGCCGAAGGTGTGTCCGGTGTGCAGGTGTTCAAGACCGGCAAGGCCGACATGCCCACGGGCGGCATCGGTTCCACGATCAATATCCAGACCGCACGTCCCCTCGAGGCGCCGGGCCCGCGCGCCACCGTCGCGCTTCGCGCCGTGCACGACACCTCGACGGAAGAGGGCGATTCGATCACGCCGGAGGTCTCGGGCATTCTCAGCAATACCTTCGTTGACGACACCGTTGGTATCGCCCTGAGCTTTTCGTCGCAGGAGCGTGACAGCGGCGTGCAAACCGCGCGCGTCGATGGTTGGCGCACCTTCCCGGGCTCCGTCAACAACGACTGGGGCAGCGGTGTGGGCGCGCAGGAGTGGGGCGGCATTCCGCTCAACGGTCAGGAAAACCGCCCGGGCCCCGACGACATCTACTCGGTGCCGCAGGTGATCGGCTACGAATTGGCCGAATTCAACCGCGAGCGCCTCAACGGCCAGCTCACGCTGCAGTGGCAGGCTACGGACAGTATTCGTGCGACGGTGGACTACACCTACGCCGAGCACGAATTCACCCGCACCTACAGCAACATGTCGGGCTGGTTCAACTTCGGCGGTCAGCAGTCCAGCTGGACCGATGGCCCCATCGCCTCGCCGATCGTCTACACGGAAGTCGGCGCCGCCAACGATCTCGCAATGGGGGCGGGCCAGGACGGCGAGCGAGAGACCATGGGTTCGCTCGGCCTCAATCTCGTCTGGGACGTCACCGACCGGCTGTCCCTCGAGTTCGACTACCACGACTCGACCGCCGAGCTCGAACCGAACAGCCGCTTCGGCAACACCTCCACGCTGGGCCTTGCCAGCTACACGCGTACCAGTACTACCGGTGTCTTCGGTAACGACCTGCCTATCCTCGACGTGGTGCTGAGCGGCCCCCTCGATCCGAACGACATGATCGTCGCCGGATCGGTGTTCACGCAGGAAGTCGCCGAGATGAACATCGAGCAGGCCAAGCTCGCTGGCACCTTCGACTTCAACGAGATGTCGAGTATCAACTTCGGTATCCAGATGACCGAGGTCGACAACCGCTCGGCGCAGTCCACGGTGCAGCGCGATACCTGGGGCGGCGTGACGCAGCCTGGTGATATCGCCGATCTGATGACCCCGGCTTCCATGGCCGGAGCCTTCGACGCGATCTCGGGCTCGGGTGACGATCGCCGCGATACGGATTACTTCACCTTCGATCTCGCCGACGTGGTCGCGCGTACGGAGGAACTGCAGGCTTCGGGGCAGGTGCCCGTGGCGCCGATTCCCGATCTTGGTGATTGCGGCACGGGACTGTGCCCGTCGACAAACTACTCCGTGGATCGACGCACGCGCGAGGAGGCGCTGGCCGCCTTTGTGCACTACCACCTGGCCTTCGACCTGCTCGACCGTCCGGCGAACTTTCACGCCGGCATCCGCTACGAAGAGACCGATGTATCCTCGCAGGCGCTCGTGCCGACCTACGCGGGACTCGACTGGGTCGGTGGCAATGAGTTTGTCGCCATCGCTGCAGTGGATGAGAGCGGCGCGCAGATTCGCGACTTTACCGACCTCGAAGGCTCCTACAGCAACACGCTGCCAAATATCGACTTCGATATCGAACTGATCCAGGACCTAGTGGCGCGCGTGTCGTGGAGCAAGACCATGACGCGTCCGAACTATCGCGACATCCAGGGCGGCTTCACCATCGATACGCTGCTGCGCGTTGACGGCGGCACGGGGCGCGTGGGCAACCCGGCGCTGCTGCCCTTCGAGTCGAGCAACTTCGATTTCTCCCTCGAGTACTACTACGGAGACTCGAGCTACGTGTCCGCGGGTTACTTCCGCAAGGACGTGGAGAACTTCATTGGCGAGTCGATTCAGGACAATCAGCCCGTACCCTTTGACCTGCCGCACCCTGCCTTCGGACCGCTGTACCAGCAGGCAGCGGCGGCGACGGGATCCTCCGACAGTGGCGTGAACTACGCCTACATCCTGCAGAACTTCGCCGATGAAGCGGGCGTGGACGCGGCGAACGGGGTCATTTCCGGCGTCAGCGGGCGCGACCCGAACGCCACCTTCGACGTGACCGTGCCGGTGAACTTCGAGGAATCGGTGATAGACGGCTGGGAGCTCGCCTGGCAGCACGCGCTCGGTGATACGGGCTTCGGCTGGATCGTGAACGCCACCTTCGCCGACGGCGACACGCGCCACGATGACCTGAACCTGACGCAGCAGTTCGTGCTTCCCGGCCTCAGCGACTCGGCCAACTTCATCGGCTACTACGACAAGAACGGCTTCCAGGTGCGCGTGGCCTACAACTGGCGCGATGCCTACCTGTCCGGTCTCGGCCAGCCCAATGTCGGTGTGGGGCCGACCTACGTTGACGAGTACGGCCAGTGGGACGCCAGCGCCTTCTACGAGTGGGGCGACAACTGGATCTTCTTCCTCGAGGCGGTGAACTTCACCAACGAGACCGTCAAGGTCTTCGGCCGATCGGAGGACCAGGTGTTGCAGGCGGTACAGACCGGCGAGCGCTACAACTTCGGCGTGCGCTGGAAATACTGACCCACCTGCCGATGCCCGGCACCGCGCCGGGCTGAACACGCTCCGGGTGCGGTGGGGCCCCAGGCGTGTGTTTGGGCCCGGGCTGGATCCGGCCCTTTTTTTGTTCCGCGACTCGCGCCAGAATAGCGCCAATGACGACGACTAATAATATTGAGAAAGTCGTAATCGTCGGAGGAGGTTCAGCGGGCTGGCTGACGGCAGGGGTGCTCGCCGCAACGCTGCGCCGACGTGGACTGGCCTCCGTAAACGTTACGCTCATCGAATCGCCGAACATCGCCACCATTGGCGTGGGCGAAGGCACGTGGCCGTCGATGCGGACCACGCTGCAGTCCATCGGCATCAGCGAAACGGATTTCATTCGTCACTGCGACGCCGCCTTCAAGCAGGGCACCTGCTTTGTCGACTGGTTGGGCGCCGATCGAGCTGGCGCTAATGCTGGCGATAAGGCTGGAAATACGGTCGGGGATCAGGGCAGCGATCGCGATCGCGCGGACCAGTATCTCCATCCGTTCACGCTTCCGCAGAACTACCACGAGCGCAATGCTGCGGCCGACTGGCTGACGAAGAGTAACGGCCTGCGATTTTCCGATGCGGTCACCGCCCAGGGCCGCCTCGCGCCCCTCGGTTTCGCGCCGAAGAGCATCAGCACGCCCGAGTACGCCTTCTACCTTAACTACGGTTACCACCTCGACGCCGGCAAGTTTGCCGAGCTTCTGCGTGAGCACTGCGTCGGGAAGCTCGGCGTCGCTCACCGCCTCGGCGAAGTGCGCTCCGTGCGCAGCAGCGGCGAAGGCGATCTGCTCGGCCTCGAGCTCGACAGCGGCGAATACCTCGAGGGCGACTTTTTCGTCGACTGCTCGGGGATGCGCGCGTTGCTGCTCGGCGACTGCCTTGGCGTCCCCTTGCGTCCCTGCGGCGATGTCCTCTTCAACGACCGTGCCCTGGCCGTCCAGGTTCCCTACACGGACCCCGGCCAGGCCGTGGCCTCGTGCACGATCTCGACAGCGCGCGAAGCAGGCTGGATCTGGGATATCGGTCTCGGCAGTCGACGTGGCGTCGGCTATGTGTACAGCAGCGCCCACAGCGACACGGAGGCTGCCGGGCGCGCTCTGCGCGACTATCTCGGCGCCTCGCTCGGCGCCCCGGCTTCGTCGCTGGAGCCGCGCGAAATAGCCTTCACGCCCGGCTATCGCGAGCAGTTCTGGCGCCGCAATTGCCTCGCCATCGGCATGGCCTCGGGCTTCATCGAACCCCTCGAGGCCTCGGCGCTGGTGCTCGTTGAGCTCTCGGCGCGCTACCTCGCCGAAGACTTCCCCGTGACGCGCGATCTGTTGCCCGCCGCCTCACGGCGTTTCAACCGGCGTTTCCGCCAGCATTGGGAAATGATCATCGACTTTCTCAAGCTGCACTATGTGCTGTCGCGCCGCGAGGGCGCGTACTGGCGCGACCATCGCGCAGAGCGCTCTGTTCCCGAGTCCCTGGCGGACCGACTGGCGCTGTGGCGTCACCGGCCGCCCTGGCACCAGGACGCGATCGCCTCCGACGACATGTTTCCGCCCGCGAGCTACCAGTACGTTCTTTACGGCATGGGCTATCGCAGCGATGTGCCCGCTGAAAGCGGCGGCAGCGGCGCACGCGGCGACACCTTTGCCGAGGTGCAGCGTCTGGTCGGGCAGCTGCAGGGAAAGCTGCCTGCGCATCGCGAACTCCTCAACCGCATTCGCGAACACCGACTGCCCACCGTATGACTGCCAGGGAAATCACATTGCAGACAGAGCGCTACCAGGTTCTCAACGCCGACGAGCACGGTTCCCTTCGCGTGCGTACGGAGCGCTCGGCCGAGCTCGGCGACAACCTGATGCACTGCATGGTGTTTCCGGGGGAGTTCCGCAACGTTCAGGCCAGCTATCCGATCCTGTTCCAGAAATATCCCGATACGGGGCGTTTCTACGCCCTGGCGCTGTTCGGCTTCGAGGAGGGCGAAAACCTGTTCCTCGGCGACAGCGGCTGGGAACCCGCCTACCTGCCGCTGGTGATGCAGCGCCAGCCGCTGCTGATTGCCTTTCAGCGTAGCGCCGCCGCCGACGGACGCGCACCGGGCGACGCCGATAAGAAGGCGGTAATCTCCATCGACATGGAGAGTCCGCGCCTGAGTGAAGACGAGGGTGAAGCACTGTTCCTTCCCCACGGCGGCGCCAGCGAGTACCTGTCGGGCATGAGTACGACGCTCGAGCGCGTTCATCTCGGTCACCAGCAGTCCGAGCAGCTCTGCACGCTGCTGGAAAAGTACGAGCTCCTCGAGTCCTTCGTGCTCGACGTGACCCTCGACAGCGGTGCCCAGCATCAGCTAATGGGCTTCTACGCCATCAACGAGGAAAAGCTGCAGAATCTCGGCGCCGAGGCACTCACGGAGCTGCAGGAAAAGGGTGCGCTTGCACCCATCTTCATGGCCGTGGCCTCAACGTCGCAGTTCCGTTTCCTGATCCATCGCAAGAATCGGCGTGCATGAAAGCGCAGGCCGCCAGCCAGCAGCGAGCGCCCGCTGCCGTCGATTTCGCGGCGCTGCCGCGCGTGCGCGAACGCACGGACGTGAAGCTGGAAACGCTCCCTGTCCAGGCTTTTCTGAGCGGCAGCGAACCGGTGCTGCTTCGCGGCCTTGTCGCCGACTGGCCCGAGGTCTCGATGACGCCGGCGCAGCTGCTGGCGTCCATCGGCGCCGAGGCCTCCGAGGCGCCGCTGCCGTTCTACACCGCGCCGGCCGACGCCTGCGGTCGCGTCTTCTACAACGAGTCGATGAACGGGTTCAATTTTCAGCGCCGCAGCGGCCGCCTGCGCGACTGCTGCGAGTGGCTGGCCGCCAATGCGGATCGTGAAGATGCAGGCATGCTCTACGTGGGATCGACGGCGGTCGAGCGCTGGCTGCCGGATTTTGAGGCCGCTCACCCGCTGGATCTCGGGCGCGAGCCCTCGATCTGCAGCCTGTGGCTCGGAAACCGCACGCGCATCGCCGCGCACTACGATTTCCCGGGCAACCTTGCCTGCGTACTTGCCGGCAGGCGACGCTTCACGCTGTTCCCGCCGGAATGCCTGATGGAACTGCATATCGGACCGCTCGAGCATACGCCCTCGGGCCAGCCGATCAGCCTGGTGGACTTTCACGCCGTCGACGAGGCGCGTTTCCCGCGCTTTGCGCAGGCGCTTGAGCGCGCGCAGGTGGCCGAGCTCGATGCTGGCGATGCGCTGTTTATTCCGAGCATGTGGTGGCACCACGTCGAGGCCTTCGCGGCCGTCAACCTGTTGATCAACTACTGGTGGCGTGACAGCGCGCTGCATCTCGGTTCGCCGCAGCTCGCGCTGCTGCATGCGGCGCTGGCGATCGGCCAGCTCGATGAGAAGGAGCGCGGGCCATGGGCGCGAATGTTCGAGCAGCTGGTGTTCCGGCGCGACGAGGCCGACTGGGGGCATCTTGAGCGCAGCGATCGCGGCGTGCTCGGTGAAATCAACGAAGCGCAGGCGCGACAGCTGCGCCAGCACCTCGCGAAGCAGCTGCAGCTGTAAGCGCCGACGATACAGCCGCCGCAGCACCCGCCACAGCGGGCCGCGCGGGGCCGGGAGAGAGCATGGACAAGGCACCGATAAGAAAAGTGGTTATCGCCGGGGGCGGTACTGCCGGCTGGATGGCTGCAGCGTCGCTGGCCAAACTTCTCGGCCGCAACCTCGACATCACGCTCATCGAGTCGGACGCGATTCCCACCGTAGGCGTCGGCGAGGCGACGATTCCGACGCTGCTCACGCTGCACAAGCTGCTGGAGATCGACGAGCAGGAATTCATGCGCGAGGTCCAGGGCACCTTCAAGCTCGGCATCTCCTTCGAGAACTGGCGCGACGTCGACAAGGACTACATTCACTCCTTCGGCTGGACCGGCAAGGATTGCTGGGCAGCGGGCTTCCAGCACTTCTGGTTGAAGGGTCGGCAGCAGGGCGTTGCCCTGGATTTTGGTCAGTACTGCCCAGAGCTGGTTGCGGCCCAGCAGGATCGCTTCGTGGTTACGCCGCGCGAGGGCCTCAACTACGCGTACCATATCGACGCGGGACTGTATGCGAAATTCCTGCGGCGCATGGCCGAAGGCCACGGCGCCGTGCGCCAGGAGGGCACGATCGATCGCGTGGTGCAGGATCCGGCCACGGGCCACATCCGCAAGCTGATGCTGAAGTCGGGTCTCGAGGTGGAGGGCGACCTCTTCGTCGACTGCACCGGCTTCGGAGGTTTGCTGATCGAGAAGACGCTGCACGCCGGCTACGATGACTGGACGCACTGGTTGCCCTGCGACCGCGCCGTCGCCGTACAGACACGTTCCGTCGCGCCCCCGGTACCGTACACGCGCTCCATCGCCCGCGAGGCCGGCTGGCAGTGGCGCATCCCGCTGCAGCATCGTGTCGGCAACGGACTGGTGTTCTGTAGCCAGTACTGGTCCGAAGACGAGGCGGTCTCGAAGCTGCTCGGCAACGTACAGGGCGAGACGCTTACGGACCCGCGCGTGATTCCATTCCGCACGGGTCAGCGCCGCGAGCACTGGAAGAAGAACTGTGTCGCCCTCGGCCTTGCCAGCGGCTTCATCGAACCCCTGGAGTCGACGAGTATCCACCTGATCCAGCGCGGCATCATCCGCCTGATGCAGATGTTTCCCTTCGACGGAATTCGCGAGCCCGATATCCGCGAGTTCAACGAGCAGATGCGCCACGAATGCGACAACGTGCGCGACTTCATCGTGCTCCACTACCACGTGACGGAGCGCCGAGACACGGAGTTCTGGCGTCACTGCAGCTCCATGAGCATTCCCGATTCACTGCAGCACCGCATCGACCTGTTCCGCGAAACCGGGCGCGTGTTCAAGGTCCCCAACGAACTCTTCGGCGAGAATTCCTGGATTCAGGTGATGCTCGGCCAGGGCATCATGCCCGAGCAGTATCACCCCATCGTCAACAACATGAGCGAGGCCGAGCTCATCGCGTTCCTGCGCGACATCCGCGGCAGTATCGAGAAGCGCGTGTCGCAGATGCCCCGGCATGAAAAGTTCATCGACTACTACTGCAGCGCGAGCGACGTAAGCTCCTCGGGCGCAGCGCCGTCGGCGCCAGCAGCGCATAAGGCCGTGGCCTGACACCATGGGGGCCAACCCGGAACGGGTAAACGATTCGATCCAGCAACTGCTCGGGCGCCTGCTGCATCGCGAGCACACGCGCCAGTTCTGGCTGCTGCAGATCGGAGGCTGGCTCGGGCTTTCCGTCGTCGGCTTCTTCAGCCTCAACCTCTGGTACAACCAGCCCGACCTGCACTACCTGGGTCACACGCTGCTGCAGTCCGTACTCGGGCTGTGCCTCTCCTGGCCGCTGCGCTCGATCTACCGCCGTGTCTGGCTGATGGAACCGACGCCGCGCCTCTTCATGATCCTCTGCTCCGCGCTCGGCTTTTCCTTCGTGTGGGCAGTGCTGCGCCTGCTGCTGTTTGGCTACATGACCGGTGAAAGCGGCCTGTGGGCCGACTTCGGTGGCTGGCTCTACTCCTCGATCTTCATTTTCCTGTGCTGGACCGCGCTCTACCACGGCATCAAGTACTACCGCTTGTCGGAGCTCGAACACACGGCGCTGCAGGATATGGCCGCAGCCCGGAATCGCGAGGCCTTCAAGGCGGCGCAGGCGCGCTCGTCGGCGCGCGAAGCCGAACTCACCATGCTTCGCTACCAGCTCAATCCTCATTTTCTGTTCAATACGTTGAACGCAATCCAGAGCCTGGTCACTTCGCGGCGCACGGAGCAGGCCTCGGAGATGATTTCGGCGCTCAGCGATTTTTTGCGCTACTCGCTGTATACGGATTCGCAGCATGCGGTCACCGTGGCCGATGAGTTCCGCGTGATTGAGCGCTACCTCGAAATCGAGCAGGCACGATTTGGTGACCGCCTGTCCGTAGCGATGCGCCTCGACCCCGATGTCGCCGAAGAGCCCGTACCAAGCCTTCTGCTCCAGCCGCTGGTGGAGAATGCGATCAAGCACGCGATCTCCAAGAGCGAGGCGCCGGCGCTCCTCGAAATAGTCGCCTTGAGTGACCGTGGCTTTGTCGAACTGCAGGTGAGCGACTCGGGTGCGGGCAAAGACGGTAGTGGAGCGATCGACGAGTCCGGCGTGGGGCTGCGCAATATCCGCCAGCGCCTCGACGGTTTCTACGGCGCCTCCGCCAGTCTGTCGCACGTGCGCCGGAGCGACGGCGGCGTAAGCGCCCTGATACGCATCCCCAGGCTCGGCCGGGCTGCGGCCGTCGCCTGATGCTGCGCACGCTGGTGATCGACGACGAGCCACTGGCCGTCGAGCTGATGCAGGGCCTGCTCGCGCAGGAGGCAGATATCCAGCTTGTCGATACGGCGGGCAGCGGTCGCAAGGGTTTGAGCGCGATCCGTCGGCACGGTCCCGACCTTGTGTTCCTGGATGTCGAGATGCCCGGCCTCAGCGGCTTCGACGTTGTGGCTTCGCTGCAGGAAGACGATCACATGCCGTTGATCGTGTTTGTCTCGGCCTTTGACAAGTATGCGCTCGAGGCCTTCGATGTGAACGCCGTGGACTACATTCTGAAGCCCGTGGAAAGGAGCCGTCTGCGCAAGACACTGGACCGTGCTCGCGAGCGGCTCGTGCGCCCGGACAAGGCAGCGCTGCTGCGCGTTCTCGAGGCAGGACGGGCGCGTTCAGGACTGCCGACACCATCCCTCGACGCCGGCGCTGCCATGCGCGACGGCCGCGAGGTGCTCGACCGCCTGCCCGTGCGCAAGGGCGATGTGGTCGAGCTGCTTCCTTTTCGCGACATCGACTGGGTCGATGCGGCCGGCGACTACATGTGCGTCCATGCCGGCGGCGAGACGCATATCCTGCGCAGCACCATGAAGGAGCTGTCGCAGCGCCTCGCCCACGGCACCTTTGCGCGTATTCATCGTTCGACGCTGGTCAACCTGCGCAAGGTGACGGGGATCACTCCGCTCACCAAGGGCGAATGCACGCTCCATCTCGGTGAGGAGACGCAGCTGAAGGTCAGCCGCAACTACCGCGCGGCTATTCAGCATCTGCTCAACTGAGCGGATGTTCCAGCGCCTGCCCGCTTTGCCGGGGGCAGGCCTGGCGTAGTTCCCCTCAGTCCCGCCCCGGGTCCCGCTCGTCGCGCATGCGCTGGGCAGTGTCCCGGCGCTGTGGCAGCGTTCCCGGGACTGCGAGCGACGGGTATGTGGAGGGGCTCGATGCGGATACGGGCAATGCTGCGGCGGACCATGGGGTCCGCGCTCATCATTCTCGGAGGCGGACTTTCGACCGTCGTGACCGCGGAACCCCCGGGTGCGCGGGGCTTCGTCGAGGAGGTGGTCTGGGCGCGCAATATTGGCGGGCCTGCGATCGAAACCCGAGCCGGCGAGCGCTTCGGCGCCGACCGCTGCGACGAGCCGGGAGTCGCCGGACGCTGCGAGCGCGTGGCAGAAGTTCTGCGTACGCAGGACGAGGCCCTGTTCCGGAGCCTGCGCAGCGGCGACCAGTGCTTCGGGATTCCCCTTGCATCGGGTCGTTACGATCTCAGTCTGTTCTTCACCGAGCCCGACGGTCGCCTGGGTGTACGCCGCGTCTTCGATGTCGAGGTTGAAGGCCTGCGTCTGCTGAGCAACTTCGCCGTCGACGAAAAACCACCGGGCGAGGCGCGCTTCGCGCTCTCGCGAGCCTTTCCCGAGGTTGAGGTGAACGATGGCGCCCTCGATGTCTGCCTGGCCTCACGCAAGGGCGACGCGGTGATCAGTGGCCTGCTGGTCCGTCGCTCGAGTTTCTCGACGCAGGGCTGGGATCTGGTATGGGGCGATGAGTTCTCCGATCCCGCGACGCTCCACGATACCTGGACGGCCGAGGAGTGGCAGCCCGGTCGCGTCAATGGCGAGGCGCAGGCCTACACGGCACAAGCGCGCAACGTGCGCGTCGAGGACGGCGTGCTGATCCTCGAGGCGCACGCGACGGGCACGGAGGCGCCGGCCTTTACCTCGGGACGCGTGCACAGCTGGGGCCAGCGTGCCTTCCGTTACGGTCGCCTCGATATCCGCGCCCGCGTACCCGAAGGCCGCGGCGTGTGGCCTGCGCTGTGGCTGCTCCCGGACGACCCCTACCGCCATGCCAGCACCTGCTATTCCGACAGGCGCGAGTGGCCCGATGATGACGATTGCGACGCCTGGCCGAATTCCGGAGAAATCGATCTCATGGAGCATGTCGGTTACGAGACCGGGCTCGTTCATGGAACGGTTCACACACGCGACTTCTACGCGCGCCTGGGCAACCAGGTGCAGGGCACGATCGTGGTGCCCGATCTCGGCGTGGCCTTTCACACCTACTCGCTCGTCTGGGCCGAAGGCGAGCTGGCCATGTACGTCGACGGCGTGCGCTACTTTGCCTATTTTGACGACGGTCGCGGCTTTGGCCAGTGGCCTTTCGATCACGCCTTTCACATCGTGATGAACCTCGCCGTCGGCGGCGACTGGAACGCGGCCTACGGCCCCGTCGAGTCCGCCGTGATGCCGCGCCGCCTCGAGGTCGACTTCGTGCGCCTGTATCGGCGCGCCAGCGCGGATGCGCTTGCCGCTGCCAAGGCGGCCATAGCGCCCGAAGCCCTGACGCGGAGCCCCGGCAATCAGTTCATGCGCAGACCGTAGCCCACGGCGAAGCGCGGATCGTAGTCCGCATCATCGAAGTTGAGCACCTGTCCGGCGCGCCGGGGCCAGGAGAAGGACAGGCGGCCCTGGAAGTCGTGGTCGCCGAAGAGGACGTCGGCGACGCCGGCGCCTTCGGAGCCCGGCAGCCACGCCGCGACAAAGGCGCGCGACGCCTCGAGTTCCTGTTCCACAACCAGCGGGCGGCCGCTGACAAGGACCGTGATGACCGGGATGCCCTTCTCGGCGATCGTGTGGATCGTCGCCAGGTCCTCGGGATGGCTGACGCGATGCTCCACCGTGCTGCCATAGGGAGCGAGGACCTTCATTTCGCCGCGGATCATCGAGCCGGCCTGCACGATCACGTCGTCACCCGTGCGCACGTCGCCCATGCCCTCGGCATAGGGGGTCTCGCCAATCACCACGATGGCGACATCGTGCAGCGCCGGATCCGCATCGCCGCCCGCCGGCTCCTGCGACAGCGTCGCCTTCGGTGCAACGGCCGCAATACCCTCCCAGATCGACGTGCCGCCCTCGATGGAGTCGTTGTCCGTCGAGCCCTGCCAGGCGACGGTGAATCCGCCGCACTGGTGGCCCCGGTTATGGGCGTTCTTGCCGGCGACGAGAATGCGCAGGTCGCGCTTGAGCGGCAGCGCCTGATCCTCGTTCTTGAACAGAACCAGCGACTTGCGCACGGCCTCGCGCGCCAGGCGGCGGTTCCCCTCGCCACCGAACTCGCTGTTCAGCGACCAGGGACGCTCCGCCGGCGCGGGTTTTTCGAACAGTCCCGCGGCGAGCTTGACGCGCAGAATCCGGCGCACGGCGTCGTCGATACGCGCCGCGCTGACGCGGCCGCTGCGCACGTGCTCGCGCAGGTGACCGATAAACGCCTGCCATTCGACGGAGACCATGAACATGTCGACGCCGGCATTGACCGAGAGCGCGATCGCCTCGGCGTAGTCCTTCGACAGGTAGTCCACGCCGTCCCAGTCGGAGATCACGAAGCCCTCGAAGCCGAGCCTGCCCTTGAGTAGCTCCGTAAGCAGGTGGTGGTGACCGTGACACTTGTCGCCGTTCCAGCTGTTGAAGGAGGCCATCACGGTCATCACGCCGGCCTCGAGGGCGGGCAGGTAGGGGCTGACATGCAGGCGCTCGAGCTCCGCCCAGGGCAGCGTGGTTTCGCCCTGATCGATGCCGTGCGTGGTGCCGCCGTCGCCGACCCAGTGCTTGGCACAGGCCACGATGCTGTCGTTAATGTCGTCGCCCTGCATGCCGCTCACAAAGGGCTCGGCGTAGGCAGCGACGCGCTGCGGGTCTTCCGAATAGCTTTCGTAGGTACGCCCCCAGTGATGGTCGCGGGCGACGGCGAGCGTCGGGGCAAAGGTCCAGTCGACACCCGTGGCGAGGATTTCGCGGCGGGTCGCTACGGCGATACGCCTGATCAGCTCCGGATCCTGTGCCGCGCCAAGGCCGATGTTGTGCGGGAACACCGTTGCGCCGAGCACATTGTTGTTGCCGTGAATCGCGTCGATGCCGTACATGATCGGGATCGGAACGCGCCCGGCACCCGTCGCCATGGAGGCTCGCCAGTAGGCATCGTTCATCGCGACCCAGTCCGCCGGCCGGTTAGCGCCCGGCGCCGAACCTCCGCCGCTGAGGATGGAGCCGATGTGGAAGCGTTCCACCTCCTCGGGAGAGCAGGCCATGCGCTCGGGCTGCGTCATCTGCCCGATTTTCTGCTCGACGTTCAGCTTGCTGAGGATATCCTCCGCGCGCGCGGCGATGTCCGCTCTGGATAGTCTGCCTTTCATTGTTATTGCTCTTCTCGTTGCCAATCGTTACCGGCGCCGGTCCTGCCAATGCTCTGCTATGAGTCGCGCGGTGGCAGCAGCTCGAATTCCGTCTGCAGTGAGGCATCGGCATTGCCGCCAATCCACGCGTGAAAGTGTCCCGCCTCAACCTTTGCTGCGGCGCTGCGGTCGTAGAAGGCAAGGTCGTCACTGTGCAGGCGGAAGGTGATGCGACGGCGCTCGCCGGGGCGCAGGCGAATACGCTGGAAGCCCTTGAGTTCGCGCACGGGTCGGGTGATCGAGCCGACGAGGTCGCGCAGGTAGAGCTGCGCCACTTCCTCGGCCTCGTAATTCCCTGTGTTGAGCAGGTCTGCGGAGATATCGATGCTCTCGCCGATGTGAACCTGATGGCGCGAGGTGGTGATCTTCACATACTTGAAGTCGGCGTAGCTCAGACCGAAGCCGAAGGGAAACAGGGGCCGGAAACCCGTATCGAGGTGGAAGGAGGCCATGCCCAGGGAGGTCTGCGGTGCCTTGGGCGGCACGTCGTCGATGTGCACGCAGGTCCCATCGGTCGGCGGCCGCCCCGTGTTCTTGTGCGCGTAGTAGATCGGCACCTGGCCGACGGCGCGCGGGAAGGTGACCGGCAGTTTGCCCGATGGAGATTCGAGACCAAGGAGCAGATCGGCGATCGCCGGCCCGCCCATGCTGCCCGGGTGCCAGGCGTAGAGCAGGGCGTCGACGAGCGGCAGAATCGGCTCCAGCGTGAGCGGGCGACCGGCCATGACCACGAGGATCAGCGGCTTTCCGCATTCGCGTACGGCCTTGATCAGCTCGAGCTGGTGACCGGGCAGGTCGAGGGAGGCCCGCGAGTGCGCCTCGCCGCTCATGAAGGACTCTTCGCCGAGAACGAGGACGTTGGCGTCGACCTCGCTGGCCACCTGCCTGACCTCGCTAAAGCCGTCGCTGCTCGGCGCTCGCGTGGTGGGCAGCACCGGGAGATGATGGATCTCCACGGTCCGCCCGATCAGTTCGCGCAGGGCCTGCACGCAGGTCACGCTGTGCTCGGCCTCACCGTCAAAGACCCAGGTGCCCATCTGTTCGTAGCCATCGTCGGCGAGGGGACCGATCACCGCGATGGACTGCAGTCGCGCGCTGGAGAGCGGCAGCGTCTGGTCGCGGTTCTTGAGCAGCACGCAGCTCTGCATCGCCAGCTCCTTGGCGACCTTGAGGTGCTGTCGATTGAGCGGCTCCGCGTGCTCGGCTGGGTCCGTGTAGGGCTTGTCGAAGAGGCCGAGTTCGAACTTGAGCGTGAGGATGCGGGCGACCATGCGATCGATGTGTGCGGGCTCGATCCTGCCCTCGTTGACCATGCCTTCGACGTGATCGCGATAGGAACTGCTCGCCATCTCCATGTCGACGCCGGCACTCACGGCAGCGTAGGCGGAACCCGCGTCGTCATGCGTGAAGCCGTGTACGGACATCTCGACCACGGATTCCCAGTCGCTCACCACCATGCCCTCGTAGCGCCACTCCTGGCGCAGTACCGTGTCCAGCAGCCAGCGGTTTCCGCTCGCGGGAACCCCGTCAAGCTCGCAGAAGGCGGTCATGAAGGTGGCCACGCCGGCCTCGGCGGCAGCACGGAAGGGGCGCAGGTAGACGTTGCGCAGTTCGTTTTCCGGCACGTTCGAGGTGTTGTAGTCGCGTCCGCTTTCGGCGGCGCCGTAGGCGGCGAAGTGCTTGGCACAGGCCGCGATCGACCCCGTCTCGTGCAGGCTGTGGCCCTGGAAGCCGCGCACCATGGCCACGCCCATTACCTCGCCGAGGTAGGGGTCCTCACCCGGCGATTCGGCGATGCGGCCCCAGCGGGGATCGCGGGCCACGTCGATCATGGGAGCGAAGGTCCAGTGGACTCCGTAGCCCGCCGCCTCGGCCGCGCTCACGCGAGCGGCTTCCTCGACGAGGGCCGGGTTCCACGAGGCGGCCTGCCCCAGGGGGATGGGGAAGATGGTCTTGAAGCCGTGGATGACGTCGCGGCCGAAGATCAGCGGAATTCCGAGGCGGCTTTCTTCCACGGCGATGCGCTGCAACGCGTTGACGGTCTCGACATCGACCTCGTTGAGGATGGAGCCGACTTCGCCACGGCGGATTGCATCGGCGAGATGCTCGGGAACGTGTCCGCCGGCAGATTGCAGCTGACTCATCTGGCCGATCTTCTCATCGAGCCCCATCTGCTGAACGAGCTCGGCGACACGGGCCGCAATATCGCCGCTCGCCGCGCCTGTATCGACCGGCGCCTGTGAGGGCATCGGCTTGTCTGCCATGAAAATCTCCGGAAGCTGCCTGGCCCCTGCGGCGCTGCGCGGTCGCAGGCGCCGAAGCGGGCGAATATCGATGACCCTCAACATACAAAGCTCGCGGGACCATGCAAGGCAATTCCGCCCAAGCGGATTCCTGCTGAGGCAAAGTGGAGCGCATGCATGGCGCGCCCCGCGCCGCAGACTGCCGCCCGCCCTGTCTCGCACTCGGTCCCGCTTGTCTCATTCGCGTTGTGAAGGCCCGAAGCCGCAGTAGCCTGCTACGCTGACCCGCGACATGCAATGCCGCGTGCCGTGCCGATCCGCACCGCCAGAAAAACAACGACAGGCAGCGCACCGATGGAGACTGAACCGCTCAAGTTCCGCGAAAAGCTGGGCTACGGCCTCGGCGATACGGCGTCGAACTTCTTTTTTCAGGTCTTCAACCTGTTCCTCATGTACTACTACACGGACATCTTCGGTCTGGCTCCCGCCGCCGTGGGTGCGATGTTTCTGGTCACCAAGGCCATCGATGCCGTGAGCGACCCGGTGATGGGGCTGATCGCCGATCGCACGACCACGCGCTGGGGGAAGTACCGGCCCTACCTGCTGTGGGGGGCGATTCCCTACGGCCTCTGCGGCTATCTCATGTTCGCCGGTCCCGAGCTATCGGATACGGGCAAGCTGGTCTACGCCTACGCGACCTACACCGCGATGATGCTCGCCTATACCGTGGTCAACGTGCCCTATTCGGCTTTGATGGGGGTGATTTCACCGTCCTCGCTCGAGCGCACCAAGGTTGCCAGCTACCGCTTCATCTGCGCCTTCCTCGCCGGATGGCTGATTGCCACTTTTGTCGGGCCGCTGAAAAACCTGCTCGGTGGCGGTGACGAGGCCCTCGGCTTTCGCCTCACCATGATCATCTTCGCCGTCGCCTCGATTGCCCTGTTCTGGGTAACCTTTGCCACCACCAGGGAGCGCGTCGTGCCCAGGCCGCGCGAGTCCGATGTGCGCGCGGACCTAAGGGCCCTGCTCAGCAACGGACCCTGGCTGGTGCTGTTCATGTCGGCAATCGTCACGCTGATGAATATCGCCGTGCGTAACGGCTCCTTGCTGTACTACTTCAAGTACTACGTCGGCGACGACGGCGCGGCGATCTTCCTGATCTTCGACAAGACCGCGGTGTTTCTGTCCCTCGGCCTGATTGCCATGATCGGCGGGATAGTGCTGACCAAGTGGCTCGTCGAGCACTTTGAGAAGCGCCTGCTGATGATCCTGCTCACGCTGGCCAATGCGGCGTCGATGGCGGCGTTCTTTTTCATTCCGCCGGAGCAGTACTGGCTGATGGTGCTGGTCAACTGTCTCGGCTCCTTCGCCATCGGACCCACGCCGGCGCTGGTCTGGTCCATGTACGCCGACTGCGCGGATTACGGCGAGTGGAAGAGTGGCCGGCGGATCACGGCCCTGGTTTTCTCCACGGTTCAGTTTGCGCAGAAAATGGGGCTCGCCGTGGGCTCCGGCGTGCTCGGTATCGTGCTCGGCTACTTTGGCTTCGTTGCGAACCAGCTGCAGTCCGAGACCGCGCTCATGGGCATTCGCCTGATGTTCAGCATCCTGCCTGCGGCCCTGGCCGTTGCCGGTGCCGCATTTATCCTGTTCTACCGCATCGATGCGGACACGATCCGGCAGATGGAGGACGACCTGGCGAAGCTGCACGAAGCGGAGCCTGCCTGATGACCGCGGCGGCGCCTCTCTTTCGTGTTCGTACTCATGCGATGCCGCTGTGCCTGCTCGCTGCGCTGAGTACGGCGGCGAGTCCCGAGGCCCGCCCCGAGTTCAGCGCCGAGGCAATAGCCGCGCCCTTGTCGCCGGCCCGGGCCGGCGATGCCATTGACGCGTCAAAGGCTGCGGGAAGAGACAACGCAGGGCACTGGGAGGTCGACTTCTTCGATGACTTCGATCACTTCGATGCGCGCAACTGGCAGGACCAGATGCTCTGGGTCAACGACGAGGACCAGTGTTACGTGCCCGACGCTCGACACGGCACGCGCGAGGTGAGCGATGGCACGCTCAAGCTGCGCATGATCGATATCGGCGAGGCCCTGCCCTGCGCCAATCGCAATAAGGACGGCGAGCTGCATCCGCCCACGCGCTATTTTGCGGCGCGCATCGCTTCGAAGAATCGCCGCGAGTTTGTTCAGGGTCGCTGGACCGCCCGCCTGCGTGTGGCCGACAGCGGCCAGCACGGCATGTTCCCGGCATGGTGGCTCCTCGGCGCCCTCAACGACGAACCCCCCGTCGAAGAGGCCGACGAGACCGTGTGCTGGCCCCTTCCGGGCAGCGGCGAGATCGACATCTTCGAGCATCACAGCGACGGCGGCCCCGATCACTATGCGGCGCGCATCATCGAGAGCAATGGCGAGTGTGGCGGCGGCG
This sequence comes from Halieaceae bacterium, assembly GCA_036351355.1. Lineage (GTDB taxonomy): Bacteria > Pseudomonadota > Gammaproteobacteria > Pseudomonadales > Halieaceae > Congregibacter. The sequence continues at coordinate 21,175 of JAZBOX010000152.1, forward strand.
ACTGGCAGGCGTCGATGCTCGTTCACGACGCCGACCTCGATGCGTTTCATGAATATGCCGTGGCCTGGGATGCCGCGGACATGCTGTTCCTGATCGACGGCCAGGAGATCTATCGCCTCGAGGGCAAGAGTGACCTGTTTCGCGAGCCGTTGTTTGCAATTCTCAACTTTGCCAAGATTTTTCCCGGGCCCATGAACTCGCCCTGGGTGATGGAGGTCGACTGGGTCAGGCATGAGCGCTGGATCGATGCCGGCAACTGAAGATCGCCGCGCAGCGGCACTGATCCGGATCGGGAGCAACGGAGCATGAGCGACCGCTGGTATCTCGTCGGCGACATCGGAGGCACGAATGCACGCTTCGCCTTCGAGGATCCGGCGCATCCGGAGCTGCAGTGCGTGCGCAGCTATTCCGTTGCCGAGCACGCCGCCTTCAGCGACGCCGTCGAGACCTACCTCGCCGAGGCGCGCGCCCACGGCCGCGTCGGTCTGCCCGAGGCGGCCTGTCTCGGCGTCGCCTCGGCGGTGCATCGCAATCCCATCCGCTTTACCAACAGCCCGTGGTCCCTCGATCGTGCCGAGCTTTCCAGGCTTCTCGGTACCACGGTGCACCTGATCAACGATTTCGCCGCCGTCGGCTACGGCGTGACCGAGCTGCGCGCCGAGGACTACTTTGCCCTTGGTGGCGGCGAGGCCGTTGCCGGGATGCCGATCGTTGTTCTGGGCGCGGGCACGGGGCTCGGCGTCTGTTCCCTTGTGGTCGTCGATGGCCGCTATCACGTGATCGAGGGCGAGGGTGGGCACGCGGATTTCGCTCCCGTGGACGCGCAGGAGATTGCCGTCCTGCAGATCCTGACCCGACGCTTCGGCCGCGTGTCTACGGAGCGCCTGCTTTCCGGTTCGGGCATCGTGAACATTTACACGGCCATGGCCGAACTTGCCGGTCGCGACGCAGTGCACTCGGAGGCCGCCGACATCACCGGCGCCGCGCTCGAGGGCGTCGATTCGCTGGCCGTGCGCAGCCTCGAGCTGTTCTGCCGCGTTCTCGGCTCCACGGCGGGCAATCTTGCCCTGACGCTTGGAGCGCGCGGTGGCGTGTACATCGCCGGAGGTATTGCGCCGCGTTTCAAGGGCTTTCTTGCCCGCAGCGAGTTCCGCGCGCGCTTCGAGGCGAAGGGGCGTTTCTCCGATTACCTGCGCGACATCCCCGTACGCCTGGTGACGCGCGACAACATCGGCCTCGAGGGCGCCTTCAGCAAGCTGCGCTCGCTGCGGGACCCAGCATAATTTTTTCAGCCGGGGCGCGAGTCCCGGGCGATCACTGGCCCGTCTCGTCGGGCCCGGGAGTCAACAGCATGCTCAACCCGATTGTCGCCGAGGTGACAGAACGGATCCGTGAACGCAGCCGCGGCCTCCGCGGTGACTACCTCGCGCTGATGGAACGCAGCCGTTCGCTGCGCCCACATCGAGCGTCGCTGTCCTGTGGCAACCTCGCCCATGGTTTCGCTGCCTGCGAGTCCGGCGACAAGGATCGCCTGCGTCTCGTCGAGGCAGCAAACATCGGCATCGTCACCGCCTACAACGACATGCTGTCGGCGCACCAGCCCTATGCCGCTTTCCCGGACCTGATCAAGGAGCACCTGCGTGCCATGGGCGGCACGGCGCAGGTCGCCGGCGGCGTGCCGGCCATGTGCGACGGCGTCACCCAGGGCCAGGTCGGCATGGAGCTGTCGCTGTTCAGCCGCGACAACATTGCCCAGGCCACGGCCGTTGCGCTGTCGCACCACATGTTCGACGGCATCGTCGGCCTCGGCACCTGCGACAAGATCATCCCCGGCCTGGTGATCGGCATGCTTCGCTTCGGTCATCTTCCGGGCATGTTCATTCCGGCCGGTCCGATGCCCTCGGGACTGTCGAATCCGGAAAAGTCGCGCGTGCGCCAGCTCTACGCCGAAGGCAAGGCCAGCCGCGACGAATTGCTCGCGGCCGAGGCGGCCTCCTATCACAGCCCGGGGACCTGCACCTTCTACGGCACCGCAAACAGCAACCAGGTACTCATGGAGGCGATGGGGCTGCAGCTGCCCGGTGGCTCCTTCGTCAATCCGGGCACGCCGCTGCGCGAGGCGCTGACGCAGCTCGGGTCCGAGCAGATTGCGCGCATCACGGCGCTCGGCGCTGATTACCGGCCCCTCGCCGAGGTCGTGGACGAGCGCTCCTTCGTCAATGCCGTCGTTGCCCTGCTTGCCTCGGGCGGATCGACGAACCATGCGATCCACCTCATCGCCATGGCCCGCGCGGCCGGCCTGCTGGTTAACTGGGACGACTTCTCCGATCTGTCCAGAGCCGTGCCACTGCTGGCCCGCGTGTATCCGAACGGTCAGGCCGACATCAATCACTTCCACGCCGCCGGCGGCACGCCCTTCCTGTTCCGCGAGCTGATGAGCGGTGGATTCATGCATGCCGACGCGCGTACGGTCTGGGGCAGGAACTTCGCTGACTTCGCCCGCGAGCCGCTGCTCGAGGACGGCCGGATTGTCTGGCGCGAAGCGCCCGCGGACAGCCTCGACGAGGAGGTGCTGCGTCCCGTCGCTCGCCCCTTCGACCCCGAGGGCGGTCTTCGTCTGCTGCAGGGCAATCTCGGTCGTGGCGTGATCAAGGTCTCTGCCGTGAAGCCCGAGCACCGGCGTGTGCGCGCCGAGGCCGTTGTTGTCGACAGCCAGCACGCACTCGCCAGTCGCTTCGAGAACGGTGAACTCGACCGCGACTGCGTCGTCGTGGTCCGCTTCCAGGGCCCGAAGGCCAACGGTATGCCCGAGCTGCACAAGCTGACGCCGCTCCTCGGCGTGCTGCAGGACCGCGGTCACGCCGTCGCCCTGGTGACCGACGGGCGCATGTCAGGCGCATCGGGCAAGGTTCCCGCGGCGATTCACGTGAGCCCCGAAGCCCTCATCGGCGGACCGCTGAGCCGCGTTCGCGAGGGCGACATGATTACGCTCGATGCCAACGAGGGCGTCCTGCGCGTGGAGCTCGACGAGGCCACGCTGGCAGGTCGCGAGGCCGCTGTCATGTGTGAGGCCAGCGATGCCGGCGTGGGCCGCGAGCTCTTCGGTCTGTTCCGCGATGCGGTCTCGACCCCCGAGGAGGGCGCCTGTGTCCTGTTCTGATGAATCCGCATTCCCGGACGCAGGCAGCGTGCTCCGTCGCGCGCCTGTGGTGCCCGTGCTGACGATACCGGACCTCGACTGCGCGCTGCCGCTCGCCGAAGCTCTGGTCAGCGGCGGCCTGCCTGTTCTCGAGATCACGCTGCGCACCGCCGCCGGCCTCGGCGCGATCCGCGCGATTGCCGACGCTGTTCCGGGCGCCATTGTCGGCGCGGGAACGGTGCGCTCGGCAGCGGAATTCGAGGCGGCCGTCGACGCCGGCAGCCGCTTTGTCGTGTCCCCGGGTCTCACGGAAGGGCTGATCGCCGCTGCGACGAGGAGCAGTGTCCCGCTGATACCCGGGATCGCCACGGCCAGCGAACTCATGCGCGCCCGCGAGGCCGGCTTTGACCACGTGAAGTTTTTTCCCGCCGAGGCCGCGGGAGGCGTCGCCACGCTGAAGGCCCTCGGTGGTCCATTTCCCGATATGCGCTTCTGCCCGACCGGCGGCGTGAGCCTCGCCAATATTGCGGATTACCTCGCCCTGGACGCCGTGGTCACCGTGGGCGGTACCTGGATGACACCGGCGGACGACGTTCGCAGCGGCAACTGGCCGGCAATTCGCGAGCTGGCCGCGGGCGCCGCGGAAAAGGTGCGCAGCATCCGGAGTCCATCGTGATCATGCCGCTGCGCGAGCCCGATCACCTGCCCGCTCCAAGGAGTTAGTCGATGCACCTGCTGATTTTCGGCGCGCGCGGTGATCTCGCTGCGCGCAAGCTGTTTCCTGCGCTGTATCACCTGCACAACTGCGATCTGCTGCCCGAAGCCCTGCGCATTCACGCGCTCGCGCGCGAGGACCTGAGCCGCGACGCCTTTCTTGGCGACATCAAGGAGCGCGTGCGTCGCTACGTCGACGACACGCGCTGGTCCGAGGAGCAGTGGCAGGCCTACACGGCGCGCTTTAGCTACCACCGCCTCGATTTCACTCGCTCCGAGGACTACGCGGCGCTGGCCGAAGCGCTGCCTGCCGCGGAGGCGGCGCTGTTCTACCTCGCGACACCGCCGTCGCTCTTCGGTCCGATCTGCGAGTATCTCGGCAACTCCGGTTGCCTCGGCGGTGACCGGCGCGTGCTGCTCGAGAAGCCCATCGGCCAGGATCTCGACAGCTGTCGCTCGGTGAACGACACCGTGGCGCGTTTTTTTTCCGAGGAGTCGACCTACCGCGTCGACCACTACCTCGGCAAGGAGACGGTGCAGAACCTGCTGGTGCTGCGCTTTGCCAACCGCTTCATCAACACGCAGTGGGATCATGGCAGCGTCGATCACGTCCAGATCACCGTGGCCGAGCCCATCGGTATCGAGGGGCGATGGTCCTACTACGACGGCGTGGGGCAGCTTCGCGACATGGTGCAGAACCACCTGATGCAGCTGCTCTGCCTGGTCGCGATGGAGCCGCCGAACTCGATGACCGCGGCGGGTATCCGCGACGAGAAGCTGAAGATCGTGCGCGCGCTGCGCCGCATGGAGGCAAACACGGTGCGCGAGCATGCGGTGCGTGCGCAGTACACGCAGGGCTGGCTGCGCGGCGAGAACGTGCCTGGCTATCTGGAGGAAGAAGACTGCGCCGCCATGAGCAATACGGAAACCTACGTTGCGCTCAAGGCCTACATCGATAACTGGCGCTGGGCCGGTGTACCCTTCTACCTGCGCACGGGGAAGCGCATGGCCAACAAGGTCACGGAGATCGTGATCACCTACAAGGCGCTGCCGCACAATATTTTTTCCGCCTCGGCGGGGCGCGCCGATGTGCCCAATCGCCTGGTGATACGCCTGCAACCCAACGAGGGTATCGAGCTGCAGATGGTGTCGAAGCTGCACAGTCTGCGCAGCCGCATGGCGCTCGAGACGCACGATCTCGCGCTCGACTTTCTCAAGTCGTCGGAACTCGACCGAATTCCCGATGCCTACGAGCGCCTTTTCCTCGACGCGATGAACGGCGATCAGTCGCTCTTCGTCGGTCGCGAGGAGATCGAGGAGTCCTGGCGCTGGTGTGATGCCCTGAGCGCGGCCTGGCTGGCTGATGGAACGCCGCTACAGACCTACCAGGCCGGTTCCTGGGGGCCGACCAGGGGCGAACTGCTTATCGAAAAGGATGGGAGGAGCTGGCATGTCTGAGCTCGAGATTCACCGGCACAGCGACCCGAGCAGTCTCGATCGCGCGCTCGCCGAGGAAATTGCCGGCGTTCTCGCCAGCGCCATCACGGTCAACGGCTGCGCAAGCCTCGCCCTGTCCGGCGGCTCGACGCCACGCGGCCTTCTCGGCTGCCTCGGCGCGCTGCCGCTGGCCTGGGATCAGGTTACGGTCACGCTCGTGGATGAGCGCTGGGTCGACGCGGCGCACCCCGACAGCAATGCGCGCATGGTGCGCGAAACGCTGCTGGCCGGGGCCGCGGGCGCCGCTGCATTCATTCCGCTCTACACGGCGCGCGAGCACCCCTCGCAGGCGGTGGAAGAAGTCGAGGCTGCGCTAGCCGGCCTCGGGACGATCGACGTGCTGATGCTCGGCATGGGCGGCGACGGTCATTTCGCCTCGCTGTTTCCCGACAGCAGCGCGCTGGCAGCGGGTCTCGATCTCGGTGGCGAGCGCGCGTGCATCGCGGTGGATCCACCCGCGGCACCGCATGCGCGCATGAGCATGACCCTGCCGCGCATCATCGATACGGACAAGCTGATCCTGCACATCACCGGCGCCGACAAGCTCGAGGTGCTCGAACGGGCCGCCGCGGAGCGCCTGCCCGAGCGCCTGCCCATTGCCGCGCTACTGGGACTCGAGCAGCCGCGCCTGGAGATTCACTGGGCGCCCTGAACGCGCCCGGGTCGCGCGGGGCCTCGGATCCACATACCGGGGCGCTCGCCCGTCAGCGCGCCGCCGCGTATGACGAAGCGGCCGTTGACGATGACGTGGTCGATGCCCGTGGGATAGCGATGCGGATCCGTGTAACTCGCCTCGTCCTGCACCTTCTCTGCGTCGAAGACCACGACGTCGGCGAAGGACCCGGGCAGGAGCCGCCCGCGCTCGCGCTGGTTGTACTGGTCGGCGGGCATCGAGGTCATCTTCTGCACCGCCTGCTCGAGCGTCAGCACTCCGAGCTCGCGCACGTAGCGCGCGAGAACGCGGGGAAAGGCACCGTAGCTTCGCGGGTGAGGGTAGCCCCTGCCGTAGCTCACGGGGTCGCCGTCCGTCTCGATCATGGCAAGGGGGTGCCGCATGATGCGGATGACGTCGGCCTCGTCCATCGCGTGATAGATCGCCGAGAAACCACCCTTGAGCTGAAGCTCGATCAGCAGGTCGATACCCGTTTCGACGGAGTTGGGTAAACCGCGATCGGCGGCCATGTCGGCCAGCGTTTTGCCGTTGTAGGACTCGTCGGAGGGCAGGACGCGAATCTGCAGACGCCTGAGGTCACCGCCGGTGCGGTCCGTCATGAAGATCTCGCGCATCTCCCTGCGAATTCGCGGAAGCAGTTCCGGATTGGTCACGCGTCCGCCGAAATCCCGCGGGCCGCCCGCCAGTACCCACTGCGGAAACATGATCGCCGAACGCGTGCTCGACGCCGTATAGGGATACAGGTCGTGGACGATGTCGATACCGCGATCGCGCGCCTCGTCGATCATCGCCAGACTCTGCACCGACTGGCCCCACTGACCGACACCGGCGGCCTTGTGGTGATTGATCTGCGCCGGTATCTCGGCCTCTTCGGCAATACGGATCGTCTCTGCGACGGAGTCGAGGAGCCCCGTGCCCTCGTTGCGCATGTGCGTGACGTAAATGCCCCCATAGGCGGCGGCGACTTTGGCGAGTTCGATCACCTCTTCGGTCTCCGCGTAGTTCGCGGGTACGTAGAGCAGTCCCGTCGACAGACCCAGGGCGCCCTCCTGCATGCTCTTTTCGACGAGGTCGCGCATCTGCTGCAGTTCCTCCTCGGACGGAGCGCGATTCTCGAGTCCGAGCACCTGCGTTCGGGTCCAGGTGTGTCCGGCAAAGAAGCCGACGTTCGGCGCCACGTCGAGGCTCATCGCGTACTCGTCGAGCGGCGAGGGCTGGTCGCCGCTGTGCAGGCTGGCGATGATGGTGGTGATGCCCTGGCGGGTGAAGTTTTCCGCCAGCGGGTGTTCGTGAATGGTGGTCTGGATGTGCGCGTGGTTGTCGATGAAGCCCGGGGACACGATGAGACCGCCCACATCGACGGTTTCTGCCGCATCGGCAGCATCGAGTCCCGATTTCGATACGACGGCGATGCGCTCGCCGCGAATCGCGACGTCGGCGGTGAAGCGCTCATTGCCGAGGCCGTCGACGACCGTCCCGCCCTTGAGAATCAGGTCATAGGCGAAGCTGTCTTCGTCTGCCGCTGCTGCGCTGTCTGCGGGGCGCTCCTCGGAGGTCTTTTCAGAGGTCTTTGCGGAGGTCTCAGGGTCTTCGCGCGTGCAGCCGCCGAGCAGCGCCGCCAGCGTCAGCAGAGCAAGGGCCGCCACGGAGAGATTTCGGGATCTGTCTGCATATTTCATCGATGTTCTCTCCTTGCGTTGCGTGCATTGAGGGCAGCCGTGCAAGCGTTGCCGGGCGGTCGCCGGGTGCTCGCCGAATGATCAGGCCGCAGCGCGGCCGAGAATGGCATCGAGCGCGCCGATGAGCGCATCGACCTCGGCAAGCGTGTTGTAGTGGGTCATCGATACGCGGACGACGCCGCCATTCGCATCGGCGCCGAGAAACTCGATCAGGCGCCGGGCGTGAAAATCGCCGAAGCGGACGGCGATGCGATGGTCGTCCATGGCGCGCGCAATGGCGCCGGAGTCCATGCCGTCGATCTTGAAGCTGATCGTGGGAATGCGGTCGCGGTCGGCGCCGTCGCGCCGGCCGATGATCTGGCAGTCCGGGCGGCTGCGCAGATAGGCGAGCAAGCGCTCGCCGAGCGCGCACTCGTGCGCGGTGATGGCGTCGAAGGCGGCGATGATGCGCTCGCGGTCACTCGCGCCGCTGCAGAAACGCGCACCCAGCTCTGACAGGTAGGCGGTAATGGCCGTCGAGCTGTAGGCCAGCTCGTAGCTGGCGTTACCGGGCTCAAGCTTTGCGGGGATTTTGTCCTTGCCATAGAAGTAGTGGTAGAGGCCGTCGAGTTCGGCGAGGAGCTCGTAGCGGGCGTACATCACGGCGTAGTGTGGGCCGTATACCTTGTAGAGCGCGAAGAACAGGTAGTCGACGCCCATGGCCTGCACGTCGATGGCGCGGTGCGGGGCGTAGGCCACGGCGTCGACGGCAATTACCGCGCCGCGCTCGTGGACGACGCGCGCGATTTCCGTGATCGCGTTCGCCGTGCCGAGAATGTTCGAGACCTGCGTGACGGCGACGAGCCGCGTGCGCTCATTCATCAGCGGTGCGAGGTCCTCAAGGCGCAGCTCAAAGCTGTCACGATCGATATTCCAGAAGCGGGTGCGAACGCCGAACTCCTGCAGCGCCAGCCAGGGGCCGATATTCGATTCGTGATCGCAGACCGTGACCACGATCTCGTCGCCCGCACTGAACTGGCTGCGCATGCTGCGGGCGAGGTTCTGCATTGCCACGGTAGCCGAAGGTGCGAAGACGATTTCCTCGGGGCGCCGCGCGCCGACCAGGGTCTGCATCGCCTCTCGTCCTGCAGCAAGCGAGGCTGCTGCCTGCTGCGAGACCGCGTAGCTGCCGCCGACCTGGACATTGCGATGGAACAGGAACTCGTTCATGCGCTCGACAGCGCCGCGCAGGATCTGCGTGCCACCGGCGTTATCAAAGAATGCCCAGCCGTTCGCGAGCCCGGGAAACTGGCCGCGCACGAAGTCCATGTCGCTGTCGCTGAAGGGGGTAAGTGAGTCGCTCACGGTGTCTCCTGTCCTGCGCCGGCCTGAACGCTGCTCCGCGCGCCGTTCGGTCCGCTGCCGAGGGCGCGGAGAAAGCTTTGCGTGCGCGCCTCGCGGGGTGTATCGAAAATCGCCTCGGGACTGCCGGCCTCGACCACGCGGCCACCGTCCATGAAAACAACACGGTCGGCAACCTGTCGCGCGAACTCCATTTCGTGGGTGACCACGATCATCGTAACCCCTGATCCGGCAAGGTCGCGCATGACGTCGAGGACCTCGCCGACCATCTCCGGATCCAGCGCCGAGGTCGGCTCGTCGAAGAGCAGAACGCGCGGCTCCATGGCGAGCGCCCGCGCGATGGCCACGCGCTGCTGCTGCCCACCCGAGAGCTGCGCGGGGCGCTTCGTGGCGTGATCGCCGAGACCGACGCGCTGCAGCAGTTCGCGCGCCGCGGCCTCGGCCTCGGCGCGTGAGCGGCCGCGCACGCGCATCGGCGCGAGGGTGATGTTGTCGAGTACGCACCGGTGCGCGAAAAGGTTGAAGGACTGGAACACCATCCCGACATCGGCGCGGACGGCGGCGAGGTCGCAATCGTCGTCGACGGCCACGCCGTCGACGACGATGCGCCCCTCATCGGCTTCCTCGAGCCTGTTGATACAGCGGATCAGTGTCGATTTGCCCGCGCCGGAGGGGCCGATAATGCACAGCACCTCGCCCTCATCGACCGCGAGGGACACGCCATCGATGGCAACGAAAGCGCCAAAGCGCTTGCTCAGGCCCTCGATCCGCACGATCGGTGTGCTCATCGCGCTGTCGCCATTCGCTGCTCAAGGCGACCAACGAGCAGTAGCAGGGGCCAGAGGAAGGCGACGTAGATCAGCGCAGCGACAATCAGCGGCGTGGGGTTGGCCTCGAGGGCCTGGGCCTGCGTGGCCTGCTTGAGGAGGTCGGGCATCGCCACCACGGAGGCCAGCGCCGTGTCCTTGATCACGTTGATCGAGTTGTTGGTCAGCGCGGGGGTGACCACGCGGATCGCCTGCGGCAGCACCACGTCCTGCAGCGTGTGGCGGAAGCTCAGTCCGAGCGCCTGCGAGGCCTCGAACTGACCCCGGGGCACGGCCTCGATCCCGGCGCGGAATATCTCCGCCGTGTAGGCAGCCGATACGAGCGACAGTGTGACCGCGGCAGACATGAACGGCGACAGGCGAAGCCCGACAAAGGGCAGCGCGTAGTACACGACGATAAGCAGTACGAGAATGGGGACGGAGCGCAGGACGTCGATACAGACCCTCGCGAGCAGCCGCAGCGGTGCCAGGCCGTAGAGGCGCAGCAGCGCCGTCGCCAGCCCCAGGATCAGGCCGGCGACGATGCTGACGCCGCCGAGCAGCGCCGTGACCTTCAACCCGGTCAGCAGCAGCGGCAGGGAACGCAGGAAGACGTCCCAGTTGAGAAAGGTCTCGACGAACCCCACTCAGGCGCTGTCCCGATGGCGCTGCTGCGGACGGAGCATGCGGGTCAGGGCAGCGCCTGCGGGCGATCGAGAACGCGCACGGTCGAGCTGTTCGCTGCCGGAGCGTTGCCGAACCAGCGCTCGTGCAGCGCGGCGATGAAGCCCTCCTCTTTCAGCTCGGAGATGGCGGCATCGATGGGCTCGAGCCAGCGACTGCCGCGCGCAAACATCATCGAGTAGCGTTCTCCCGTCTCGATGCGCTCGATCACACGGAACTGTGGCTTGTCCTTGACGTAGTAGGCGAGCGCCGGGATATCGGAAATGTAGCCGTCGATGCGCCGCGTCTGCAGGTCGAGCATGGCGGGCGCCAGGCCCTCGAAGCGGCGGATGTCGGCAAAACCGTAGCGATCCCGGTTGGCCGTCGTCCACATGTCGCCCGTCGAGCCCGTGTCGACGCCGATCACCGCATCGCGCATATCTTCGAGGCCCTCAGCCCTGCTTGCGGCGATTACCGTGAGCGATTGCGCGCTGTCGTAGTAGGGTTGGGCAAAGGCGACGGATGCGAGGCGCTTGTCGGTGATGGTCATCGATGACAGGGCGATGTCGATGCGACCGGACTGCACCGCCGAGAACAGGCCATTGAAGGGGATGTTCACGATCTCGACGCTGTGGCCGAGGCGCTTTGCGGCTTCGCGGACCAGATCGATCTCGAAGCCGACGAATTCACCGCCACGATCGGCGAACTCCCAGGGTACGTTGCCGATATTGGCGCCCACGACGAGTTCGTCGGCGCGTGCTGCGGCGACGAGCGCGCAGGCGGTCAACAGGGCCAGCAGAAGGTGTCTGAACGTCATCGGGGCAGCGTCCGTAGGCGGTCGAGCGGGGTAGCGCCCTACAGTTATACGAAGGTGGAAGGATTGCAAGGGCGCCGCGGGCCCTGCGCGTCGGCTCCGGCCGGGAACAGGGCCCTGCGGTCCCTCGGCCCTGGCTGAGCAGGCTTCCTCCGGCAGCGCCCGCGAAGTCGGGCCGTGTAGCCCGGTCTGTGCTGGACATACGCCTCAGGTACACTCACCCCGACGCCGCTTCCCGTCCGCCCCGGCCGCCCCGGGGCGGGCGCGCGTATTTTGGCTCGGTCATGATTCAGCAGCCTGCGGGGGCAGGAGATGGGGAATACACAGGCAGCGTCCGCCGAGCGCGGTCCCTTCCAGCGCATCGGTCTGTTTGCCGGCCCTGCGATCTGCGCGCTGATGCTGGTTTTTGCCGCGCAGCAGAGCGTCATGCCCGAAGCCGCCTGGCGCGTTGCCGCCGTCGCGCTGTGGATGGCGGTGTGGTGGGCCACGGAGGCCATCCCCGTTCCGGCCACGGCTTTCATACCGATCGCCAGCTTCGACCTTCTCGGCGTGGCGTCCACGGGCGATACGGTGCAGAGCTACGCGCATCCCACCATCTATCTTTTCCTCGGCGCCTTCGTCGTTGCGCTCGCCGTCGAGAAGTGGACGCTGCACCGGCGTCTGGCGCTGTGGATCCTCAGTCGAACGGGAACGGACGGCAAGCGTCTGATCCTCGGCTTCATGCTTGTCGCGGCGCTGCTGTCGATGTGGATCACCAATACCTCCACGACCATGATGCTGCTGCCTATCGCCATCTCCGTGGGCCGACTGATCAGCGACCAGGGCCTGCACATCAACGCCGAGGATTCGCGGCGCTTCCAGATTGCGCTGATGCTGAGCCTGGCCTACGCCGCCACGATCGGCGGACTGTCGACGCTCGTGGGCACGCCGCCGAATATTCTCCTTGCCGCCTTCCTGCAGGAAACCTACGGTCGTGAGATCGCCTTTCTTGACTGGATGATGATCGGCGTCCCGCTGGCGGCGCTGATGCTGCCGCTCGGCTGGTGGGTGCTCACGAGCGTCGCCTTTCGATTCAACATCCCGGCGACGCGGGAGACGCAGGCGATGCTCGGCGAGCTCCGCGCCGAACTCGGCCCCATGAGTATCCCGGAAAAGCGCGTCGCCCTGGTCTTCCTCGTGGTGGTCACACTGTGGATCACTCGCGGCATGCTGACTTCGCTCCCCGGTTTGTCGGGTCTCAACGACACGGGGATCGTCATGGCCGCGGCGCTGCTGATGTTCGTCATTCCCAGCGGCGCCGAGGAGGATCGGGGTCCGCTGATGAGCTGGCTTGACCTCAGGGACCTGCCCTGGGGCGTTCTCATTCTGTTTGGCGGTGGTCTCGCCCTCGCTGCGCAGGTATCCGATTCGGGCCTTGCCCAGTGGCTCGGCGAGAGCCTGTCGCCGCTCGCCTCGCTCGGCGTGATCGCTATCGTGCTCGCCAGTGCCGGTCTCGTGGTGTTCCTCACGGAGCTCACCAGCAACCTCGCCACCGCCGCCACCTTCCTGCCGGTGATCGCGGCGATTGCGCTTACCGCAGATCTCGATCCGCTGGTGCTCTGCGTGCCCGTCACCCTCGCAGCCAGCTGCGCCTTCATGCTGCCCGTGGCCACACCGCCGAACGCCATCGTGTTCTCCTCGGGCGTGCTGCGCATCGCCGATATGCTGCGCGCGGGTTTTCTCATGAACCTCGTGGCGCTGGTGCTGCTCACGATCGTGGCGGTGCTGCTGGTGCCGGCGGTACTGGGCTGATTCCGGCCAGCCCCTCGCGGCTGTCTGATGCCGCGCTTTGGGATGCGAAGCGGTTTAAGCTATCGGTTTTCAGCAACGAGCCTGGAGGCGATTGAGTGGGGGAAAAGATCAAGGTAGCGAGGCCGCTGGTCGTGCTTCACGGCGACGAGATGGCGCAGATCGCCTTCGAGCGTATCCTGGAGCAGTTCGTGACTTCGCGCCTGGACATCGAGCTGGTCGAGGTCGATCTGTCGGCAGAGAAGCGCTTTACCAGCAACGGGCGCGTCGTGCTCGATGCCATCGATGCGCTCCGCGAGCACGGTGTCGGTATCAAGAACGCCGGCATGACC
>JAZBOX010000153.1:0-3536 GCA_036351355.1 Halieaceae bacterium
GCTCATGTTGGCGGCGTAGCTGTAGCTGCTTACAATCATCCGCGGTTGTGCTCGCAAACAAGGCGCTTTTTCGCTCACAATAAATGGAAATGAAGTGGCCTCAATGCTCGTTTTGTCTGCGACTATGCTCACATTGTGTGCGATTTACTTGCAATCATCGCGTGCTGCTCAGCATCGGTGAGAGCGGCTTGATCCGGGGCAGGCATGCTACAGGGGCAGCCCCGCGCTGCGCATGGCGTCGCTGAGTTCTGCGGTGCGGTCGCTGTCCAGCTTGCCTTTCAGGAACCGCCGGATCTCGGCAGGCTTGGCATCGAACTGCGCGGCCAGGGTGATCGGCGTGTACCCGATCCGGGCCAGCCGGGCGTCGAGATCGTCGAAGCCCGCAGAGATGGTGTTCTCGACAATCTCGCGGGTGACGGTCGTGGCGCCGAGCGCGAAGGCGTCGGCGAAGGCGCGGTCGAGGTGTTCGGCGAACTGCAGGGGCGTGGAGAGCCGATCGGCGAGATAGGCGCAGGCGTCATCGGTAATGACCTCGGCAGGATCGACATCGGTCTCGAGGCATTGACCGAGCAGCCAGTCGAGAAAGGCACGACGCTCGTCGCCGAGCGCAACGAAGTCGAACTTCGAGGTTCGGTCGCCGATCTCTTCCATGGTCGACCGTTTCAGATCATTGATCAGGCGGGGATGGCCGACCAGCACGACAGACAGGCGGCCGCCCCCGGCGGTGATGATTTCCATCAGGCGCTTCAGCCCGTTCAGGGTGTTGCCGTGCAGGTCGTGCGCTTCGTCCACAAAGAGAGCCACGGGCTTGCGCGCCTTGCGGATCAGTTCCTGCAGCAGGCGCTCTCGCTTCTCGGGCTGTGTCGGCGCCTTCATCGTCGCGTCGCCTGAGACGTCGAGAAACAGCGCGGTGATCAGACTGGGCAACGCGACCCTCGGCTTGTCCACCGACAGGCTACGCGCCACGATCATGGTCCGCTCCTCGGTGAGCCGAGCCTGAAGGCGATTGATCATCATCGTCTTGCCGGAGCCGACGGGACCGGAGATGGCGACGAGCTTACCGGCCAAGAGCGCCGCGCGGACGTCATCCTGAAGCTGCGTCAGGCGCGTCGTCTCGAAGAAACCGGCGTTCGACCAGTCCCGCGCGATGCGAAACCGCTTCATGGTCTGGGCGGTCAGCATGGCGGCGCGCCTTTCGGACTGGAGTGGAAGCGTTCCCGGATGGCGGCGCGGATTTCCGCCTTGTCGAGCGTGCGGTCGACCAGGGCGGCGATGAAGTTCAGATCGGCGTCCGGCAGGCCGCCAAGCGGGCGGGCGAGCATCGTCGCGATGCCGCGCCGGGCGTCCAGTTCGCTGGCGTAGGCGATCTCGCGCTATGGATCAGGGTCGACGAAGCGCTGGCGTGGCAGCGCAACAACCTCCGCCGAACGGGCATCCTGCCCAGCGGCGATGCCTGTCACGGCGGCCTTGGGCACGGTGATCTTCTCGGCCAGCGCAGCGACACTTTCGGCGCGCTTCTCGCGCGGTGACTTCGCGTGCTTTCGATAGCGGTGCAGCGGGATCGGTCCGCCTGACGCACGATACGGGCCGTACCGCTTGTCGTTCCACTCGACGAACAGCTCGTGGTCAAAGAGGCCCCACCATAGGGTCACGTCCTCGCCCGCGAGATCGGGATCGACCTCGTAGCGCGCGCCCTGCACCGAGACATGGGCATCGCTGCCCACCCGACGTCGCTCCGGCTCGCGCGCGAAGGCGCAGAAGCGCTCCCAGGTGCACATCTCGCGCAGACCGGCCTCGGGCAGATTGGCCAGCCAGTCCTCGATGCGGCTGTGCGGCTCTCGCCGATGCGGCTTGTCGTTGTATCGGTCGACATGATTGCGCAGCCAGAGGTTGGCCTCGGCTTCCGTCTCGGGCTTGTGGAAGTGGTAGAGGGTTTCGTGCGCTTCCTTGACCGTCCTGAACGGGCGTTCGACCTTTCCCTTGGATCGCGCGGTCGTCCGCGTGCCATCCGACCCCGCCGGCATGTGGGTGCGCCAGTCGACGCCCAGCCGCTCCATCACGGTCTGGAACACAAGGCTGTGGGCGACCGGGCCATTGTCGAGGTAGAGCTGCTCGGGCACGCCCTGGAACGGGCTGTGGTCCTTCGGCGCCATAGCGTTGAACAGAAACCGCAGCGCGGATTCCGCGTCCTCGCCATAGACGCAGCGGTACTCCTGATAGGCGGCGCCGCTGCGGTCGTCGACAATGCTAAACAGCATCAGCGTCGGCGCGCCCCTGCCCGGCTCGATCCACTCCGGCTGCGCGATGCGCTTCAGGTCCGAGGGGCTCATGTCGAACTGCCACAGCGCATTGCTGTGGCGCGCTTCGAAGCGGACCGCGGCCGGGGCGCGGGTCATGCGCGGATGGTCATAGCCCCATGTCCGCAGCCAGCGGTCGACGGTGGGGCGCTTCAGCAATCCCGGCGGCGCCTGCACATGGCCATCCGGCGTGCCGACACCATGCTGCTCGATGATTTCGATCGCCCGGCCGGTGGAGAGCTTGCGGCCCTTTCCGTTCCCGGTGCGAATCTTCAGGGCGGCGACAATCTCGCAATAGCGTGCCATGTCTGGCGCTGCGATGGCACGGGGCTGACCGCGGTCGGCGCGGCGCAGATCCTTCGGTCGGTGCAGCGCCTTCAGACTGCGATAGACGGTGGCCCGGCTGACGCCGAAAAGCTTCGCGACCTGTTCGACCGCTTCGCGACGCAACGGGTCGCGGCCGGGAAGCCCTGCAAGCCGCTTGCGTAGCGCGACCAGCGCTTCGGCCGGGATGCCGCCGCGCCTATGGGCCATCGCGGAATTCCTCGACATAGGCGTAGAGCGTCTGCCGCGAGACGCCCACCAGATCACAGATCTCCTTCACCGTGTGCCTGCGCGCGCGATAAAGCTCGACCGCGTGGACGCGCTGCTTGACATCGAGCGCCTTGCGGCGGCCCCCCTTGCGACCGCGAGCGCGCGCCGCCTGAAGACCGGCCTGGGTGCGCTCGCGGATCAGCGCCCGCTCGAACTGCGCAAGGGCACCGAACATATGGAAGATCAGCTCGCCGCCGCTGGACGAGGTGTCGATGGATTCCTGCAGGCTACGCAGGCCGACGCCGCGTTCGCGCAACTCCTCCGCGCGCACGATCAGATCCTTGAGCGAACGACCAAGCCGGTCGAGCCGCCAGACGATCAGCGTGTCGCCAGCCCGCAGTCGCTCCAGAGCGCGCTTCAAGCCCGGCCTGTCTGCCTTGGTCCCGCTCGCCCTGTCCGCGAAAATCTCCTCGCAGCCGGCACCGCGCAGCGCGTCGCGTTGCAACGCCAGGCTCTGATCCTCCGTTGAGACGCGAGTGTAGCCGATGAGCATGGCGATATCCGGAATGCCGTGGCAGGTCGGTATTTCCATACCATGTTTTCCGGACAGAGATGCCTGACAAATTTTTGCAAGCAGTTCGGTACGGCCGCGCCCTACGCAGTCACGTCAAGGAAACGAGCGTTTGGTTGCCAGCCCCGGGCGAC
>JAZBOX010000154.1:0-5227 GCA_036351355.1 Halieaceae bacterium
CTTAGGAATGTTCACCAACGAAGGGTTCGCCTCGTCACCTGGCAAAGCAGCGAGAAAGCCATCGGGCTGCGGTTCATCCCACCGCGCGGTGACCGCTGCCCACCGTTCTATCTGCGCGCGGAAAGCTTGATCGTCGATCCGGGTGAGGAAGGTGTACAGGCGATCCACGACCTCGCGCATCACCACCCGCATCTCGTTGTCATCAATCCGGGAGACCTCGGTCCACGGGATGCGCTGGCCGTTTGCGTCTACGACATGGACATCGCTGTAGTCGCCCGCTCTGGTCGCCGGGGACCGACCGGCATGCAGGTCCTCGAGGCGTCCGTTGCGGACGCAGACCATGGCCATCACTTTCGCGAGTTCGGCCGCGATGCGCTTCTCGGACCCTTCATCCATCAGTCTAGCATAACGCCTCGGCAAGCGCCGCAATACAGCCAGACGATAAGCTGACGAGCATGTGTCAGGCGTGTTCAAGGGGCCGGCACGGGGTAAGTGCGCAGAAGATCAAGGATCGGACCGACCGGTCGAAATTCGCCGCGCGCCTCGTGGATAATGGTGTTGAAAGGCGCGTTGCTGCTTAGGATCCCCATGTATCTGGTGTCTCGCCCGGCCCGGGCGCTCGATCCGATGGCGAGCCTCCAGCGGATATGGAAGGTCTCCCACGGCTCCGGCTCATCGGAAGCCACGTATGCAACAAGATGAGCGACACCCACCACGCCGCCGGTATCAAGCGTAAGGAGATCATCAACCCGGATATCGAGCGCAGACGCCGACGCTGCTGTAACCCGAAGCCGTAGAAAACGCTGATCGGGCTGACACCTGGTTTCACGTGACTCGCGTTCGTCCGGGAACACACGCCTAGCAAGGAGCTGGGATTTGGCGCCGGCCGTTACCTCGAGCTTCTGGACGGCAACAGCACCCGCAGTCTCACGCGAACCAGCCGCTCCGTCTTCCTGCAGCAGGTCCTCGATCGATGTACCCAGCGTATGCGCAAGGCGCTCGAGCGTGTCACCGCGCGGGGTCACAGTTCGACCCGACTCAATGTCGGCAATCGTGCTTTGGCGAACTCCAGACGCCTCCGCTAGCTGCCGCTGATTCGCGAATCCTGCGCTCCGACGCAGGCTCAATAGCCGCTTTGCGAGGCCGTCCGGGTTCGAGAGCGAGCGTGGCACCAGTTAGCATCCGAGAAGGACATGCGTCTCAAGACATCTGGCTGAACGTGCGCTTGACCGGAATTGCGGTCAAGCCTCGGCCGATCCGCGCCTTGCGAGCCTCTTGACCAGTGGTCGGTTCAGGGCGCCAAAGGCGGGATCGAGCCGCTTTCGCTCGACCCGGCAACACGCGTGACGACGCCGGAACCGAGCTCTCCGGCCCCTCTTTCGCCTTGCTGCTTATGGCGTCACGCTGCGGCGCCGTCCGATCCCAAGCGAGAAATCAACAGGCGCTTATCTACACGGGCGTTTCGACGGATGGGCATTCCTGCCCAAGCTGGGATCTGGAGAACCATGCCAAACCAAGGTCTTTTGGTATGATTGTCCACTGAGACTACGTGCGGATTTGAGGGCTCCACCAAGTCAATTTGATTAGATGCGGCAGAATGTCGCATATAGCGCCTCAAGAATTTTCCCCCTAGCCTACATGATTTCAAAATGCCCATTCAATAAATATCATCAAGACCTAGCCCATCGTAAATAATGGCTATTGAAATATTCCTCTAAAGCTTCATAAATGAAGGCCCTAAGAATCGTCGCTTATAGTGGCTTTAGATGAGCTATTTTCTATTAATCGGACGACCCTTGCGGCCGCGATGTCGTTCAATTTCCTCTTTAGATGGCTTCGGGCGATCTGGGTGGCCGTAAACACCGTGCCCAACTCGAGCGAGTTTTTCGTCCCGCGCAAGCTGTACGAGCGCCTTAACCGCGTCAGAGCGCTCAATTCCCTTGACACCCTTCAAGACAGAATCGGCAGTTATAAGAACCTCAGTATTTATCAGACCAAGCGCATACTGACGAGCTTTCTCTATTTTTGAAACCTCCGAGCGAATTGGCTGATCGTATTTCTCCCTCGGGTATCCCTCAAGTTGCATATGGCCAAGAAATCGGTTTCTTGTGCCGGATCGCTCCACGACACAAACCTCCACAAGGTTTTCCATGAGGATTTCTGATTTCGAAAGAGTTCCATCTTCATTGCGGAATGCTAGCATCAATACGCGGTCAGCAGAACTTCTCTTAATTCTATCATCGAACGAAAGTGCTTCGCGGGGGAAAATAATATGCTCTTCAGGCTCATCGCTTGAGTTGGCAATTTGCAAAAATTTTTCAGCGTCGCTCATCGTTCAGAGCCTTTCTCGAACCGAGGTGAAGCCTCCGCCCCAAGGAACCCGACCACCGTACCGCAAGTATGATTCTTGCCCTGATTCTCAGTCCGTGATTCTCTCTGGCCATCGCGCACCAAGACGCGACGAGGCGGACCAAGCTCACAGGCAAGGAGACGAGCGGACCAGCAATCAACATCAAGCCTAGAATCCAAAAGAGCGCCCCCCGTCCCCACGGGTTGCGCTCTCTCGGCGGTCCTTGCGAACGCACCAGTGACACGGGGAGTCCAGCATATCCGGGCTCCATTCGCAAGCGTCCGTCCATCGAAAAACCACCGCGTGGGCACGCGCGGGCGAGTTCGCTCGCCCGTGGCGGCCCCCGGCTAACCAGATGGAGGGCCAGATGGCCTTGGACGACTGCGGCGGCGGCATCATGCCGCCCGCCCCCTCTAGCGCATGGCGCGAGATTCCCACGGCAAGCCGTGGGCACAACACTCTCAATGTGGTGGCGTACCTTCCGGCAGACCGCGATCGCGGCCTGTTTTTCGGGCGCATCATCAATTGTGAGAGTTTCACTGAAGCAACGTCGCTTTTCGTCATCCTCGCACGCCCCGGTGTGTACGACGTGGAGGAGCAGCTTCCGCCGGTCGAGTTCATCGACATCGATGGTGCGCAGCGCAGCCACATCTTCGACTTTCGCGTGACGTACGCGGACGGGGTCCGCGAAGCGATCGCGGTGAAGCCTGCCTCGCTCGTCGAGAAGTATCGCTTCGACGCGACCCTCGCGCGGATCGCGGCGGCGACACCGCGTAGCTTCGCGGATCGTGTATCCCTCGTCACGGACACCTCGATCGATCCTATCGAGGCCCATAACGCACGCATGATCCACGGCTTCCGCCGTCCGGATGCCGAAGCCGACAGCAAGGCTCGTGACATCGTTCTGGGCCTGCTCGGTTCGGTCTCGATAGCTGACCTGGTGGCGGCGATCGGGATGGGCGCGCGCGGCCTCCGCGCCTGCGTTCGGCTCATCGGTTCCCACGTGCTGGAGTTGGCGGCGCGCGAGCGCATCACGCCAGCAGCGCGCGTCCGGCTTGTGGGAGATGCGCGATGAACGTGATGCTGCCTCCTCTCCGCTACCGGTTCAGCCCCACCGACAGGATCACGATCGCCGGTGTGCTCTACCAGTTCGTCAGCGCCACGCCCGCTGGCGTGCTCCTGCAGCGGCTCGACGGCACGCTCATCGCCGAGCAGTTCGACCACACCGCAATCCCCGACATGCTGCGGAGCGGGCAGATGACGGTCGAGCGTGACCGGCTGTCCGTCCAAGGCGCCCAGCGGCCAAGCCGAAACGAAGCCGACGCGTTTCTGTCTACGCTTGCCAAGGGCGCCGCGCGCGCAGTTGCGACGCGGTATTACCTCGTGGAGGCCTTTCTCGAGCTCGAAGCGGAGGGCGTGGTCGTCCGCACGGACGAGTCCATTGAGGCTGTGCTCGACCAGATCGAGTTGCGCGCGCGCAAACTGGAGAAAGCCGCCAAGAGCAATGGCAAGCGAAAATACGGAGGCAAGGCGAAGGAGCAGTTGGAAGCTTTTAGCCCACGACGTCTCCGCCACCACCTCGTGAATTACGAGAGGCTGGGAATGCGGGGCCTCCTGAGCGCTAACCACCGTAGCGGGGCTCCGAGCTCTCCCTGGGGCCCCGATACCGAGCGGCTGATGATGGAGACCGTACAGAAGTACGCCCACATCCAGCAGCAGACCCAGAAAGACATCTGCACGGCCGTGGAAGACTCCTTCAAGGCTCGGAACAAAGTTCGCGCCGAGAAGGGGCTCGCGCCTTTGCGTTGTCCCTCCAAGAGCACCATCAAGCGGCGCATCATGGCTTTGCCGGCGTTCGCGACCAAGGTGCGACGGCGCGGGCTCGACGCCACCCGAAAGGAGTTCATGCCCGTCGGCGCCGGGCTTGAGGTCTCGCGAGTCCTCGAACGGGTGGAGTTGGACGAGTGGGAAGTCGATCTCATCGCGTTGCTGATGCTCTTCGGTGTCTGGGAAAAGCTGAGCGACGAAGAAAAGGAAGCCCTTGGCCTCACCAAGGGACCACGGATTCGGATGTGGCTGTCGGTGGCGATGGACAGCTACAGCCGCGCAGTTCTCGCCATGCGCCTTAGCCGCGCGCCAACCATTGCCAGCGCACTCGCGACGCTCGAAATGATCATGATCGACAAGCGGCAATGGGCCGACGCCGTCGGCGCGCTGACGCCGTGGGCCATGAGCGGCCTGCCAGAGAGCATCGTGACTGACGCAGGCGGGCCGTACCGCTCGGCCGAGTTCCGCGCCGCACTCGCGGACCTGGGCATTACAGCCGTGCGTGCGGCGGCCGGCGAAGCACGCCTCCGCGGCCGGATCGAGCGCTTTTTCCGCACGATTTCGACCTCGCTCATGCCGCGCCTCTCCGGGCGCACATTCTCAAACATTGTTCAGCGGGGCGATTACCCCTCTGAAAAACTAGCAGCTCTTACCGTGGAGGAACTGAGCAATGTACTCGTCCGCTGGATCGTCGATATCTACCACAATACTTGCCATGAATAAACTGTACGGCAGAACCCCACTGCAGATGTGGGCAGCAGGTGTCGCGGAGTGGGAGATTACGCCAGCTCCCGACATCAAGAGCCGACGGCGCGTGTTCGGTACGGATCTTACGCGCAAGCTGCAACCGACAGGCTTGCTGGTCCTCGGCGTCCGATATCACAGCGCCGAGCTTCACAGGCCAGAGCTGCAGAGGAAGACGGGGCAGGTCGAGCTGCGCTGGCACCCGGACAACATCGGGGCGATCTCTGTGAGGCGCGGTGCGGGCTGGCTCGACGTGGGGGCGGTCATGGAGGAGTTCCACGGTCGACGCGCTGAAGACTGGCTCCC
>JAZBOX010000155.1:0-3001 GCA_036351355.1 Halieaceae bacterium
AGGATCTCGTGCGGTGCAGCCCGGTCGACTTGCAGCACCCGTAGCATGTCCGAGAAAGTTTCGGCCCGCTCTAGATCGACACCTAGGGTCTCGCCAATAACGAGGGTAAATCGTTCAGCAAATTGCCGCGTCTTAAGAAGCGACGTATTCGGGTCCTCAAAAAAGTACCGCTCGGAAAATCGACCGAGCGCGGCAAGAGCAGGATCAAAATCAGCAAGGTGGGCGAAATTTCCAACAGCCACTTGATACTACCCGCCTGTCACTCCAACAGACAACGTAACCGAACACGACCATATTTGCGATAGGCGGAAAGATCGAGCATCGCGCCAGTACGGCGGCGAGACGCGTGCCGACCGCTACGCTGAAGTTTCATCGAACCTGGCCGTAAGCGTGGCCGAGGTGCGCAGCACCCCTCACCGCGAAGAACGCGCCGTGCTGTGTTGCGAGTGTATCAGTTACCAGTAAGCTGAGAGAGTGCGACCAACGTGCCTTTCCGGCCCTTTCCGTGAAGGTGATCGCGGCAATCCTCGAGGACCGCAATTCTGTTCGGTAAATTATTGATGGGCGGCGGTCGCCTTTTGATGTCTTCAAGGCATTCGTCAAGTGCAGCGAGGCAGTCGTCGGCGGCGCGGTCTTGTCCGGCGACAAGGATGTGAGGCTCGACGAGCCGATGCCGCAATAGCCCTATCATCAGATAGAGCGCGTAGAAGAAGTCCGCATTATACGAGTTTGTTGGCGGGCTCCCTGAGTTCCTGGTGCTTGGTTCTTCGCGTGTTCTGCGAGCTGCAATAGTTGCCATGCGGCGAACGTCCGCAGTGCTTAGGAGCTTGGCTGCAGTGCGCGTGCGTGAGAGAAGGAAGGCAGCGCAGGCGATGTGATCGCGTTCCCAAGCTGAATCCGGTATACCTAGCAATTGGTTGAAGACTCTCACCTGTAGATCTGGCGTTCGGGTGATCCGACCGAGCGAATGAAGGATTAGCCGAAGACTAAGCTGATATTGTAGGAATGGGTGCCGACCCACCCCGGCTTCCAGAGCATCTAGCAGCGGCTCTACCAGCCACTCTGGGCAAGCATGAAACTGCCATGTCAGGAAACGGAGTGCGTCGTTTCGCCCGGGACCGCTCCCATCAAGGCGGTCGCGTACGTTTGCTTCAGCGAGTTTCGTGACATATTCAAGTTCTTCGATATGCTGCGGCTTCAGTCCTGACGGCGTCTTCCCATCAGATGACAAAGCAAAAGCACCGAAGCTTGGCCTTGCAATGCAGTCTGCGAGAGCCTTCCAATTTGGTTGGGCGTCATCGCCAATCGCACCTGTGAGTTGTGCGGCAAGGCCCTGCCGGGGGTTCGCTCTAAGCCCTTTGGGGTCTAGCCAGCCGAACCACGGTGCGAGACTGCATGGAAGCACAACCCGCTCAGGTACGGTCGGCCGATTGAGTAAGGACAGGATCGAGGTCCACGACAGCCTATGCGGCGTCGCGCGATCCCAATCCAAGACGCGGGGTGCGGCGAACGCCTCGGATTCGAGTCGGAGGCGGGCCCGGCCAGCAGCCGGAGCCTGTTCGACATGAAGTCTGACCTCGGCGTCGATTATTGTTGGCGCTGGCAAGGTGATGGCGGCCCTACGACACGCGGCTTCGTCCTGCTTCCGCAGGTATATTCTGACAGATTTCGCACTGGCCGGCAGCCCGAGCCGCGCTGGCTCGGTGCTCCGGTAAATGCGTCCCGCTGGCAGCACAACGTCTCGTGGGATCAGGTCGAAGTTTTCATGTCCGCTCTCGCTCTGCACGATTGTTGAGAGCTGCGGCAGGAAGTCGAAGTAAACTGGTCGCCCGTCGGCGGCCCGCCTTGCTGCAATAAGACCGCCACGGCCGACGGCATCGGAAGCCAGCAAGATCGGGGTAGGAAACTCCCGACAGTCGAAAGCCTCCCCTATCGCGCTTCGAGCTGGACCGTGCGCAGGTGTCTCAAGAAGCACCGCGTCGCAGCGCTCGAGCTTGGCAACGAGGTCCTCCGTAAGCGGCACTGGCTCAGCACTCGACAACGAGGACGTTGCGATGAGTTCTTTCCACCGACCAAACTGGTTGAGGAGAAGTTCATGTCCAGCATCCTCCCCTAACACGGCACGGATTGGGCCGAGAGCTTGCGCCGCTGAGGCGGGGTCCAAGTCTGCGCCAGCGGTTGCCGCGAAGCGCTCGCGGGCGTTGGCAAGGCGCGCGTCGAGCCCACCGGCCCAAGGATACAGCTCGCCAGGGCGCCGGCGCTCGGGGGTTCTGAGGCCTTCCGCCTCCCGAATTTCAAGGGTCTGGACTGCAAAGCCGGATGCATGATGTGAAATCACGCCCACAAGGTGAGCGCCATCGAGATGGCCGTCTTCGAGAGCACTCAGGCAGGCGAGGACTGGCCGCCAAACAAGAAGTGCGCGAAGTGGACGGAGCCTGCGGAGCACGCCAAGCAGTGCCTCCTGCTCTTTCTCGTAAGGACCTGCGTCGGGTATCGCGAGGACGGCCGTCGCACCTCTCGGATCCGCCATGGCCCGCAGCGCGACAGAGAGTTCGGGCACATGCGCCGCCGGGTCTTTGAGCAGATCCGCTACCCAGCGGCGGTTTTGGGCCCCACCGATCTCTCCCCAGCCGCTGCCGCGGCCGTGCGGCGCGAGCAGCGCTTGTACACCACCAACGAGGTCGCCGCTTTCGGCCCCTTCACGGACATGTACTACGACACCTCCCAACCCGCCGGAAATGATGTGCTGCCCACCTTCGTCGGCCTCCTCTCCAGGGCGTTCCAACCAATTTCGGACAGCAAGGTCTCGCCACCCCGTGAGATCGAAACCGACGAGACGCTTCACGCTGGTGCTCCGACCAAAGCACGCAGGAAGTTGGCAAGTGCGGCCATGCCCGCGCCCAGCGCAGGACCAGCCCCATCGATAGCCACGGCCCGAACCCGGAAACCGCGCTCAAGCGCCTCCGCTTCTTCCGAAATCCCGTGAGCGGGGGCCAAGACT
>JAZBOX010000156.1:0-41429 GCA_036351355.1 Halieaceae bacterium
ACCGCCGGTCGATGCGAGTAGTAGCTGCCCCAGTCCGTGGTGGCACCACAGAGTCGCTCGGCGCTGGCCGGCGCCAGACGCGTGGTGTGAATGCCGAGGCCGTGAAGGCAACGGCGGACGGGCAGCGTCGCCGTGGCGACGGCGTGGGTGAAGCCAGCGTCCATCAGTTCCTGTGCTATCGCGGCCATGAAGGGCAGGGCCAGGCTGCGTTTGCGCACGGCAAAGCTTCCCAGCTCCACGAGGCGGCGTTCGTCGACGTGCTCGCCCAGGCGGTGCGCGATGAGACGCGCCACGGGGACGTCGAGGTACTGCTGCAGAAACAGTCGCTGTGTGCCGCGGCGCAGTCCGCAGACGGCGACCGGCCGACCGCTCCTTACGAGGCAGAGATAGGCGGGATAGGCTTCTCTCAGGCGGCAGCCGAAATGCTCGCGGTACTTGTCGGCGCTAAGGGCAACCGCCTGTTCGTGGAGCGCTTCGCCGGGCGATGCGGTGACGATGCTGTAGCGCGGCGCGTCCATTGGGTGAACAGCCGCTTTCGGACCTGGGACAAGGACAGTACTGGTGTGCACCCGGACGCTCTCCTGCTGAGATTCCTGCGTAGGAGGACATCCGCGGGAAAATCATTCGCCCGCATTGGAAAAAAACCTCGCTGCGGTGCAGGGAGCGTGTGCCGTGGCCGGGATTGTGAACAGGATCACGGCCCAAAGGCAGTTCAGAGCAGGTCTTCGAGGAACCAGGCGGCGAAGCTGTGACGACCGGATACACCGGCCTTGTGGTAGAGCGATGAAGCCTGCTGCCGGATCGTTTTTTCCGCCGTTCCGCGCAGATGGGCGATTTCGCGCAGGCTGAAGCCTTTCAGCAGCAGGTGTCCCACTTCCTGCTCGCTTGGCGTGAGCTGCCAGAGGACAAACTGCTCGCGAATCGCTTCGGCGAGTTCGCGACGGGCAATCGCGAGCTGCGTGGACTCGGGCGGGGCCGTGCGGATGGCGTTGAGCTCCGCCCTGAGTTCCGCAAGGCGCCGCTGGCTGCGAAGGGCCGTGAGAAGCAGCCAGATGCCGACCGCAAGGGATGACGCGAGAAGGACCGTTTCCTGCAGCAGGTGCCCTCGCGTCGTGCCCTCAGAGAGGTCAGCCAGAATGTCACTGACGCTCGCGACCAGCACAATGATGGGAAACAGCAGCAGTGGCGCTCTCTCCAAGAGCAGTCTCTTCAACATATTCCGGGGAAATCAGCTACCTGCGTATCGGACATTTGTACCACGCGCGCGGACGCCGGGAACAGCACGGATGCCCGATGTCTTCGACGCAGCCCCGGGCGAGACTGATGAACGGGGGTGGCCTATCCCCGTCCGCCGCGCAAAGGAGACACGCCATGAGCGAAAAAATCTATGTCTGGGACCGCTTCGTCCGCTTTTTCCACTGGAGCCTCGTAGGGCTGTTTGCATTCAGCTATTTCACCGGCGAGGAAGACACCACGCTGCACAGTTACTCCGGTTATGCGATCGTGGCTCTGCTCGTCGCCCGCATCGCCTGGGGTTTCATGGGCAGTCACTACGCCCGCTTCGGCGAATTTCTGCGACGGCCCTCAGAGGTGCTGGCCTATGCACGCGAGTACCTGGGTGGCGAGCCGAAGCGCTACCTTGGTCACAATCCGCTCGGAGCCAGCATGACGCTGGCGTTGCTGCTGAGTCTTGCGGCCACCACGGTCAGTGGCATGCAGTTGCTGGCGGTCGAGGAAGGTAAGGGACTGTTTGCCGCGGTGCCGCCGACTACGCTTTCGGTCATTCCGGCGGCCGCTGCGGATGATGACGAGCCGCACGGCAGCGGCGGTGAGGACCGAGAAGAGTTCTGGGAGGAGGTGCACGAGCTAGCGGTCAATCTTACGATTGCGTTGATCGTGCTCCACGTTCTCGGTGTGATCCTATCAAGCCTGAAACACCGGGAGTCCCTGGTGGGTGCCATGCTGACCGGGTACAAGCGGGACAAGCCCTGAGCCGGGATGCGTCCGTCGCCGCTCTACCGGGCGCGGCCCTTGCGAAGCTGTTTGTGCTTGTTACCCTCGCGCTTTCAGCGACCGCGCGGCCGCTTACGCGGATTTTTGCTTCGATCCACCTGCAAGGCACCCTAGAGCAAGGTTTTTTGCAGGAAAGGGTCTTGGCCGTGGGGCGCTCATGAGAGGGTCATGAGAAGCTACGGAGCGCCCCGGCGAAGGAGGACGGCATCCCGCACATCAACATTCAGATTTCGCCCATCGACCTCGCGGTGGTCGCGGTCTATTTTGCCGCGATCGTCGCCATCGGAATCATCGTGGCGCGACGCACGCGCAGCGGCGAAGACCTTTTCCTCGCCGGGCGCAGCCTCGCCTGGGGCGCTGTGGGACTGTCGCTCTTCGCCTCGAACATCTCGAGTTCGACGCTTGTCGGCCTCATGGGAGACGCCTATCGCACGGGGCTGGCGCCTTCCGCCTACGAGTGGATGGCGGGACTGCTGCTCTTGGCCGGCGCGTTCACCTTTTTTCCCTTCTTCCTACACAGCGGTATTTCGACGATCCCCGAGTACCTCGAGAAGCGTTTCAACACCTTTCTGCGCCGCTACTTCTCTGCGATAACGATATTTCTCTCGGTGATCGTGGACACGGCAGCCGGCCTGTACGCCGGCTCGCTGGTGGCGCAGGTTTTCATACCGGAACTCAACCTGTCGGTATTCATCGTGAGTCTCGCGCTCATCGGTGGCCTCTACACCGCGGCGGGCGGTCTTGCTGCCGTCGTGTACACCGATGTCCTCCAGGCGATCGTTCTTCTAATAGGGACAACGGCGCTGGCGCTGATCACCTTCGGAGAATTCGATTTTTCCTGGAGCGCGGCGACGCAGGCGCTCCCCCCGCACCATCTGTCGATCGTTCAGCCTATGAGCGATGACGTGCTGCCCTGGCCCGGTCTGCTGATCGGAGTCCCGATACTCGGCTTCTATTACTGGATCCTCAACCAGTACATCGTCCAGCGCGTTCTCGGCGCCCGCAGCGTTACCGATGCGCGTCGTGGCGCCGTTCTCGCCGCGCTGCTGAAGCTTTCCCCCCTGTTCATCATGATGCTGCCGGGTGCCTTCGCCGTGACGCTGCTTCCCGATATCGAGGCGCCCGACAAGGTGTTTCCGACGCTGATCCAGGAGTATCTGCCCGTCGGACTGACCGGTCTGGTTCTTGCCGGCCTGATGTCTGCGATCCTGTCGAGCGTCGACTCTGCGCTGAATTCGGCATCGACCCTGCTCGTACTGGATTTCCTTGAGCCTGCCCGCGGCCGCAAGCTTTCGCCACAGGAGGGGCGGCGCTGGGGCACGCTGGCCACGCTGGGTTTCATGCTCGTGGCCGCAGTCTGGGCGCCATCGATCCAGAGCTTCCCGGGCCTGTTCTCTTACATCCAGTCCATGTTCGCCTACATCGTCTCGCCGATCGTTGCTGTCTTCCTTCTGGGGTTTTTCTGGAAGCGGGGAAGCGGTCGCGGCGCGACGATGGCGTTGCTGAGCGGGCACGCGATCGCGATAGCGATATTTGCTGCGATACAGGGCGGCTGGTTGTCGCTGCATTTTCTCTACGTGGCGGGCGTTCTCTTCGCGCTGACGGCGCTGCTGTTCGTGATCTTCAGCCTTGTTCTCGATGTCGCGGGTGAGTCCGTATCCGTGGGCGACCTCACCTTCTCGCGCAATGAGGCAACGCCCGACCTTCATCAGCCGCCGTTTTACGCGGATTTTCGCTACCAGGCCGGGCTAGTATTCGTTCTGACGCTGCTTACCGTTGGCGCATTCTGGTAAGCGATGCCGCCTCCTGCCGTGAGCGCGCTCAGTGTACGATCAGGGACACCTGTCGATCATTGAGTGGCTGCGTGCCCCGATAGTTGTTGAACGGCATAACCCGCTGCAGTTCGACGACCTGCTCGTGCGACAGCATGAAGGGCTCCTCGAAAACGATCCAGTTCACGCTCTCGGTGCAAGGCGGTGTGGTCAGCGAGCCGCGGTAGTGAAAGCGCGGCGTGAGTGAGTCGGGCAGGGCGGTGCGCAGGTTGAAGGGCTTGTCGATATCCCGGCTCTCTCCCGGCTGTAAAGGAAGGTACTGCTCGAGAAATGCGTAAGCATCGCTGGGGGTGCCCTCGTAACCCACGACGGCGAGGACCACGTATTCGTCGATTTCCTGGTTGTAGTGCACCAGGTGCATTTCTATCGGATAGCGTATGCCATTCAGCGTATGTTCCGAGGGTTCGTGGAAATGGAATTGCATGAGGTCATAGGTGTTGTCGGCGAAGTCGAGCTGGTCGCCCCGATCGAAGTCATACTGGATTGAATGGCCATTGTTCACCACGCTGTGGATCGTGGTCTCGGCGGGGTAGCGCAGCACCAGCGGCCAGTTCGCCTGAGAGTCCGGCTGCGTGTCCGTGCGGATGATGTTCACGGGTGACTGGTGCTCGCCATTGCAGGCCGAGCAGCCTTCGAGCTCGGCCCATTGCTCGGGTCCCAGCTCGCCCGCGTATTCCCAGTGCGGCGAACCGCTGTGCTCTTTTTCTTCCTCTGCAACTGCATGCACAGAGCCCAGTCCCAGGCACATTCCCAGGACAAGACCCGGGCCGCTAGCAAATAGCCATGCCGTGTGTTGGGAGGCGCTGTGCAGCTTTTTTGATGGAGGCATGGTCTCGTCTCGTCGGCGGCTGATCTATTTTCGAGCTATTGGTCGTATCCGGGCGGTCACAAGGCGCCCCTGCTGCAGCCGCGCACGGCGCTGCCAGAAGCAGAAGCTATACCCGCGCAGCCAGCAAAACATGGATCTGGATCAAGAAATGCGCTCGAGCTGTCGCTGCGCCGATCGCTCCGGCAGTCGTGCAGGGGGCGGCACGTGTGCGGCACGGCCTTCAGACCTTGAAGAAGGCCACGCTCTTCTGAAGGCTCTGCGTCTCGTCATAGAGCACGTTAGCCGTGGCTGCGAGTTCTTCCGAGGCGGCGGCGTTCTGCTGCGTGGCCGTTTCGAGCTGAGTGATAGCGGCATTTACCTGAATGACGCCCTCGGCCTGTTCTTCCGAGGCATTGGTGATGCCCGCAACCTTGTCTGCCGTGTCGGTGATGGCGGGAACAACCTCATCGAGAAGGTCGCCCGCGTGCTTGGCTATGCGGACGCTGCCAGAAGCCAGTTCGTTGATTTCCTCCGCGGCGATTCTGCTGTTTTCAGCGAGCTTTCGAACCTCGGCGGCAACGACGGAAAAGCCTCGGCCGTGTTCACCAGCGGCAGCAGCTTCGATAGCGGCATTCAGCGACAGCAGATTGGTTTTGTAGGCGATTTCCTCGATCATCGCGATCCGCGTCGCAATCTTCTCCATGGCATCCACAGTCTGCTTCACGACCGCACCGCCTTCCCTGGCCTGCTCCGATGCGTCTTGCGCAGCACGACGTGTTCCCTGGGAACTCTCGCGATTGGATTCCACGGAAGCCCGGAGTTCCTCCATCGACGCCGAGGTTTCCTCGACGCTAGCGGCCTGACTCGCGGCAACCTGGCTGATCGACCGCGCCGCACTGTTCACTTCCGAGGCGGCGCCGGTGATGTTCTGCGCGCTGTCGCGCACGTTCCTGACCACCTCGCGCAGCTGCGAGGCCATTTCGTTGAGTGCCCTGGCGAGTTCACCGATCTCATCATTGGATTGAAGGTCTATGTGCGCGCTCAGGTCGCCCTGCGCCAGCGTTTTTGCGAAGGCTAGGCCCTGTCCAATCGGGGTGGTCACCGAGCGCTGGAGTATGAAAACACCAATCGAAAGCGGCGCGATGATCAACAGGGCCATTACCCCGCTGAAGACCAGCTCGGCATTGCCTACGATCGCCTTGGGGCCGCTGATATCCTGGCTCATCGCAAGGACGCCGATCTGCTGGTCGCGATAATCCTTGATGGGAAACAACGATACGGCCTCGTCTCCCTGGACGCTGATCACTGTCTCTTTGCGGGCGCGCTCGAGATCGTCAAGGGACACCAGTGCCTCGAGGTGCGTGTTTTCCTGGCCCGCAATCAGGGCGAAGCGATCGTCCAGCACCGGATACGCAGCGGGATCCCGCAGGCGTGTCGTCGTCTTCAGTAGTTCGGCGTTCATATACAGGCGCGAGCTCAAGCCTTCCTGGCTGTCCAGCGAGCTGAGTATGTCGGCGAAGTCGACCAGTACTTCCACGGATCCCAGCCTGCGATTGTCGTCGTCCAGGATCGGCGCGAGTCCGCGGACCGTGAAGCCGCCGCGTCCCGGTTCAATTCCCCGAATCGCCTTTCCAGTGCGGTTGACGTCGACCACGGTTTGGCGAAAGGAGGAGAGGTCATCGGATACGTCGAGCCACTCTCCGTTGCGCAGGGCCTGCTGCTCCCGCCACACCCGCAGCAGGCTGCGTGCATTGGGCAGATGAAAATGAATCTGCGCGCTGGAGCCGTAGGTCGCCGCAAAGCCTTCGAGTTCCTGCTGCAGCGCGGCGCGCAGCGACTCGCGAGCGGCCTGTACGTCGACATCCGCTTCATCGTCGAGGTTACCGTTGCTGGCTCGTGCGTAGGCTTCCTGAACGACTTGCCGCTTGCTGTAGACGGCGGCGCGCGCGAGGGCTGCCTGACCGGCATCTTCAATTGCCCGCTCGAGATCGGCGATCTTGTTGCGAGCGATGATCTCCACGAAGGAATGCTCCAGCTCCGTCAGCTGCGTTCGCGAGATGAAGAATCCGACACAGCCCAGGATGATGGCGAGCACCAGCAATGGAACAACGAACTTGAACCTGATCGTCATGCGACCTCCTGTAAACCGCTTCCTGCATCAGCGCGTCTGCAGGCGCTGCGGCGAAAGCTGCGGTCCTGATTCAGCTGGCGCTACCGGACGCTCGCGGAAGCGACGATCCTGAGCGGGGACCGTATGCCCGGGGCGCGAGTCCGGTCCGAAGCTCCGCCCCGGTGCTGCTGCGTCTCGCGCAGCGGGCACCGGAACGGTTGCTACTAGAACAGATAATTGAGCTCGATTCGGTACTCGTTGTACCCGGTCGGCCCATCGTCATTGACGAACACGCTGCGAAAGCGACCCATGGTGCTCGCGGTGAAGCGTTGCGTCAGGTCCACGTTGAAAGCTGTTCGATCGGTCATGCCCGCGCCCTTGCTCTCGTCGAGGTCCATATCGGCAAAGCGTGCAAGTATTCCCAGTCCATCCCACGGGAGAAAGCGCGACAGATCGCCCTTCAGCTGCACCATCCAGGACCGCGTGTTGGACCGCCAGTTGTACTGCCCCATGGCGCGCGTGTAGCCGCCGGTCGGAAACCCGCGCCAGGGGGCAACCAGATCCCCCTCGTCGAAGACGTCCGTGTAGCCGAAACGAAAGTCGAGGCCGCTGCCGATGTGCCTGATGTCCACGCGAGCGGCGAGCATTCCGCCGTCGAGGCTGTCCGGATCGCGGTATCCGAGGGGGTTGTCCGGCCCGGCGTTTCCGAGCAGGGAGGCGCCGCCGACAGCGCCACCCCCTCTGTCCTGCTGGTGAAAGTACTTCACGGCGGGCGTCAGGACCCAGCGTTCACCGGCGAACTTCCGACTCGCCTCAATGGCCGCCTGGCCAACGACATCGGGGACCAGAAGCGTGCTCAGGCGGGCTTGAAACCCGTCGCGCCCGTGATCTAGGGAGGCGATCCACAGTTCGTTCTCCGGACTCTGTCCTGCATCGACGAAGTTCTGGAAGCTGAGACCTCGGTGTACACCGGCGTCGTCCTGGTTGCGCCAGGGATCGCCATTGGCGTCACGGAAGGTCAGAACGTCATGGGCGTGTCGATGGTCGCGAAGTTTCTGGCCGTCGAACCAGGCCGCGTACAGGTGAGTGTCTGCCGTCGCATTGAACTGAGCGCTGACCCCATCGAAGGTGTTGGGGATCATCTTGGTGTCGTTGGATGCGGTGAAGGCTGATTCGTAGATCTGCCGCCCGGCCCGGAGCTGGCCCCGGTCGCCCTGCCACTGCAGGAAGGCCTCTCCGATGACCGCGTATTCGCCGTCGCGGCTACCCCTCGAGACGAGATCCTTGCCGGCCTTGAGCGCGCGGTAGTCGTTCAGTTCGAAGTTCTGCCACGGTGTACTGGTGCCGTAGGCACCGACGGTGAAACCAAGACCTCGATAGTCAGCGGACTTGAATACGATGCTCCCGCCAAGTCCGGCAATCTCATGGTCCACGAGCGCACCCGGCACCGGCTCTTCCCAGTCCCAGCGAAAGCTGTTGCTACGTATCCGGCCGTAGATCTCACCCTTGGTGAGCACTTCGAGGGGGGACTCGGCACTGTCGAGCAACGGGCTGTAGCTGACCACCATGTTGCCGGCGAGGCTGCGGTAGGCGTCCTGTGCCTGGGCGCCCCCCGGCAGGATCAGCAGCGCAGCAAGACCCGCTGCGCCGCAATGCACGGAATGCAAGAGCAGCTGTTTGCAAAGCTGACTCCTCAAATCGGGAGCGCATTCCACGAGCGCAAGCATCACGGCGATACCTCTTTGCCACGAAGACCGATGGTGACGTATCGTCAAAGCGTAGAACGCTGCTGCGGCGATCGCCATACGAGATCATTGATCCAGCGCAAGGAAACAGTGCGAGCGCCGGATCAGTCGGTCGCGGCCTCTGGGGAGTCGATGCCGTCAGGCCGACGGTTGGTGCTCGCCCATGAGCCCGCGCCGGGCAAGGGCTTCGTCCTTGCTGAGCCAGTCGACGTAGGTCTCGTGCGGCATCGGCCTGGCGTAGCCGTAGCCCTGGAGGAACGTGCACTTCCCGAGCGCCAGGGATGCGGCCTGCTCGGGATTCTCAACGCCCTCGGCAACCACCTCGATACCGAGCTCGTCGGCCATTGCGAGGATCGTGTCGACGACCGTACGAAAGCGCGGGTCTTGTGGATATCGCAGCAGAAAACTGCGGTCGATCTTGATCTCGTCGACCTGGTGCGTGAGCGCATAGCTGAAGGCCGCGTAGCCGGTTCCGAAATCATCGATTGACAGTCGAAATCCGCGTCTGCGCAGCGCCTGTACCGATTCGTTAACTTTCTCAGAGGCAATCATTCGCGACGATTCGGTCAGCTCGATCGTGAATTGCTCGTTCGCAACATCATGGCGCGCGAGGATGGCGCTGATATCGGCGGCGAAGTCTTCGCGAGCGAAGTCCTGCGCCGATACATTGATAGCGACGCTGCAGGCAGTACCTGCCGCCGATGACACGCTGGCAACGTGGCGCGCGCTTTCCTCGATCACCCAGTCCGTGAGGCGTCGCATCAGCCCGGCCTGCTCGGCGATGTTCACCGCTTCATCGGGATTTATCGGCCCAAGACTGGGGTGTGTCCAGCGAAGCAGGACTTCCGAGCAGGGATACGCAGCTTCTCCAACACGCAACTGGGGTTGGTGAAACAGTTCCAACTGACCTTCACGGATCGCCGTATCCAGATCCTGTGCGAGGCGAATCCTGCGCTGCCCCTGTTCTAGGTCCTCGTCGTCGAAAATCCAAGAGCTTCGCCCCGTCACCCGAGCGCGGGACAGGGCGATGCGGCTCTCGTTGAGGAAGTCCGATGGAGTTCCGTAGTCGCGATCATTGAAGGCCGCGCCGAACAGACATTCGACGCGGTAGGGCACGGAATCCGGACAGGGGTTGTGGTTCTCGATCGCTGCCAGGTCCTCGAGCAAGGCGCGCAGTGAAGCCCTGTCGTTTACCTGCATCACGAACGCGATAATCTCGCTCTGCGGCAGGCTAGCGAAGGGTGCTGGCGCCGATTCATCGTCGATCGACTGAAGCTCATGGCACGCACCGATCCGACGGGTGAAGCCTTCGACCAGCCCGAGCATGACCTTGCGGAACTCATCGTTGGACAGGAACGGCGTCACCGCATGGTAGTTACTCACTTCGATGGACAACAGACAGATCTGTCCCGCAGGCCCTTCCTGAAGCAGCGAGGAGAGGCGCGATTCAAGGAGCTTCGAGGTGGGCAGGCCAAGCTTGTCGTCGTGCGTGGCGGCGAAGAGGCGAATTTTTTCAAGTCGCGAGAGGCGGTCGGCGAGAGCGGTGCCCATAAAGGCGATCTCGAATATTACGGCGCCAAGCGCGCCGAAGCGCACGGGAATGCTGTAGGGGACGAGCCCCTGAAACATGCCACTGACCAGCGCGCTGCCCACGAAGAAGGGAATCCAGCTGATCCAGTAGAAGCGGGTCCACTGGAAGCGATCGCGCAGGCGATAAGACAGCAGCACGATTATCCAGAGATAGGAAAGCAGGTGCAGCAGCGTGAACAGCGGGCCTGATACGCGCTCCGGTACCTGCGTCGATAGCAGCGCAAGCACGCCCACGGTCAGGGAAAACCGCTGCCCCCATCGGAACAGGCGCCGATTCTCGATATCAAAGCGCAGAAAGTAGAGCCCGAAGTTCAGCGCGGCGATCAACACCAGTCCGTTGACGGTGATGATATGGCGGCTCAGCGCAGCGCTGAGCGGGCCGGGCAGCAGATAGTGGATGTAGCCTGCGCTGATTCCGAAGGAAAGCAGCACGGCGAGCGCGTAGTAGACGTAGGCGAGGTAAGCCCGGTCGCCGATGCCGACAAATACCAGATAGCTGTAGCAGGTGATGATGAGGAGGACCGCGACGAAACCGGCGTTGATGCCGAACTTCGTGAGCCTGAAGTCGTCGAAATCCGCGGCGCTCATCACCGTGAGCGGGAAGAAAGGCGTGCCCTCGGTGACAAACTCGACGAGGTAACTCGCCTCTTCGCCTGCGCCCACATGCAGGGGGTGGTGGGGCAGGCTGCGCAGTTCCCGGTCCCAGACCGAAACCTGGTCGCCGAGCTCGGCGAGCAGCCTGGGCGCGTCAGCGCCGTCGCTGTCTGCGTAGATGCGAATGACATCGGCGATGGGGTTATCGACGACGAGCACGGGATGCTGGGGTGCGTCACCCGGATTCGCGAGCCGGAGACGGTACCACTGATGTTGATCCGCAAAGGCAGGGCGTGGGTCGCCGAGTTCAGCGGGGAGGAACCCGGTGCGAGCCGCCTGAGCCGGAGTCAGAGGCTCGGGGCTGAAGTGATAGGCGAAATCCAGCCGCAGCGGAGCCAGTGATGCTGTGTCAAAGTAGCCGACAAAGTGCAGCGATGCCTGAACCAATACCACCAGCAGCGCAAACGCCAGCGGGGGAATGGCCGCAAACACTCGTTCAAGCTGCATGGTTTTCCGCCACGTTCATCTCGGCGAATTCACCCCCTCTCGTTCAAGCTCGCTAAAGCTCACTATAGATGCAAGGGACGGCCGAGGGACAGGGCGTCATCCCTGATGAAGGCCTGGACAGCTTTCAGACCCGGGTCTTGCATTTATAGCTCCGGGCGTTAGGGTCAGGGGATTTGGACGGAGGCCTATCGCCATCGATACCGCAGCACAGTCATCGCACGACCTGATTTCAACGCAGGATTGCCACCTATTCAACGAGGGTACGCACCATCGACTCTGGCGCATCCTCGGCGCGAACTGCATGGAGGGCGGAACCCACTTCGCCGTCTGGGCGCCTAACGCTCGCGCCGTCTTCGTGGTCGGCGACTTCAACGACTGGTCGTCGGACAGCCACCCTATGGAACCCGTGGGTAGCACGGGTCTTTGGCGCATCTTCGTTGCTCATGTGGGAGAGGGCGCTCACTACAAGTATCGCCTCATCGACAAGGCTGGCCACGAATTGCCATTGAAGTCCGATCCCATAGGTTTCGGCGCCGAGCATCCGCCGCAGACGGCGTCCATCGTGCGTGATATCCGCGGTTACGGCTGGGACGATGAGGCGTGGATGGCTTCGCGCGCCGGTCGCAATCATCGTGACGCGCCGATCAGCATCTACGAGGTGCACCTCGGGTCCTGGCGACGCCGCGCTACCGAAGACGGCCGCATGCTCTCCTACCGCGAGGCCGCGGAGGAGCTCGTTCGCTATGTCGCTGACCTGGGGTTTACCCACATCGAATTCCTGCCGCTGTCCGAGCACCCCTTTGACGGATCCTGGGGCTACCAGCCTGTCGGCCTTTACGCGCCGACGATCCGCCACGGTCCACCGCACGAATTTCGCGATCTCGTGGATGCGGCGCACCAGGCCGGTCTCGGCGTGATCCTCGACTGGGTGCCTGCGCACTTCCCCAGCGACGCGCACGGTCTCGCCCGCTTTGACGGCACGGCGCTGTACGAGCACGAGGATCCGCGCCAGGGTTTCCACAAGGACTGGAACACGCTCATCTACAACTACGGTCGGCGCGAGGTAGCCAACTTTCTCAAGTCCAACGCCCTGTACTGGCTGGAGGAGTATCACCTTGACGGTCTGCGCGTGGACGCGGTGGCCTCGATGCTCTATCTCGACTACTCACGCGACGAGGGTGAGTGGATCCCGAATCGTCACGGCGGTCGCGAGAACCTCGAGGCCATCGACTTCCTGCAGCAGACCAATCGCCTCGTGTACGGCGAGGAGCCCGGGGTAATGACGATCGCCGAGGAAAGTACGGCCTTTCCCGGGGTCAGCCGGCCGGTGCACGAGGGCGGCCTCGGTTTCGGTTTCAAGTGGAACATGGGCTGGATGAACGATACGCTCGAGTACATCGGCAAAGACCCCGTCTACCGCAAGCACCATCACCACAAGATGACCTTCGGTCTGCACTACGCGTTCACCGAGAATTTCATTCTGCCGATCAGCCACGACGAGGTGGTTCACGGCAAGGGCTCGATGTATCAGCGCATGCCGGGGCACGATGAATCGGAGCGCCTGGCCAACCTGCGCGCCTATTACGGCTTCATGTGGGGACACCCCGGGAAGAAGCTGTTGTTCATGGGCTGCGAGTTCGCGCAGGCAAGCGAGTGGGCGCAGAGCGGTGAGCTGGACTGGGACAGCGCCCGGCAGCCCGCGCGTGCAGGGATGGCGCGCCTGGTGCGAGATCTCAACACGCTGTACCGCGCCGAGCCTGCGCTCCACTTTTACGATTGTGACCCCTGCGGTTTCCAGTGGCTTCGCGTCAACGACGCCGACCACTCGGTGTTTGCCTGGCTGCGCTACGGCGGCGAGCGCGACGCTCCCGTCGCTGTGGTCTGCAACTTCACGCCTGTCACGCGCAGCGGCTGGGTCCTCGGTCTACCCCGCGCCGGCCGCTGGCGCGAGGCGCTCAATACGGACGCGGGAATCTACGGCGGCGGTGACTGCGGCAATCTGGGATCGGTGGTTGCCTCACCCGGCGAGGCAGACGGACAGCCGTTTTCGGCACAAGTAACGCTGCCCCCGCTCGGTGTGGTCTTCCTGGTATTCGAGGGGGAAGATAATGACGAGGATTGAGCCGGCGCTACAGGCTCTGAGTGACCGCGTTCGTGTCGATAGCGCTCGCAGCACGGCGGTGATCGAGTGGTGCGCAGAGCAATACGTTTCCAAAGCGACGGCCTTC
Source organism: Halieaceae bacterium (assembly GCA_036351355.1). Lineage (GTDB taxonomy): Bacteria > Pseudomonadota > Gammaproteobacteria > Pseudomonadales > Halieaceae > Congregibacter. The sequence goes on from JAZBOX010000156.1 coordinate 13,428, forward strand.
GACGCCGAGCAGTGCGTTGCCCAGCGCCTTGGCGCGCACTGTGAGGATGAGGACCGGGTCTGCTTCGGCTTCTGGGTGCCGGAGCTTCTCGATCATCGTGTGCCCGATGGCGATGTCTTTCTCGAGCTGCTGGCGCCGGTCAGCGACTTCGACCTCGAGCGCTCGCAGCAGGTGGTCGAATTCCAGCGCGTGCTCATTCCCATGGAACGTCACGAGGCCCTGGCCTTCGCCGTGGTATCCGGCGTTCGTGCGGGTACGCGAAACCGTGTCGGCGACCTTTATGCGCTTTGCTGGCGTGACAGCGCGGGCAATGAACACCGTATCTGCGACCCCATGGCGTCCTCGCTTCCCTTCGGCGCTTTCGCGCCCGCCGAGGTTCTGAATCTGGCCACCTTCGAGCGCGATCGCGCCGATGCGGGCTACTACCATGCGCTTGCGGCAGAGGCGGGCGACGCGCCGTACAAGTTCTCGCCGCCGACGAATATTCTGCAGGTGCACGTGCCCACGGCGACAGCGGGCGGCACGCTCGCAAGTCTGGCCCGGCATTTTCACCGCATTGCCGAGCGTCTGCGGAATGATCTTCCGCTCGAGGAGGGCGACGAGCTCTACATGGGCTACGACGCGGTCCAACTGTTGCCCGTAGAGCCGACCACGGTCTACGAAAAGGGGCCTGGCTTCTGGGCAGAGTTGCACCGCAACGATGAGCGTCTCGAGGTCGAGTTGCTGCGTCCCAACACGACCAACTGGGGCTACGATGTACTGATCGCCGGCATGGCTGCAGTCAACCCCGTACTGCTGGAAAGCGGACGGCCGCACGAACTCTGCGACCTCGCCGCGGTGCTGCACACCTGGCCGGGTAAAGCGAAGATGCTGATCCTCGACGTCGTGTTCGGCCACGCCGACAATCAGGCCCTGGAGGTGCTCAGTCCGCATTTTCTCGCCGGGCCGAACATGTACGGCCAGAATCTCGACTACCGCAACCCGGCGGCGCGCGCGATCCTGCTCGAGATGCAGCGGCGCAAGGTCAATTACGGTGCCGATGGTGTGCGCGTGGACGGAGCGCAGGACTTCAAGTGGTGGGACGCCGGCGCGCAGCAGCTGCGTCACGATGACGAGTACCTGCAGAGCATGGCCGACGTCGAGCAGGAAGTCTGCGGTCTTCGTTACCGCCCCTGGTTCATCTTCGAGGATGGCCGTCCCTGGCCCGACGAGGACTGGGAGCTGGCTTCGACCTATCGGGCGGTGATCGAGGGACAGCGCGACGACGACGTGTTTCAGTGGGGGCCTCTGACCTTCGCCCACAACACGCCTTTTCTGTACGGCTTCTGGCTGTCGAAGTACTGGCGGATACGCGAAATCCTTCAGTACGGCGAGAACTGGATATCGGGAACAGCGAACCACGACACGCTGCGCCGCGGCACGCAGGTCAATCCCAAGCTGAACGTGAACACGCGCCTTGGCAGCACGCGCATGGAGATCCTCGACAAGGCCTACGACAACCCGGCCGTGACCATGCTGACCTACGCGGCGCTGCCCGGCGTGCCGATGGATTTTCTGAACGCCACGGCGCGGGCGAGCTGGGGCTTCATTCGAAATCAGGACGATCACTACGGCGTGAAAATCGTTGCCGAGGAGTCGATTTCGCTGAAGTGGCAGGTCGACGAGTATCGCTACTCGATCCCCGGGAATTTCGAGCGTCTGAAGGAGCTTGGCTACCAGGATCGCGAGGCGCTGCGCCGCTTCTTTGAATTCCTGCCGGCGCTGGTCGAGGTTACGGATTACGATCTCGACGAGATCGCCTCCCTGCTCAATGCCGTGCAGCCCGACCTCGCCGGCCCGAAGCCGTTCACGCCGGACAACCTCAAGGCCTTCGCCCGCGCGTGGATGGATGACATGCACGAATACTGCAACGTCGCGCATTACCTGTCGTCCCTTGATCGCGAGCAGGTTGCCTTCAGCCGGGCGCTGCGCGACTTCCGTCGCAGCCGGCCCTGGCTGCGGCGCAATCTGTCGGACTCTGACTATTTCGACTACGTTCAGCCGATTGCCGGGCGCACGGTCTTCGCGTCGCTGCGCAACGGGCCCGACGGCGAGCAGGTCTACACCATCACCCATATGGAGGGGGGCGCGACGGAGGAGTTCGATCCGCTCGGTCTTGGTATTCCCGGTCTCGAAGGCGAAGGCTGGCAGGTCGCTCTGCGCACGCCGAGCATCGGCAGCGACTATCTCGGTGGTCACCTCAGTCTGCATGACAGTATGGGCGTGGTGTTCACGCGCGGCTGATTCGTTGCTTGCGTCCGTCGTGCACCGCGCGAGAAGAGCGGCTTCACTTCCTGTTTCCCTATTGCGGATCCGCAATCGCGTTCGTGTAATTCGGAGCTTTCGGTCTATGCTTTGCTCCTGACCGTCGCAAGCCAGCAGGAGTGCCGCCCATGTACATCGTGACCAACCGCGAGATTCTCGAAGAACAAAAGGGGCTCGAGCAGTTCGGGCCCAAGCCTAATGCCAAGGGCCCCAACGAGCTTCGCGTCGCCCAGATAAGCCGCAACGCCAGCGGCAAGTATCGCGTCGAAATCCTCGCCGACGAAATTCCCGGCGACGAGGCGAAGAAGCTGATCGCGGACAACAAGCTCGACCTTGACCCCGAGGCGCAGCACTACGTCAGCCTGAAGGTTGCCGTCGACGTGACCCGGCGTGCCCGCAGGAACCGTTCGCACGTGCTTTTCTTCGTGCACGGCTTCAATAACGATGTTGAGGACGTCGTGAATCGCGCCTTTTATTTACAGGACCATTACGGCGTCGAGGTCATCCCCTTCACCTGGCCGGCAAATGGCGGCGGCGTGGCCGGTGTCACCTCCTACAAGTCCGACAAGCGCGATGCGCGCGCGTCGACAGGAGCCCTCGAGCGCAGCATGAAGATCATGCGCGAGCACTTCGAGCTGATCACCGATAGTCTGCGACGCGAGCATTACGCCAAGGCACTGGCGCGTCATCCAACGAATGCCGAGGCGCGCGACGCACTTTACGCCCGACTGCTTGAGAAGGCCTGCCCCTTCACCTTCAATGCGATGTTCCACAGCATGGGGAACTATCTGCTCAAGCAAATGCTCAAGAGCTCCGTCAGCGAGGGCAACGAACTGGCCTTCGACAACGTGCTCCTCGTCGCGGCCGATACGAACAGTCTCGACCACTCGCTCTGGGTGGATCAGATCCGCTTTCGCAAACGTCTCTTCGTTACCATCAATGAGAACGACTACGCTCTGAAGGCGTCACGAGCCAAACTCGGATCGAGTCAGCTTGCTCGCCTGGGACACTACCTGCGTGGACTCAATGCCACCAATGCGCACTACGTGAACTTCACCGGTGCTTCCTGGGTGAAAACCTCGCACGGCTATTTTGCCGAGCCCGCAGAGAAAAACGACGACGTGAAGGCGTTCTTTCAGAAGGCCTTCACGGGCGAGGCGGCCGAGGAAGACCTGCGCTACCGCGCCGAGGGCAACTGGTACGAAGTCTGAGGCGTCGCCGCTACTTGTCCACGTTGCCGAAGACCGAGGAAGACACCTTCAGCAGCGCGGCGGCGCCTGCTGAAGCGGCGACGATGAACTGAATCCAGACCTCGACGACATCGGGCTGCGTCACCGTGAGGAACGCGACGATAATCGCGAGTGCCGTCGCAAGAATCCAGCGCAGGCGGCGTGAGTCGAAGCGCCCCTCGGCGCTGATCGCCGCTTCGAGATCGCGACCATTGTGGTGGTCACGGATGTAACGCCGAAAACCCTCGTCGGCAATAGCGAGCGCAGGATCGCGCAGAAGCAGACCGCGCTCGAGAAGACGGCGGACGCTGTCCCGCTGCTTCGGGTTGGCGAACCCGGTGGTAGCAACCTGGTAGAGCACAAGGCGATCGACTTCGTTGCAAACGCTGCAGAAGCAGTCTTCGTACCAGTCCGAGGTCCCCGCCGGTTCTGTGCCACCGTCGATGTGCGCGCTGTCGCCGGCGCCGCGTTGGGCTCTCGACGGGTCGCGGCTGGGAACGGCCGCAATGCTGCCGAAAAACAGCTGATGGCCCGTATAGCGTACGAAGACCAGAAGCACGCCAAGCAGCGCCAGAGCGATGGGCCATAGCCCGATGTCCGGCAGGCCGGGAAACGGTACCTTCCCATAGCGGGCGGCGGACAGAGGTGCTCCGCAGGCGCCCCGCGCAGGGAAGCGGACGCGGATTACATCTTCGCAACGCTCGATCGTCGGTGTACCTGACTGCCGCTCTGCCTCGGGGAGTCCGATGTAACGGACCGCCGTAGCGGTTTCGTTGTACAGCGGCTTGAAGTCGGCGACGAATGCCTCGAGTGTTGCCTGCCACCGACTTCCCGCGAGGCCCCGCCAGCCGCTGCTGTGCGCGCAGCTATCTTCTCCCGCTGCAGCGCCGGTTCCGTCGGACCCGAACAGCTCAAGGCGATAGACGCCTCGATTCGCATCGACACTCGCCTTGATAGCGTCAGCTCGCGCTGCCGAGCTATCGTCGAAGGCAAAGCGCTTGTAGTCATCGGCGATGGCGCAGGCTCTTTCTTCAAGGCCGCGACGGAAGGAGAACTGCTCGGCGATGACCGCGCGTGGCAGTTCGCTTTCCATTGCGGCGTTGAAGATGCCCGTGGCCGGCAGTACGGCAACAAGAATCCACAAAAGAAATGCCGAGGCACTGTAGGCCGCGAGTGAAGCCAGCCCTTCCTGCTCAAGGCGGCCGCCGAGCCGTGTTCCGCGCCGCGTGACCGTGAACAGCAGAGCGGCCGCAAGAGGCAGGGGACAAAGCAACAGCGGAAGACTTGATCTGAAGATCAACGACGCGAGGCAGATGGCGGCAATCGCGACCACCCCGACGCCATTCCAGAACCAGTATTCCCGCGCGGGTAGCAGATAGGGCCAGATCCAGCGTGGGCTGAGTCGCGACCGTTCCGCGCTCCCCGAGCGTTTCGTTGCGTAGGTTTCGCTGAGGACGAATAGCGCTGTGAGCACGACCAGCACGCCAAGGTAGGCCAGCGAGTAGCTGGCGGCACTGGCCAGAACCTCGATATTGGCAGCAACGATAGGCTCCTGCCGCAGTGACGCCACGATATTCCATGGCAACCCCTGCATCGGCCGCACGCACAGCAGGCGCGGTTGGCCGCGGTAGTTGCCCGAAAAGCACTGCTCGACGCCGGCGTTGACTGCGCTGCGCAGGCGCTGACCGACGCCCTCGTCACGAAAGACCCGTTCTGCGCGGGCGCGACGCGAATCGGCGTGGAAGACGGCAGCGCCACTGCTGTCGATCACGCTGAGATCCAGACCCGGGCTGAGCGCCGCGTGCCTGAACGACTGCATCGGGCCGAGAATCGCCGCGACGAGGCCAGGCTGCCTGCCCGCTGTCGCCGGATCGTCTGACCACCGATCGCCGTCGACGCGGACCTGTGAGGGCATGGAAAGGGCGGCAAAAAATTCGCCGGTGGTCAGCGAGCGCGCGGTTTGCACGTAGAGCTCAGCTTCCTTGTCGCGGCAACTCGACTGACGTGCGTCATCGGCGGCTGTTTTGTTGTTGTTCGCGTCGGGAGTGGCCACGGTGCCGGCAGGCACGTTCAGAACCCGGGAAGGCCAGCCCCGTCCTTCGCTGACGCGGCTGAAGTATTCACGGCTGGAAAGGTTCAGGTAGGGTGTGTTCGCGGGAAAAACCGTACCCTTGATGACCTGCTGCCCGCTGTCGCCGCCTGCCGAATCCAGCATGAAGAAGAAGGAGTCATACACTGCACGCGGCTGACTGAATCCGGGGAAGTCGCCATCGCGCCTGCGATCCTCGAGGGGCAGGAACAGGTCCTTGTGATCCCTGTCCGTCTCGGGCCTGAGTACTCCTGAGTAGGTCTTGAGCTCCGAATCGTAGGTGCACAGTTGCTCGTGCATTTCCCGAAGCTCGGCTCTCACCGTGTTGTCGACCTCTGCGGCCATGGTGCGCAGTGCGGTAAACCCCGCTTCGCGAAGAGAGAGGTAGAGCGCGCTGTCGCGCCACGCGACGATGCAGAAGATGACGATCGCCAGGCTGCTCAGCAGCACGAAGTAGACGTCGCCGGTGCGAAGCCGTTCCGTTGGCGCCATCGCAAGAACCTTCAGCAGAGGCCATGACAGCAGGCCCAGCGCCGTAAGACCGCTGAGCATGAGGAGCAGCGTCGGCGCCACCTGCAGCGCCTCGCGGCGGACCTCGGCTTCCGCCACGAAACCGCACACGGACAAACCCGCCGGCTCGCGAGCGGGAGTCCTTACCCATTGGCGCAGCGGAAGGCGCAGCGGCTGACAGGCGAGTTCGTAGGCCACGCCGGCAATCATGACGTGGCGAAGCGCCGTCTGGCTGGTCAGCGCTTCCACTTCCATCGGGTCTGCTGATGCTCGGGTATCGCGCAGGGCGGTGATGTCGCTGATGCGCAGGCCGGTGTCTGTTTCTGCCCCGGGTGCGAGTCGGTAGGCGGGCTGCGGCGTATGCTCGGCTACAACCTTGCCTTCGCGCGTGACCACGACCACCAGGCTGAGCGTGCTTGTCGAAGGAACGCGACCCAGAATGCCGTTCAGATCGAGAAGGGCCAGGGTCTCTGTCGGTCGCTCCGGGGTCGCATCGCCCGGGCAGGCGATAGCGAAGCTGAGCGTGTTGTAGTCGAAGAAGCGCGGCAGGACACCTGCGTCCACACCGCCAGGAAGACAGGAGTCTCGCGTCCCTGTGGGCGGATTTATCGCGGCCTGGCGGTTGAAAAAATCCGCGGCGAAGCCTTCTGCGTCTTTCGCTGTCCACGTCGTCAGCGCGGCAGCGCCGGTGACTTCCACGAGCTCGTTGAGGTTGCCTGCCGCCGTCTCCGCAATATTCTCGATCGCTTCGGCAGTCTCGCCGAGCACGCGCAGGTCGCGCGCCTGGATCGCTTCGAATTGGGCGAGGACGTAGAAGAAATACACGGCCGCGGGCAGGGCGACGAGAAACAGAAGCCAGGCGAGACGCGACAGCAGCCCGGCGAGTGTTCGTGCTCCCGCAGGCGGGTCCTGAGCTTCTGCCCCCGTTGTCTCTCTGGCAAGCACGCAGCGCTCCCCGCCCACGATCAGGCGCGGACTCTGGACGTCAGTCTAGCCGGGGCTGCGCGACCTCGCCAGATTGCGGCTACGATCGCAGGTTCAGGAGCCCGCGGCTTCGACGGCCTCCATGAAGTCCTCGCTCCAGCGCCTGAGGTCGTAATAGCGAATACCGTCGTAGGCCTCGCTCACTCGCCCCCGGGCATCGTCCTCGCCAACCTCGAGCGCCTGAACGCAGGTGTCGATGAGGTCACGCGGGTCGTGCGGATTGGTGAGGATGGTTCCGCGCAGTTCCGCCGCGGCGCCGGCAAACTCCGACAGCACGAGTACGCCCTTGCCACCGGTCATACCCTGCACGGCCATGAACTCCTTGGCGACGAGGTTGAGGCCATCGCGCAGCGGCGTAATCCACATGACGTCTGCGAGAGCATAGTAGTTGACCAGCTGCTCGAAGGGCACCACGCGAAAGAAGAACTTCACCGGCGTCCATTCGAAGCTGCCGTAGCGGCCGTTGATCCTTCCCACGGTCTGTTCGATCTGCATTTGCAGCTCGTCGTAGATCTTCATGCCCGACGCGGCCGGCACGCAGATCACCACCAGCGTGGCTGCTTCGCGATACTGCGGGTTTTCTTCGAGAAGGCGCTCGAAGGCGACAAGCTTCTCGATGATGCCCTTGGTGAAGTCGAGGCGCTCGACGGAAAGGATCATCCTGCGCTCGCCCATCTCCTCGCTGAGTGCCTTCTGCTCGTCCTTCGCTTCGGGGCGCTCGAGGGCCTGACGCACGCGACCGAGGTCCAGGCCGACGGGGTGCGCGCCGAGGCCGACGCGACGGCCGAGTACTTCAATCTCGCTGACCATTTCCTCGAGACCCACGGCGCAGCCGTAGGTGTGGAAGCGCGGTGCGCAGTTGGTGCGGTTCAGAACCGTTACGGGCATCACGCCGCGCGCGACGTCGACGAAGTTCTCGGCCTGACGCGGGATGTGAAAGCCGATGTAGTCACACTGCAGCAGGCTGCCGACGATCTGTTTGCGCCAGGGCAGTACGTTGAAGACGTCCGCGGACGGAAAATAGGTGTGGTGAAAGAAAGCAATCTTGAGGTCGGGGCGCTGCTCGCGCAGGAAGGCGGGCACCATCCACAGGTTGTAGTCGTGCAGCCATACGATGGCTCCCTCAGCCGCTTCTGCAGCAGCGTGGCTGGCAAAGCGTTCGTTGACGCGCAGGAAGGTTTCCCAGTGCTCCTCGTCGAAACGGGCGCGTTCCCAGAACGTGTGTAGCGTCGGCCAGAAGGCTTCCTTGGAGAAGCGTTTGTAGAAGATGTCCACGTCTTCGGCGCTCAGGGGCACGTTCGCCGTGCGCAGTCTGGGGTAGTGCTCCTTGTCGACCACGGTGTGGCGATCGACGGGCGGTCCGTCTTCTTCGATCAGCGACCAGGCCACCCAGGAGCCGCGCCGGCCTTCGCTGAAGAAACTCAGGAGCGTTGGAATGATCCCGTTGGGCGAACGGTGCGGCCGCCGCTTGCGCTCACCGTTTTCGATGTACTCCTCATAGGGCAGCCGGTGATAAACGATCACCAGCTCCGAACTGCCCTGTTCGAGCAGCTCCAGTTCGTCGAGGTAGGTCTGGAGTTCCTGCGGCGGCAGCAGCTCAAAATGGCCAATGGCCTCGATGATGCCGCCGGCACCCGGTGCGCGCGCGTGGTAGGTGCAGGCCTGATCGCGCGTTACATCGAGGAGTTCGCGCTCCGAATCGCCGACGCAGACACCGGGAATCTCGAGGCGGAGCATCGACAGGTCATTCAGCGTGTCGCCGGCGACCAGGACCTGTTCATGCGGCACCTCCAGGTAATCGAGAAGGCGGAGGAGGGTGCTGCCCTTGTTGACGCCGCGCGGGAGCACATCGAAGAACTTGCCGGCCGAGAACAGCATGTCGCATTCCAGGCCGGACACGATGCGCCGGACCTCGTCATCGACGTGGTGCGCCTCGCAGAAGAAGGAGCAGCGTCTTTCCTGCGGTACTTCCTGGCGCTGCAGCGCCGATATGTGCTCGAGCGCCTGCGCGACGACCCGCTCGCCCGGCCAGATGGCATCGATGGTTTCCTGCAGCTCAAGTACGGGCTGCTGCGTCCGGCCATCGTAGATGCTCGCGCCGACGTCGCACACGATGTAGTCCGGCTGGGGAATGGAAGGATCGGCCAGCAGGGGCAGGACGTCTTCCATGCCCCGCCCCGTCACAAAGACGAGATCGATGTCGTCGCGGCTGGCGATCAGTTGGTAGAGGTTGAAGCGCGATTCGGCGCTTCCGCCAAGAAATGTTCCGTCCAGATCTGTCGCTAAAAGCATGATGGGTGCGGCTCGTCGCCGGAACTGCGCCTGTGCAGCAGCGTCGGGTGGCCGGATTGTGCCTCCTTGTTCGTCAGGTCGTGGGTTTGACTGCGCCTTTGTCGGGATCGGGCCGAGTCGACGCTGATCCTCGCGATCGGGCCAGGTGCAGGGGTATTTCGAGAGGGCGTGGCGCTGTGGCTCCGCGTCGGTCGGCATTCACATACCCGACGCAGAGACCCTATCACAGCTAGGGAACTGCACCTAACCGTCGCGCCTCGTGGAGCGCTGGCGGGCGCCCGGCTCGACGACCTAAAAAAATAATGGGAAAAAAAACCCAAAAGTATTGACTGGGCGATTCTATGGGAATAAATTCCCATTCAACGCTTCACCCGTCACCCACGAGGGCTCAGTCAATGACCAGCATCGAACACTTCACCGATTGGCATGCGGAAATCCGCCAGTGCAGCGAGCGCACCGTTGTCGCGCTCACGGAATCACTCCTCAGGCATCGCGACGATAGCGAAGCGTTCCAGGCCGATGCGTCGGAGCACCTCCCGATCCCCGAAGGCGCGCTGCAGCACAGCCATTGGTCCTTCGTGACCCGTCGTGTTGATCGTGCGCGCCCGGCGATGCTTCTCGGTGGCGACCTGCAGCCGCGCGTGGGTGATCTCGTGCTCGCCCGCGTCGAGCAGCTCGGCCACCACGGCAACCTGCAACTCGTCGATGGCCGCCGCCGTCGCCTGTTCCCGGGCGACCTGGTGATCGTGGCTTACGCGAATCGCTACGCCTGCGAGCAGTTCGAGGCGGAAGTACCGCAGAGCCTGAGCGCCTGTCACCTTGTGGCGGGAGGCGGGATCGCGGCCCGCGCCCTGAGTTGGCACGACCGCATCGTCAAGGGACCCACGGCGATCCGCCCGCTGGGGCTGCTGGCGGATGAGGCTGGCGTGCGCATCAACGTCGGCGACTTTGCCCTCGACGTCGTCGCTGCGCCGTCCGAAGCGCCGCCCGTGTTCGCCGTTGTCGGTACCGCGATGGATGCCGGCAAGACTGAAACCGCGGCCTATCTCGTGCGCGGTCTGCGCGCCGCGGGCCGCCGCGCCGGCTATATAAAGGTCACGGGAACAGGCGCCGGCGGCGACGGCTGGCTGCTGCGCGATGCCGGCGCCGAAAGTGTCCTCGACTTCACCGACGCCGGTCTTCCCTCGACCTTCCGCACGCCGATCGCCCGCCTCGAATCGGTGATGGAAACGCTGATCCACAACACGGCGCACGCCGGCATGGACGCGATCGTCATGGAAATCGCCGATGGTGTGTTTCAGCAGGAGACGCGCCAGCTGCTGCGATCGAAGACCTTTGCCCACCACGTCAGCGGTATCGTCCTTGCCGCCCGCGATGCCATGGGGGCAAGCGCCGGACTCTGCGCGCTGCGGGAGCAGCAGCGACCCGTGCTGGCGCTCTCCGGTCTGCTCACGGCCTCGCCCCTGCAGCGCCGGGAAGCCGAGGAGGCAACGGGCATCGTTACGCTCAATCGCGAAAATCTGGCCAGCGCACCGGTTGCGCTGCGTCTCCTCGCCTCGGCGGATTGTGAGCCGCAGCGGGAGGTCGCGCTGTGAAAAACGTATTTCGGCCAAACATCCATGATCTTGAGGCAGGCCGACTCGGGGAGTTCACGCTCCCCGGAGACGTCGGGCTGAGTTACTTCGCCTACCGTCCGAGGGCTGCGCGGCCCCAGCAGCCACCGCTGGTGTTCGTACACGGCTATGCGCGTCGCGCCGAAGAGCATGCCCTGGCGCTGCTGCCCCTTTGCGAGCGCCTTGGCTGCACGCTCCTTGCACCCCACTTCAGCCGCGAAGACCACCCGCGCTATCAGCGCCTTGGCCGCGGCCGCGACGGCCAGCGCGCCGACCGGCTGCTGAATCTCTGCATCGAGCAGTGCCTCGGCGAAGCGGCGCCGCCAATCATTCTCGCCGGCTTTTCCGGCGGAGCCCAGTTCGCCCACCGCTACACCATGGCGCATCCCGAACGCGTAGAGCGGCTGATTGCCGTCGCTGCCGGCTGGTATACGCTTCCCGATTCGGCCGCTCGCTACCCCCTCGGCCTGCGCACACAGCGCACGCTGCGTGGCTACAGCCTCAATCCTGAACGTTTTCTGAGCGTGCCGGCGAGCGTGCTCGTCGGCTCGGAAGACCTCGGCAAACACAATCTGCGCCAGGGTGCTGATCTGGACCGGCTCCAGGGTCGCACGCGTGTCCAGCGCGCTCGCAGCTGGGTTGCTCACATGCGCCTCGCGGCGCGCGAGCACCGCATGGAAAGCCGCGTGGAGTACATCGAGGTGCCGGGCGTCGGACACGACTTCGAGGACTTCCTGGCGCGCGGGCACCTGCTGGAGCTCATGGCGCGCATCATCGACGACGGCAGTGCCGCACAGGGCGCGAGTGCAGCCGCCGCTGCGGTGACGCAGGTCCAGCTTCAGGAGGCGACCGCTCATGTCTGCGCTTAAGGCCGCCGTCGCCCTGCCGGCTGGGTCTCCACCCGCAGCTGCACCGGAATCGGCTGTTGCCGAAGCACAGGCCGCGCAGACCAGGCCGTCGCCCCCGGGCCGGCTCGGAACCTGGATCACCCTGGCGCTACTCCTGGCCGCGCTGGTGCCAGCAGCCCTTTGGTGGCAGCACCAGGCGGGTTTTGTCGTGTCGCGCAACGCCATGGTTCGGGCAAATCTGTCGGAGCTCGGTACGCGCGTTGCAGGCGTTGTCAGCGTGGTCAACGTGGAGGCGGGGAGCCGCGTGCGCGCCGGGGACGTGCTCGTGCAGCTGGAAGATGCGCATTTTCGTGCCGAGCTCGACAGTGCCCGGGCGCTGGAGCGTACCCTTGAGGCCCGCCTCGAAGCCGAGCGCTCCGCGATCGAGTTGGAGCGCGCACGCATTGAGCTGCGCATACGGGCCGCTGCGGCCGAGGTCCGTCGCGCAACCTCGGCGCTGCAGGCGGCGAGCAGCGAGGCGGCCGATGCAGCGGCCTACCACGACGCCCGCGAGGCGCTGCTGGCCGACCGCGCCGTGTCGCGCGAGATGGTGCGCGACGCCGCAGCCAAGGCGGAAACGCTTGGCGCCCGCGCCGACGCCGCCAGGGCCGAGCAGGAAGCCGCCGTGCATGCGCTCGCCGAGGCCCAGCACGGGCGCCGCGAGCTGCAGCTTCGCGAGCAGCGCCTGCGCATTCTGGTAGCGGAAGCCGAGCAGGCTGCGGCGCGCGTGGATCGGGCGAGCGCGGATCTTGCCGCGACGACGATCCGCGCGCCCGCGGACGGCGCCATCATCCGGCCTCTCGCCCAGCCGGGTATGGCCATCGATGCGGGTGTGCCCGCGCTGAGCATGTGGTTCAGCGAAGACACGTGGATCGAAGCCTGGGTTGACGAGGCGTCCCTGGCCGACATCAGCACGGGAAGCCTCGTGCGCGTGAGTTCGCCGGCACTGCCGGGCGAGACGCTCGAGGGCCGTGTACAGGCCGTGGGTCTGGCGACGGACTACGAAATGCCGATCGATTACCTGCCCAAGCCGCGCGATGAGCGCATGCAGCAGGCGCCGCTGGTCGGTATCGCGATCCGCCTCGACGAGATGCCCGCTATCCTGCGCCCCGGCATGTCGGCGATCGCCAGCATCGAGCGGAGAATCCCATGAGCGCCGCAGCGTCACAGACGTCCGCGCTGGCACCACTGCTCGAGGTCGTGCGCGCTCATCAGGGCCGGCGCGCCATCCCGGCACCGTATCTGATGCTCCTGACCGTGCTCGCGGTACTGCCGCTGGCGCTCGTCGCGCTGCGTGTCCTTGCCGTGAGCGGTATGGCGCCGAATGCCCTGGGCAGCTGGCTCGATCAGCACCTGAGTCTTCTTGCGATTCCGGCGGTCGACCGCGCTGCCGTGCTGCACGTTGTGCAGCTGCCGCTGGCAGCGCTGCTCGTTGCCCTGACTCGGCTGACTCTGGGTATTCGCGTGCTGGGATTTCGCGCCATCCTGATCGCCATCGGCATGCGCGAGGTCGGCATACTGCCGAGTCTCGCCCTGATTGCGATCATCGCCGCCAGCGTGGTCGTGGTACGGCCGCTGATGCGCCGATCAGGCATGCCGCTGTACGCACGCGTATCCAGCATTCTCGCCATGGTTGCCGCCACCATGGTGGCCGGGCTGCTCCTCGGTACGGCCTTCGACTCGGCGCTGCTGTCGAGTTTCGCCTTCTTCCCCGTGGTGATTCTCGCGATGCTGGCCGAGAGCATTGCCGATACCGTGGCTCGCGAGAGCGGTGCGATGGCGGCCTGGCGCACGGGCAGCACGATTGTCCTCGCGCTGTTGATTGCTCTGCTATGCGAATGGTCTCCGCTGCGCGAACTTACCCTGGCCTGCCCGGAGCTGATCCTGACGCAACTTGTTCTGGTTGTGCTGGTGTCGGAGTTTCTCGACTTCCGTCTTCTTGAGGACTTCCGACCTTCTTTCGGCGGAGAGGGTGCAGAGGCGACGAGCGGCATGCACATCGCGGTGGTCCGTAACCGCTGGAACACCAGCGTGCTGCGCCACACGGGGCCCGCGGCTCCGCAGCGTTACCGCCTGCGCTCCGTGCAGGGGCTCGTCGATGCGCTGCGCGCAGCGGGTCATACGGTCGCCGTCATCGAAGCGGACGCGCGCTTGTACTCGCGTCTGCAGGAGTTTTTTCCCCGCAGCGCCCTTGGCGATTCCTCGCGGGGCCTGGTGATCAATTGCGCCGGTGGCGTTCAGGGGCGCGGACGCCTCACGCAGGTGCCGAGCCTGTGCGAAATGATCGGTGTGCCCTGTACCGGTCCTGATGCGCTGGCCATGGCGACGATCAGCGATCGCCTGATGCAGCGCCGCGTGCTTGCCGAGTGCGCTATTCCGACGCCGGAGTTCCGTGCCGCGACGATTCAGGACGGCGAACTGGCCGATGACCCGAACAGGGAACAAGGACCCTGGCTGCTTGCGCATCGCTTTCAGAGCGACCGCGATATGGTACTTGCCAGAAACCGCACGGAACTGCGCCGCGCTGTCGAGCGCATAGTCGGAAGTGGCGATCAGCCGCTGTTCGCCTCCGAAGCGGGCGGCCGTCGGCTTCGCGTGTACGTGCTTGAGGGTCGTCGGGCCAGCGTTGCTGACGTACGGCGCAGTCTGCGGCGCCCGGGGATCCTGCCGCCCCTGGAGCGCCGGGGCCCGGCCGCCGCGCTGCGTCCCGCGGCGCTCTCGTCTGCGCAGCAGCAGGCCGTGGCCGAGACCGCCCTGCGTGCATTCACTGCCCTCGGCTGCCGCGACATGGTGCGCGTGGATCTGTGGATCGATGGCGACGACCGCGTCGGCGTCCTGCAGCTGCGGCCCATCGAAATACCCACGCCCGGCGGTGCCGCCGCGCGCGCCGCGCGTGCTGCCGGCCTCAGCTTCAACGAACTTCTGGAAGAGGCCTACGGCATAGGCTTGCAGGCGAATTCCAGCGATACCACCCGCGTTGCTTCAACGCCGATAACTCCCGCTATCCCATGAGGACCCACACCATGAAGTACTTCAAGCGCATCCGTTCCGACGTTCCTGTCCAGCCCCTGCTCGAATCCGTCTTCACCGTCGACGAAGCGTGGAATCTCCAGACCGGTCGCCAGGAAAAGGTCCGTGTTCAGCGTGAAGCGCAGGCGATCCCGCTGCGCGGTCTGCGCAAATCCTGCCAGCTGGGCCGCGCGCGTCGCGACGTGCATGAGAGCCGCTGGACGACGGGAAGCAAGCAGTTCCCCGTGCTTTGTCACATGCTTCAGAGCATTGCCGAGGACCTCGACGCGGATCTCGGTCGCGCCAAGCTGGTGCTGCTGCCCGCGGGTCGGCGCGTGTATCCGCATATCGACCGCGGACGCTACTACCAGCTTCACGATCGCTATCACCTGGTGCTGCGCTCATCGCAGGGTTCCTGGCTGCGCGCCGGTGATGAGGAAGTGCGCATGCAGGAAGGCGAGCTGTGGTGGTTCGACAATCGACAGATCCACGAAGCGCACAACGACGGCAGCGAAGATCGCATTCACCTGATCTTCGACCTGCTCTCGCCGGCGAAGCGGGCGATCGCGCGCGAGCAATTCCTCGTGGCACAGCGCGCGGCGGAACGCGCATCGTCCCGGGAGCTGCCTCCCGCAGCCGCCGCGCCGCTTTCCTCCGGTGAGCCTGCAGCCCGCGCGCTTACGGCACTGAGTGCCTGATCGGGGCTGCCTCCATCCCTTCCTGCGCCGGTCGTCGGTACGATCGGCGCAGAGCTTCAGGACAGGAAGGCGGCCAGTTGCACCAGCGTGGGCTTGCCAAGACGTGCCAGGCCACCGAGCGATTTCTCGCCCTTGAGCTTGGAAAGGGCTTGCTGTGCGGCCGGCAACGCCGCGATGTCCCATGTCTGCGCATCGGCCTGGAGTGCCGTTACGCAGTGCTTGTGCAGATCTTTCTTGGTGCGCTCTTCGAGTTCGGCGCTGGACTTGGCCGCGCTCTTGCCCTTTGCCAGAAAGCGGCGGTACTTCGAACCCCCTGGCCCGTGCAGTGCGCCCGTGGCCAGCACGCGCGCGAGTAAATCGAGATCCGCCAGCGGCGCCGGCTTCCAGGCGTCGTGGGATACGCCCGTGAGCTTTTCAAGATGACTGCCGAGGCTTTCGTGCGTCGGCACTTCCTCGTCGTTCAGTACGCTCAGGCAGAAGTCCCGCAGCGGCGCTGCCAGCTCGTCGTGCTCGGCGACTTCCGCTTTTTTCGGAGCCTTCTGGTCGCCTGCCTTGTCAGCTGCAACGTCCCCCTTTTCGGTGGCTGCCCGGGCCATTGTTGGCGCATTCGCTGGCGCATTCGCTGGCGCTTTTGTTGCCGATTTTTCTGGCGCGTTTGTTTGCGCGTTTGTTTGCGTGTTGGTTTGCGCGCTTGCTGGCGCTGGCTTCTTTTCCGCAGATGGGGCCGGTGCAGAGGGCTCGCGCACGACTACCGCATGATCGGCAGCGACGGGCGCCGCCGGGGCTGGCTCAGGTGAACCGCGGTCCGCAGCGCCCGTCCCGGAGGCTTGCGTATCAGCAGCCGCGCTTCCCTGCGACCTGCGCAGAAAGGTCATTGCCTTCGGGTCGCCCTGACGTGACCAAACGCCGTAGATCACGAAGCCGAAGACGATAATGGAAAGGGGCAGCAGGGCCGACACCTTGCCGCCGCAGGCGGAACGCGCGCATTCGTCGGCGAACACCTGCCGCGCGGCGCTGTCATCGGGATGGGCTGCGGCCGCGCTTTCCATGCAGTCCGCGGGAATGCCGTCGCAGGACCCGCTGCGCACCATCCCGGCGGTGATGATGATCAGGAAAAGGGTAAACGCGAAAATCCACATGGGTGGCGTGATAGCATCCAGCTTGCTCATCCTGACAACTTCCTCCGACATTGACCGTTCCTCTGACGACCTCAGGCAAGCGTAGTCCACTCGCCCGGATAATTCCTGCGAAAAGGAGCGGTTCTCCCCTCCCGTGTTCCTCCTGCGCAAGGCGCGCCCGCAGAGCAGACCGCGAAGCCCTGCGTGGAAGCCATGTCTGAGCGTGGAGCGCTGCGCCTGCGGCGCGATATCGGTAGTCTCGGCGCGACGCTGCTCGTTCTCAACGGTCTGATCGGCGCCGGCATCTTTGCGCTGCCGGGAAAGGTCGCTGTGAATGCAGGAACGGCCAGCCCCTGGCTGTTCCTCTGCGTCGGTGCGATCTTTCTCTGCGTGGTGCTGACCTTTGCTGCCCTGGCGAGCTATTTCGAGGAGTCTGGTGGCCCCGTGCTCTACGCGCGCGCCGCCTTCGGTGATGGCGCGGGCTTCGCGACGGGGTGGATGCTCTTCGTGTCGCGCTCCTCGGCCTTCGCTGCCAATGCCACGGTGATGGCGACCTATCTCGGTGCCGTGGTGCCCGGTCTCGATGGCGCGGCCGGGCGCGCGGCGGTGATCTGCGTGACCACCGCGGTACTGACCTGGGCCAATGTGCGCGGAGTTCGCAGCGGAGTTCGGGCGATGCTGGTGCTCACGCTGTTCAAGCTCACGCCGCTGCTGCTGCTCGTGGTGCTCGGGTTTCGCGAGGTGACCGGCGCCAGCTTCTGGCCGGACTTATCCTCACCGATCGAGAACCTCGGCAGCACCACGCTGCTCATGGTCTATGCTTTCGTCGGTTTCGAAACGGTCAGCGTCACCGCGGGTGAGACCGCCGACCCGCGCCGGCGCCTGCCACGCGCGCTGCTGCGTACGGTGGTGCTCATTTCCCTGTTCTATTTCTGCGTGGCACTGGTTTTCGTCTCGGTGATTCCCGCCGAAGCCTATGCCGAAGCGACGCTCGTGGATGTGGGTCGCCGCCTCGCGGGACCCGCGGGAGCGCTGGTAATCACCCTTGCGGCGGTGTTTTCCATCGGAGGGAACCTGTCGAGCTCAATGCTCGCGGCGCCGCGCATTCTCTTTGCGCTTGCAGAACTGCGCATGCTGCCCGCAGCGCTGGGCAGGATTCACCCGCGCTATCGCAGCCCTCACATCGCCATCCTGGCTATGGCGGCCCTGTGCCTTGCGCTGGCCCTCAGCGGTACCTTCACCGCGCTGGCCATCGCCAGCACGCTGTCGCGCTTGCTGTCCTATCTGCTCTGCATCGGCGCCTTGCCGCGCGTTCGCGCCGGTGCGAGCGCGGAGCTTCGCCGCGAGGCGTTCACGCTGCCCGGCGGGCTGCTGATACCGGCGCTGGCGCTGTCGATCTGCCTGGTGCTGATGGCGCAGACGACGCTGGCGAACTGGCTGGCCGTGGGTATTCTGCTCGCGGTCGGGGTTGCGCTCTACGCGCTGGCGCGGCGCGCGGTGAGCCGAGTGGATTAATCCGGATGCCGCCAGCCGAAGGCAGCGTCCGCGTACTAGAGGCAGCGAAGCACCCGCTCGATATCGCCTTCATCGTTATAGAGGTGCGGTGACAGGCGCGCGCCGTCTGCGCGGGCGTCGAACTGGACGCCTTCATCCCTGAGCTTCGCGACAAAGCGCTCTTGTCCATTGCCGCGGTGGACGATGGCGGTGCCTCCGCGCTGCGTGCGATCACGCGGCGACACCAGCGTTGAGGCGTCCATCCCCTCGACCAGGCGGTCGAGGAGACGCTGGTTATGCGCCTCGATGCGCTCGAGTCCGACATCGAGCAGGCAGCGAATCGAGTGGCCGGCGATGACCGCGGGCGCTACGCTCGGCGTTCCGCCCCAGTAGCGCAGCGCATCCTCGGCATAGCGGAAGGAGCGAATGTCGAATTCGAAGGGGTCGGCGTGCGAGAACCAGCCGACGTCCACGGGTTCGCAGTCCTCGAGGCGCGCCGCGCTGCTCCACAGGAAGCCCGCTCCGGATCCCCCGCACAGCCATTTGATACAGGATCCGATGATGAAGTCGGCGCCCCAGGCAGCGGCATCGATCGGGCGAATACCGATCGACTGGGCAACGTCGATGACGCTGAAGGCGCCGCGTTCGCGGGCGAGGGTGCAGAGCGGCTCGATCGCGTGACAGACGCCCGTATTGGAATGTACGTGGGTGAACAGCACGCATTGCACGCGTTCATCGAGGAGTTCCGCCCAGGCCGCCGGGTCACGTGTGTCGGCGTTGTCGTCGACAAGCACCAGCTCGTAGCCGCGGCGCGCGTACTGCGCGAAAAGAAAGCCAAGGCTCGGAAATGCCCGCCCGGCAATCAGCAGTCGGGTTCTGCCCGCACGTTGCGGCAGGGCGCCAAGGATCTGTGCGAGGCCCGCAGTGACGCTGGGCTGTGGGCAGACCAGGCGTCGCTCGCTGCCAAGCACCTGCGCGATGGCATCACGAAAGTCGCCGATTGCGCCCAGCCAGTGCTCCCAGGCGCGGTCGTGCTGACCGCTCCAGGGCTCGAAGAGGGCGCGCTCCGTGGCCCGCAGCAAAGTCTTCGGAGGCAGGCCGGCCGAGTGGCTGAGCAGATAGGCGTGATCCAGCGGCCACTGTTCTTCGCCGGCGAGCGCGGTGATCATGCCGTGACTCCAAGGGCCTCGCGCAGGCGCTCGAGGTCGCGGTAGCGGCTGCTGATGTCGTCGCGCGGCGCGGCGCAGCGCAGGTCGCGCAGTTTTTCCAGCGAGCGCAGCAGCACTTCGAGGGGAGGTCCGCTCGCCGTGATGCGCTGCAGATGCTGTTCGCCGAGCCGCCCTGAGGGCCCTTCGATAAAGCGTGCCACGAGCTGGTCATGGTGCTGGCGAGCCGTATCGCCGTGCGCCGCGCAGACCTCGAGAAAGGCGCGGACGTTATCGGCAAAGTAGGGGCCAGCGGACTCCCCGTCTTCGATACCGGCAAGGCATTGGTCGAGTAGACTTTCGCGGCGCATGCAGTCGCGCAGGCGCTGCTGGTCCTCGGGCAGCATGAACAGGAACTTGTCGACGAGGAGCTGCGAGTAGGACGGGTCTTCGGCCTGGCAGAGGCCGAGGAGCAGATCGATCTCGTTGATGCCGGCAAAGTCGCCGGCATTGGCGCCGCGGTATTCAACGCGACCGACGCGGTAGGGCTTGTAATAGGGACGCACGCTGAAGAAAAAGCGCTCCACGTCGAGCTTCTCAAACAGTGCCGCATTCCAGCGCGTCACTTCGCGCAGGGCGTCGACCGCGGCACGCAGCAGATCCCCCGCGACGGGGTGGGTCATTCCCAGCGGCACGATGCGCACCAGGGCATCGGCGGCACGCTTGAAGGCCAGGATTCCACGCGTGTTGTAGTCGAGGAACAGGAACTCGTCGCGCAGGCGTGTAAAGCTGCGATAGACGCCGCCATGCGCCCGGTTATGCGTTGAAAGGTGGCTGGTGGCGTAGCGCGGCGCCACACCCAGCGATGCGCCGATGTGCATCGCAAGACCCGAAGCCTGGACCAGCGGCGAGCTGTCCTCGCGCGAGGGCTCGGTGATTTCGTGCCGCCGACAGGCGCCCATAAACAGCCCGACGTTGCCAAGCAGGTCGAAGGCGGCCTCGAAGCCCTCGTCCGTATTGCCTTCGGCGTGCAGGCGCGCCACGTGTTCCTCGCCCTCGCGGAGCAGCGTCTCGCGCAGGGCTTCACCGCCCGCACCGATCGCCGCCGGATCGTCCTGCGCGAAGTACAGTTCCTCGAGCGCCGTGTTGATGTCGATAAAGCTGCTGCGGATCCACTGATCGAAGGCTTCCGCGTTGGGACTCATGCAGGCATCTCCCGCTCTCTTCCTGGTCTCTTCCCGGTCTCCGGGGCTGAGGACGCAGCGCTCAGGCGGCGTTGAGGTTGTATTTCATGATCCGCCCGTGGCGACCCTCGCGATCGCGCTCGAGGTCGAAGACGTCATGGGCGGGAACGTTCATGCGCGAGCGAACACCATCGATCGCCACGCGGTCTTCCTCGCTGAGGCGGATGCGAAACAGCTCTGCGTAGCGCTCGACGTGCTCCGCGTTGCGCGCCCCGATGATCACCGCAGCCACGCGCGGCTGTTCGAGTACCCAGCGCGAGGCCACGGTAGCGATGCTGCAGCCGTGGCGGTGGGCAATGGCCTTGAGCGTGCGCAGCAATTCCTGAAACAGCTCCCAGCCGCCGGATTCCTCGATCATCAGGCGATATTTCACCAGCGAGCGGTTGTCGAGGGCCTCGGGTTCGTCGCGACCGAGCCAGTAGTCGCTGAGGAATCCGCCGGCGAGCGTGCCGTAGCACAGCAGCTGCAAACCATTGCGCTCGCAGACGCCGACGAGTTCTTTCTCGGGCCTGGCGTCGAGCAGCGAGTACTGCACCTGCGTTGAGACGAGCGGCACTTCAGCGGCGAGGGCGGCGGTTTTCTCCGCATTGAAGTTGGTCAGACCGAGATAGCGGATCTTGCCACTGCGGCGCAGCTCATCAAGCCAGTGCGCAGCCTCCAGCCAGCCGGGGATGGCGTAGTTCCACCAGTGGAACTGGACGAGGTCCAGCTGCTCGACGCGCAGGCGGCGCAGCGAGCGATCGATGATGCGCTCCACGGATGCCCGATCGAGCGCGGCAAGTTCCTGGTCGTCGGGTACGTACTTCGTATGGATTTGCGGTCCGGCCTCGCCCGGCGCGAGCGTCGCAACGTAGCGCCCGATGGCGTCTTCCACGCCCGTGTAGATATCCGCGCAGTCAAAGGTATCGATCCCTCGGGCAACGAAGGCGCGCATATCGGCAACAGGGTCCGAAGACACGCGATTGCTGTGACCGGCAGAGAGCTGCCAGCCGCCCTTGATCACCCGTGAGATCGTGTAGCCCGGCGCGAGTTCGAAGCGCTCGATCGGACTGTGCGACTCCTGCTTCATTGCGGAGATCCTATTCCTTCCAGGGGTTGTCGTCGGGCAGAGCTTCGACGGTGGTATCGCTGCGCCTGACGTCGCGCCGCGCGATGCGGCTGATACGGAAGCGGGCGCCGCAGTGCGGATCGGGGCAGGCGATGACGTGATCCGTGGCCATCCAGTCGAACTCGTTAAGGGGGCGCTGCTTCGCTGGCAACAGGGGGAGCAGGGCGGCAAGGGCATACATGGAGAAGGGGCGGTCGCCGCTGAAATGCAGATTCTCACCGCGGACCTCGAAGGCCATGCCAACTTCGTGACTGCACACGAAGGGCCGATCGCCCTCGATGGTCTCCACGCGCAGGTCGTAAAGAGGAAATTCCTGTGCCGCCATGGCCGATTCCCGGTGCTCGAACGGTGGCGAAGCTTAGCACGCAAGCAGGCATGCCTCGGCTGTCGCCGGCGCCCGTCGCGGCTTAGACTGCGCGCTGTTCCGGGGCCTGGGGAGAGTGCCGAATGCCGTTTCATGTTGTCGGACCAAAGCGTATTGCAGACGCCGGAAGAGGACCGGGCAGGGCGGCGCGCAGCGTCGCGCGCGTGGACGCTCGCGTCGGCCTGCGGGTGGTGCTGCTTCTGATGATGACGCTCGGTCTTTCGATCCCCGTTGCGCTCGCAGATGACGATCCCGTTGCCGCTTACCTCGAAGCCTGGCGCGACTTTTATCCGACGCGCGCCTTCGCCTACGGCGATGCGTCGCGTGCCGCGCGCTTCGAGGATTTTGGCGATCGCGCGCTGCAGGCATGGCTGGACCTCAATCGTGCCAGCGAGGAAGCTGCGGAGAATCTGCTGGCACGGCAGCCGTCATCCTCGGCGGGTATGGATCTTCGGGTGCTGCTCACGCAGGTCCGGCGCGAGCGCTCGCTCTGGGAGCAGGATCGGCCGCGCGAGACGCAACCGCAGTGGTACGCCGAGCGTGTATCGCAGGCCCTGACGCACCTGCTGGTCCGCGATCAGCTGGACTTACGCGCGCGCAGCGAGGCGCTGCTGCAGCGGCTTGCGGGCGTCGCCGAGCTATGCGACCTCGCTATCGAACGCCTTGGCGAGGGTAACCTGATGCGCTCGCAACGAGCACTCAAAGTGCTCGCGTCGACGCGGTCCTTTTTCGACGAGGGTCTGCGTGCCCTGGTGCGCAGCTGGCCCGGAGCCGCATCCGGGGGATTCGATGGCGCGATCGACGAGGCCGTCGCGGCGATCGAGCGCCTCGAGGCGCACATCCGCGAGCAGATACTGCCCGAGGCCAGTGGCGTGGTATCGATCGGGGCCGACAACTACGCTGAGAAGCTGCTGCGACGCAGCGCGGGCGCCTATAGCCCGCAAGCGCTGCTCGCCGAGGCGTCGGCCGAGATGCGCGAGGTTCGCCAGCTCATGCGTGCCGAGGCGGCGCGCTGGGGCGGCGGTGCGCATGGGGGCGGGGCGGATACGCTGCTCGAGGCAGCGCTGGAAGCGATGGAGTCCGACCGCGACGATTCGGGCACGGCCTTTCTTCAGCGCTTCCGCGAACTGACCTTCGCCGCCGAGCGTTTCGTCGAGGAGCACGCCCTCGCCACGATTCCAAAGCCCACGACACTGCACATCGATCTGTCGCCGGCGCACTTCAGCGGTGCGGCCGTCGGCGGCGTGTATCCCAGCGGCCCCTTCGACCCGCAGGCGGATACGCTGTTCTACGTACCGTCGATTCCGGATTCGGCGCCCGATGCTGCCCGCGAGGGTTTCTACCGATCCTTCAACACGCACTTCAACACGATGATCATCTCCCACGAAATGTTTCCCGGGCACTACCTTCAGTACAAGGTGGCCGTGAGCGAGGCACCGGCCCTGCGTTCGCTGTTTCCCGACGGCGCCTACGTGGAGGGATGGGGCAGCTTCGTTGAGGAGCTGATGCTCGATGCCGGCTGGGCCGACAATGCGCCGCTGACGCGCCTTGCCCATCTGCGCAAGCGCCTCGAGAACGCGACGCGCGCCTACGTGAGCGTGCAGGTGCATACGGCGGGCTGGGGTGAGGATCAGGTGCTGCGCTTCGCCCGCGAGGAGGGGCTCCTCGCGCCCCAGTTTGCGCAGAACCTGTGGCAGCGGGCAGTGCATTCGCCGCTGCAGATCACCGACTACATGCGCGGCTACAAGCAGTTCCAGCGCCTTTACGCCCGCCGCGATCCGGCCGTGCCACTGCGCGACTGGGTCGACGCGGTGCTCCGCGCAGGGCCCGTCCCTGTCACGATGTTGCCGCTGTGACCGCGCCCGACGCGCCGCGGCCGCGATCGACTCACTCGTGAAAGTGCAGACGCCGATCCTGTTGCGCTCCGCCTTTGCGGCGCTCGTGGGACCGGCCGCGGTCATGGCCGCGGGCACCATGGGCGCGGGAGCGATGGCCGCCTTTCTCCTCGCCGGGGCCTGGTTCGGCTATTCGTTGCTGTGGGTGATCCCGCTGATGCTCCCCGTTTTCGTCGTATCGGCCGACAGCGCCTCGCGCATCGGTGCGCTGAATCCGAAGCGGGGATTGTTCAGCCTGATTGCAGCCTACCTCGGTCGGCCGCTGGCCTGGTTCATCCTTGTGATCGTCGTGCCCGTGCATTTCCTCGTCTGCATGGGACAGCTCTCGGTAATGGCCTCGGCCACCGAGAGCCTGTTCGGCTTCAGCGCCGATTCCGCCGCGATGCAGCTGTTCCTGTGCTGCGGGCTGGCCGCGATCACGCTGTGGCTTGTGCTGTCGCGCGGCTACGAGCGCATGCAGAGTGCGATGACGCTGCTCATGCTGCTGATGTTCCTGTGCTTCCTGCTCGTTGCCCTGCGCGGCCTGTCGCAATGGTCGGCGATCCTGGGCGGCCTTCGGCCGGCGATTCCCGACGCCCTGACGCTGGCGGGTGGCGCCGAGCGCCGCGCCGAGGCCTCGATCATCGCCATGGTGGGATCGGCGATTGCGCCGGCGGCGCTCCTCGGCCTTCCCTATCTCAGCGCCGATGCCGGCGGCGGACGCCAGGCGCTCGATGCCGGCTTTCGCCGCGCGATCCTGAACCTCGGCGTGGTGTTCGGCGCCTATGCGGTGCTGGTGCTCATTGCGGGCGCCTTCGCCCTGCACGCGCGCCCTGATTTCGCCGAGTTTGCTGATGTCGGACAGGCGGGGGAGGTGCTGCGCGCCGTGTTCCCCGGCGCCCTCGCTCCGCTTGGACCGAAGGTGTTCGCGCTTGGATTGCTGATGGCCGCGATGACCACGCTGGTCGTGGCGGCCCAGGTTACCCTGTACTTCGTGCTCGACATGAGCGGACTTCCGTGGCGCTTCAGCGCCGACAACGCGCGCTTCCGTCTCGGGCTCGCTGCCTTTGTGCTGGGCGCGGCGGTGCTTGCTCCCTTCTGGGAATTTCCGGCGCTGCTCAAGGTGATTCTGCTGATGGGCATCAACGTGGTGGTGATGCCCGTCGTCTACCTGATCGTGCTGGTGCTGGCGAACCGCCGCGCCGTCATGCAGGACGTCCCAACGCCATGGTGGCGAAATCTGCTTCTGCTGGCGGGGCTGCTGGCCTCGCTGTTCCTCGCCGTCGACCGTGCGCCGCAGTACCTTGCCATGCTGGCCGGCGTTCTCCGCTGAGGAACTACCCGCGGACCGGCAAAGACGCCGGCCAAAAAAACGGCCGCAGGAGGCGGCCGGTGTGTCTTGCGTCGAAGTCCGTGGCTGCCGACCACCGGAGCCCGGCGGTCGGCAGGGAACTGCGCCTCAGTTGCCTCGGTCGATAGAGATCATCACGATGCCCGCATCGCGGATCGCTTCGTTGAGCGCTGGGAGGCGCTCGTCCCATACGCTGCTGAGCGAAGCGAGCTCGCTCTCGATCGCCGTACTCAGCATTTCCTTCACTTCCCAGGCCTGCGTTGTCGGGCCGCGATCATCGGCGGCGACCTTGCGCATCAGGCTGGTCAGCTTGTTGTTGAGGCGGATCGGGTAGTTGAGCGGATCCTGACGGCTCTGGTTCTTGGTCTGGTAGAGCGCTTCCTCCACCGCGGTGATCGCATCGTCGATCGCCTCGATGTCAGCAACAAGTGCTTCGACCGTGGCATCGCTGGCATCGGCGGCCTCGATACGTTCGCGCGTTGCTTCGAGTTCGCCGCGAAGCTGGCGGATCGCCTTGATCTCGCGGTGCGTGCGCGACAGCAGGTCGCGCGCGCTGCTAACGAAGTCGAACTGCGCGGCGTACTCCTCGGCACTGGCCGGTGAGCGCGGGTCGGCGACGATGTCAAAGCTCTGGCTGAGCGTCGTGTCGCCGACGCGCATTTCTGCGCGGTAGGTGCCGGGCACCGCCGTCGGGCCGTCCTTCATGTCGGACCAGAGAATCAGTCCTTCGAAGCGCTCCATGCCGGGATAGGTGAGGTCCCAGACGTGGCGATGCAGGCCCGCCGAGGTATCGAGAACGGCGGTTTTCGCCGCATCGCCCTTGGCGTCTTCGTCTTCAGCGGTCCAGGTCCAGATCGCACGGTCCTCGTCGCCCCGGTAGA
The DNA here is from genome assembly GCA_036351355.1 of Halieaceae bacterium. GTDB lineage: Bacteria > Pseudomonadota > Gammaproteobacteria > Pseudomonadales > Halieaceae > Congregibacter. The sequence continues at coordinate 39,622 of JAZBOX010000156.1, forward strand.
CGGAAAGCTCGATCGCGTCGCTGTCTTCCATGCCCTCGGGGACGTAGTAGAACAGGGAGACACCGGGGTAGGGATTGGTGCCTGCGTTCTTCGGATCGTCATCGCGGCCGCCCGCGACGAGGCGATAGGCCAACTCGGGGGCATACAGCTGCGGCCCTTCGGGAGCGCCATCGCGAGCCTGCTCGCGCAGCACGCCCAGATCGTCGAGGATCCAGTAACCGCGACCCTGCGTGGCGGCGATGAGGTCGTCACCCTTCACTTTCAGGTCCGTTACCGGGACGATCGGCAGGTTCAGCTGCAGCGGAGACCAGCTGTCGCCATTGTTGCGCGAGTGATACAGGCCGCGCTCCGTGCCGGCGTAGAGCAGGCCGGGCTGCGCGGGGTCGGCGCGCAGGACGCGAGTGAAGTGATCCGCGGGCAGGCCGGCGCTGATGCTGCGCCAGCTCTTGCCCCAGTCCGTGGTGTGGTAAAGCATCGGGCGGAAGTCGTCCATCTTGTAACGCGTAGCCGCCACGAAGGCGCCGCCCTCGTTGAAGGGATCGACGTCGATGCTGTTGACCATCGCCCACTCCGGCAGACGCGGCGGGGTCACGTCGCTCCAGCTGTCGCCGCCGTCGCGCGTAACGTGGATGCGTCCGTCATCGCTGCCGGCCCAGAGGACCTTGCTGTCGGCCGGTGATTCCGTGAGCACGAAGACCGTGCCGTAGTACTCGACACCGGTATCGTCCTTGGTGATCGGGCCACCGGACTTGCCCATGCGACTCTTGTCGTCGCGCGTGAGATCGGGGCTGATGGCTTCCCAGCTCTGACCCAGGTCGTCGCTGCGGAAGACCACCTGTGCGGCGGCGTAAAGCACATCCGGGTCGTGGATGGAAAAGCTGAGCGGGTAGTTCCACTGGAAGCGATAGCGCAGGTCGCCGGCGCCGTAGCCCATGGGGTTGTCGGGCCATACGTCAAGAAAGCGCGTGGCGCCTGTGCTGTGATCGATCATCTCGAGGTAGCCGCCGTAGGAGCCACCGACGACGATGTCGGGGTTGTCGGGCTTGGCCGAGATGTGGCCGCTCTCGCCGCCCGCGGTGGGCTCCCAGTCGCGTATACCGATAGCGTCTTCCTGCGCGGACTGCGAGCGTATGCGTACCGCCGAGTTGTCCTGCTGTCCGCCAAGGAGGCGGTAGGGGAAGTCGTTGTCCGTGGAGACACGGTAGAACTGCACCGTGGGTTGCGTGTTCTGCGCGGTCCAGTTCTTGCCGCCGTCCGTGGACACGTTGGCGCCGCCGTCGTTCGACTCGATCATGCGCTGCGGATTCGTCGGGTCGACCCACAGGTCGTGGTTGTCTCCGTGGGGTGTGGGGATCGCCGTGAAGCTCTTGCCACCGTCGCGCGAGTGATGGAAGCGGACGTTGACCACGTAGACGCCTTCTTCGTCGGCGGGGTCCGCGTAGATGCGCGAGTAGTACCAGGCGCGCTGGCGCAGCTTGCGCTCTTCGTTCACCTTCTCCCAGCTCTTGCCGCCGTTGCGCGAGCGGAACACACCGCCTTCCTCGGCCTCGATGATGGCGTAGAGATTCTGGTTGTTCGTGGGCGAGACGGTGATCGCGCTGATGCCCAGCGTCCCCTCGGGCATGCCCTCGTTGCCGGTCAGCTCGGTCCAGGTGTTACCGCCATCGACGCTTTTCCACAGGCCCGAACCGGGGCCGCCGCTCTCGAGGGAGTAGGGCGTGCGCTTAACGCGCCAGAAGCTGGCGTAGAGGATTCGCGGGTTGGTGGGGTCCATGGCGAGGTCGACGGCGCCGACCTCATCGTTCACG
>JAZBOX010000157.1:0-2078 GCA_036351355.1 Halieaceae bacterium
ATCAGGGCCGTTTACCGGGCCCTCGCCGGTGCGGTCTACGGCGCGCATGCGGCGGCGCTCGATGAAGACCGCGTCGCACGCGAGCTGCGTCGCAGGATTCGGCAGTTACAGCTTGGGCGCGCGTCGCTGGATGTACGGCTTTGATGTTCCCTCGGCAAGGCTCGGCACTCAGAGTGCCAGCTTGTGCCGCCGTAAAGATCCGCTACGATGACCACATTGGCCTTCGACACGCTCCGCTACGCCCGTCGCCTCAAGGAGGTTGGCGTTCCGGAACCTCAGGCCGAAGTACAGGCGGAGCTCATGGCCGAAGCGTTCGGTTTCTACGCAGACAACCTGCTCACGAAGGATCACTTCACCGAGGTGTTGAATGCGCGCTTTGCCGAGCAGGAAGCCAGATTCGAGGCCCGGTTCGCGCAGATGGACGGTCACATCGAGCGGCGCTTCGCGGAGCAGGAGGCGAAGTTCGAGACCCGCTTTGTAAAGCTCGAGCGAAATCAGAGCCTGCACTCCTGGATGCTCGGCCTGATCGTCGTCACCCTCGTGGTTCCCCAGCTTCTGGAGTGGTTTACCTGACTTGGTCTGCCCTGTGGTGATGCTCCAACAAAAACGGGGCCACCAGGGCCCCGTCCAACGCTTTTGACGACTGCTTGAGGACTGTTTGACGACAGCCCGGCAAGCGCTCAGGCCACCTCGCTGATCTCCACCGCCGCGATCCGCTTGCCGTCTTCGGCGCGCTTCTGGAACTCGATGATCTGGTCGAAGTTCATGTAGCGGTAGATGTCGCCGGCCATGGAGTCCAGGTTCTTCGCGTACTCCATGTATTCCTCGACCGTCGGCAGCTTGCCGAGCACCGCACCCACGCTGGCGAGCTCCGCCGAGGTGAGGTACACGTTGGCGCCGTCACCCAGGCGGTTGGGGAAGTTGCGCGTGCTGGTGGATAGTACCGTCGAGTTCGCCGCCACGCGCGCCTGGTTGCCCATGCACAGCGAGCAACCAGGCATTTCCGTACGCGCCCCGGCTTTTCCGAAGATGCTGTAATAGCCTTCCTCCATCAGCAGGTGCTCGTCCATGCGCGTCGGCGGCACGATCCACATGCGCGTGCTGATGCTGCCCTTGTGCTGCTCCAGCAGCTTGCCCGCGGCGCGGAAGTGGCCGATGTTGGTCATGCAACTGCCGATGAACACTTCGTCTACCTTGTCGCCGGCGACCTCGGAAAGCAGGCGCGCGTCGTCGGGGTCGTTCGGGGCGCACACGATAGGCTCGTTGACCTCCGCGAGGTCGATCTCGATCACCGCGGTGTACTCGGCGTCCTTGTCAGCGCGCATCAGCGTTGGGTTCGCCAGCCACTCTTCCATCTTCACGGCGCGGCGCTCGAGGGTGCGCGCATCGCCGTAGCCCTCGGCAACCATGCTGCGCAGGAGCGTGATGTTGCTGCGCAGGTACTCCGCGACCGTCTCTTCCGACAGATCGATGGTGCAACCGGCGGCGGAGCGCTCGGCCGAGGCGTCAGAGAGTTCGAAGGCCTGCTCCACGGTCAGGTCCGGCAGGCCCTCGATCTCGAGGATGCGGCCCGAGAAGATGTTCTTCTTGCCCTTCTTCTCGACGGTCAGCAGGCCCTGCTGGATCGCGTAGTAGGGGATCGCGTGCACGAGGTCGCGCAGAGTGATCCCGGGCTGCATCTTGCCCTTGAAGCGCACGAGCACGGACTCGGGCATGTCCAGGGGCATGACGCCCGTGGCCGCGGCGAAGGCGACGAGGCCCGAGCCGGCGGGGAAGGAGATGCCCATGGGGAAGCGCGTGTGCGAGTCACCGCCCGTGCCCACCGTGTCCGGAAGCAGCATGCGGTTCAGCCAGCTGTGGATGATGCCGTCGCCGGGACGCAGGCTCACGCCGCCGCGCGTCATGATGAAGTCTGGCAGCGAATGCTGCGTGTCGATGTCCACGGGCTTGGGGTAGGCCGCCGTGTGGCAGAAGCTCTGCATCACGAGATCCGTCGAAAAGCCGAGGCAGGCCAGATCCTTGAGCTCGTCGCGGGTCATGGGGCCGGTCGTGTCCTGGGAGCCCACGGTCGTCATCAT
>JAZBOX010000158.1:0-107871 GCA_036351355.1 Halieaceae bacterium
CATGGCAATCACCCTGTCACCGCGCTTGTAACTCTCTACGCCACCACCGACAGCCAGCACTTCTCCGGCACACTCTCCGCCTGGCGAAAAGGGCATATCCGGCTGGAACTGGTACTTGCCCTGAATGATCAGTACATCGGGAAAATTCAGCCCCGCCGCCTTGATATCAATCACCACCTGCCCGGCCTCTGCCGTCGGCTCGGGATGATCCGTCACCAGCTCCAGCTTGTCTGGCAGACCGTGTTCCTTGCATAGCAATGCGCGCATGTTGTTTGTCTCCTAATTGACTTGGAGTGCTTGGGGTATCTCAAAAACTCTGGTGCTGGTGCCAACAGCCGGGCTCGCCCATCTACTTTGGCTGTGAGGGACGCAAAAGGCGGCCATCCATGGCCAGGCTTATCTCGCGCCATCCAGGCGCTCGGTACCCTCACAGCTAAAGTAGATGCACGATCCCTCACCGCCGTGCCATGGCATAGGCAAACGCAGGAGATGCCCGAATTCAGCGACTGCAGCCACGGCGCGAGGGTGTGGTGGCATGGTGTGCCGTGGAAGGGTACGGAGCGCCATGGATGGCGCGACATAAGCCTGGCCATGGAGGGCCGCTTTTTGGCGTCCCTTCCACGGCACAGCATGCCTCCGCGCCCGACCTACGTACGCACCCTCTGACGAGCACCCTGGAAGGGCATACAGGACCTCGCGCACGGCTTTCCGGTCACGGAGCCAAGCCCGCAGTTACAGGACCTCAAAGAGTCCAGCCGCCCCCATGCCACCACCCACACACATGGTGACCACCACGTACTTGACCCCGCGCCGCTTGCCCTCGATGAGGGCGTGGCCGACCATGCGCGAGCCGCTCATGCCGTAGGGGTGACCGATGGCGATGGCGCCGCCGGAGACGTTGAGCTTGTCGTTGTCGATGCCGAGCTGATCGCGGCAGTAGAGGACCTGCACGGCGAAGGCCTCGTTGAGTTCCCACAGTCCGATGTCGTCGACGGACAGGCCATGCTGCTTGAGCAGCTTGGGTACGGCGTAGACCGGGCCGATGCCCATTTCGTCGGGCTCGAGGCCGGCGACGGCGATGCCGCAGTACCGCCCGAGGGGTTCGAGTCCGCGCTGTTCGGCCAGCTTCGCGTCCATCACCACCTGCGCCGACGCGCCGTCGGAGAGCTGCGAGGCGTTGCCGGCGGTGATTGTTCCGCCTTCGATTACCGTCCTGAGGCTCGCAAGACCCTCGGCGGTGGTGGCGCGGATACCCTCATCGCGCGTCACCGTTACCTCGGCTTCGGACTGCTCGCCCGTTTCCTTGTCCCAGACGATGCGCGTGCAGGTGACGGGCGTCAGTTCGGCGTCGTAGTGGCCCTGCTCGTAGGCCTCGGCCACGCGCTGCTGCGACTGCAGGCCGTACTCGTCCATGGCATCGCGGCTGATGCCGTAGCGCTTGGCGACCACCTCGGCGGTCTGCAGCATGGGCATGTAGATGTCCGGATGCATCGCGACGAGCTCCTTGTCGGCGGCCCGATGCATGTTCATGTGCTCGTTCTGCACCAGCGAGATGGACTCGAGACCGCCGCCGACGACGATATCCATACCGTCGTACATCACTTGCTTGGCGGCCGTAGCCACGGCCATGAGGCCCGACGAGCACTGACGATCGATGGTCATGCCCGAAACGGTGACCGGCAGGCCGGCGCGCAGGGCGATCTGCCGCGCCACGTTTCCCCCGGTGGCGCCCTGCTGCAGCGCCGCGCCCATGATCACATCCTCGACTTCTGCCGCTTCGATGCCGGCGCGGCGAACGGCCTCGCCGACCGCTGCGGCACCCAGCGTGGCTCCGGACAGGTTGTTGAAACCACCGCGGTAGGCCTTGCCTATGGGCGTGCGCGCCGTCGCTACGATGACTGCGTCTTTCATGCTTGAACTCCTTGGTTAGCGGAGGGAGCGGCTGGCGCCGGCCCCCGGCAATGGGCCCGTCCACGCGGGACGGACCGGCATCGGTGTTGTCGCGGTCGATCAGTCCAGAGAAATACCCAGACCGGCCGCCGCCTGCGTGATCATCTTGCCGCTCTGTTCGAAGCCCGCCTGCAGGGCGCGCTCGCCATCCGTGTTGCTGATGGTTTTCCAGTTGGCAGCGAGGCCCTCGGGCGTCTGCTGCTCCGGCGGCAGCCAGGTTCCCGTGCTCTCGACGATGCGTGAGACGGCGTAGCCGCCGGCACCGGCGCAGAGGATCGTGCGGTTGGGCCCGTCTTCGCTGACCAGGTAGAGCACCGCCGGCGTCACCGTCTCCGGGGTCAGCAGTTCGAAGGCCTTCTCGGGGATCAATCCCTCGGTCATGCGCGTTCCCGCCGTGGGCGCGAGCGCATTGACGTGAATGTTGTACTTGGCGCCCTCGAGTACCAGCGTGTTCATCAGGCCGATGACGCCCATCTTCGCCGCGCCGTAGTTGGTCTGGCCGAAGTTGCCGTACAGTCCCGACGACGAGGTGGTCACGACGATGCGACCGTACTCCTGCTCGCGCATCGTGTCCCAGCACGCCTTGGTGCAGTTCACCGTACCCATCAGGTGAACCTCGAGCACCAGACGGAAGTCGTCGAGGCTGCCCTTGGCAAAGCTCTTGTCGCGAAGGATGCCGGCGTTGTTCACGAGGATATCGACGCGGCCCCACTTGTCCTTCGCCTCAGCCACCATCGCCTCGACCTCGTCGTACTTGGCAACGTTGGCGCCGTTGGCGATGGCTTCTCCACCGAGGGCCTCGATCTCTGCGACCACGCTGCGCGCGGCTTCGCTTGAACTGCCCGTGCCGTCCGTAGCGCCGCCGAGATCGTTGACCACGACCTTTGCCCCGCGCCTGGCAAGTTCGATCGCGTGGCTTCGGCCGAGGCCCTGACCCGCGCCGGTGACGATGGCGACGCGATTGTCGTATCGAATTGACATAGTTCTATCTCCAGTAAATATCCGCGGCTCGAGCGCTCAGGCCACGACCATCATGGTCAGCCATTCGGCGATCAGCGCGGGTGTTTCCTCGCCCTCGATCTCGACGCTGATCTCTGACTTCATCAGAAAGCGCTTGTCGTCCTTCCGGTCCACGGATACCAGCTTGCGATGGGCTCGGACCCGTTTTCCGGCACGCACGGGGGCGAGGAAGCGGACCTTGTCGAAACCGTAGTTGATGCCCATGACGATGTTCTCAGGCACTACACCCTGCCCTTCCATCATCTTCGACAGCATCGACAGAGTCAGGAAACCGTGCGCGATGGTGCCGCCGAAGGGCGTCTGCGCGGCCTTTTCCTGGTCGATGTGAATGAACTGGTGATCCTCCGTGCAGTCCGCAAAGGTATTGATGCGGTCCTGATCGAGGGCGATCCAGTCACTGGGCTCGTACTGCGTACCGACGTGGTCGGCGAGCTGTTCCTTGGGAACAACGGTAACGGCCATGGCGTTCTCCTGTTCGGTGAGATGTCGTTGTCGAGGCTGCCTTGTGCTCAGGGGCGGGCCCGCTGACCGGGGCCCGCCTGAGTCCTGCGTTTGGTGTTTTTTGTATTGTGTGTCTTGTCTGTACTGTGCAGTGGCCTGCGGGCGGGCGATGGGCCTCAGCCGTCACGGAAGGTGGCGTTGACGCTCTCCTGCTCCATGTATTTGCGGAACTCGTGGCGGCCCACCACCATGCGGTGTACGGCGTCGGGGCCGTCGGCGAGGCGCAGCGTGCGCTGCCCCATGTACATGGCCGCGAGCGGCGTGTCCTGCGAAACACCCAGGCCGCCGTGCATCTGAATGGCTTCGTCGATGACCTTGAGCGTGACGTTGGGGACGGCGGTCTTGATCATGGAGATCCACACGCGGGCCTCCTTCGGGTCGGCGTTGTCCATCATCCACGCCGTTTTCAGCGTGAGCAGGCGCGCCTGCTCGATGTCCATGCGCGCATTGGCCACGATATCGATATTGCCGCCAAGGCGGGCCAGCGGCTTGCCGAAAGCAACGCGCGTGGTGGCGCGGCGACACATCAGTTCGAGGGCGCGCTCGGCGGCGCCGAGGGCCCGCATGCAGTGGTGAATGCGACCGGGGCCGAGACGGCCCTGGGAGATTTCGAAGCCGCGACCGGCACCGAGGATCACGTTGTCCTTCGGCACGCGGACGTCGGTGAAGCGCAGATGCATATGCCCGTGCGGCGCATCGTCCATGGAGAACACCTGCATCGGGCGCAGGATTTCCACGCCGGCCGCGTCCATGGGCACGAGGATCTGCGACTGCTGCTTGTGCTTGGCGGCATCGGGATCGGTCTTGACCATCACGATCATGACCTTGCAGCGCGGATCGCCGGCACCGGAAATCCAGTGCTTCTCGCCATTGATCACCCATTCATCGCCATCGAGGACGGCACTCGTGGCGATGTTGGTCGCGTCCGAAGACGCCACGCCGGGCTCCGTCATCGCGTAGGCACTGCGGATCTCGCCATTCAACAGCGGCGTGAGCCACTGTGCCTTCTGCGCCTCGCTGCCGTACTTGACCAGCACCTCCATGTTGCCCGTGTCCGGCGCGGCGCAGTTGAAGACTTCGGGCGCAAGAGGCGAGCGACCCATCTCCTCGGCCAGGTAGGCATACTCGACGGTGCTCAGGCCGCTGGAGTGCTCGCCCTCGGTCAGGAAGAAGTTCCACAGGCCCTCGGCGCGGGCCTTGGCCTTGAGCGCCTCGATGATCTCGGTCTGGCGCCCGGTGAAGGCCCAGCGGTCACCGGTGGCGATCTCCGCGGCGTAGGCCTCCTCCATCGGCTGCACTTCTTCGGCGATGAACGCCTTCACGCGCGCGAGGATCGGCGCAACTTTGTCTGAAATACCCAGGTTCATCTAGATTCTGCTCCTTGCATGGAAGGGCGCCGGCGCGCGGCGCGCTATGACTCCGTATTGGCGCGGTTTCGGGATTCCGGACGGATCCGCGTCGGCCTGCGTCCGGCTCAACCCGCCATTTGCTCGCTCATTTCGGCCTTGAGCTGACGCTTGAATATTTTTCCCGTCGCGATACGCGGCAGCGTCTCGCCGTGAAAGCGGATGTGTGCCGGCAGCTTGAAGGCGGCGATGTGCTCGCGCAGGAAGCCGACGAGCTCGTCCGCTGTCAGCGTCTCGCCCTCGCGGAGAACCACGCTCGCTGCCACGGCTTCTCCCAGCCGTTCATCGGGCACGCCGTAGACGGCCGCTTCGGCGACCGCCGGATGCTGGTAGATAGCCGCCTCAACCTCGATGCAGCTGATGTTCTCGCCGCCGCGGATGATGATCTCCTTCATGCGATCGACGATGAACAGGAATCCGTCCTCGTCGATGTAACCCACGTCGCCCGTGTGGAACCAACCGTCGCGGAAGGCCTCCGCCGTCGCCTCGGGCTTGTTCCAGTAACCCAGGCAGTTGGCTGGCGAACGCATGCACACCTCGCCGCGCTCTCCCGGGGGCAGCGGCTTGTCGTGCTCATCGAAAATCGCGATATCGGTGACCGCCGGAACCACGCGGCCGGCGCTGCCGGGACGCGCACGGTAGACATCGCCGACGTTGATCGTGCCGAGGGCGTTGGTCTCCGTCAGGCCGTAGCCGATGCCCGAGGCCGACTTCTTGAAGGTTTTTGCAAGCTTCTCGACCTGCGCCGGTGGGCGCGCGGCGCCGCCGGCGTAGATCTCGCCGAGCGACGACAGGTCGCGATCGGACTCCTGCGCCGCGGCCTGCAACTCCGCCGACATCGTCGGCACGCCCGTGAACCAGGTGATGCGTTCCTCCTCGATCAGGCGCATGGCCTCCTGCACATCCCACTTGTGCATGATCACCAGCTTGCGACCGACGATCAGTGAAAGCAGAAACGCCGTGTGACTGCCCGTGCAGTGAAAGAGCGGGATTGTCAGCAGGCCCGCTGCGGGATAGCGCGAGGGCTCTGCCGGCGGCGAGGACTTCTTGCCAGCGGTCCCCATCAGCATCCACGAATACAGCGCCGACAGGATTCCGCGGTGTGACGACAGGGCGCCCTTGGGATGACCCGTGCTGCCAGAGGTGTACATGATGGTGGCGTAGTCTTCCGGCTGCACCTCTACTTCGGGCATCTCCGCCCCGCGATGACCCTCGATGACCTCGTTAAACGGCGTCGACGACAGGGCAAGGCCGCTGCAATCGTCGACGGCGATGAGCTTGAGTTTCAGCTCATCCTGCAGCGGCTGCAGACGCTCCATGCGCTGGCGGTCGGCAATGACCACGCTCGCACCGCAGTCCCTGAGGCCGTAATCAAGCTCTTCCGTCGTCCACCAGGCGTTCATCGGCACGGCAACGGCACCGATCGACAGTGCGGCGATAAAACTGATCATCCACTGCGGATTGTTGCGACTCAGGATTGCGACGCGATCGCCCCTGCCGATGCCGTAGTCGTCGATCAGCGCCCGGGCCAGGCTGGCGGCCATCGCGTAGCTCTCGCCAAAGCTATAGCGCTCGTCGAGGTAGACGGCGAAATCCTTGTCGGCGTGCTTGAGCATGAAGCGAAAATAAGCGCCCATATTGTCAGGCGCCTGCGCGTACACGCGATAGTCGTGGCCGCCGATGGAGGCCGTCGCCAGCGCGAAGCTCGCACCATCGGCCGTGAGCTCGGCAACGACCTGGTCGAAGGTCTGCAGGGGTTCACTCATGCTTTGCCTGTCTCGTTATCGTTTTGAAGGGATGCAGCCGTGAGAAGCCGGGATTGAAGGAGTCCGCCGGAAAGCGCGTCAGTAGCCACCGAGGCGGGCGAAGCGATCGAGGTGATAGTAGTAGTCGCCGAACTGATGCTGCAGCACCCGCGCGCGCTTGAGGAAAAAGCCGATGTCGTACTCGTCGGTCATGCCGATGCCGCCGTGCATCTGTATGCCTTCGTTGCTGGCCAGCTTCGCGACCTCGCAGAGCTTCGCCTTGGCGGCACTGGCCAGCAGCGGCAGTTGGTCGCTGTCCTCGTCGACGGCTTGCAGGGCCTTGAGAACGATGGAACGCGCCAGTTCCAGCTCCGCAAACAGCGTGGCAGCACGGTGCTGCAGCCCCTGGAAGCTGCCAATGACCCGTCCGAACTGCTTGCGCTCGCGCAGGTACGCCATGGTGCGCTCGAAGGCCTCCAGCGACAGGCCGAGGAGCTCCGCGGCCAGACCGACGGAGATGATATCGAGGCAGTGCTGCAGGGGCTCCCAGGCTCCGCCCTCGGCGCCCATCAGCGACCCGCTCTCCAGCCGCACGTCGGCAAACGCCAGCGCGCCGTACTGGCGACTGTCGACCAGCTCACAGCGGCGACACGTGAGGCCCGGCGCATCAGCGGGCACGAGGAAAGCACTGAGACCGCCCTCCTCACCGCTGTTTCCTGCGCTGCGCGCGATCACAATAAAGGCATCGGCGCTCAGCGCGTCAGCGACCATGCGCTTGGCGCCACTCAGCACCCAGTCGCTGCCGTCGCGCCTTGCGCTGAGCGCCACCGCGGCCGGCTTGAACGCCGCAGATTCCTGCAGAGCGAGACTGAGCTGTGCCTCACCCGCAGCGATCCGCGGAAGCCATTCGCTCTTCTGCGCCTCGTTGCCGAGGCCGAGCATGGCTGTGGCGCCGGCGAGAACGCTGCCCTCGAGGGGTGATGCACTGAGATTGCGCCCGACCTGCTCGAGCACCACGCCCAGCCCCGTGTAGCCGTAGCCAAGGCCGCCGTAGGCTTCAGGGATGGCGATACTCGCCCAGCCCATGGCGACCATCTCCTGCCACAGCGCCGCGTCGTAGGCGAGTTCATCACCGCTGTCGCGAAGCGCACGCAGCGCCGGCGTCGAGGCCTTCTCGCCGAGGAATCCGGCGGCGGCATCACGCAACATCTGTTGTTCTTCGGTCAGCACCAGGGGCATGGGCAGAGTCTCCTCGTAGCGGTGATCGATCAGGCGTCGGGCAGGCCAAGAACGCGCTTGGCGACGATATTGAGCTGCACCTCCGAGGTGCCGCCCTCGATCGAATTGCCCTTCGAACGCAGGAAACTGCGCACGACCTGACCGCCGTCGTACTCATCACCGGCCCAGCCCAGGGCCGCCTCACCGCCAATCGCCAGATTCAGTTCGTTGCGCCGCTTGTTCAATTCCGTACCGTAGTACTTGAAGATCGACGAGGCGGGACCCAGCCCCTGGCCCGCCTTTACCTCATCACCAACGCGGGCCATCGTGGCGGAGAACGCCAGGGCATCGAGCTGGTACTGGGCAATTTCCTGGCGCAGCATCCCGTTGCCGAGGCGACCCTCGGCGTCGGCGCCGTGATACTCGATCGCAGTCTCGCCAAGCGACTTCTGCGGCGCCGTTCCAAAGCTTGAGATCATCTCGCGCTCGTGCGTGAGCAGATATTTGGCGATGGTCCAGCCCTGGCCGGGCTCGCCGACGAGGTTGCGCTTGTCGGCTCGGGCGTTGTCGAAGAAGGTTTCGCAGAAGGGAGACGAACCGCTGATCAGGCGGATCGGCTTGACGCTGACGCCCGGCTGATCCATGTCGAAGAGCACAAAGCTGATGCCCTCGTGCTTCGAACCCGAGTTGTCCGTACGCACGAGGCAGAAGATCCAGTCGGCCTTGTCCGCGTAGGAGGTCCAGACCTTCTGACCGTTGATTTCGTAGCAGTCGCCACGATCTTCGGCGCGCGTCTGCAGGCTCGCAAGATCCGAGCCCGCATTCGGCTCCGAGTAGCCCTGGCACCAGCGGATTTCACCGCGACAGATCGGCGGCAGGTGCTCGCGTTTCTGTTCTTCGTTACCAAACTTGAGCAGCGCGGGGCCAAGCATGGAAATACCGAAGCTCTCAAGCGGCCGCCGTGCACCGATCCTTGCCATCTCCTCGCGCAGTACCTTCGATTGGGCGGAGTCGAGCCCGCCGCCGCCGTATTCCTTCGGCCAATGCGGCACGGTCCAGCCACGCGCGGCCATGCGTTCGCACCACAGCGGCTGATCCGGATGGTTGACCTCGGGCTTGCGACCACCGACGTAAAGGTCCTCGAAACCGCGCACGGGTTCACGCATCGACGGCGGACAGTTTTCTTCCAGCCACTCGCGGGTGTCCTGACGGAAATGTTCAAGATCAGTCAAGTTCGGGTCCTCAGGGTCGCACTCGAATGCTTTTGAACATACAGTATGTTTTGCTGCCTCTCAAGTATTCTCGGGGGCAACGGGCACGGTACCCGAAGTCACCCGGGCGTGCTTATCGCGGTGATTCCATCAATCGCCGCACAGCGCCCTGAAAGCCCCGAGGCGAAGCGGTGGGCGTTTCTGAAGGGAGCGTGTCGAAGGACCGGCGAGCGAAGGGAACGCCCGCCGTTTCGCCCGGAATTACGTACCGGGCAAAATCAATCCTTTACGGCTCCCCGCGCCGAACGCGCTCAGCGAACGACGATCTCAACGCGGCGGTTGCGAGCCTGGCCGTCCGCTGTGGCGTTGCTGGCGACCGGGTCGCTTTCACCGCGACCGACCGCGCGCAGCTGCCCTGCGGGGACGCCGCGGGAGACGAGGTAGTCCACGGCCGCGCGAGCGCGTCGTTCCGACAACCGCTGGTTGTAGGCTTCAGAGCCACGGCTGTCCGTGTGACCGACGAGATCGAGCTGCACGGCGCTGTTGTCGCGGATCACGCTGACGGCACCGTCGAGGGCAGCCTTGGCGCGCGGCGTCAGGTCGGCGCTATCGAAGGCGAAATTGAGGTTGTCCACGGAGAAGACGACGGCTTCAGAGACAGGGCAGCCGCTCGTATCCACGCTGACGCCCGCTGGCGTGTTGAGGCAGCGGTCGCTGGCATCGGCAACGCCGTCGGCGTCCGCGTCGACGGGGCAACCGCGTCCGTCGACGCTCATGCCCGCAGGCGTACCCGGGCACTGGTCGCGGTCGTCGGTAACGCCGTCGCCGTCTTCGTCAGCGACGGCCGCCATGGCCACGGGCTCCGGCTCGGCTTCAATCTCTGTGGCATCGAGCGAACACAGCACCGCGCCGATACCCGCTCCCGTGGCAGCGCCGGGAACGGCGCCGGCGAAGGCCGCACTTCCCGCGAGCCCACCGAGCACACCGCCGGTGATCACGCAGGCCGTCGGGTCTTTTTCGCCCATACCCGAGCAGGCACTCAAAATCATCGAGACGAGCAGCAATGCTCCGGCTTTAATGGTTTTCATCGAAAATCCCCCCTTCCTCCGGGTCGTTATGAAGCGATGCTGGTGACCGCTTCAGCGTTCTGGTTGGCAGTTCTTATTCTGCTGCACGAGTTCGCGATGCACTCGCGCGATGGATTCGCGCCATTCATCTGCGCGATACATCTGCGCGAGACAGACAAACGATACAGATACAGACACAGGTACAAGAGTCGCAGTCTCCGTGTAGTGGACGGCAGCGCAGACCGCGCACAACCCACCGTGGCCGATCATCGGGCAGCCGGGTGCGCAGATTACCGCAAATTTGTGAACAGCCCTATCGACTTCCGAACCGTTTTGCGACTTCAGCTCGCGAAATGTGCAGGCGGCGGAACAGGAGTCTTGCGCTGCTAGACTCCCGCGACACGACAACCGGGTGAAGGGAGAATACTGGTGTACGAGACCATCGAGGTCATTCGCAGGGGCGCAATCGCCGAACTCTGGCTGACACGCCCGGACAAGCTCAACCCCCTGTCTGTTGCTACGCTTCGCGAGCTTGCGGCAGCAACACGAGAGCTGGATCGCGACGACGAACTGCGCGCCGTTATCCTCGGCGGGCGCGGACGCTGCTTTTCCGCCGGCGCCGACCTCGGCGGATTTCCTGCACCGGGCGAGGCCGGAGCCCGCGCCGCCGCCGATGCCGGGCGCGAGGCGGCGGATGCTCTCGAAGCGATGGGCGCCGTCACGGTGGCGCGCCTGCACGGCTGGTGCGTCGGCGGCGGTCTCGTGCTCGCCGCCGCCTGCGATCTTCGCGTGGCCACGCACACCACGCGCTTCTCGATACCGGAGATCGATCTCGGCATACCGCTGGCCTGGGGCGGCATCCCGCGACTCCTGCGCGAGATGGGGCCGGCACTGACCAAGGAACTGGTGATGACCTGTCGCGCCTTCGACGCCGATGAGGCGCAGCGCTGCGGCTTCCTCAATCGAGTGGTCAGCGAAACGGCGCTCGACGACGCGGTGAACGAACTGGCCGAAGCCGTGGCGGCGCGACCGCGCTATCCCGTTCGCGCCACCAAGCGCCACGTCGACGCGATCATGCGCGCCCAGGTCGGCCTCGATCGCAGCTGGTCCGACGCGGACTCGCTTCTCGCGGGCTTGCTGGACCCCGAGTGCGAAGCCGCGCGCAGCGCCTACCTGAAGCAGCGCGGCCGCAAATAGGCCTTCAGGCCGCCGTCAGCGACGCGCGCGGCTCACGAGGTCATCGTCGAGCATGACCTCGAGACGCAGGACTATCCCCGCCACGCCCTCGCGCCGGTCCTCGAAGCGGTCGCGGCGCCAGTTGTAGTTGGGCTCCACTTCGAAGAACAGGAATTCGCGAAAGAACTGGCGACGGTAGAGCACGCCGACGCGGTAGTTGGTGGCAAAGCGCTCGGGCTCGCTCTGCCCGCTCATCGCCACGTAGTACTCGATGGCGCTGGGGTACTGCTCGTGATCGTCGAGCCAGCGGCGATAATTGATGCCCGTGTTCCAGTCCCAGAACTCCCGCTCCTCGCGGTAGCGCAGCCGCCCGCCCCAGCGCAGCACCGAATGCTCACTCAAAGCGCGGTTCAGGTCGAAGTTGGTCAGGCTGCGATAGCCGTCGTCGCTGTGGTACTGCAGACGCTGCGTCACTCGACCCCAGCTGTTTTCGGACAAAGGCAACTGATAGCGATAGCGCAGGCCGGGAAGCAGCGCCGGGCCGGATCGCAGCGACAGCGTTGCATCGAAGCGAGAGCGCACATCATCGCGAAAGTTCACCCGCACGCCGATGTCGTTTTCCGAACCGCGCTCTTCCTCGGTCAGCGTCTGCTCGGCCTCTTCGCCGGAAAAGACAAGGTCCACGCGTTTTGAAATTTTGGGCAGCGAGACCTGGCCGCGAAGACGCACGCGCAGATCGTGCGCGTCGCGCGCATCCCAGTCGTCAATGAAAATTGCGCGAATGAAACTGTCGGCGCGCTCGGCATCGCGAACCTGGGCGCCAAAGAAGTCGTCCATCCACTGCACCATCGCCTGGGCGCGGTTGGTCGCAAACTGATGGCTGGTGTCGACCCAGTGCGGCGCTGGCGTCTGCGCCGTGACCGGTGTCTCCTCGATGTGCTCGGCGCGCACGGCGCCCCCCGCACTCGCATTGCCGTCAGGATGCTGCGCCTGCAGGCACGGGCTACAGATGTACAGCGACAATAACAGCAACACCCGCTGCCGCGAGCCTTCGCGGCGGGCGACGGGAGCTGCACGTCCTGTTTCCTGCCATTCCATGGTCAATGTGTAACACAGGCGCGCAGCTCGCCAACAGACAGAGCGCGCTGTTACCCGCTCAGGCGAGGTCCTCGAGCAGCGCCGCCGCGGCAAGGCGGCCGGACATGGTCGCCATGGGGACGCCCGCCCCGGGATGCACGGAGCCGCCCGCAAGATACAGACCGGATACATCGCTGCGCGCACCCGGCCGGGCGAAGCTCCCCATCGACCCGTGGTTGGCGCGCCCGTACAGCGAACCGCCGCTGCCCGGAAAGCGCGTTTCGAAGGCCGCCGGATCCGTGGTCACACAGTTCTCGTCATCGAAACTGAGGTCGCAGCCGCAGGCGCGCATGAGCTCGAGCGCGCGGTCGCGATAGGCCGCGAGCATCGCCTTGTCCCGGGCGATCCGGTCGCCGTCGGCGGGCGCATTGATCAGGAGCAGCAGGCGCTCATCGCCCTCGACGGCGTCACCCTCGTGGCGATCCTGCGCGCAGACATAAACCGTCGGGCTTTCCGTAATTTCGCCACGACGGAAGATCGCATCGAATTCACGCGGGTAGTCCTGATCGAAAAACACGTTGTGATAGTGCAGCGGCATGCCCGCGGTCTGGCCGACCACGCTGAAGGTAATCGCCGAAAGCGCGCGCTTCTCCGGAGCGACGGGCTTGACGGCGGCACGCGCCGCGTCGCCAAGCATCCCGGTACCGAGCGCACTGATATCGCCGTTGTACACGGCGGCGTCGGCCTCGAAGAGCTCGCCGTCATCGGTGACCAGCCCGGCGAAGCGTCCACCGTCGACATCGAGGCGACGCACACCGCAATCGAAGTTGAAGCGCACGCCAAGGCCCTCGGCGACGGTCTGCAGCGCTGCGGCCACCGCGCGCATGCCGCCGTCCACCAGCCAGACACCGTCCTGTTCCACGTGGGCGATCAGCATCAGCGTCGCCGGCGCCTTCAGCGGCGACGAGCCGACGTAGGTTGCATAGCGCGCGAAGAGCTGACGCAGGCGCGGATCGGTGAAATGCTCCCCGAGCGCCGACCACAGCGTCGAGAAGGGCGCTGTCTGCCACAGTTGGGCGAGCTGGCTGAAGCCGACCCGGCGCACCAACTCGAGCATGCCGGGTCGCGGCGAGGCGATGTAGGGCTCGCGAAGCGTTGCGTAGATCGACGCGCTGCGCGCGCAGAAGTCCCTGTACGCACGCGCGTTTGCCGCATCGGAGAAGGCTTCGATAGCTTCCGCCGATCGATCGGTGCTCGCGTAGAGGTCCAGTTCACCACCGCTGCGCCAGGCATGGCGCGCAAGCACCGTTGCCTCCTGAAGCCCGAGCTGGGCCTCGAGCGTCGTCCCCGCGGCCTGCAGCAGGCCGTCGAAGATCCAGCGCATGGTGAACACCGTGGGGCCCGAATCCACGCCGCGGCCTGCCACGGTCAGCTGTCGCATCTTGCCGCCAGGCTCCGAAGCGCGCTCGAAGACCGTGACTCGCTTCCCCGCAGCGGCGAGTTCGATCGCGGCTGCGAGGCCGCCGATGCCGCTGCCGATTACGGCGACGCCGCCCGCCGTCATGCGGTCTGGGCGGTGCGGGCGCGAAAGCGCAGCATCACGGCTCGCTGGTGGTAGATGATCAGCGTGAGCCCGGTGATCAGGGGTACGGACCACAGCGCCGGGGTGAGCGCGATTTCGGGCAGCAGGCGCACGGCGCCGAAGGCAAAGAAGGCGGTGTACACGGAGATGCCGGCGCCGACGAGCGACTTGATGTGCTCCTTGATGCGGTCGACGGAGCGCGGCTTCGGCTTATAGATGTACCAGAGGTTTGTCGCCACGGTAGCGAAACCGACGCCGGAGATGGCAATCATGAGCACCTGCTGCAGCTGCCAGCCCTGCCACGCGCAGTTCAGCGCGACGGCAAGCAGCAGCACCTGCAGCAGCAGATTGTGCCAGGCGCGGTTGGCGACGGGCCCGCGACGGTCGCGGATGCACAACCAGCCGTGCCAGGCGAGATTGATCGTAAGCACGGCGAGGTACAGCATCATGTGGCCGAAGATACCGCCGATCAGCCCCGGCTGTGCAAAGTCCGGATGCCCGACGAGATGCGGATGGGTGGCGATGGGATCCGACAGCGTGGTGAGGGCGATGCCCACGGCGAAACTGCCCGTGGTCAGCATCATCAGCGCAAAAAGCTTGCCGTAGCGCGCGTGGCCCGGACCGCCCTTGCGCCCGGCAACGGGAATCCAGAAGCTCACGAGCCCCACCGCACCCGTGACGATGTGCAGCGCCACGAAGATTTCAAACACCGTATGGGTCGACATCATTTATCCTCCCCGACCAACACTGGCTGACACAGCAACTCCATGAGCGCCGATTCCCCTGTCTACACTCCGCCCAGGCCCCATTCGCTCGCGGCCCTGCCCGCACTCGCGCGCGTGCTGTGGAACGGCGACGGTAACCTGCTCGAACTGCTGCCTGCGGCCGCCTACCGCTTTGCCGTGGGCAATCTCGGCTACTCGCGCCGCTCCACGGTACTGTTCAATGACCCGGAGCTGGTGCGCTACATCATGCGTGACCCGGACGGGCTCTTTCCGAAAAGCGACCTCATGGTCAATGCCCTCGAGCCGCTTATCGGCGAGTCGATATTCGTGACCGACGGCGACAAGTGGCGCCGGCAGCGCGCGATGATCGACCCGGCCTTCACCAACCTGCGCGTCAGCCACGCCTTTTCGGCCATGCAGTCCGCCGTGAATACCTATCTTGGCGAACTCGAAGCCCTCGCGGACTCGGGCGAGGCCTTCTCCCTCGACAAGGCCATGAGCCAGCTCACCGCCGACATCATCTGCCGAACGGTATTCTCGACCTCCCTCGACAGCCGCGTCGCCCACGATGTCTTCGAGGACTTCACGGTCTTCGAGCGTTCCGTGGCCCAGGTCGATCTCAAGCACCTGATCTTCAAGCCGGCCTGGAGCAGCGCGCCGCAGCCACCCGAGGTTCTCGAGGCCTGCCGACGCATCCGCTCGCACCTCGATGCGCTGATCGCGCCGCACCTCGCGCCGGCCGCGGAATTCGACGACATCGCCAGCGCGGTCATCAAGGCCCGCGACAGCAGCACGGGACAACCCTTCAGTCGCGAGGAGCTGATCGACCAGCTCGGTGTCTTCTTCCTTGCCGGCCACGAGACCACCGCCAGCGCGCTGACCTGGCTGTTCTTTATCTGCGCCGAGCGGCCCGAACTGGTGGCGCGGATGCGCGAGGAGATCGACTCCGTGGTCGGCACCGGCGAGCTGCGTTTCGACGCCCTGCGCCGCCTGCCCTTCAACCGCGCCGTGTTTCGCGAGACCCTGCGCCTTTACCCGCCGATCACCTTCATGCCCCGCGTCGCGCTCGAGGATACGACGATCGGCCCGCGCCGCCTGCCGCGCGGGGCGCTGGTAATGATCTCGCCGTGGACGCTGCACCGACACCGCGACTTCTGGCGCGAGCCTCACGCGTTCCGGCCGCAGCGCTTCCTGCCCGAGAACGAAGGCGAACTCGTCGATGGCGCCTATATTCCCTTCGGCCAGGGTCCGCACACCTGTGTCGGCGCGGGCTTTGCGCAGACCGAGAGCCTGCTGATCATGAGCGAACTGCTGCGCCGCTTCGACTTCAGCGCCGAAGGCGCCGCCCGCGTGCGCCCCGCAGCGCGCCTGACCACGCGACCGCGCGAGCAGGTTTTCTGTCGCGTGCGCCGGCGTCGCTGAGCGCGTCAGCACGCGACCGTAGCGCCGCGCCGACGTCCTCACGGCGAGCCCCCGAACCAGGCGATATCGCGCTGCGTGGCCTCGCCAAGCGTCAGCTTGCTGGTCATCGCCGGCCACAGGATCTCCCAGGACATGGGCGTCATCAGCAGGAAAGGCATGGGGTCGCGGGCGCTCCACACCACGTCGCGCGCGCGGCGCAGTTCGCCGAAGCGGCGCAGGAATTCCCGCGGCCGAAGCAGCGATGCGTAGGTCTCCGTGAGCGTGGAGTAAGCCCACTGCTGCCGCACGGCCTCGGCATGGGGCACCCCGGTGCAGGACGCCGGATCGAGCAGTGCCTGCCCGAGGGCCGCTGCG
The DNA here is from genome assembly GCA_036351355.1 of Halieaceae bacterium. Taxonomy (GTDB): domain Bacteria; phylum Pseudomonadota; class Gammaproteobacteria; order Pseudomonadales; family Halieaceae; genus Congregibacter. Next base: position 16,455 of record JAZBOX010000158.1, read on the forward strand.
TCGAGAAAATGGACGCCACTGGTCACGCGCGGATTGCACTCGATAGCCTGGGCTCGCCCGTTCGCATCGACGATGAAATCAAAGGCGATGAAGCCGCTGTAATCGCTGTCGCGCAGAAAAGCGCTCACCCAGTCCTCAACCACTCCGGCATCGTCGACGCGCTCGAAGCAAATCGCAACGGTGCCGGCAAAGACACGCCCGCGGTAGACGATGGTCACGATTTCACGGCCATCATGGACCAACGACAGCGAGCTCAGGTGATCGCCGTCGACCCGCGCCTGCACGATGCTGCGCGCATCGAGTTCGCCCAGCGGCTCGCCGGCGCGCGCCAGGCGCAGACCGATCCCGGAACAGCTGTGGCGGGGCTTGACCACGAAATCCTGCGCGGCGGCAATCGCGGTGGCTTCGGCGCTGCCGCCGGCAGCCGAGGCCGGCGCCGCCAGACCGAGCTCATTGACGCGCTCGACAAAGCTCAGCTTGTCGTGCAGCAGGCCCAGCTGCTCGCGTCGCGCAGTCCACAGGCGCACGCCGGGAGGCAACGCATCCGCCACGCGCACCACGTGCAGGGCCTCTTCGGAGACGGGCAGCACGATATCGACTTTTTCCTCGTCAACGATGCGCAGCAGGTCGCCGATGTAGTCGCCGTTAGGATCGTTTGGTGCGCTGACGCGAAAGCAGCGGTCGACATCGCGCGATGGCCGGCACAGGTGCCAGCGGAAGGGGTCGGCAACAAGCACGCGACAGCCGGCCGCGTGGCAGGCCCGCACCAGGGCCAGCGCTTTCGGCAGGCGCCCCAGCGTGAGCAGAACAGTCGGTTTTGGCATTCCACACCCCCACCCGCCATTTTGAACCGGGGAATGGCGCTGTCAAATGCTTTTGACATCCCGGCACGTCCAGCCATGCACCAAGCTGCCGCAGGTCGATGCGATTCAGTACCATAACGGCTTCATTAACGAGGTAGGGAAAGATGGCTATCGCCCTTGAGAAACCGGACCGCAGCCTGCTCAAGCGCTGGCTTGAAGAAGCGCGCGTGCAGTACAGCGAGTGCGGAGAGTGCGAGGGCCTGCACCTCGCCGCGCTGCAGAGCATCGAGGGGGTGATCGACAGCCGACTCTTCCTCGAGCGCTACGGCCTGCTGCTGACCACGGAAATCGAGATCCGCCCCATGGCGCTGCTGCCCCTGGCCGCCGATCTCGGTCGCATCAACATGGACTATCCGACGCTGAAGATCTTCCTCGACGTGGTTGACGACGCCACGCCGCAGTTGGTGATGGCCGGTGTGCTGCCGACGCAGTCCGGACTCACGCTGACGCAGTGCGCCCACTTCATCTCGACCACGATGGACGCGACACGCCAGCTCTGCGCCGAGTGCCTGCAGCTGGACTACCTGTTCGAGGAAGGCGCCGATCGCGGGCAGTCACCGAATCGCGCGCTGCACTGACCCACGCCTGCGGAGGCTTCAGAACTCCCGGTCTATCAGCAGTGCCGAGCCGCTGCCGGCGGCGCCGGCCGTGGCAACGATGCCCCGGCGCAGACCGCGCCGCTCGAGCTCATCGAGCAGGCCCAGGGTCATGATGGCGCCCGTGGCTCCCATCGGGTGGCCCAGGGCAATCACCCCGCCGTTGACGTTGTGCCGCCCTTCGATGGCAAAGCGACGCTCGGCGACGATGCTGGTCGCCGCGAAGGCCTCGTGGATTTCGAACAGATCGATGTCCGCCGCAGCCAGCCCGGCACGATCCAAAAGGGCAGCGGTGGCTTCGACGCATCCGGTCAGCACCTCGAGGGGATCGCTGGCCACGCTGACGCTGGCGGCGACGCGCGCCCGCGGCGCCACTCCCGGTGCTGCATGGGCGTCTCCGAGCAGCAGCACGCAGGCAGCATCGGCCATTGCCGGCGAATTGCCCGCCGTGTGGATGTGGTGGATCGTATCGAGACCCGGGCTGGCAGCAAGCTGGCAGGCGTCAACGCCGCCGGCGCCGATGCCCGCGAAGGCCGGCTCGAGCGCCGCAAGGCTTTCCGACGTGGTCTCGGGCCGAATGCACTCATCTTCGAGCGCGGTACCGGCGGGCGTCGATATCGGCACGATCGATGAACGGAAGTAGCCCGCATCGCGCGCCGCCGCGGCGCGCTGCTGGCTGGCGAGAGCAACGGCGTCAACCTCTTCGCGCGTAATGCCGGCACGGCTGGCCACCAGGTCGGCGCCCGAGCCCATCAGCAGCACGCGGCACTGCATTGCGAAGGCCGGGTCGTGAAACACGCGCGCCCGGTCCGAGAGCATCGGCACCCGCGACATCATTTCGACCCCACCTGCCACGACGCACCGCGCCGCACCCGCGGAGATCTTGAGGGCGCCGAGGGCAATCGCGTCGATGCCCGAGGAGCAGTAGCGGTTCACGGTGATTCCGGGCACGCCTTCGGGCCAGCCCGCGTGGAGCGTCGAGGTACGCGCGATATTGGCAGCCTGCTCACCGTGCTGCGTCACGCAGCCGAGTATCACCTCGTCGACGGTGCCGGGATCGAGTCCGCTGCGCGCCTCGAGGGCGCGGTACAGCTGGGTCAGCAATTCCTGCGGCGTGATCGCATGCAGTGCGCCGTTTGCCTTTGCCCGCGCTCGCGGGCTGCGAACCCCGCTGTAGATCAGCGCATCGATCAAGAACCCACACCCACGAGCAGGCTCGCGCAGGTCGTCGCGCTGCCACCGAGATTAAAGGTGAGCATATTGCGCGCGCCCGCGACCTGCATTGCACCGGCGCGGCCGCTCACCTGCCGGGCGCAGTCGAGCGCCATGCGTACGCCCGTCGCTCCCACGGGGTGCCCGAGCCCGATGAGACCGCCGCTGGGGTTGATCGGAAAGTCGCCATCGCGCTCGATAGTGCCCTCCTCGATCGCCTTCCACGCCTCACCCGGCGCCGTCAGGCCGCAGTGATCGATGGCCATGTACTCGGTCACGGTGAAACAGTCGTGCGTCTCGAGGCCGTCGAGTGCCCTCACATCGCCAAAGCCGCCGCGGCGCAGCGCATCGGTCAGCGCCGCGGCCGCGTGCGGAAACAGCAGCGGCTGACCGGCGCTCAGGGCAAGCTTCTGCTCGAGCTTCAGCGGCGCCGAGCGATGACCCCAGCCCTTGATGCACGGGATGTCCTCGAGGCGAAGTCCGAGCCTCGCCGCATGGGCCTTTGCCGCTTTTTCGCTGGCCACGATCACGCAGGCGGCGCCGTCGGTAATCTGGCCGCAGTCCAGCTTGCGCACGCGCCCCTCGATCACCGGATTGAGCCCGTCGTCCTCGCTGAAGCAGCCGGCCGGAAACTCCCAGGCACGGCTCTGGGCGTTCGGGTTCCTGCGCGCGTTGTCGAAGTTGATCTCGGCGATCCGCGCGAGGTGCTCGTGCTTAAGGCCGTGGCGACGATCGATCTCATCGCCGATCCGGTTGAACAGGTAGGGCCAGGGGAATTCGCAATCGGTGGCTTCCTCGCCCTGCCACACGGCGGCGCCGAGGTACTCGGCGCCCGTGCGGCCATCGACGTTGCGCATGTACTCGATGCCGAGCACGCAGGCCACGTCGTAGTGACCGGCTTCGATATCGCGCATCGCGCCGAGCATGGCCATGGATCCCGAGGCGCAGGCCGCCTCATGGCGCGAGGTCGGAACACCGGCGAGTTCCGGATACACCTGCGCAAAGAAACCCCCGAGCAATCCCTGACGACAGAACAGGTCGGCGACGAAGTTACCCACGTGACCGACCTCGATCTGCGCGGGCTCGATCGCCGCGTCGGCGACGGCGCCCTCGAGCACCTCGCGAAACATCGCGTAGATGTCGAGGCCTTCACGGCCCCAGTTGCGGGCAAAGTCGGTCTGGGCACCACCAAGAATGTAGACGCGTGTCATCGCCTGTCCTGCTTGCATAACGAAAGCGCCACCGTACACTGAGTCGCGACCGCAGGGGAATCGGAGAGCTCGTCATGCAACAGGCCCGCAGGATCGACAAGGCCTATCCAACGGTGGAGCAGTGCCTCGGCGACGTCAGCCACTTCGACGACGCGCCGTCGTGGATCTATGAACTGGACAATCCCTACCTGCACGGCCCCTACGCGCCCACGGTCCACGAGCTCTCACGACAGAACCTGACCGTCGAGGGGCAACTCCCCGATGACCTCGTTGGCGCCTACCTTCGCAACGGGCCCAACCCGGTATTCCAGCCGAAGAACCGCTACCACCCCTTCGACGGCGACGGCATGGTGCACGGCGTTTACTTTCGCGGCGGCGAAGCGGACTACCGCAACCGCTGGATCCGGACCGAAGCCAAGGAGGAGGAACAGCGCAACGGTCTGTCCGTATCCCCCGGTGTCATGGGTCCCTTCGACTACAGCGTGTCGCCCTTCGGCATCAAGGACACGAGCAACACGGACCTCGCCTTCTGGCGCGGAGACCTGATCAGCCTCTGGTATAACGCCGGCAATCCCTGCGCCCTCGATGGCCATTCGCTGGAAACACGCCGACCCTTCGCCATCCCCGGACGCCGGCACCGGCGCATGTCGGCGCACTCGAGCGTCGACTGGAACACGGGCGAGTTTCTGTTTTTCGATTACGGCGATGAGCCTCCGTACATGACCTACGGCGTGGTCGACGCCTCGGGGAAGCTGCTGCACGAGACGCCCGTCGATCTGCCGGGCCCACGCCTGCCGCATGACATGGGCTATACGCAGAACCACGTGATTCTCCACGACCTGCCCTTCTTCCATGACGTCGAGGTGCTGCGCCGACACCATCTTCGGGCGCTGACCTTCCACCGCGATATGCCCACGCGCTTCGGCATCGCGCCGCGCTACGGTGATGGCAAGCCGCAGTGGTTCGAATGTGAACCCTGCTACATCCTGCACACGACCAACTGCTGGGAAGATGGCGACTGGGTGGTTATGGACGGCTGTCGCTCAGTCAACCCGATGCCGGCTGCCTCGAGGGACCAGGGTGAGCTGTCGCACATGCTCGCCTACATGCGACTCGAGGCGAATAACTACCGATGGCGGTTCAATCTGCGAACGGGCGAAGTGCGCGAGGGCGACCTCGATGACCTGAACACCGAGTTCAACAAGATGAACCCGCACTACAAGGGCATCAAGAGTCGCTATGCCTATCACCAGCGTATCCCGCTGCTGCACGAGGGCGGCCATACGCTGCGCTTCACGGGTCTGGTCAAGTACGACAACGACACGGGGCAACGCTGGGAATACGACTACGGTGCGGGCGTCTTCGGCAGCGAAGCGATGTTTGCGCCGAAGGCCGGCGCGAGTCGTGCAAGCGGCGAGGACGACGGCTACGTGGTGACGCTCACCACGGACAGCCGCGACTGGTCGTCATGGTGCCTGGTGTTCGATGCGCAGCACATCGAGCGCGGACCGCTGGCCCGCGTGCGTATGCCGCAGCGGGTACCGGCCGGTTTCCACGCCACCTGGGTGCGCGGGGAGGACATGGCGTAACGATTCGGCTTACCTGGGGACAGGCAGACAGGAAGTGCTCCCCAGGCGAGGGTCGGTTTCAGCGTGTTTCAGCGCTCGTCCGACTCCTCCCCGATCTCCCATCGTTCGACGGCTACTTCGATGATGGCACCGGTGGCTGCGTCGACCTCGACCTTGAATTCACTGCCATTGGCGCGGATGACATCCATCTCGTAGGATGCGTCGCCGTTGGCCTCGATCTCGTATTCGACTTCCTCGATTTCTCCCGGGTAAAGCGCCAGAACCCTGGCCTTTGCATCCTCGAGGCTGACCTTCATGGCCGCCTTGAATAATGGGTGATCAGCCGAGGCGACTTCCTGCTCGATCTCAAAGATCTGACCATCCTCGGCGTCGCACATGAACTCCCACTCGCGACCCTCGGCCGTGCGCAGTTCAATTTCGTAGGCAGGCTCGCCATCGGCTGAGGGATCGAGATATTCGAGCTTGATGAAATCGCCAGCCTGGATGGTCTGCGCGGCGTTCAGGCAGTCTTCAAGCACATCTGCGCTGGCGAGCGATGGAAAGGCGGCTGCGAGCGCAACGGCGGCGGCGAAGGTGGCGGGCTTGGTCATGGGTACCTCATCGGTCAGGTTCAACGGCGAGGAAGAATACGCAGAACGGGCGCCCACGGTCCACCGCCCGGCTCCATGGCCACCATGTCGACTTCCGCCAGGGGACGCAGGTTCCCGCCCTCGGGCGGCGCCGCCAGGATTCCGAGATCGGTCTCGTACAGGTCACCGACGATACCGTCGCCTTCCCAGCGCAGCCGGAAGTAACGCCCATTCCACGGATCGATGCCGTACTCCGTGGGCGAACGGGCGATGAACAGCAGGTCGTACTCGAGGTCCGTCAGCGCCTCGCGCCCCAGCCTTCGCCGGTTTTCGTAGGGATAGGGAAGATGACAGAGCATCGTCTCCCCCCGCTCGATACAGCGGAAAGGCCGCATCGAGAGAAAATAGTCACCGAAGGGCTGCTCGCTGAAGCTCAGGCGATAGCCGTCGTCGCGATCAAAGGCATCAACGGCGAGCGTTGCGATCTGAAGCACCTCGCCTTCGCCGCTGTCGAGGAAAACATCGTAGAGCTCTTCGGCGCGCGGACTCGCTCCGATAGCGCTGCACGCAAGGGCGACAAGAAGAGCAGCAAGAAAACGAGCGCCAACAAAAAGGGGCCCACGAAGGGCCCCCTGAGGTATACCTGTCACGAACGCAATCCTAGCGGCGTGCCACGGCGTCCTTGGGCAACTTGAAGGTCCACACGGAGCCGCCCTGGTTGATGTCCTTCACTTCCTGAGCGACATCGCCACCCCAGAGCGGTACGGCGCCACCCCAGCCTGAGACGATCGACACGTACTGTTCGCCATTCATCTCCCAGGTGATCGGCGAGCCGACTACGCCGGAGCCGGTATTGAAGCGATAGAGCATCTCGCCGGTTTCCGCATCAAAGGCCATCAGGTAGCCTTCCGGGTTACCCGTGAACACCAGGCCACCGGCCGTCGCCAGCACGCCGCCCCAGAGCGGAGCCTTGTTCTTGTAGGTCCACTTGATCTCACCGGTAGTGGGATCGATGGCCTTCAGAGCACCGATGTGATCCTCGAAGATCGGCTTGATGGTGAAGCCGGCACCCAGATAGGCGGCGCCTTTCTTGTAGCTGATGGGCTCGTTCCAGATATCCATGCCCCACTCGTTCGAGGGCACGTAGAACAGACCCGTGTCCTGGCTGTAAGCCATGGGCATCCAGTTCTTGGCGCCGAGGAACGCCGGGACAGAGAAGACCGACTTGCCCTTACCATCTTCCGTGGGCGCGCCCGGGCGGTTCTCAGGGTTCCACATGGGACGACCGTCTTCACCGATTCCCTTGGCCCACGTGATGTTCTCGACGAAAGGCACGGCGCGGATGAACTCGCCGTTCTCGCGGTTGAGCACGTAGAAGAAGCCATTACGGTCTGCCGTGGCGGCAGCCTTCACCGTCTTGCGGCCTTCCTTGTAATCGAAGGCGATCACCTCGTTCACACCGTCGAAGTCCCAGCCGTCGTTCGGCGTGGTCTGGTAGTGCCAGACGATCTTGCCCGTGTCCGGGTCAATGGCGAGACGCGAAGCGCTGTACAGGTTATCGCCGGGGCGCAGATGCGAGTTCCAGGGCGCCGGGTTGCCGGTACCGAAAAAGAGCAGGTCCGTGTCGGGGTCGTAGGTGCCGCCGAGCCAGGTTGCAGCGCCACCCATCTTCCACATGTCGCCGGGCCAGGTCTTGCCGGCTTCGCCGCCGGTGATACCGTTCTCTTCACCATTGAGGTAGCCCATGTGGCCTTCAACGGTGGGTCGCGACCAGATCAGTTCGCCGGTCTTGGCGTCGCGGGCTTCAACCTTGCCGACAATGCCGAACTCACCGCCGGAAACGCCGGTGATGACCATGCCCTTTACGATCAGCGGTGCAGCCGTATTCGAGTAGCCGGCCTGGTAGTCACCGAGCGTCTTGCGCCAGACGGGCTTGCCGGTCTTGGCGTCGAGGGCGACGAGCTTGGCGTCGAGCGTACCGAAGATCACCAGATCGTCGTACAGCGCGGCACCACGGTTGATCACGTCGCAGCAGGGCATGATCCCGTCGGGCAGGCGTGCCTCCCACTGCCACAGCTCTTCACCGTTGGTCATATCGATGGCGTAGATGCGCGAATAGGATCCGGTCACGTACATGATGCCGTCGTGCACCAGCGGCTGGGACTCCTGGCCACGCTGCTTCTCACCGCCGAAAGAGAATGCCCAGACCGGCTGCAGCGCCTTGACCGTGTTCTTGTTGACTTTTTTCAGCGGGCTGTAGCGCTGCGCGCGAGGGCCGAGGCCATAGCTGACCACGTCATCCGTCGTTTTCTGGTCCTTGAGAATGTCCTTGTCGGTCACCTTTGCTGACACCGGTGCGCTGATGACACCGAAGGTCAGGGCCGCGGCAACCGCGCCGGCGAGCAGAGTCCTGGACTTGTTAAAGCTGGCTCTCATTCGAGATCTCCTGTTTCTTTATCGTCGTGAGCTTTCGTGCTTCTTGAGTGTTCTTAATGTTTGAGTGTTCTTGATGTTTGGGCTTTCGTGATTCCTGGGCTTTCGTAGCCGCTGTTGCTGTGCTTCGCCTTGACCGCTGTGTTCAACAGTGGCGGCGTGGCCGCTCCCTCAAAAGAAGACTGCAACTGCAGCACGCAGTCCTATCGATAGCCGTTCTCAGAGTTTTCTCAGTATTGCAGTGCAACCTGAGGGCGCCTACTGCACGCTCGGCGCGACTGACTAGTACTTTGGTATTAGGATGATGGTGGGCGAAGCACCGCGTACGAAACCGATGGATCAGGGGGCACCGGCGGCGCCTTCCACCTCCGTGTACAGCGACGGTTTGCCATAGGGCAGGCCGTGCTCGGCAAACAGTTTCTCCATGCGACCGTCGCGGACGGCTGCTGCGATGACGTCCTCAATCGCGTACGCCAGCTGCCGATGCGTATGCTTGACCGCGGCGCCGATGTCCCAGCTCAGCCGACCGAAGGCCTGCAGGCCATCATCGTCAATGTCGTAGCGGCCGGGCCTGTCGCGCAGGAACCATTCAAGCTGGCTGCGCATGCCGGCGACGGCGCTCAGCTCTCCGCTCTTGAGTGCATCTGCGGCCTCGCGGATCTGAAGATAGTGAATCAGGTTGCTGCGCAGCTGCCCGCCGAAGGCGCCGGAAAGAAACATATCGGGGAGACTGTCCGTTTCCACACCGATCTTCTGGAATCGGAAAATTGCCAGGTTCCTGACGTCGCCGGTCTGCTCCAGATCGCGGGCGATCGCCCAGGACTCGGCGTGATAGGGGCCAAACATCACCACGTTCTCGTGCTTGGGCAGGCCGTAGCCGTCGATGGCGTAGGAGTAGTCACGATCGTAGGGCACGCGCAGCATCACGTCGGCGACCTTGCGGTCAAAGAGACTGCCCTTCCACACGTAATTGCGCAGGTCGTCCTCGGTCGTTTCATCGGGGGTCATCCACAGCCACCGCGGCTCCACCCCGAGACCTTCGGCGATCAGTCGGCCCACAGCGACATCAACGCCTCGCGGACTGCCGTCCTCGTCAGAAAAGGAAAAGGGAGCGAAGTCCCGGTACACCCCGATCTCGATGAACCCCGAGTCGATCACGTCGTCGAGGGTACGGTCCTCGATGTCACCGGACGCGGTGACCACGCTCTGCGCCATCGCCTGCGAAGTCAACACGATGGCTGCCATCGCGAGGATGCGCCCGAGGATCGCCCGGAAACCGCGCGTCCGCATTGGAGCAAGTGGTCGAGCAGGGTCGCGCACAGCAGCGAAACGCGCGCAGGCAATCGTTGAGAAAAGCTTTGTGGACGGCATGGAAAAAAGCATGGAAAGAATCATCAGCACGGATCAGGGCAACAGAATGCGGAAAAATGTTACGCGCTGGTTATACGAAGGCTATGAAAAGCGCGTATCCGAAGGCAGGGATCGTTAAACGGCAACAAACGGAGATTCAAATCGGAGCCTCAAAAAAAAGGCGGTGGCAAAGCCACCGCCTTCGACAAACCGGCGGGAACAGACTATGTCCCCCGACACTGCCCCACCGATCGTTCCTGCGCTCTCCTAGCAAGAGCTACGGCACGAATCGCACGCCAGGTCTCGGCGCTCCCGATCCGGCAGCAGCCAGACTCACTCCGGAGGGCGTGTATCCAGATAAGCGCGGATGGCCCACATGGCCTCCTGCGATAGGATGCCTTCGAAGGGCGGCATGTAGACACGCCCCTGCACGACCGCTCCGTGACGAACGCGCTGGATGAACCATTCGTCCGAAGCCGCCGGGCTGTCCCACTCGAACTCGTCGTTCAGCACGCGCAGATCGGGCGTGATACCGCCAGACACAGCGTCGAGGCCATGGCAGCGCGCGCAGTTCTGCGCGTAGGCGGAGGTGCCGATCTCGATCGCCTTCTCATCCCCGCGGTAGGGGTTTTCCTCCACCCACTCCTCGAGTTCTGCAAGACCTTCAGTGTCAACGGGCTGGGGCGTCACGTCGCCGTGAGCCCAGGCATTAATCTGGTAGAGGCCGGCACAAAGGAGCGCGGCTCCGGCCAGGGCACTCGTGAATTTCGTAGTCATATCGTTCCCCAATTGTTCAGGGCGCGGTACAGCGCCTTGGACGATCGAAAGGTTACTTCAACGCCAGCGGCGAACAATCATTCTTTGGTATTAGTCGCACGGTCGTTAGGCAGTAGGAAGATTTACGGTCAACAGTGGAGTTGCCGTGCAGCCAGGGACTCCCTAGCATGCATGGCCGCCGGGCATCGGCCGGGCATCACAGGCATCGACACAGCAACCGGGTAGAGCGGCATGATCAGCTGCAAGGATCCACTTCCGCATCATCCGCGTCCGTATCGGAGAGTGACCCCTGCGGCGTGGCGCCATCTGCTCCCCGCGCTCGCAGGGTCATTGGCCTTTCTTTGTGCCCTTTGTGCCGCCACGGCCCAGGACGTCGGCGCCCAGGAGCCGGAGGATCTGCTGGTCGAGACACTCTACCTGCGGCAGGCCGTGGATCGACCGCCGGCGCTGTCAAACATCATGCCGCCGGCCGCGGACAGCGGCGTCGCCGGCGCCACTCTCGGCGTCGCCGACAGCAACACCACCGGCCGTTTCCTCAGGCAGCGCTACCGCCTTCGCCAGGTCTTTGTCGACGACGTCGACGCCGCCCTGAGCGCAGCCCGCGAGCACGTGGCGGCGGGACACAGCACCATCGTCACCGATGTTCCCGCTGCGACGCTGCGACAGCTTGCTGACGACAGTGCAATCGCAGGACGCAGCATCCTGTTCAACGCCGGCGCGCCCGACGATAGTCTGCGTCGCAGCAGCTGTCGCACGGGATTGCTGCACACGCTTCCAAGCCGCTCAATGCTCAGTGACGCACTGGCCCAGTTTCTCACCAGCCGACGCTGGAACAGCTGGCTCGTGCTGAAGGGCGGGCGCGAGGCCGATCAGGCGATCGCCGCCGCCTACGAGCGCTCGGCAAAGCGCTTCGGCGCGCGGATCATTGCCAGCAAGGAATGGAGCTTTGCCACGGACCTGCGGCGCACGGCGCAGCAGGAGCTTCCGCTGTTCACGCAGGGCGGTAAATACGATGTCACGCTGGTGGCCGACGAGATCGGTGACGTCGGCGAGTACGTGCCCTACAACACTTGGCTGCCGCGGCCCGTGGCCGGCACCCAGGGCCTCACGCCCACCGGCTGGCACAGCGTGGTCGAGCAGTGGGGCGCGCAGCAGCTGCAGAATCGCTTCCGTGAGCAGAGCGGCCGACCTATGGATGATCGTGACTACGCAGCCTGGGTTGCCATGCGTGCGATCGCCGAGGCGGTGACGCGCACGGGCGTGGCGAGCGCCGAAGCGCTTTACGCCTACCTGCTCGGCGACGAATTCGAGATCGCCGCCTTCAAGGGACGCAGCCTGAGCTTTCGCCCCTGGAACGGCCAGCTGCGCCAGCCGATCCCGCTGGTTCAGCCGCGCGCCGTGGTCAGCCAGGCGCCCCTGAGCGGCTTCCTTCATCCGCGCACGGAACTGGACACCCTGGGCTTTGATGAGCCCGAGGTTCAATGCAACTTTGAGACTTCCCTATGATCCGCATGCCCGACTCCCGCAGACAGCGGCTCCCTGGCCCCGACCCGCGCCGGACGCATCACTCGCTGGCGCCAGGACGCTGCTTCCGCCGCATCGCTCTGGCGGCGCTGGCCGCGGCGACGCTTGCGCCCCTCGCGAGCCTTGCCGAAATCGCCTACGTCTCGAACGAGAAGGACAACACGCTCACGCTCATCGACATCGACACGCTGGAGGTGGTCGATACGATCGAGGTCGGTATGCGCCCGCGCGGAATCACCTTCAATCGCGATTTCAGCCACCTCTACATCTGCGCCAGTGACTCCGATGCGGTCCAGGTATTCGACGTGCGCAGCCGGCGCGTGATCGCGAACCTGCCCTCCGGTGAGGACCCTGAACAGTTTGCGCTGCACCCCGACGACCGTCGCCTCTATATCGCCAACGAAGACAACGCCGTGGTGACCGTCGTGGACACGCAGGAGCGCACGGTGATCGGTCAGGTCGACGTCGGCGTGGAGCCCGAGGGCATGGCGGTGAGTCCCGACGGCGCCTGGGCTGTCAATACCTCGGAGACCACCAACATGCTCCACTGGATCGACACGCAGACCAATGAGCTTGTCGACAACACGCTCGTCGGTCAGCGTCCGCGCCATGTCGAATTCACCCGCTCCGGTGACCTGCTGTGGGCGTCTTCGGAAATCGGAGGCACGGTGACCGTGATCCGTGTCGAGGACCGCGAAGTGCTCAGAACGCTCGATTTCAGGATCCCCGGCGTTCACCGCGATCGCATCCAGCCCGTCGGGATCCGTCTGACTTCCGACGGACGTTTCGCATTCGTGGCGCTGGGCCCGGCCAATCACGTGGCCGTAGTCGATGCGCAGAGCTACGAGGTGCTCGACTACCTGCTGGTTGGACGCCGCGTCTGGCACATGGCCTTTGCCCGCAACGAGGAGCTGCTGCTCACCACCAATGGCGTCAGCGGGGACGTTACCGTTATCGATGTCGGAGACCTGAAGCCGATCAAGACGATCCGCGTCGGGCGCTATCCCTGGGGCGTCGCCGTTGCTCCCTGATTTCCCGTGAGCGACAACCGCGCAGCCATTTGCGTCAGGGGCCTGAACCACCACTACGGCAGCCGCGCTGCCCTCAGCGACGTCAGCTTTGAACTCGCCGCCGGCGCTTTTCTCGCCCTGCTCGGACCCAACGGAGCCGGCAAGACCACGCTGTTTTCCCTGCTGACGCGGCTGCTTGCCGCGCCCGCGGGCACTATCGAGCTATTCGGCCACGATCTTCGGCGCGAAGCACAGCGGGCGATGCGCACCCTCGGCGTGGTGTTCCAGCAGCCGACGCTGGATCTCGATCTGAGCGTGGCCCAGAACCTGTCGTACCACGGTGCACTGCAGGGCATGCCGCCCGCCGAAGTGCGGCGGCGAAGCGTCGAGGAACTCGAACGATTCCAGCTCGCCGACCGCCGTAACGATCGCGTGCGCGACCTCAACGGTGGCCATCGGCGCCGCGTCGAGATTGCCCGCGCACTACTGCACCAGCCGAGGCTGCTGCTCCTCGACGAGGCCAGCGCGGGACTCGACCTGGAGACGCGCCGCGCGCTCTACGCGCACGTGCGCGGACTCTGCCGCGAACGAGGAACCGCCGTGCTCTGGACAACGCATCTTGTTGAGGAGTTGGACGCGAGCGACGAGACGCTGGTGCTTCACCGCGGCGAACTGGTCGCCCGCGGAAGCCTGGAAACGCTGCGCGCGCAGCAGGGCGGCGTCAGCGCCGAAGACGCGATTCTCGCCCTCACGCGGAGAAGCGCATGAACGCCTCGGCCTACTGGTACTGTCTGCTCGGCGTGCTCGGCCGCGAGTTTCGCCGCTTTGTGCAGCAGCGCAGCCGCTTCCTGTCGTCGCTGGTGCGTCCGCTGCTGTGGCTCGTGGTATTCGCCGCCGGCTTTCGCGCAGCCCTCGGCATCGCCATCATCCCGCCCTATGAGACCTACATCACCTACGAGGTCTACATTGCGCCGGGGCTCATCGGCATCATCATTCTCTTCAATGGCATGCAGAGCTCACTGTCCATGGTTTACGACCGGGAGATGGGCAGCATGCGCGTGCTGCTGACCAGCCCCCTGCCCCGCGGATATCTACTGCTATGCAAGCTCTTTGCAGGCGCCGCGGTTTCCCTCGCGCAGGTGTACGCCTTCCTGATCATTGCCCGCTTCCTCGACGTGGACCCGCCACTGATCGGGTATCTCGCCGTAATGCCCGCAACGCTGCTCAGTGCCCTCATGCTCGGCGCCCTCGGGCTGCTGCTGTCCTCGCTGATCCGGCAGCTGGAAAACTTCGCCGGGGTGATGAACTTCGTGGTTTTCCCGCTGTTTTTTCTATCTTCGGCGCTGTACCCGCTGTGGAAGATGCGCGAGGCCAGCGAATGGCTGTACTGGATCTGCGCCTTCAACCCGTTCACCCATGCTGTCGAACTGATCCGCTTCGCCCTCTACGGGCAGTTCAACGCGGCTGCGTTCTGGATAACGGCGGGCACCACCGTACTTCTCACCATCGCCGCGATCATCGGCTTCGACCCGGGCCGGGGTCTGCTGCAGCGCAAGGGGCCACCGCGGCCCGCCTGAAAAGCTCCACGCGAACCCCTGCGTCCCGCAGCAGTCGTTTGGGCGTGATCACCGGGTGGGTTATAGTCGCCAAAAGCCGAAGAGCTTGCGCCTCTCACCAGGACAACAATAAACATGTATCAGATACTTGTAGCTGACGATCATCCCATGATCCGCGAAGCCATCGCGTCGGCGATCACGTCGAGTTTCGAAGGCGCAACGGTCGCGGAAACCGAAGATCTTCAAGGCGCGCATCAGTACGCGGAGGACAATCCGGATACGGACCTGATCCTGCTCGATCTCAATATGCCGGGCATGGACGGCCTGAACGGCATCATCAACCTGCGCACGAGTTATCCCGATATCCCCGTTGTGGTGCTCTCCGCCGAGGAAGACAAGAACGTCGTGCTCAAGGCGGTGACCTATGGCGCCGTGGGCTTCATCACCAAGTCCATGCCGCGCGAAAAGATCACCGAAGCGATCCGCCAGATTCTCGATGGTCAGATCTATCTTCCGCCGGACATCATTCGCAAGGGCAGCGACCAGGGAAACAAGGGCGCCGACAACGGCAACCGCGTCGATCCCGAGCTGATCTCGACCTTCACGCGGCGCCAGCTCCTGGTTTTTGAGCACATGGCCAAGGGTCAGTCGAACAAGGAAATCGCCTACGAACTCAATATCGCCGAAACCACGGTGAAGGCGCACGTATCGGCAATACTGCGCAAGCTCGGTGTCCACAGCCGGCTGAAGGCGATTCTCTGTGCCCGCGACATCAACTTCGATCAGTATTTGCGGCGTTAAGCGCGGCGTTTTGCCTCAGCCCCCGTCCTGAAGCAGGCGCGTCAGCAGCAGGCGGAGCTTGTGCGGCTTCACCGGCTTGTTGAGCAGGTGATAGCCCGATCCGGTGACGTTCTCGCGCAAATCCTTGGTGTAATTCGCCGTGATCATCACCACGGGCACCGAGCGTCCGAGGAGCGCGTCGATGTGCTTCACCGCATCGAAGCCTGTGGCGTCGTCATCGAGCTGGTAGTCCACGATCGCAACCTCGGGCCTGGCGCCCGAGTGGCCGATCACCTCGTCGAGCTCGGCGATCGTCTGCGCGCTGGTGACGCTGCAGCCCCAGCCACCGAGCATGGTCTCCATGCCGAGGCAGATTGCCTCATCGTTGTCGACGACGAGGACCTGGCGCCCCTGAAGGTTGTATAGCTCGGGCAGCAAAATTACCGCATCCGCGCTGCGCTGGGCCAGGCGGCCGTAGGGTACGCGCACGGTAAATACGGAGCCGCGCGACGGCAGGCTGCGCACGAACACCTCGCACCCCAGAACGCGTGACAGCTTGTCGACAATCGCCAGGCCCAGGCCCAAACCACGCGTATCGCGCTTGTGACTGCCGTCCAGGCGCTGGAACTCGCCGAAAATCACCTCGAGCTGGTCCTCGGGTATTCCGACGCCCGTGTCGGCCACCTCGATGTCGAGGCCTTCGGGTCGCCGCCGCGCGCCGAGAAGAATCTTGCCGCTGTCGGTGTAGCGCAGCGCGTTGGTCAGAAAATTGCGCAGGATCCGGGCCAGCAGCTGGCTGTCGCTGTGCACCACGACGCTTGAGCGCGCATAGCGGAACTCCAGGCCCTGCTGCCTCGCCTGCACGCCAAACTCCGTCGCCAGCGTTCCGAGAAGCTCATTCACTTCGAAGGCTTCCGTAACCGGCTCGACCACACCGGCCTCGAGTTTGGAGATGTCGACGAGAGTGGTGATGATCGACTCGACATCGTCGAGGGACCGCGCCAGCGATCCGGCCAGGTCGTTGGCGCCGTCGGGCAGCGAGCGCTCCTGCAGCGCCGCGGAGAACAGGCGCGCGGCGTTCAGCGGCTGGAGCAGGTCATGGCCCGCTGCGGCGATGAACTTGACCTTGGATTCGCTCGCCTGCTCCGCCTCACGGGTCGCCTTGAGCAGGCTTTCCTCGATCAGCGCCCGCTCGGCGATCTCGCGCTGCAGCGTCTGGTTGAGCTCGGTCAGTTCGCGCGTGCGCTCGAAAACGCGCTGCTCCATGTGCTGGTAGGCATGCTTGAGCGCCTGCGCCGTGCGACGCTTCTCCGTAACATCCTGCTCGAGGGCAAAGAAACCGATCACGCGATCCTTGGCGCCGTAGTGCGGCACGTAGGTCTTGTAGGAAATCCGCTTGCGCGGCCCCGGCAGCTGCTGCTCGAGCTCGAAGTTGACCACGTCGCCGGCAAGGGCGCGGGTGATATAGGGCTCATGATTGCGATACTCGGTATCACCGAGCACCTGCCACATGTACTGGCCCTCGATCTCGACGCTCGGGCGATCAAACCACTGCTCGAAGGTCTTGTTGGCGAACTCGTAGCGACGCTCACTGTTGATGTAGGAGATCAGCGCCGGCATCGCGTCGGTGATCAGGCGCAGGCGGCGCTCGCTTTCACGCAGGGCTGAAGCGTTGCGGCTGCGCTCGGTGATATCCGTATAGGTGACAACGAAGCCGCCACCGAGCACGGGATGGCTGCGGATATCGAGTACGGTGCCGTTGGTGAGCTCCTTCTCCTGCTCACAGAAGCCCGTTTCCGGATCGCAGTCGCACAGCAGCTCGCGCAGATCGGCGACCTCGGCACCGATCTCGCAGTCGCGCAGCAGCGTGGTGAAGTCCACGCCCTGGCGAACGGCCGTGGGCTTGACGCCGGACAGCTCGATGAAGCGCTGGTTCCAGGCTTCGAGGCGGTTGTCGGCACTGACCAGGGAAACGCCCTGCGGGAGATTGTCGAGCGTGGACTGGAGAATGACGGACTTCTCTCCGATCACCCGCTCGCGCTCGCGAAACTCCTCTTCCTTGACCGCGGTGATATCCGTGTAAACAACGGCAAGACCACCGTCGGAGGTCGGTCGCTCGGACATCTGCAGCCAGCGTCCGTTGGTGAGGCGGAAGACGCTGTCCTTGCGTCCCTCCTCCGTCGCGCCTGGCCGCTCGGGCGGTGTGCTGCGCGGCTCGAAGATACCGTAGCGTATCGACATGGGGATCAGGTCGACGAGCCGCGTTTCGCCGGCGACGATAGTCGCGCCGGTGCCACTCCAGAATTCGTAGAAGTGGCTGTTGGCGAGTACCAGTCGCCGATTCTGATCGAACAGCACAACAGCATCGGAGATACTCTCGAGAAGGTCGGACAGACGCTGGTGTGTCACCTCCTTCTCGAGACGCGTTCGCGTCAGGTCCAGCGTGGCCTCATCGAGGCGGCTCTGCGTCTGCTGCAGCTTGAGCGCTTTGGTAGCCACCTTTTCCGTCAGCATCGCCGCCTTCTGGAAGGCGCTGTAGGCGGTGCTGAAGTTGCCCCAGCCGAGTTCGACGCGCTGCATGAGCACTTCATTGATCGTACGCAGCTTGTTGTTCTCGTAGCGCAGCGCATCAAGCTCGGCGCGCAGATGCGCTATATCGTCACCGGGTGGAGCGACGGCGCGCAGCTTGGTCTGGGTCTCGGCCATGATTCCGACTTACCTGCTAGTACATCGGCGCGCCAATGGCGATGCCGGTGAAGGAATGATTCAGGTGCAGGCCATCGCGCTGCTCGCCGTAGGTGTTGAAGCCGATTACCCGGTGTTTGCGATAGGCCGTGGATAGGGACCTCGCGAGTCCGCGCTCCTCCGCCTCGATGACGCGGTGGATGCAGTCGGCGCCGATGACGATCTGCGTGTCGCCGATGCTGTCGGACACCTCGCGCATCATCGCCTGGAAGTGCTCCACCATGCCGATATTGTTCAGCTTGCTCAGCACGATTCCCGTGTCGATGGCGCAGAAAAACGTGAGACTGAGATCATCGTTCACGCTCTGGATCGAGCGCACGTAGAGATTCTCACCGACTCGCACCCCGAGGGGGTTCAGGGCAAAGGTCGAGGCGTTGAGCTGGTCCAGCGACAGTCCCATGACGCGACAATACTCGGGGGCCGCGGGCTCGGCGTTGATTTCCTGCACCACGCGCCGTTCGGGATCCGCGCGGGTGACCACGAGTTTTTCGCCGAGCGCGCCGAAGTGATGACCGGAAACGACGCGGAAGGGGCAGCGCGTATTGACCAGCAACATGACTGCAGCCCCGGAGTGGAACTCGCCGTTGTGAAAGACGTAGGTGTCGCCGAAATCGAGACCGTCGCCGGCGGATCCACCGATCAGGGGCATGCCGCCGAGCGTGTCGGCGAGCAGTCCGAGCATGATCTCCTCGCGGATCGACGTGCCGTCGAGAAGGGCGAAGGCAAAATTCTGGCCGGGCGCCATGGCGATCGCGCGCTTCTCGAGGGCGTAGACCTTGTCCTGCACCGCGGCGGAAATGCGGTCCCCTCCAACGAAGGCCAGCTGGTCGAGCAGCATGGCCTCCACAACAAAGTGGCTCTTGGGGAGGCTCAGGGCCGTGATCGAATTCTCCGTGAGACCCCGCTGGGAGATCTCACCCGCCGTTGTGCAGCCGATCAGCGTGGTGCCGACAAAATGGCCCTTGAGCGCCTCGGCAAGCACCTTGAGGTCGTAGCGCGGGCTGCAGAAAAACATCACGCAGGCCGACTCATCGGGGCGCAGCTTCTGGGCAATCTCAAGCGCGGCATCGCGCGGATTGAAGTTGTCAGAAACCGCCGTATGCACCCGATCGAGGCGACTGTTGACCTCGCCGAGCCCATCGGCAAAGGGAAAGTGTCGCAGCGGTTCCTGTGGCTTGATCACGTCGTTCATTGCAGCGATTCGATTCCCCGGCTGTTCGTTTATTTTTTAACCAGCCGGCGGAGTATAGCAAGCTACGTCGCCAGGCTGACGATACCCCTGAGCAGGTCGGGGTGATCGTGCAGCAGGGATTCTGTAAAGCGCTGCAGGTCGGCAGCGCCCGGATCGCGGGGCCGCCCGAGCTCCGACTTCAGCTGGTGCACCACACGTGCCGGGGTCCCACCGAGAAAGCAGAGGCGATCGGCGAGGCTGACAGCCTCCTGCAGGTCGTGCGATACCAGCACCACCGCCGGGCGCGACTCCTCCCAGTACGCAAGGAGCAGCGACCTCAGCTCGCGGGCGGCAGGCTGATCAAGGGACACGAAGGGCTCATCGAGGAGCAGCAGCTGCGGCTCGACGACCAGGGCACGGGCGAGCGCTACGCGGCGCTGCATGCCGCCGGAAAGCTGATGCGGATAGCGCGAGGCAACGGCGCCGAGACCGACGCGACCCAGCGCCTCGCGGGCACGGTCACGATCGCCGTTCACCACCAGAGCGATGTTGTCGCAGGCGCTGAGCCACGGCATCAATCGCGACTCCTGGAACAGATAGGCAAGGCGCAGGTCGTCGCGAGCCCAGTTCAGGCGGCCGAGAAACTCCCGATCGAGACGCGCAAGAATGCGCAGCAGGGTGGTTTTGCCGGCGCCCGACGGGCCCAGCAGCGCAAGAAACTCGCCGTCGTCGAGGCTGAGCTCGATACCGCCGAGCACCGCCGCACCACCGTCAAAGGCCTTGGCTTCGAGCTCGAGCTTGACCAGCGCGCTCATCTTCGCGACTCCATTTCTCAACCACGCCACCGGAGCACGGCGCGCTCCCAGGGCCTCAGCAGCAGGCCCTCGATCAGCAGAATGAGCATGATAAAGGCGAAGGTGTAGGCGAGGATCCCGGTGATGTCGAAGTACTGAAAGAACACGCCGAGCTGAAATCCCAGCCCTTCGCTGCAGCCGAGGAGCTCCACTACGAGGACGATTTTCCACACCAGCGCGAGACCCGAGCGCGTCGCTGCAAGACAGTAGGGGTAGAGCTGAGGCATGTAGATGCGCAGAAAGCGCCGGCGCCGCGACAGGCGATAAACCTCGCCCACCTCGAGCAGACCGCGATCAATGGCGCGCACGCCTTCGCGGAAGATCACGGTCATCGTCGGCGCCTTGTTGAGCACCACGGCAACGATCACCGCAACCTCGTTCAGACCGAACCAGATGAAGCAGAGAATGATCACCACGAGGGCGGGAATGTTCAGAAAAACCGTAAGCAGGCCATCGAGGGCCAGATCGGCCCGCCGCGAATGCCCGAGCAGCATGCCCAGGGCCAGGCCCGCGATCATCGCCAGCAGAAAACTGCTGAGCACGCGAAACAGGGTGATCCCGAGATGCTCCGGAAGCTCACCACTCACCCACTGCTCCCCCAGGCGCTGCGAGACCTCGATGGGCCCCGGGAGCAGGGCCGGCGCGGCGACCCAGACGATCAGCTGCCAGGCGAGGAAAAATCCGGCCAGCGACGCCAGGCGCGCCAGGCCGGGCTGGGCCAGCGCAGCCAAGCCTCAGGGAGCCTGCAGGTCGCGGCGCAGCCAGAACACGGATGCGGGCAGCGTTGGCCCGGAATCCGCGGCCTTCGACGGGGCCCGCGCCGCCGCCACGATTGCCGCGACACGCTCGATGGCCTCGATTTCGTCCTCGCCAAATGCTCCGGGAACACCTGCGCGGTAGCCATTGCGAAGCTCGATGAACACGGCCTCGCTGTCGGCCTGCATCAGCGGACGCACGCGCTCCCAGCTCTCGTCGTCGCTGAGCAGAAGGCGCTTGGCCTCGTAGGAGGCGGAAAGAAAGGCATCGACGCGCTCCGGTGCCTCCTCGGCCAGCTGCGCCGAGAATACCCAGCCCAGCATCGGCAGCGTCGACTGCACGCCGAGACGGCCGAGGACCTGCTCGAGGCTGAGCACGGGCCGAAAACCCGTGGCCTTGAGACGCGCCGCGTAGTGCCAGTAGGTCAGCACGGCGTCGAGCCGGCCCGTGCTTGCGAGCCCGTTGAGGAGCGGTGGCGCGGCGTAGCGCGGCTTGGCGAGTTCGCCGAGGTCAAGCCCCTCGCCCTTTGCATAGGCCTGGAACAACAGCCAGGACTTGTCCTCGGCGCCCCCGGCGACGCCGAGTTCGGCTCCCTCAAGGTCGGCAAGGCCGCGGATAGCGCTCTGCGGCGGAACAAGCAGCTCTCCCACGGCCGAGGAGTAGGGGTAGAAGCGGTACTCGCGCTGCTGCGCGTGCTGCTGTGCCACCCACAGCCAGTCCGACACGGTGAAGTCGGCGGCGCCACCCTGCAGCGCCACCAGCGACGCATTCGGCGATACGCGCTGCAGCAGCTCGAGGCGAAAGCCGCGCGCTGTGTCGAGGCCGAGCTGCCGGATCAGCTCGAGTTCCCAGTTCGCAGTGCCGTACTTGAGAACGGCAACGCGCACCGCCGGCAGCTCGCCTGGAGCCTGCGCCGATGCCGGCGCGCCCCACAGAAGCGCAAGCAGAGAAAAAAGTACTGCCAGAACAGGCGTGCTGCGCCGCAAGTTGGAACCTCCTCTAATCGGCCGGGATATTTTGGCGAGCCAACCGTCGCCGATCAGCCCGTCGCAAGGATATCCGCAGAGTTGCGCGGATTGCGAAAGGTCAGCGGCAGGGGCTGGCGATGATGATCGTTGGCCTCGCGCAGCGCTGTGTCAATGAGCCCCCGGTCCGGTGCCTTGGCGCAGACCGGATCGGCGTTGCGCGCGTCGCCCGTGAGTGCGAAGGCCTGGCAGCGGCAACCGCCGAAATCCCGCGCCTTTTCCGGGCAGCTCCGGCAGGGCTCCTTCATCCAGTCGTCGCCGCGGTAGGCGTTGAAGGCCTCGGCACCGAACCAGAGGTCGCGCAGCGAGTGCTCGCGCACGTTGGGAAAGTCCAGCGGCAGCGAGCGCGCGCTGTGGCAGGGCAGCGCTGTGCCATCCGGCGCCACGGTCAGAAACATCGACGCCCAGCCGTTCATGCACGGGTTCGGCCGCTGCTCGTAGTAATCGGGCACAACGAAGTACAGCGTCATGCCGTCGGGATTGGCTTCACGGTAGGCGTTGGTTAGTGCCTCCGCGCGTTCGAGCTGCTCGCGGCTGGGGATGAGCGCATCGCGATTGTGCTGTGCCCAGCCGTGGTACTGCACGTTCGCCAGCTCCACGTAATCCGCCCTGAGGCGCTCTGACAAGGCCAGGATGTCGCCCACCTGGTCGATGTTGTGGCGGTGCAGAACGAAGTTCAGCACCATGGGATAGCCCTGCTCCTTGACCGCCCGCGCCATCGCCAACTTATGCTCGAAGGCCTTGCGCGAGCCCGACAGCATCTCGTTGACCTCGGCGTCGCTGGACTGAAAGCTCACCTGGATGTGGTCGAGACCGGCTTCGCGAAGCGCTGCGACGCGAGCCTCCGTCAGCCCCACGCCCGAGGTAATCAGATTGCTGTAATAGCCGAGGCTGCGGGCCTCGGCGACGAGTTCCTCGAGGTCCTGGCGTACCAGCGGCTCACCGCCGGAAAGACCGAGCTGCGCCGCGCCCATCTCGCGCGCCTGGCGCAGGACCGAGACCCACTGCTCCGTACTCAGCTCCTCGCGCAGCGCCGCAAAATCCACCGGGTTGGAGCAATAGGGGCACTGCAGCGGGCAGCGGTAGGTGAGCTCGGCGAGCAGCCACAGCGGCGGCGAGATCGCCGCCGTTTCCTCAGAGTTCGATCCAGCGCTTGTCATGGGCAACCGCAAGAAACTGCTTCACATCGTCGGCCAGATCGCCGGCCTCCGGAAACTTCTGCTGCAGCTCGGCAATGATCGCGGCAACGGATTGCTCGCCGTCGACGCAGGCGAGAATCTCGCCGGCACTGCCGTTGAGCTTGATCATGCCTTCGGGGTACAGGAGCACGTGGGCATCCTGCGCCGGCTCCCACTGAAAGCGGAAGTGCCGATGGAGCCTTGGAACCACATCGAGGCTGATCGCCGGGGTGACGGCCGCCCGTGCGGATTCAGCCTTCGATTCATCCACCGATTTATCCGCCGATTCATCCGCCGATTCATCCGACAGTTCACCCGACAATTCATCCGACAATTCATCCGACACGGACAAGGTTCTCCGGCAGTGAAGACTGATCGGGACAGCTGTGAAAAGGCGGCGTGCGGTGAACGCAGGCCATGGTCAGGGCATCGAGCAGACTCCACAGCACATTGAGCTTGAACTGGAGAATGTCGAGCGCGTGTTCCTGCTGTTCCCGCGTCCGGAAATGATCGAGGGTAATGCGCAGGCCGTGCTCCACATCGCGTCGGGCCTCGCTCAGGCGCTTGCGGAAGTAGGACAGACCGCTGCCATCGATCCACTGGTAGTGATCGGGCCAGCTGTCGAGGCGGCTCTGATGAATCTCGGGCGCAAACATTTCCGTGAGCGATGAACAGGCCGCTTCCTGCCAGGTCGCACGGCGCGCAAAACTCACGTAAGCGTCGACGGCGAAGCGCACGCCGGGCAGCACGTGGCGCAGATCCTGCACTTCCTCGCGATGCAGTCCCACGGCCTCGCCGAGCTGCAGCCAGGCCTCGATGCCTCCCCGATCCCCCTCGTGGCCGTCGTGATCGAGGATGCGCTGGATCCAGTGCTGACGGACTGCCTGGTCGGGGCAGTTGGCGAGAACGGCCGCGTCCTTGATCGGTATCTGAATCTGGTAATAGTAACGGTTTGCCACCCAGGCCTGAATCTGCTCGCGGGAAAGCTCACCGGCGTACATCGCGCGATGGTAGGGGTGGTGGATATGGTAGAGCGAGCCCTTGGCGCGCAGGCGCGCCTCGAACGCCTCGCGGCTCCAGGCGCGGCGGTCGTCGTGTGCCGCCGTCGTTTCGGGACTGCTGACCACTACGTTAAGTGCCTCAGGCATGGGCCGCTACCTCCTCACTGCTCCCGTCCTCGCTGCTGCCGTCCCCGCGCTTGTGCACCGGCGGGATGACAGGGGGCGCTCCGAGGTCGATCTCCATGCCGTCGTAGGCCACCTCGATACGCTCCGCATCAAGGATCCGACGCTCGGGTGAATCCTCAACGAGGATCGGATTGGTATTGTTGATGTGAATGAGCACCTTGCGCGGGCGATCAAGGCCGCGCAGGCGCTCGATCATTCCGCCCTCGCCGGACTGCGGCAGGTGGCCCATTTCGCTCGCAAGCTTTGATCCAACACCGGCAACGATCATCTCGTCCTCCTGCCAGAACGTGCCGTCCACCAGCAGACAGTCGGCACGCTGCATGATGCCGAGAAGGCGGTCGTCCACCTCACCGAGGCCCGGAGCATAGAACAGCGTGCTGCCGTCAACCGTGTCCTCAACAAGAATCCCGATGTTATCGCCGGGATGTGGGTCGTGGCGGTGTGGCGAGTAAGGCGGAGCCTTGCCACTGAGGGGGACCGCGGTGATCTTCAGGCGCTCCACGCCCTCGACCTGGAAAGCGCTTCCGTCGATGGCCAGGCGGTGGTGATCGATACCGCCGTTCCAGCTGCGCAGCAGCTCCAGAATCGGAAAGCCCGTGCGCAGGTCCTGCTCCACCATGTCCGTGGTGTAAACCGTGATCGGGCAGCCCTCGCGCAGCATGAGAAGCCCCGTGCTGTGGTCGATCTGACTGTCGACGAGCACGATGGCCTGAATGCCAGTTCCGCGCAGCCCGCGAGGGTGAATTGCAGGAAAATTCTCAAGCTGGACGCGGATGTCGGGCGAGGCGTTGAACACGATCCAGCGCTCCCCGTCCATGCTCACGGCGATCGATGACTGCGTGCGCGCCCGCGCCTTCAGCTTGCCGTTGCGGACGCCGTAGCAGTTGGTGCAGTTACAGTTCCACTGGGGAAAGCCTCCCCCAGCCGCTGATCCTAGAACGCGGACACGCATGGTCGTTTAGTAGATCTGTTTTGGAGATGAAGCCGCGAACCAACCGGCAGCGAGGCTCGTGTTGAGCCAGTTGCCCGATATCAGCTCGTTCCGGCCTTGGAAGTATTCCGGGAAGTAAAGAAGCCGGCGCCCGGGGCCGAGCCCCAAAACGCCGACAGCAGCCGACTCAGCGTACGCTGAAGTACATCGTGACTTCGAAGCCGACACGCAGGTCTACATACTCAGGCTTGGTCCACATAGGGTGATCCTTTTTTCCAGTGTTGAAGAGTCGTTCAACGCCCAGGTTTCCGACGCTGTCTGCCCCGCTCTCCAGGAAAGCCGGAGGGGGCAGATGACGACATGTTAGAGAGCCCACTCGCGAGTGAACACTGTACTTTGGGATGACTTTTCTGCTTATGCCGGGGCGCAACGATGGAACGCCTGCCGGAGCTCCCGTGGCCCGCCGTGCAGAGAGTCACTGCGCCGCGGTGCAGGCCGGGAAATCAGAACCCAAAAAAAACCCCGGCCAGAGGCCGGGGCAAGGATAGCCATCTCACCATGGCAGTATCCGCTGCACCCGCCGCGCCAGCGGCGCGACGGGCGCGGCAGGATCAGAAGAATCCGAGCGGATTCGTGTCGTAGCTGACAAGGATGTTCTTGGTCTGCTGGTAGTGCTCGAGCGCCACCTTGTGCGTTTCCCGACCGATACCGGACTTCTTGTAGCCGCCAAAGGCCGCGTGGGCCGGGTAGGCGTGGTAGCAGTTCGTCCATACACGGCCGGCCTTGATGCCGCGGGCCATGCGGTAGGAACGGTTCATGTCGCGCGTCCAGACGCCGGAACCAAGACCGAAGTCCGTGTCGTTGGCGATGGCCAGGGCTTCTTCCTCGGTCTTGAAGGTCGTCACACCGACCACCGGGCCGAAGATCTCCTCCTGGAAGACGCGCATGTCGTTGGTGCCCTTGAGCAGCGTCGGCTGCACGTAGTAGCCGGAGGTCAGGTTACCGTCCAGCGTCTCGGGACCGCCGCCGAGAAGCACCTCGGCGCCTTCGGCACGACCGATCTCGATGTAGCTGAGGATCTTGTCGTACTGCTCCTTGGACGCCTGAGCGCCAACCATGCACTCGGGGTCGAGCGGGCTTCCGCGCTTGATCTGCTTGGCGCGAGCGAGCACGCGCTCCATGAAGTCCTCGTACATGTCTTCCTGGATCAGCGCGCGCGAGGGACAGGTGCAGACCTCACCCTGGTTGAAGAACGCCAGAACCGTACCCTCGACGGCCTTGCTCACGAACTCGTCTTCGTGCTGCATGATGTCGCTGAAGTAGATATTCGGCGACTTGCCGCCGAGTTCCACCGTCGACGGAATGAGCGTCTCCGCCGCGCAGCGCAGAATGTGGTGGCCGACGGGCGTGGAGCCCGTGAAGGCGATCTTGCCGATACGCGTGCTGGTGGCCAGGGCCTGACCGGCCTCGGCGCCGTAGCCGTTAACGACGTTGAGCACGCCGGGCGGCAGCAGGTCACCGATGATTTCCATCAGCACGAGGATCGAGGCGGGCGTCTGCTCGGCGGGCTTGAGAATCACGCAGTTGCCGCCGGCCAGGGCCGGAGCGAGCTTCCATGCCGCCATGAGAATCGGGAAGTTCCAGGGAATGATCTGACCGACCACGCCGATGGGCTCGTGGATGTGATAAGCCACGGTCTTCGAGTCGATCTCGGCCATGCTGCCTTCCTGGGCACGCAGGCAGCCGGCGAAGTAGCGGAAGTGATCCGCCGCCAGGGGAATGTCGGCGTTCAGCGTCTCGCGGACGGCCTTGCCGTTGTCCCAGGTCTCCGCCACGGCCAGCTTCTCGAGATTGGCCTCGATGCGATCTGCGATCTTGAGGAGGATATTGGAACGCTCGGTGACGGAAGTGGTGCCCCAGGCATGCTCGACCTTGTGGGCGGCGTCCAGCGCCAGTTCGATGTCGGCAGCAGACGAGCGTGGAACCTGGCAGAAGGGCTCGCCGGTCACCGGCGAAATGTTGTCGAAGTACTGGCCGTCCACGGGAGCGACCCAGTCACCTCCAATAAAGTTGTCGTAGCGGGCTTTGAAGGAGACGACTGCTCCTTCCTCACCAGGCTGTGCATAGATCATCTGTTTGTCACCTCATTATGAGTGCGAGTGTGTTTTGCGGGCCGCCGTGGCGCTGAGCGCACTGAAAACGTGCCGGATCACAGTTCATACGTGCCCGGAAACGGCGCTTGCCAAAACGGATGCCCGAAGGCGGCCCCATCGAGAAGCCATGGGGCACAGGATAGAGAGGAAGGCGAAGGCGCCTGTAGTGTACTTTGGTGGTTTTGTGCTTAGTCCCTTGGTAGTACGGGCTTTTGCCTTCGACTGCCTCCTTTCTGAGGATCCGGGCTCAAGAACAGTTCCCAAAAAAAAGGCCTGGCCCCGCGAGGGGCCAGGCCACGGTAGTTCACCGCAATAAGCTCTAGAAATTCACGATCAGGCCAATGGCGATCGCATCAGCCTCTTCTTCGATCATCGCGGCCGACACGGCGCCGCCACCGTAGGAGATCTCGTTCATCGTGTACTCGAGAACGCCGATCAGGTTCGGGTGGAAGCTGTGGAACAGCGCGGCGGTGGTGGTCTCGTTCTCCCACTGGTCGGAGTTGTCGATCTGCGAGTTGCCATAGGAGAGCACGGCGCGCGTGTCACCGAAGGTGTAGGCGCCCTGCAGCAGGTAACCGGTGCTGTCCACCTCGTCACCGTTTTCCTGAATGACGTTGAGAGCGTTCAGACCCAGGCCCTTGTTATCCGCGGTGCCGACGAGGAAGCCGACCCCTTCACCGTCATAGCCCGACGCGTGGAGGCTGAGTCCGCCAACCTTGTACTTGACGCCGTAGGATACGCCCTGCGACTCGATCTCCTCGGCAGCGCCCTCGGAGGTCTGGCTGAGGAAACCCAACCAGAGGTTGAGGTTGCTGACATCCGAAAACGCGGTATTGAAGGTCAGTTCGCCCTCGAGGCGCGGCGAACTCTCTTCGGCAGCCGCATCGACGTTTCCGTTGGCATCGGTAGCCGTGCGCGACGGATCCATGAGGCCCACGGAGAGCTTGAAGCCACCGACGTCCGGCGAGCGGTAGGTGATCTGCGAGGTCGGCATCGGATAGATATAGCCGCTGCCGATATTGCCGAAGGAAACGTAGCCGCTGTCGACGAGACCGAGCGTGTCATTGGTCATGCCGTAGCCGAGAAGGATTTCGTCGCCGAAGATGTTGCTGCGGTTGTAGAGCGTGAAATCCTTGCCGACGAGGATCTGCCCCCAGGATGAATCAACGGTACCGTAGAACTGGCGCGTGTCGATCAGGCCGTCCGTGGGCGTTTCATCGTTGTCGTTGATCGACACCCAGAACGAGGCGCGACCGCCGAGCTTGAAGTTGCCGACGTCCTTGGTGAAGTTTGCGCCGAACCAGTTCGGTAGAAAGCCCGAGCGCACGCGCGCCTGGTCGCGCGATGCCGTCTGGACGTTATCGACCTCGGTTTCCGTGCTGGTGGACGAAAAGAAGGCGTTGAAGGATGCATCGAAGGACAGGGTCGTTCCGTCTTCGTTGTACACCTCGACGGCGGCCATGGCCGGCAGGCTCATCGCAGCGCCGATAGCAGCGGGCAGGATGCGCTTGCACAGTACAAACTTCTTCATGATCAAATTCCCCTATAGTGAGACGCGTATGGCGCTATTGTTGTGCCGTTATGGTCGGCGGTATGGCCGGCGGTATGGAAAGACGCCCAGCGCCGCGCAGGCAGCAGATCAGGCATCGGAACCGCGATCTCGGCGACTGGTCTTGCGCAGCGCGAGAACTGCGGGCGACTATGCGAGAAGGGGTGAAGGCGGCCAATTGGCCGTTATATGTGGCACCCGTGTGCTTTTGGCGTGCTGCTTGAAGCTATGGAAATCCCAGTACTTACGTCTAAAGACTCGCGAGGCCTTGGGAAGCGTGGCGAAAAAGCCTTGATCCACAGGGCTTTCCCGCGACGTGAAGTGCAACACGGATCGAAAAAAAGGGCGACGAGAACACTCGCCGCCCCTTCCGTTTCGGGACTGTGCACTATTACCACACGGCTAATTCAGGGCAATCTAACGACTATCGCGACTGTAATGCGCGCTCCTGTCTGAGGGACGCGAACCGGTTGAGACCCGCTACCAGTCGGCGGACAGCGTCAGCCAGTAGAAACGCGGTGCCGCCGGACCCAGGAATCGACCGCTTTCGTCCTCGACATCCTCCAGCACCTCATCGGCTTCGCCGTACAGACCGAAAGTCTCGTATTCCTCATCGAAGAGGTTGTCGACGCGCGCCTCGATGCGGAAGTGATCGCCGAGTGCGACGGCGGCATAGAGGTCGGTTACGAACCATTCGTCGGTCTTTGCATCGACGTTGGCCTCGTCACCTCGCAGGTACACGCCGCTGGCTCCGCGAAAATCCACCCCGAACGTGAGCCATTCGAGCGCCTGCGTCGCCGCCCCGAACTTCACGTTGTGGTCGGGCAACCCGGGAATATCGCTGCCCGACGCCACCAACAGGCGACCGTCCTCGGCGGCGGGGTTGTTCGGGCTGCTCGACACAAACGGGTCGTCGTAGGTGGCCGCCAGGAAGCTGTAATTCAGGTACCAGCTGAAGCGCTCCATGCCGCCGGCCAGTTCGAGCTCGACGCCCTGGCGCAGCGTATCGGCGGCATTCTCGAAGAAGCCCTCGCTCGAGGACACGCCACCGGTGGTCTGGAACAGGATGTCGTTCTGGCTGAGCGTGTAAAACATGCCAACACGCCAGGCGCTCAGATACTCCGTGGAGCCGCGAATGCCGAGCTCGAAGCTGCGCGCAACGACATCATCGAGCGGCGGGTCGGCGAGAAAGCTGTTGGGCAGGTTGCACGGCGCATCCGGTTCCGAGCACGCCAGTTCGACGGGGGTGGGCGTGCGCGAGCTCTGCTGTACGCTGGTATAGAAGGCGGTGCGATCGCTCGTGTCGTACTGCAGACCAATCCCGCCATTGAGGCGCTCGTAGTGGTGGCTGCCTTCGAGCGCCGGATTCAGCCCCGAGGGATCCACGTTGTCCACGTGTGTGCCGTTAAAGCGCCCTGACAGCGTGAGCGTAAGCCTGTCGCTGATCGAGATGGCGTCGCTGGCGAACACCGAGAAGGTCTCGAGCTCGGACTGCAGGGTAACGAAACCGTCCGCGTAGAAGCGGCCCGTCAGCGTCGTCCCCCGCTGCTCCGTCAGCCGGGAGAACTCAACGCTCGAACTGAAGTCGGTCTCACCGTAAAAATAGTCGATACCAAACACGGCTTGATTGGCAACGCCGCCCCAGTCGCGGTTGAGCAACAGCTGTAGCGTGAAGCCGAGGCTGTCCTGCTCGCGGCGGCTGCGATTGTTGATCGCATTGAAGTCTTCGGCGACCAGCTGACCGTCGAGGTCCTGCACGGGACCGTCCTCATCGTGGCAGAGAAACCCCTCGAATTCGTCGTCCTCGTCTTCGCCGTCCATGTCCGTATCGCTGTCCATGCCGTCGAAGTCGTCATCATCGTCATCTTCGCCGCATTCCTCGAATTCCGTGCCGTCACCGTTGAAGCTGTTGACCTCCAACTGGCGCGAGAAGCCCGATACGCTGAGCTCTGTGCCGGCATCGAAGAAATAGCGGTAGGACACGCTGACCTGCGTCAGCTCGTTGTCCGTGGCGTCGGGGTGCGTGAACACGGACGTGCGATCGGCTCGCAACAGGTCGAGGGGCACGGCGCCATTGCCGCGCAGCGAGGTATCACCGATATTCAGGAAGAGATCGAGCTCCTGCTTCTCGGCGCGCCAGCTGATCGAGCCGTAAGCGTTGGCTGCCTCGGACTCGGAGAAGTCCCGCCAACCATCCTCCTCCATCGATTCGAAAGCGATGAAATAGCCCCAGTTGCCGTTGTTTCCGCCCTGCGTGAAGCCGATGTCACGCGAGCCGTAGGAACCCGCGGTCAGATCGAGGCTTCCGCCTTCCGAGCTGAAGCCCGTTTTCGTGCGCAACGTCAGCGCACCGCCGATTGCATTGAGCCCGTACACCGGGTTGGATCCGGCGACGAGATTCATGCTTTCGAAACTGCTGGTCGGCAGCAGGTCCCAGTTCACCGTATCGCCAAACACCTCGTTGATGC
The DNA here is from genome assembly GCA_036351355.1 of Halieaceae bacterium. Taxonomy (GTDB): domain Bacteria; phylum Pseudomonadota; class Gammaproteobacteria; order Pseudomonadales; family Halieaceae; genus Congregibacter. The sequence goes on from JAZBOX010000158.1 coordinate 47,942, forward strand.
GGGCACCGTTCTGGTAGATGGCAACACCCTGCGACAGACCGAGGAGCGGCGAGGCGGTGAAGCCACGAAACTGGATATCGGGCTGCAGGCGGTTGTTCTGCGCATCGTTGGCGGTGATGCTGCCGGCGCGCTGGCGCAGCAGATCGACGACGGAGTAATAGCCGGGCTGGTCGAGGTCTTCCGCCGAGAAGGACTGCACGGCATAGGGCAGACGACCGGGATCCAGATCACCGCTCGAAAGCGCGGTGGCGATAACGTAGATTTCCTCGATTCGATCTGGCTCCTGCGCGCTCGCATCGGCTGTCGGGAGCGAGGCCAGGGCCGCAGCAAGCGCGCTGCACAGACCGGCGCGCGCAAAGGGCGCACGATGCGAAGGCCCCAGGGGTCCGCTATCGGGCACCGCCGTCGCGGAGGCCGTGGAGTCAGGTCGAGTCAGGCAGTTCATGTTTCCCCCGGGAATCACCGACGCCAGGCTGATCGGCGCCTCCAGCGACAGCCATGCGCTTCCGGCGAGGCGCATCGCTATCTACTATCGTCGCAGGGCTGCGCCCTCAAGGTCGCATTGCCGCCGGCGACTGGATGCGGATACTACGGATATACCCTGGACAAATCCTGAGAAAACAATGAGAAAGCGATGCTCGCGCCGGGTCAGCCGCGCATGACCCGCAGCAACTCACGTCCGTCTCCGGGCCAAATGCTGGCCACGGTGATGCTCGTCGTTGCCGCCATCGTCTCGCCCGGGCTCGAGGCCCGCGACGAGCCGGGAGACGCGGGCATCACTTCGCTGATCCAGACCATGTTCCCGAAAGCCACGGTCATCGGCGACAAGGAAGTCGATGCCGGCACGCCGGCCTGGCCCGTGTACCAGCTCAACGAGGTGATTGGATACGCCTATGAAAGCAAGGACCTCGTGGATTTCCCGGGCTTCTCCGGCGAGCAGATGAACTTCCTCATCGGCATCGACAGGGACGGCGAACTGCGCGGCGTCGAGGTGCTGTATCACCATGAGCCGATCTTCATGCACGGCCTGGGGCCGCAGCCCTTTCTCGACTTTCTGGCCCAGTACGCCGGCCATGGCATCACGGAACAGATCGTCGTCGGCGGGGGCCGCGGCCGGGCCGACAGCGATGTGACCTATTTCGACGGCGTCACCAAGGCTACGGTATCGGTCAACATCGCCAACGACACGGTGCTCGTGTCGGCCCTCAAGCTGGCGCGGGACCGCATCGAGGCCTTCGCGCAGGGTGCGCCCGCCGAGGTCCGCAGCGATGTCTTCGAGGAAAAGAGCTGGGATGAACTGCTGGAAGAGCAACTGATTCGGCGCTGGAGCCTGGACCGCGCCACTGTTGAAGAAGCGCTCGGCAGCGACCTCGAGGACTTTTACGACGACAACCTCGATCTCTTCGAAGGCGACGACATCACCATCTACTACGGCTACCTGAACGTGCCGACGGTCGGTCGCAATCTACTCGGCGACGAGGGTTTCGAATTCCTGAATGAAAAACTTCGACCCAACGAGCACGCGTTTTTTCTTATGTCCGAAGGCTTCTACGGCTACGTACCCTACGACTACAAGCCCGGGACCGTACCCGACCGCATCAGCCTCATGCAGGGCGGCGCACCAATCAATATCCGCGATACGAACTTCGTCGACGCCAACGGGATTGAACTCATGCCCGCGGCGCCGAAGCTCGACAACATGAAAATCTTCCGGACCCGTGCACAGGCGGGCCTGAACCCGAGCGCCCCGATGCAGCTGCAGCTGCTGGTGGAATTGAAGAAGAATCATCTCGTCAGCGAATCGGCAAGCTTTGTTGACCAGGAGTACCAGCTTCCCGCAGAGCTGTTCGTCGAAGTCGAAAGCAGCGGCCCTGCGCTGCCGAGGCCGATGTGGATGCGCATGTGGGAGTCGCGCGCCCTGCCCGTGGCCGTGCTGCTCGCGGGGCTGGGCCTGCTCAGCGTGGCCTTCGCGATGCAGCGGCGCCTGACCGCGCGCCCGCTGGCCTTCCGCAATTTCCGCATCGCCTTCCTGGCCTTCACCCTGTTCTTTATCGGCTTCTATGCCCAGGGCCAGCTCTCCGTGGTGAATATCTTCGCGATCCAGCTTGCCCTTCGCGACGGCTTCAAGCTCGATATGTTCCTGCTCGATCCCGTGCTGTTCATCCTCTGGATCTACACTTTCGCGTCGCTGTTCATCGTGGGCCGCGGCCTGTTCTGCGGCTGGCTCTGCCCCTTTGGCGTGATGCAGTCCTTCGTCGCCTGGGTCGCGCAGAAGCTGCGTATCCGCCAGTGGCGTGTCAGCCCGCGCTGGCACGGACGGCTCATCTACCTGAAGTACGCGGTGCTCGCCGTCCTGATGGGCCTGGCCTTCGAGTCCCTGCAGCTCGCCGAGCAGGGTGCCGAGGTCGAGCCCTTCAAGACCGCCGTCACGCTCAACTTTGTTCGCGAATGGCCCTTCGTGATCTACGCCGTCGCGCTCCTCGGCCTCGGCCTCTTCATCAACAAGTTCTACTGCCGCTATGTCTGCCCCCTGGGCGCGGGCCTGGCCGTTCTCGGACGCTTCCGGATCTTCAGCCTCATTCCCAGGCGCAGCGAGTGCGGCAGCCCCTGCCAGCTGTGCGCGGTCAGGTGCGAGACGGCGGCAATCCGCAAAAGCGGTGAGATCGACTACAACGAATGCGTGCAGTGCCTGGAATGCGTGGTCATCCTGCAGGACGACACGCAGTGCGCCCCGGCGCGCGTCGAGGCCCGGCGCCGGGCCCGCGGCAAGCCCGCGAATGACACGGACGCAGTAGTCATCGATTTTCCGGCAGCAGCCGGGTAGGCCGAATCAGGCCCGCTCCGCGGCCAGCGCCACTCCGAGACCACCGCCGATACAGAGCGTGGCAAGGCCCTTTTTCGCATCGCGGCGCTTCATCTCGTGGAGCAGACTTACCAGTACGCGGGCGCCCGAGGCGCCGATGGGATGGCCGAGGGCGATGGCACCGCCGTTGACGTTGACCTTGGCGGGGTCCCAGCCGAGGCTGCGGTTGACCGATAGCGCCTGCGCTGCGAAGGCTTCGTTCGCCTCGACAACATCCAGGTCCTCAACCGACCATCCGGCGCGTTCGAGGACGCGCTGCGAGGCCGGTATCGGTCCTGTGCCCATGATGCGCGGATCCACGCCGGCGCTGGCACAGGCGGCGATCGTGGCCAGGGGCGTCAGGCCCAGCTCTGCGGCTTTGGCAGCGGTCATCACCAGCACAGCGGCTGCGCCGTCATTCAGGCCCGAGGCGTTGCCGGCGGTAACCGAGCCTTCCTTGTTGAAGGCAGGACGCAGCCTGGCGAGCGTATCGGCCGTCGTACCCGGCCGGGGGAATTCGTCCGTGTCGAATACCACCGGGTCGCCCTTGCGCTGCGGAATTTCAACGGGAATGATTTCGTCGGCAAACACCTTGTTTTCGAGCGCCTTGGCAGCGCGCGCCTGCGACTCGGCGGCAAAGGCGTCCTGGTCCTCACGGCTGATATCGAAGTCGCCGGCGATGTTTTCGGCGGTCACACCCATGTGATAGCCGTTGAAGGCGTCGGTCAGTCCGTCGACGATCATCGTGTCGACCATCTTCCAGTCGCCCATCTTGGTGCCGTTGCGCGAGTTCGGCAGCACATGGGGAGCGGCGCTCATATTTTCCTGGCCGCCGGCAATCACGATCTCGGCGTCGCCGGCGAGAATCGCCTGCCGCGCGAGCTGCGCCGCCTTGAGGCCGCTGCCGCAGACCTTGTTGATTGTCAGCGCCGAAACGGTGACCGGAAGTCCGGCCTTCAGGGCGGCCTGACGAGCCGGGTTCTGGCCACTGCCGCCGGTGAGCACCTGGCCCATGATGACTTCGTCGACCAGCGCAGGGTCGAGCCCGGTGCGTTCAAGAAGGCCCGCGATCACACGCGCTCCCAGCTCCGGCGCCGGTACGCTGGCCAGGCTGCCGCCAAAGGCGCCAATCGCGGTTCGACAGGCATCTACGATTACGACCGTCTCGCTCATGAGTTTTTCTCCTGCATTCTCGACATTGAAAAAAGCGGTTTGGGGTCAGGAGTATTGGCGAAAGCATCCGGTCTGGAAATTCAACTTTAGGCGCGGTTGCCAGCGACCGGTGCGGGGCTCGATTCAGCGCCCGCGCCGGGCCAGGAGCGCGAGCCGGCGACGCCGACCGGACACTTTTCTAGGCGAACCAGCCCTCGTCTTGCAGCTGGCGCCAGATTTTCTGAACCACGGCGCCACCGGCATCGACGATGCGAGCGCTGTCGGCGGCGATGAAGCGGCCCTGCTCGACCTGGAGGCGCCCGGCGGTCATCACCGTTCGCACCATGCGCCCGTTGGCGTAAAGCAGGTTGCTCAGCGGCTCCGGCGGCAACGCACCCGAGCCGCCGAGCATCCCCGTGACATCGACAGACACGAGGTCCGCCTGCGCACCGGCGCGCAGAACTCCGAGATCATCGCGACCGAGAGCTCGCGCCGGCACGCGCGTCGCAGCATCGAGCATCGTTTCGATCGACGGCGCGGCGATCGGTGCGATGTCCGTATACCGCTTCAGCAGTTCGTGGCGCGCCTGGCCATAGAGCACCGACAGTTTCAGGTTCTCGACATAGTCGTTCGAATGTGTGTCGATACCGACGTTGATCGCAAGGTCGGCGCCCAGGGCCTCGGGCAGCGGCTGCGTGTCACCGCCGGCTCCTCCCGCGGAGGGACAGTGGGCATAGACCACGCCGTGGCGCCGGAGGATTGCCGCATCGACAGCCCAGTCCAGTCCTGACATGTGCGCCCCGAAAACCGGCCCGGCCTGCAGCACACCGAGGGATTCGAGCCACTGCGTCGGCGTGATGCCATGCATGCGGCGCACCGTCGCGGTCTCACGTGCGCCCTGGGACAGATGAATATGGACTCCCGTGCCCAACTCGCGCGCCGCGGCAGCAATCGCCTTCAGCGTAGCCGGCGTCTGCGTGTCGCAGGCATGGGGCGACATCATCGGTCTGATCAGGCCACCGTCGCGGTTCATGTTGCGCCGCGCGAAGGCGAGATTGCGCTCGATCTCGGCGAGCGTTCCCGGCTCTGCCGCCGCGAGGACATCGTCGGACTGGCGAAACCAGATCGGGAACAGGCGATCAATCGCGGGGATCATACCGCCGGGGTAGCCGCGGGCACCGAGGCGCTCGGCAACGCGCACATAGCTTTCGGCCTGGCGCAGCGACAGGCTCATCTCCACCTGCGTGGTGCAACCCGAACGAATGAGTTCGGCGAGATTGAGCGCCGTCAGCGCATCCATCTCGTCGTCGGACAGGCGCTCGACCAGCTCGAGGGGCCGCGCATAGGACCGCCCGCCTTCGATGATGCCCCGTGTCGGCGTGGCGCTGCAGCAGTGCGTGTGACCGGAAATGAACCCGGGCAGCACGAGGTCACGCGACAGATCGAGGTGCGGAAGCTGCTCGAGAAAGGGCCGATCGCGGACGGCTTCGATACGTCCGTTGCGGATCAGCAGCTGGGCGTCGCGCTTGAGCTCGGTCTCCATGGCTGCGTCCGAGACCAGCGCCCAACCTGCGTGAATGGTGAAGGACCGCTGATCAAGGCCCGATAGGGCCGCTTCACCCTGACCCAGGGCCGCGGAGACCGGGGCGCCGGCCAGTAGCAGCGCGCTGCCGCCACGCAGGAGCTTGCGGCGGCTGATCTGCGCTGTGCCGGTGTTGTCGTCCATGGCGCTTTGTCCTCGCTTGCTCGGAGTGCTCATGATGCACGTTTCACCCAGAAGTAGGGGAGCAGATGGAGTTGCTGGTCTACTGCGCGTCCTCGCGCCCCGGGACGTGTCCGCTGCGGTCGCTGAGGAGGGGGACGCTCCCTACGCAGACACGTCCCGGGGCGCTCATCAACGTCGTGCGCGACGTCAGCATGGTCATCGCGGGCTGGCACTGGGCAGGCGCGGCTCGGCGTATTGCGGAGCGCAGCGTCCCCCTACCCAGCGAAGCGGAGCAATACCCCGGGCCGCGCAGGAAATACGCTCGGAACCAGCAGTTGCCAGTACCGCACAGCATTGGCGTTTCGGTCAGCACGGCGATAGGCTCGCTTGCGTATAAACCAGACAGGCTGAGTCACTCCATGAACGAATCCATTTCGAGGCCCTTTACCGCTCTTCGCAGGGGCGCGTCCCTCGGCTGCGCCGCACTCGTCGCGCTCACGCTGAACCTGCCCTTCGCCGGGGCGGCAACGGAGGATCCGCTGAAGCAGGAGATCATCGCTTCCGTTGATGCGCAGGCCGAGGCTCTCGCGAATCTCAGCGACACGATCTGGCGGGCTGCGGAGATCGCTTTTCGCGAGACGAAATCCTCCGACGCCCTGGTGCGTCACGCCCTGGAGCACGGCTTTCGTGTGACCCGCGGCACTGGTGAGATACCGACCGCCTTCGTCGCCGAGTACGGCAGCGGCAAGCCGATCATCGGCATCATGGGCGAATTCGACGCCCTCCCCGGCCTGTCGCAGGCCGCCGTGCCCGAACGCTCACCGATCGAGACCGGCGCGCCGGGCCACGGCTGTGGTCACAACGTATTCGGCGCTGCGTCGCTCGGCGCGGCGATCGCCGTCAAGGAACTGATCGAGAGCGGGGAGCTGTCGGGAACGATCCGCTATTACGGCACCCCGGCGGAAGAGAAGTTCTTCGGCAAGCTGTGGATGATCCGTGCCGGCGCTTTCGACGACGTCGACGTGATGATGGACTGGCACCCGGCCGACAAGATCGAGGCCTCGGTGCAGAGCACGCAGGCGCTGGTGGACTTTCTCGTGGAGTTCAACGGCCAGGCCGCCCACGCCGCCGCAGATCCCTGGAACGGCCGCTCCGCCGGCGACGCCCTCGAGCTGTACACGCACGGCATCAACGCCTACCGCGAGCACGTGCGCCCCACGGTGCGAATCCACTACCACATCATGGATGCCGGCAAGGTTGTGAACGTGGTCCCCGACTACGCAAAGATCTGGGTGCGCGTGCGCGACCGCGATCGCGCCGGTATGACGCCGGTCTACGAGCGCATCCAGGCCATGGCCGAGGGCGCCGCGATCATGGCGAACGTGGACCACAAGCTGACGCTGATCTCCGGCGTACACGAGATCCTTCCCAATCGCACCGGCGGCGCAGTGCTGCAGGCCAATCTCGAGGCGCTTGGCGATATCGAGTACACGAAGGAGGAGGAGGCCTTTACCAGGGCGATTCAGCGCGCCACGGGCAAGCCCGAGGTCGGCATGGACGCGGTGGTGCGTCCGCTTCGCGAGACCGAGGAAAATCCGCCGGGAGGCTCAACGGACGTCGGCGACGTCAGCTACAACGTTCCCACGATCAGCCTCGCGGCACCGATCGCCGGCAAGGACGTCCCCTGGCACTCCTGGGCCGTGGTCGCTTCGGGCGGCATGTCGATCGGCCACAAGGGTCTCGTTTACGCATCGAAGGCTCTTGCGATGACCATGGTGGACCTCTTCCGCGATGCACAGCTGCGCGAGAAGATCCGCGCCGAGTTCGACGAGCGCAAGGGTGACTACGAGTACGAAGGAATCCTGCCTCCGGGTCCGCCGCCGCTGGACTTTCCGCAGTAGGTCCGGATCGGACCCGTCAACAGCGAGTCAGGGATTCACCGCCTCGCTCGTCCAGCAACCCGCCTCGTCGAGGCGGGACAGCCAGCGCCGCTGCGGCTCGCCGCGCAGCACGAGGTGATCAACGGCGACAATGGCCAGCGTAAGCGCCGCGAAGGGCGGCGGCGGGTCATCGCCGCCGGCATCCATCGCAGGCGCTTCGGCCCCGAGCGGCCGCCCGGGATGCGGCCCATAGAATTGAGCTCGCGCTGCTTCCGACAGTCCTTCCCAGAGTGACAGCCGCAGCGCGGGGTCATCCGCATCGGCAGCGTCCAGCCGCAGCTCACCGCGGAGCCGGAACTGCTCGCGCGTGTGGCTGAAGTACCAGCAGGCCTCCGACGCGGGCCTGGCGGCGACCTCCCCGGCCTTGGCGCTGCGCTGGTCCGTCACCATGTAGAGTTCGCCGCCGTCATCGGACAGTCCGCGGAACACGAGCGTACGCAGCGCCGGCGCGCCGTCAGCGCGGATCGTAGCGAGCTGAAGGTAGCGGTTGTGCGCATCGCGCCGGTTGCGGCGGATCGCGCGCCGAAGCGCGTCGCTCCAGAGGTAGGCCGGGTCGGCAGGCATAAAAAGCACGGTGATCAAGCGGGGGAAGAGGATAGCAAAGTCCCTCCTCGCGACCTGCAAGTAGCGGCAATAGCGCCCGTACGGACGGGACCTTCGCCGCTTCGATCGGGGCGTCGGACAACGCAGAAGGTGATCGCCCGGCGGAGCGACTGCTAAGCTGCGAGCACTGCCCGCGAGAGGATCATCCCTTGGCAATAAAGCTTGCACGCGCCCCGTCGTCCCTACCGGCGCCATTCGCACCCCCGTACTCGCCACCAGCGCGATGCCTCGGGGTGCTCCTTGTGGCGGGCCTGCTGCTGTCGGCCTGTGGCGACCGGGAGCGCGTAGCGACGCGCGAAGCCAGCGATAGCGACTGCCCGAAATCGGATCTGCTCATCGCCAGCACCACGGTCTACACCGCCGATGATGCGAAGTGGCAGGCCGAAGCGCTGGCCATTCGTGGCGATCGCATCGTGTTCGTCGGCAGCAATGCCGAAGCCGAGGCCTGGCGCTGCGGAGCTTCGCAGATACGCGAGCTCGAAGACGCCGTGGTCTACCCAGGGTTCACCGACAGCCATCAGCACCTCGAGGGTGTGGGGCGTCGCACGCGCACGCTCAGCCTGTTCGGCATTCCGACGCTGGCCGACACCGTGGCGCGCATCGAAGCGTGGGCCGAGAACATACCCGATGGCGGCTGGATACAGGGGCGAGGCTGGATCGAGCGCGAGTGGACCGACGAGCAGCGCTTCCTGACCCGCCACGACGTCGACGCCTTTACGCGCAACAAGCCGCTGTTTATGCCGCGCGCCGACGGCGTATCGGCCCTGGTCAATACGAAGGCGCTCGAGCTCGCCGGCGTGACCCGCGACACGCCCGATCCGGAAGGCGGGCGTTTCGACCGCGACGAGAATGGCGAACTTACCGGCTACGTCCTGGCCACGGCGATGGACCGGTTCCGCGCCATCCTGCCTCCGGATACGGACGAATACCTCAAGGAAAACCTGTATCTCGGCATGCAGGCCAATGCAGCGCTGGGGTGGACGCAGACCCACGACGCCGGCATGGCCTGGCGCCGCGTCGGCCTGCTGCGCGAGTTGCACGAAGAAGGCCGCATGGCGCACCGCGTCTACATCGCCGTGCCGATCAAGGAGGCGCAGGCGCTGATCGACCACGGCCGCGAACGCAGCGAAGACGGCTTCTTCGAGCTGCGCGGCATCAAGGTGTTCATCGACGGCACCCTCGGCTCGCGCGGCGCAGCGCTGCTTGAGCCCTACGCCGACGCGAACCACAGCGGTTTCATGAACCGCACCACGAAAGCCGAGCTCATGCCCGTCCTTGATTCGGCGCTGCGCAACGGACTGCAGGTCATGACCCACGTGATCGGCGACCGCGCGCTGCGCAGCATGCTGGACTGGTATGGCGAAGCCTGGCAGGCGTTGCCGCAATCCGCGTGGTCAACGACGGACCTGCGCTGGCGCCTTGAACACGCGCAGATCATTCCGCCCTCGGACCAGCAGCGCCTCGTGACGATGAAGGTGATTCCGTCGATGCAGCCCAGCCACGCGATCGGGGACCTCAACTTCGCGCCGGATCGCCTCGGACCCGAGCGCCTCGCGTATGCCTATCCCTGGCAGCCGCTCATCGATCGCGGCCTGATCATTCCCGCGGGCTCGGACGCCCCCGTCGAAAAGGGCGATCCGCGCATCGAGTTCTACGCCGCCACCGCGCGCAAGCGCCTCGACGGCAGCGACGGAGAAGGCTGGCACCCCGAGTACGCCGTGTCGCGAGCCGATGCGCTGCGCATGTTCACGCTGTGGCCCGCCTACGCCGCCTTCCAGGAGCAGGAGCGGGGCTCGATCAGCGTTGGCAAGTACGCCGATCTGACCGTATTCGACCGCGACTTCATGACCATCGAGCCCGCCGCTATCCTCGATGCCGCAACGGTGATGACCGTCGTCGGCGGCCGCGTGACCTACGAGGCGCCCTGACCCGCGCGGGTGCCCGGCGCCGCGGCGCAGGAGCGGACGCTGTACTTGTTGGGCTCGATCGCCTTAGATTCAGCTTCCCGCCGCAAGCCCTCGTATCGCCATGCTGAAACTCTTCCGCCAACTGTCACTCGCAACACTCGTCGCTCTGCCCCTCGCCCCCTTCGCCGCGGACGCGAGCGACCCCATGTTCGCGCCGAGAACAGACGTCGCCTTCCCGGCGACGGTTCAGGCGCAGTTCCGCGTACCGGTGCCCATGCGCGACGGGGTGAAGCTGTCCACGCATGTCTATCTTCCCGACGGCGAGGGACGCTTTCCGACGCTGCTCGTGCGCGACATCTATGGCAACGGGTCGCAGGCCGGGCGCCAGCGCTATGCACGCTGGGCCACGCAGAACGGCTATGCCTTCGTGTACCAGATGGCGCGCGGACGCTACGACTCGGAAGGTCACTGGTATCCGTATTTCCAGGAAATCCCCGACGGCGAGGACACGCTGAGCTGGATCGCGCAGCAGCCCTGGTCCGACGGCGGCGTCGGCATGTTCGGGACATCCTATCTCGCGTCAGTACAGTGGCTCGCGGCGCTGTCGGCTCACCCCGCCCTCAAGGCCATCGCGCCGGCAATGAGCCCGGGGAACTACTATCGCGATGTGGCCTACCCCGGCGGGGCCTTTTCCCTGCTGTCGCGGGCAAGCTGGGGAATCGGCCTCGTTGGCGGGCGTACCAATGCGAATTACGGGACAGACTGGATCAACGGCATCGAGCACCTGCCGCTGAAGACACTCGATGCCAGCCTCGGCTTTGATGTCCGCCACTTCCGCGACTGGCTGAATCATCCGAGCTACGATCACTACTGGGAGCCGCTGAACCTGGAAGCCAGGGCCGCGGAGATGGACGTTCCGGCCCTGAATATCGGCGGCTGGTACGACGTATTCCTTCGCTCGACGATCGGCAGCTACACGACCATGCGTCAGGAAGCCAGGTCGCAGCGTGCGCGCGAAGGCCAGCGCCTGATCATCGGTCCCTGGCCCCACGGCTGGAATGCCTCGACCACCACCGGCGAGGTCGACTTCGGCGGCGCTGCGCTCATCAACGAGGAGGCGCTGATGCTCGAGTGGTTCGATCACTACCTGAAGGGTCTGTCCATGCCGGAGCGCGCGCCGGTCATGCTCTTCGTGATGGGCCGCAACGAGTGGCGAGCGGAGCAGGAGTGGCCCCTCGCGCGCACCGAATTCACGCCGATGTATCTGCAGCCCGGCGGTGCCCTAAAGCGCACGGCGCCGACGGAAGAAAGCGGAGAACGCAGCTACGTATACGACCCCACGGACCCCGTGCCGACGCTCGGCGGCAACATCATGCGTCCGGAGCTTCGCGGCGCCTACGACCAGACGCCGCTCGACGAACGCAAGGACATCCTGCGTTTCGTGAGCGCCCCCTTCGAGACCCGTACGGAGATCACCGGACCGATCCGTGCGACGCTGTACGCCGCGAGCGACGCACGGGACACGGACTTCATGGCGAAGCTCATCGTCGTCAAGGACGACGGCCGTGCCGTAAACCTGGTCGACGGCGTGATTCGCGCGCGCTACCGCGAGGGCTTCGACAAGCCCAGGCTGCTCGAGCCGGGCGAGGTCTACGAGTATGACCTCGACCTATGGGCGACGAGCTACGAGCTATCGCCCGGCGACCGCCTGCGCGTGGATATCAGCAGCAGCAACTTCCCAAGGCTCAACCGCAATCCGAACACCGGCGCACCCTTCGGTGAGACCACGGAGATGCGCAGTGCGCGGCAGACGATCATGGCAAACCGCCGCTATCCCTCGCGGGTGATCCTGCCGATCATTCCCGCCGCCGAGGGAAACTGACGTGCCCTCTGTGGCGCCGCGGGGGAGTCGACATCTTCTCCTGGCCCTCGTCTTGTTCCTCATGCAGTTCCCGGTCACAGCCATGGCACGGGAGGACAGCGTGCTGCTGAGCGAACTGCTGGAGAGCGGTCCCGCCGCAGTCAGATCCGTGATCGCGCGCGCCGGGGAACATCGCGTGCAGGTGCTGTACACGCGAATCCATCGCGATGAAGGCAACGCAGCGCACTTCGAAAGCCACGGCTACCGCCTCGGCGCCGAGTACTTCTACCCGGCGAGTACGGTCAAGTTCCCCGTAGCGCTGTTCGCCCTGGAGCGCCTGAATCAACTCGGCCTGCCGCGTGAGGCCGAGCTGCGCGTCCTGCCAGCATCGTCGCGGCTGCCGGGAAACGGCGGCGAAGCGGCGAAGAGCGTTGCGCAGTACGCGCACGAAATCTTCGTGGTCAGCGATAACGATGCCTACAACCGTCTCTATGAGTTCCTCGGGCCGCAAGCCATAGACGACCGGCTTCGCGAGCTTGGGCTCAGCGATACACGCATCGTTCATCGGCTCTCCGTCGCCGCGACGGTGGGCGAGAACCGTATCGCCAATGCCAGCGAACTCTGGCTGCAGGGGCAGCGTCTGCACCGCGTGCCAGAGCGCCGCGCGGCGCTCAGGGTCTACCGCTCGCTACCGCTGGGTGAGAGCTATATCGATGCCACGGGGACCACGGTTTCGTCGCCCTTCGATTTTGCGGCCAAGAACGCGTTCCCTCTCGAGGACCAGCAGGCGCTGCTGCGCGAGCTGTTCTTTCCGCAGGGAAGACTGTCGTTGAGCGATTCGGACCGGGCTTTCCTGGCAACGGAAATGTCCATGCTGCCGCGCGAATCAACGCAGCCCGTCTACCCGCGCGACGAGTACCCCGACAGCTACGCCAAATTCCTTCTTGCCGGCGGTGAGGCGTCGCTGCCGGAAGGCGTGACGATCTACAACAAGATCGGCCAGGCCTATGGTTTCACCACCGACAACGCCTACGTCTTCGATGGCAAAAGCGGAGTCGAGTTTCTGCTCTCCGCCACGATCCACACGAACGAGAACCGTCGCTTCAACGACGACAACTACGAGTACGATGAGATCGCCATCCCCTTCCTGCGCGAGCTGGGGCGGCTGATCCTTGCCTACGAACTCAACGAGCGCCAGTAGTCGGCGACTGCATCTCGACCCTCGCGCCAGCAACGTGCTTGCGACTCTTATCCAGGTTATCGACAGCTGTGGCTCAAGGACGCGGGCCAACCGCCGCTAAACATTATGGGAGCCGCTAAATCGCGCTCCCTCGGGAGGTCGCCATGTTGCAGGAGCAGACACCGCAGGTAGTTCAGGAACACTCGCTGGCCGAGTACTTCCACCGGCAATTCAACGAATGCGCCGGCAGCACCCACGCAGCGCCTCAGGAAGACACCTGCTGGTACCTCGGCTGCCTGCTGGAGCGCTTCGCATGCAGCGACGCCTGCTTCAGCTACGAGCGAGGCGAGCAGATTCTACGCCCTCTCGCGCTGCTCTACGGCGATGCCTTTGAGGCCGCGAACGAAGCGCAGCGCTGCCTGCTCCTGCAGCGCCTTGGCGACCAGGCGCTGTTTCTCGCTGCCCTTTTTCCCGGTCACTTCACCCGGCGCGGCATTCGCAGCGACTACCTGATCGGAATGGGCGGCGGCGCCTACGGCTACCTGGCCGATAACGCGCGCCGCGGCCGGCACATCTTCGCCGAGCTCGCAGGAGCATTTGCCGACATGATCGACCTCGTCGCCGAGGTCTGCTCCGCCGCCGAGCCGCAGGACAACAGCGGCGTTCTGGCGATGCACCAGCGCTGGCTCGACAGCGGTGACCCGCTGATCGGGCGTCAGCTCGCGCGCATGGGCGTATCCCTGCTCGCCGGGACATCGCTGCACTAGAGGCGCACAGACACCGAAATGACCCCGAAATTCGCGCTGCGGCCGATCGGGGCCGCAGCACCCCGATGCGGGCAGGCCCTGGCGGTCCCCTGCTTGCCCACTGTCAGGTTCCACCGCCGCAGGGGCTTCGGTAGACTCCGGATCACCGTCCCGTAAACACGACCCTCTGGACCCCCGACCCGATGAAAAAAGCTATCCTGATCGTACTGGCGATCGTTGTCATAGGCGCCGGCCTTATCACCTGGCGCGTGCTCGCAAACCTCGATGCGATCGTGGCCTCACTGATCGAAAGCGAGGGCAGCAAGGCGCTGGGAACACAGGTATCGGTGACCGGCGTCGAGATCGACCTGCGCGGCGGTGCCGCGGCCATCGCGGGACTCACCGTGGCCAACCCCGCGGGCTGGACCGCCGCGAATGCTTTCGAACTGGACCGAGTCTCCGTCGACATCGATCTAGCGTCGCTGAAAACACCGGTCATTGTCCTCAGCGAAGTCGATATCGACGCGGCGCGCGTGGCCTACGAGATGCGCGCGAACGGCAAGAACAACCTACAGGAGTTACTGTCAGGCATGCAGTCCGGCTCCGAAGAGGATGAAGCACCGGCCGAGGATCAGCCCGCGAGCGACATTCGCCTGCGGATCGACTCGCTTGAGTTCGAAGGCCTGACCGCAACGGCTCGCGTTGAAGACCCGAGAAACCCCGGCGAGATCAAGGAAGAACAGCTGAGCCTGCCGCCTCTCGCCATGAGCGCCGTGGGCGGCAGCGCCGGTGCACCGCCCCAGAAGATCGCCGCGCAGATCAGCGGCCAGATGGCCCGCGAAGTGATCGAAGCCGCCGCCAAGAAGGGCTTTACGGACCTGATCAGGGAAGAAGCCGGCAAGCTCGGCGAAAAGCTCTCGGACATGTTCCGCAAGGAATGATATCCGTTCCGTCTGATTTGCCTGACTCGCCCGCCTAGCTCACCACTGGATACGCAACCATGAAACAAGCATTCCGCTTCCTTCTGACGCTTTGCCTCATTACCACGCCGGTATGGACCACGCCGGTATGGGCTGCGAACACCCCGACCCGCGCACCAACGGGCATGGTGGTCTCAGCCAATGCGTCCTCCTCGGCCATCGGCGTCGAGGTGATGAAGCGTGGCGGTAACGCGATCGATGCGGCCATCGCCGTCGCCTTCTCGCTCGCCGTGACGCACCCTACGGCGGGCAACATCGGCGGTGGCGGCTTCCTGATTCACCAGGAGTCCGGTGGCGCGGCGACTGCCTACGATTTCCGCGAAACGGCACCGGCGGCCTCGCATCCGGAAATGTTTCTGGTCGACGGTGAATACAGCAGCGAACTCCATCACCTGAGTCACCTCTCCGTCGGCGTCCCGGGAACCGTCGCAGGCCTGTACATGGCCTGGGAGGACAGCGGCACGCTGCCCTGGAAGGAGCTGATTGCGCCCGCGATCCGCCAGGCGCGCGAGGGCATCGTGGTGAGCGACGGGCTGGCACGCTCGCTCAGGCGCGTTCTGCCGCGCATGGAGAAATACCCCGCCTCGATCGAGAAGTTCACCAGCGACGGCGAGCCCATGGAGGTCGGCGAGCTGTGGCGTCAGCCCGATCTCGCCGATACGCTCGAACGTATTGCCGAGGCCGGACCGGACGGGTTTTATAAGGGCCGGACGGCGGACCTGATCGTTGCCGAAATGCAGCGCGGCGGCGGCATCATCACGCACGAGGACCTCGCCAGCTACAAACCCGTGCGGCGCGAACCGATCCGGGGCCGCTATCGCGACCACGAAATCCTGTCCATGCCCCCGCCGAGTTCGGGCGGCGTCACGCTGATCCAGATGCTGAACATTCTCGAGGGCTTCGACATCGCCGGCTCGGGCTTTGGTTCCGCCGACACGCTGCACGTCATGATCGAGTCCATGCGCCGCGCCTACGCGGACCGGGCCCGCTACCTCGGCGATCCTGACTTTGTCGAGATGCCCCTCGACCGACTGTCTTCCAAGGAGTATGCCGAAGAGCAGCGCAAGTCGATCCGCGACTTCATGGCATCGGGCTCGTCACCGGACAGCTTCACCTGGCCCGCCGAGAGCATGGAGACGACGCACTTCTCGGTGATCGACGGTGACCGCAATGCCGTGTCGCTCACCTACACGCTCGAATACAGCTACGGATCGGGCATCGTCGTCGGCGACGGAGGCTTTCTGCTCAACAATGAAATGGGGGACTTCAACGCCGGCCCCGGCCTCACGGACTCAACAGGACTCATCGGCACGCCCGCAAATCTCGCCGCGCCGGGCAAGCGCATGCTCTCGAGCATGACGCCGACGATCCTCAACAAGGATGGCGACGTGTTCATGGTTACGGGCACACCGGGCGGGCGCACGATCATCAACACGGTGCTGCAGACAATCCTCAATGTGATCGACCACGAGGCCAGCGCGCAGACCGCCGTCGACCTCGGCCGCATACACCACCAGTGGCTGCCCGACGTGATCTACCACGAAGCGTTGGCCTTTTCGCCGGACACGATCAAGGCGCTCGAGGAGCGTGGGCACACCTTCAAGCAGATCGGCAACCTTGGCGTCGCCGAAGTGATCGTGGTTCGTGAGGACGGCCTCGAGGGCGGCGTTGACCGGCGCCAGGCCGATGGCGGCGCGAGGGGATATTGATCGGGATCTGGGCTGCACCGTACTCCCAATCCGGGCGCCGCTCCCAGCCATGGCTGATTCACGACAGGAAGCTGAGGCAGACAACGCTAAGCGGGAGGCCCACCTCGCGGGTGGCGTTACCGAACGCACCTTCCTGCGCCTGACCTTCTGGCAGACGATCCTCTCGCTCGCGGGCGTATTCACCGGCGTGGTGGCGCTTTACGCCGCGTTGAATGAATCGCAGGCGGTGCGAGAACAGACTGCGGCGTCGGTTTGGCCTTACGTACAGATCATCTTTAACGATAGCGATGACGGCAGTGCCGCGCACTTTTCCATGTCTTTCGAAAATGTCGGCGTCGGTCCAGCGCGTATGCGCGGAATTCAACTGCAGTTCGGCGGCGTGAGCGTGAACTCCTGGGAGGAAGTCTCAGCGCGACTGCTCGGAGAGCCGGCGCGCGTTGGCGTCGACTTCGGCCAGAGCAGCGCCGGACGTCGCGTGATCGCCGCGGGCGAACGCATCGAGATTTTTCAGACGAATAACGCGGGGCTCGCGCGGGCCCTGCAGAAAGCGGTCTACGGCAGCGACGCGGAGCTGCGCTACTGCTATTGCTCGATCTTCGACCAGTGCTGGCTCGCAGCGCTCACGCCGCAGTCGGATTTTGAAGGCCCTGCCGAGGTGGAGTCCTGTCCGGTCTTCGGCGCTGACGCCTTCGGCGGCTGACCCGGGACCTGTAATCGGCAGCGCGGGATTCAGCGCCGCTTGAAGGTCTGCCAGGATTCCTCGTCGAAGGCGCGCTGCGAGACGAAATCGAGAAGCCGCTGCATTTCCCGGGCGGTCGCCACCAGGCCCGAGTGTCGATGCAGCACGTCGAAGTCAGCATCCAGGAAGACCAGCGTGGGCGTGCCCACGACCCGGTAGTCGCGCGTGGCCAGAAGATTGAGCGATACGGGCTGCCCATCGCTGCCGCGCGCCGTCTCCGCCGACGCCATATCGATGGCAACGGCGATGAAATCCTCGTGCAGACGGTCGACCAACGCCGCGTCGTTGAGGACCGTGCGACGCATGCGCAGGCAGAACTGGCAATCCTCGGTCTCGAAAAACAGCAGCAGTTCCCTGCCACTCTCCGCGGCTTCGCGACCGAGGGCCGCGAGGTCGAGGCGATGGACCGTGCGAAAGAATTCCCGGCGCTCCGGTGTCGGCAGCGCCTCGAGAGGCTGCGGCTCGCCGTGCACAAGCGGCAGACCGGCATCGCGCCAGCCATCGGTGCCATCGGGGTACCAGTACAGGTTGCTGTAGCCCCAGGAATCCGCGCGGCGGATCGCATTCCAGGACATCCAGCAGTCAACCACGCAGTAGAAGACCAGCGCGCGCCCGAAGTCACCGCCGCTGAGGCGCTCGAGGTTGGAGCGGAAGAAGTGCGTCATGCGGTCGTCGAGCTCGGCGTAGCCGACGTTCGGCAGCCAGGTGCTGCCTTCGATATGCATCCGTGGTGAATCGGGTAACCAGGACAGTCCGAATTCCTCGATCTCCGGCCGGACCGTCACGGCCTGCACGTCGATGAGCACCGGGGCATCGCTGGCGATGAACGCAGCAAGCTGTTCCGTACTCAGCATCTGCCCGGCCGGCGGGTTCGCCGGCGTGGGGCGTCGGTAGTGCTTGGATCGATATCCGGCCTCGTTGAAGAAGCCCTGATCGGCCGCAGCGAGCGGCTCCGCCAGCAGCAGCAATCCCAGCGCCAGGCGGCGTGCGAGGCGGATCATCGCTCGGTCTGCACCACCTGCCCCCGGGACAGGGCCTCTTCTTCCATTGCCGGATACAGGTGCGCCACGGAGCGCTGAAACTCCTCCAGGAACACCGCCAGCGAAACGAAGGCCTTGCCGGACGGATCGGGTGCCAGCACCTCGGCCATGCTCGCGCCGGACTCGGCTCGCATGCGCAGGCTCGTCGCCAGCCAGTCAAGGTAAAGCGTGGTCTGCGCGATCGCCCGCTGATCGCTAACGACGGGACCGTGCCCCGGAACCAGCGCGCGGAAGGGCACCTGGCGAAGCACTTCCAGATCATCCAGCCAGGTCGAAATATCGGCCTGCGGCGTAGTCGGCGTACGCTCATAGAACACGAGATCGCCCGCAAACAGCACACCGCTGTCGACATCGAATACCGCAAGATCGCTGCCGCTGTGGCCGCTGAGCGCAAACAGGCGAAGCTCGCGACCGGCGAGCTCGATAGCCTCGCTTGCCTCTAGAATGTCGGGGACGCGAACCTCCGTGCCTTTCATCCACGGGCCAACGAGGCGGTACATCGCATCATTGAACAGCTCTCCCTGCGCCTCGATGCCCGCCACGGTCTCCGCCAGCGCAAGCACGGGCACATCGTCAAAGGCCTGGTTGCCGAGAAAGTGGTCGGGATGCAGATGCGTGATCAGCACGGCGGCTATGGGCTTGTCCGTGACCGTTGCGATCGCTTCACGAAGCTGCTCGCCGTAGAGCCGCGAAGGCCCCGAATCGATCACGACGACGCCGTCATCGCCGACAATAAAGCCCGTGTTCACGATGTTGCCGCCGTTGCCGAAGCTGAAGTGCTCGAGTTCGCCCTCGAGGTAAAAGACGTTCTCGGCGACGGCCCTGGGCTGGAGATCGTAGCGGCGCTCGGCGCCCTGCACGCTTGCCAGCGGCGCGCACAGGACCAGCAAAAGAATTGCGCAGTCGCGGAAGCTACGCGCCATTGGAACGAGGATCATCGATGATGCCCTCAGGGCGCGGCCTGCACGCTGGCAGCGAAGCGGTTGCCGTTGTTGTCCACGGCGAAGAGCCGGACTTCGTCGCGCTGCTTAAGATCAAGCGTCAGGATCGGATTCTCGGCGATCGGCTCGTGCAGGCTGAGCAGCGCAAGCCGCTCTCCCCAGCGGTCCGTGATCTCCAGCTTCTCGATGATGAAGACGGGGATACGCGGTGCCAGTCCCGTATCCATCGGGTGCATGATGCGCACGCGCATGCGCTGGCCTTCGTCCGTCGGCCACAGGCGGGCGCTGACGGTACCCAGCTGCTGTGCCCAGTCAGAGTTGCCGCTGCCGACGCTGGGCGCCGTACATCCGCCGCCGGCCGCATCGAGGTACACGCCACCCACGTGCCACACGCCCTCGCGATCCATCACCGCCGCACGCAGCGGCGTACCCTGCTGAACCTTGAAATTGAAGCTGACGACGGGCATGACGGCCTCGGGCTCAAGCTCCATGATGCGCGTGATCGGATTGAGATCGGCGAACACGATCATGCGCTGGACCCCATCGATCGCCGAGGCATCCACTTTCACGGGCACGTTCATCACATCCTCGGCGCTCGCAGGCGCGATCACCTTGACGCGATCATCGAAGACGAAGGGCGCCTGCTCGAGCACGTAGCGATGCATTTCGTTCCAGTTCGGCGAATCGAGCGGGTCGGTCTGCTCCTGCGCAGCAGCCCCCGTGATCGCTGAATAAGTGGCCATCGATAACGTGACCATAGAAAAAGCGAGCACAAGCCCAATGCGAAAAACGCCGCGAAGGCCGCCGCCGGCGATGCGCCGCAGGCAGCTGCCGCGGTCCCGAGTGTCAGCGACGCCGGGACTGCGCCAGAGTGCGCCGTCGACTGCGGGACTGGCTCCGGAATCGGCTACATACTTGACGCTGCTGCCTGCGCCGCAGCGAAGCGGCTCTGCACTTGTCACTCCTGACACCCTCCCCACATCCTGCCCGTCTGACCTGCGAGCCCTCCGAGAGGACGCACGGGGCGCGATACGCCTTTCATGAAGGCAGCGCGTACGGACTATGGCGTTAGCCTGCGCCGTAAGACTGTGAAGATGCAATTAGACTTTCAGCCCCCCGCAGCGGGACCACAGGACTAGCCGGGACAGGCGCAGGCGGACGGTCAGCGCGAGGGGCGCGGATGACGGGCGGCGCCGCGCAGGCGACTGCGACGCCTCGATCCGTGGCGCTGGAACACGTCCATTGACGTACCGCTGCGCTTGCCCTCGCGCCGCGCCGCCTGCAGGCGCTGGCGCGCGTGAGCGTAGGCCGTGAGGTGATCGACGATCGGCTCGGGATAGTCGCGACCGATGACGCAGCCGTGCGCTTCCTGGAGCAGCCGCGGCATGCGGTGGGGCTCGGCCATGTGCTCTGCGGGCAGCTCGGCGAGTTCGGGCACCCAGCGCCGGATGAAGCTTCCCTCGGGGTCGTGATCGAGCACCTGCTTCGTCGGCGAGTAGATCCGCAGCGTGGAGATACCGTCCGTCGCAGCCTGCATCTGGATCTGTGAATAGTGAATGCCCGGCTCGTAGTCGACGAAGAGGCGCGCGAGGTGCAGCGCCGGGCGGCGCCAGTGCAGCCACAGGTGATGGGCAGCGAAAGATATGAGCATCGCGCGCATGCGGAAGTTGATCCAGCCCGTCGCGCGCAGAGCGCGCATGCAGGCGTCGACCATGGGGTAGCCCGTGCGCCCGGCCGCCCAGGCCTCGAAGTAGTCCTCGTTGAACTCGTTCTCGCGCAGCCCGGTGAAAGCGGGGTTCATGTTGTCGAACTCGATCTGCGGCTCGTCCTCCAGCTTCTGCATGAAGTGGCAGTGCCAGGCCAGGCGCTCGAGGTAGGCCGTGAGGGCCTTTGCCCAGGGATCCTGCCCACCACGCTGGCGCTGCAGATCGCGCCGGCGCGCGGCGGCGCGCTGATACACGCTGCGCAGCGAGAGGTTTCCGTAGGCGAGGTAGGGACTCACGCGCGAGCAGGCCTCCCAGGCCGTGACCGGCGAGGAAAGCCCGCCAACGTAGCCTTCGGAACGTGCCTTCAGGAAGCTGGCGAGCACCTGCTGTCCCGTATCCTCACCGCCCTGCTGCCGCTCCTCGAGGCCGTCGTCCTCGAGGCCGAAGGCCTCGGGGGGCAGAATCTCGCCGCTGGCCAGTGCGCCCGAGCCATCGTCGAGGCGACGCGGTGCGGCCACCAGTGGCGACTGCGCGAAGGCCTGCCATTGCCCACCCCAACCGTCGCGGCTCTGCAGGCGGCGCACAACGCCCTGCTGTCGGTACTCCACCACCTCGATGCCCTGCTGCTTCGCCCAGGCGAGTACAGCGCGATCGCGCGCGTAGGCGATGGCATGAGTCGTTTCCTGGTGCACGCGAATACGCTCGTAACCTGTCTGACGCTGCAGTTCGCCGAGCACATCGACGGCGGCGCCGCGGCGCAGCAGCAGGCGCACGCCGCGCTCGGCAAGCTGCGCTCGAAGATCGCGCAGCGAATCATTGACGAACAGGTGGTGACGACGCGAGTAGTCCTCGGCGCCGATCAGCTCGGGCTCGTAGATATACAGGCAGATCACGGGACCGCGCTTGCCCGCCGCAACCAGCGGCGAGTGGTCGCTGACGCGCAGGTCTCGCTTGAACCAGACCAGCTCGGGGCTCATGGCGCAGCAGCCTGGCAGCGAGGGCAGAAGTAGGTGGAGCGCGCCGCCTCGCCCTGACGGCGCATCTCGATCGGTGTCGCGCATTCGAGGCAGGGCAGGCCGCGGCGTCGGTACACCCAGAGCCGGTCGCCGAGCGTGCTGCCGCGGAACTTGCGCCGCAGACCCTCGAGATTGCGTCGCATGAAGCGTCGCGAGCTGCGGAGGCATTCGAGGAGAACAGCGTCTTCGAAGCGCGCCACGGGAGCAAAGGGGTCGAGGCGGTTCATGAACAGGATTTCCGACTTGTACACGTTGCCGATGCCGGCAACGAGCTGCTGCGCCATCAGCGCCTCGCCGATGGGCAGCCGGCCGTGGTCGCGCAGGCGGCGCAGGGCCTCCTCCTCGTCGAAGTCTTCGGCGAGCAGGTCCGGGCCCAGACCCTCCACGAAGCGATTTCGCCGGATACGGCGAGTGCTGTCGAGCTCGATGAGCTTCGGGCTGAAGCAGACCAGGTCGTGACTGGCAAAGCGCAGGGCCAGGGCCGCGCGCTGCGCCGGCTTGCGCCAGCGCTCGCCGCGCGGGTAGATATGCCAGGAACCGGTCATGCCCAGATGCGAGTGCACGCTCAGGGCGTTGTCGAAATCGAGGAGCAGGTGCTTGCCGCGTGCTTCCGCATGCTGCAGACAGCGACCGGCGAGCTCCGCTGCCCGACGCAGTTCGGCGCGGGCACGCGCCGCTTCGATGCGCTTGCCGACGATCTGCGTGGTGATCTGGAACGCCACGCGGTGCAGCGTGTCTCCCTCAGGCACGCAGGTCCACCACGTCGCTCTTGTAGGCGTAGCCTCGATAGCCGTGCTGGAAACCCGCATCGACGAGGGCGCGATGGAGGCGATCTTCGGCGCGCTCGGCGCCGTCGATGCGCGCCAGCTGCAGGTGACGGCGCCCGCGCGCGAGGCGCTGCAGGCCGTCGATCAGTGCCGCGGTGGCTGCGCCGCGGCGCGATTCTTCATCACCGAGGAAGGTGCTCACCTGCTCACCGGACCGGGCAAGGAAGGCGATGAGCTCGCCGTTGTGCAGGATCACGCGCGCACCGGCGACGCGCGCGCAGCGCAGGCCCTCGCGCTCGGGCCAGGGCAGCAAATGACCGTAAGGATTCGCCGGATCGGTCGCCGCCAGCACCAGCGCGTGTTCAAGCTCCGCCGTTGCGCGCAGGCGATCCTCGGCGCCAGGCACGGCGAACTGGCTCGCGCCGAGGCCCTCCACGAAGTAGCCGCGGCGCAGACGGCCCGCCTCCTCCATCGCCTTGAGCACGGGGTAGATCGCCGCGAAGCCGCCGCTGACGCCCTCGCGCAACAGCGCCTCCTTGACCAGGATGCCGTAGCGTTCGAGCAGCTGCTGCACCTGCGCCGTGCGCGCCTCTTCGGGGCTGGGCTCGGCCCAGCTCGAGCGCTCGAATAGCGTCCAGCGCCCCTCGCTGCCCGGAAGCCGGGGAGCGCGGGCGTAGCTGGAGCGCATGCGCGGGCGCCGTCCACGGCCGCGGCTACCGCGACGCTCGGCCTTGCGGCCCAGGCGTGCGCGCAGCGGCGCCAGGCTGTCATTGCCCACGTGCCCGCTCCAGACGAGGTCCCACAGCGCTTCGAGCACGTCATTGGGGAAGCCACCGACGGCGGCAACGATATCATCGAAGAACGGCGCGCGATTCTTCTGAAGAAAGGCATAGATGCGCTCGCCGAGCTCACTCGCGATCTCGCCGGGCGGTGGCGCCAGTAGCGGGTAATTCTCGGTGAGATAAAGCGCGATCCGACCGTCGTGACTGCCCACGGCCTCGAGGCCACGCCACAGCAGGTCGCCGGCGACGAAGAGTTCGTTGATCTGACCTTCGCGGTAGCCCTCGACACGCGCGGGCAGAATCTCGCTCTCGAGGACAGACGCGGGCAGGGGCACACCCTGCAGCTGCTCGATCGCCTCGAAGAGTCCGTCGATGCCGCGCCGCCGCCGGGTGACGCACTGCCACTCGCAGACAAAAGCCGCGAACTGGCGCTTCTCGACCGCCTCGATCTGCTGGCGCCAGCCAGCGAGGGAGCGGCGCTTGATCTGCTTGAGGACTTCTGTGTCCACGTACTCGCGCTGCGTGCCGCCTGGCGTAAAGCCGCCCTCGAGTACGCGGCCGGCGGCCACCAGCTCGGTGAGAGCACCGCGCACGGCATCCACACCGATGCCGAAGCGACGGGACAGCTCCTCGATCTGGAAGGGGCCGTGGCAGCGCACGTAGCGCGACACGAGATTGCGCAGCGGCGCCTCGGCAGGCTCCAGCAGGGCGGCGGGTATCCCCATCGGCAGCACGGTGCCCAGCGCATCGCGATAGCGCGCCGCATCTTCCACGGCGACGTAGCGCGGCGTTCCGGCGACGCGAAGCTCGAGCACGCGGCGCTGCTCCTGCAGGGTGGTCAGGGCCTCCTTCAGCGTTTCCTGGAACTCGGGCAGCGCGCGGTCGCGCAGCTCTTCGATGGCAAGGTCGCCGATCGCGAGGAGCAGGTCGTGAATATCGTCGGCGTCCTTGAGCGATGGCTGCTCGAGGCGCTGGCACTTCAGGCTGACAGCGGCAATCGCCTCGGCATCGAGCAACTCGCGGTAGTCGGCGCTGCCGAGCAGCTCCTTGAGCTGCGCGTGATCGAGAGACAGCACCTGCGCGCGGCGCTCGGCCAGCGGCGCATCGGCGTCGTAGATAAAACTCGCCGTGAAGTCGAAGAGCACGGTCTGCGCGAAGGGCGAGGCGGCGTCGGATACGAACTCGTGGATGCGGATGCGTCGGCTGCGGATCGCCTCGAGGAGCTCCGTGAGCCCCTCGAGGTCGAAGACGTCGCGCAGGCACTCGCGATAGGTCTCGAGGATCATGGGGAATTTCGGAAAGCGTGCGGCCGCGCTCATCAGGTCCGCGGACTTGCGCCGCTGAAGCCACAGCGGCGTGCGCTGCCCCGGAAAACGACGCGGCAGCAGCAGCGCCCGGGCCGCGTTCTCGCGGAAGCGCGCGGCAAACATCGAGGTGTCGGTCAGCGCGCGGATCACGTCGTCCTCGATGCTTTCGGGATCGGGTATGAACCAGTCGGCCTGCGGTGCAGCCTCGGATTCGGGAAGGCGGAACACGATGCCGTCGTCGCTCCACACCACGTCGATCTCGCCAAAGCGCTCGCGCAGCTGCGCCGCCGTGGTCATGGCCCAGGGCGCATGCACGCGCGCGCCGAAGGGCGATTGCAGCACCACGCGCCAGTCGCCGACCTCGTCGATGAAGCTCTCGATCAGAATCTGTTCGTCCGACGGCACCTCACCCGCAGCCTCGAACTGCTCCTGCACGTAGTCGAAAAGAATCTCCGCCGCCTCGTCCTCGAGTGCGTGCTCCTGCGTAAGGCGGCGCAGGGCATCTTCCCTGCGCTCCCGCGACAGCCGTCGCGTCAGCTCGCCGATGGCGCGGCCAAACTCCAGGGGTCGGCCGACCCCGTCGCCGCGCCAGAAAGGCATCTTGCCCTGCTCCCCCGGCGCGGGCTCGACGAGCACCTGATCCTTGGAAATCTCGAGCGTACGCCACATGGAGGCGCCAAGGCGGAACACCTCGCCGGCCTGAAGCTCGAAGACCATCTCCTCGTCGAGTTCACCAACGCGGCTCTTCGCCTCCCTGCCGGACGCGAGGAAAACGCCGTAGAGCCCGCGATCGGGGATCGTGCCCGCGTTGAGAATCGCCGTACGCTGCGCACCGCGCCGCGGCGTCAGTCGGTCGTTGATGCGGTCCCAGGTGATGCGCGCCCGAAGACCGGCAAAATCGTCGCTGGGGTAGCGCCCGGACAGCAGATTGAGTACCTCGTCGAAGGAAGCGCGCGGCAGGTCTGCGAAGGGCGCGGCGCAGCGCACGATCTGGTAAAGCTCGTCGACGCCCCACTCCTCCATCGCCACCATGGCGACAATCTGCTGCGCGAGGACATCGAGGGGGTTGCGCGGATACGCCGAGGCCTCGACGGTGCCCGCGATCATCTGCTTCGACGCCGCCGCGGCCGACAGCAGGTCGCCACGGTACTTTGGAAACACGATGCCCCGGGAGATGCCGCCCACGCTGTGCCCTGCGCGTCCGATGCGCTGCAGCCCCGATGCGATCGATGGCGGCGCCTCGATCTGAATCACCAGATCGACGGCGCCCATATCGATACCGAGCTCCATCGACGAGGTGGCAACGAGCGCGCGCAATTCACCACGCTTGAGGCGGTCCTCGACTTCCGTGCGCGTGTCCTTGCTCATGGAACCGTGGTGCGCGCGCGCCAGGTCCTCCTCCGCCGTGTCGTTCACCGCCGCCGCGAGGCGCTCGGCGAGGCGCCGACTGTTGACGAATACCATCGTGGAGCGGTGCTCGCGGATCAGGCGTACGAGACGCGGATAGATCGCAGGCCAGATCGACGCCGGGACCGGCGAGGTGGCGGCATTGCCGACCACGTTAAACTCGTCGGCGGCCTGCTCGGCCTGGTCACCCAGGGGCATGCATATCGTCAGCTCAAAGGGCCGCTTCTCGGACGCATCGATGATCTCGACGCGACGCTCGCGCTGCGCGGCCTCGACGCCGTAGCCCCCGAGCAGGCGCGCCACCTCGTCGAGGGGACGCTGCGTGGCCGACAGGCCGATGCGCTGCAGGGCACCTTCGGCCTTGGCCTCGTCTTTTCCCTTGTCTTTACCCTTGCCCTTGCCCTTGCCCTTGCCCTTGCCCTCGCCTCCGCCTGCGAAGCGCGCGGCGCGCAGACGTTCAAGGCGCTCGAGGGACAGAAACAGGTGCGCCCCGCGCTTCGTCGAGACCATGGTGTGGATCTCGTCGATGATCACCGTTTCGACGCCGGCGAGAATCTCCCGGGCCTTCGAGGTAAGCATCAGGTACAGCGATTCCGGCGTGGTGATGAGCACGTCCGGCGGCTGCCGCAGCATACGGGCGCGTTCGCGCGACTCCGTATCGCCGGAACGGATCGCCACGGTCACCGGCCGATGGGGCACCCCCTCGCGCGCGGCAACGGCGGAGATGCCCGCAAGTGGTGCGCGCAGATTGCGATCGACATCGACCCCGAGGGCTTTCAGTGGCGAAATGTACAGAACCCTGACAGCGGCGGGCGCCCCGGAGGAATCGCTGCCGCCGGATTCCTCCGGCGCAAACACCAGACGATCGATCGCAGCGAGGAAGGCCGCGAGCGTTTTTCCCGATCCCGTCGGAGCGAGCAAGAGCGCGCTGTCGCCGCGGAAGAGGCTTGGCCAGCTTTCGAGCTGCACGCGCGTGGGGCTCGCGAAGGCCTCGTGGAACCACTGGCGCGTGCAGCGATGAAACAGCGTTTCGGGTATCGCTGGCGGGCGCTGTGTAGCGCGTGCTGCAGACGTCTCTTTTGCCATACGCAGCATACGAAAGGAGGACGCGCGCAGACTCGTTTTTCGCCACCGATGCGGTAGGCTCTCGTGCTTAGAGCAGCGGACGGTACAGGCGCTTTGGATGAGGCGGAATCAGCATTACGGGCATTGGGCGGGAAACGGCGCGAAGCGCCACGGACATCGTGGATTTCTTCACGGCATCGCGGCCTGCCTCTGCCTGCTCTGCCTCCCGGCGGGCGCCGCGGGCGATCGGCCGGTGGCGCAGACGCTCGACGCCCCGCCGGGTGCGCCGCCCTACCGCGAGGGGCAGTACGTTCATCAACCACCGAGCGTGGCCGAACTGCGCGACGACCCCGATATCCATCCGCAGCTCAAGGCGATGATCCTGCTTGGACGCGAGTTGTTCCTCAATACGCAGAGCCTGCGCGGGCGCTACGTGTTCAACGATCTGAGCTGCGGCAACTGCCACCCTGTTGAGGGCCGGCGTGCGTGGTCGGGACCGATCTGGCCCGCGGCCACGACCTTTCCTGACTATCGCAACAAGAATCGCCATGTGAACACGCTCGATGAGCGCATCGCAGGCTGCTTCAGCTACTCGATGAACGGGCAGCCGCCCGCAAGCGGGAGCGAGGAGATGGTCGCGCTGATGGCCTACACGCGCTGGCTCGCAACCGGCGCCCCGGTCTACGAGGACAACATCTACGGCCGCGGCTACAGCCATCTCGGTAAGAAAATGCCCGAAGGGAGCAGCCGCGAGCGCGGCGCCGCCGTGTATGCGGAACACTGCGCCGTCTGTCACGGCGACACGGGGGCAGGGCTTCGCGGTCGCGACGGCCGGCTGATCAACCCACCGCTGTGGGGCGACGGCGCCTACAACTGGGGCTCGGGTATGAGCCGTATCTTTACCGCCGCGGCCTTCATTCACCTCAACATGCCCTTCGGGCGCGGCGGACTGCTCAGCGAGCAGCAGGCCTGGGATGTTGCGCTGTTCATCAACAGTCACGAACGCCCCCAGGACCCGCGCTACACCGGCGATGTCGCCGCCACACGCGCGCTGTACGAGGATTTCCATCAATTCTCGCTGTACGGTCTTCGCGTCGACGGGCGCGTGCTGGGCGATCACGACAACACCGGCGAAAAGACCTTCCTGAAGCCTGACATCATTCGCCTGCGTCAGGCAGACGGAGCAACGGGAACGCCACCCTGATGGCAGCGCGCGCAACGCTCTGCGATCATTAACGCCAAGGGGCCGGGATGCCGGTCGAAGGACGGCCCTCAGCATCCCGTGCGACCTTCAGTCGCCCGCTTTACAGAGAGAAAAACCATGCATGCAGACCCAAGTGTTGATTCACCGGTGAAGGTCTCGCGCCGCTTCGCAGCGGCGCGGGCTCGTACCTGCCTCACGCTGGCAGCAACGGCGCTGTTCGCGGCCGCGACGGCGCAGGGCGCCGACTATCCCCCGGGCGCCCAGCTCGGTCCGGTGATCGAGAACTACGGCCCGGTCATGGCCGTGCCCGAAGGCGCCTTCGCGATGCAAAACGATCGCCAGTACAAGGTGGTCAAGGATGTGTCACGGAGCAGCGACAAGCCCGATGAGCTCAACCGTAACTTCGACGCCATCGCCCGCCTGCTCAACATGCAGGCCCGCGCCGGCATGCCTGAAGAAGCCCTCGAGGCGGCCATCGTCGTGCACGGCCCGGCCGTCCGCGATCTGCTCGACGACGAGGAATACAAGGCGCGCTTCGGCATCGCCAATCCGAATACGGGACTGCTCGACGCGCTGGCTGGCGCCGGAGTACGAATCTACGTCTGTGCGCAGACCGCCGCAGCGCGCGGCTTTGCGACCGAAACGCTGAACCCGGGCGTCGAGGTCGCGCTTTCTGCCATGGGAGCGCACATTCGCCTGAACGAGGAAGGCTACCGGCTGATTCCCTTCTAGAGCGGCGAACGCAGGTCCCGTCGAAGCGACGGGCGCCTCAGGCTAGCGCCGGATCGCCTCCGGCAGACGCCGTCGCCGGGGGCGGCAGTCGATTGAGCATGAAGTCCTCGTAGTCGTCGAGGACGTCGGGGCGCTCGAAATGCAGGAAGTGGCCGACGCCCTCGACGAGGATGCACTCGCAGTCGGGGATGAGATCGCGGGCCTGCCACATGTCCTCCAGATCCACGATACGATCATCGGCGCCGTTCACGATCAGCGTGGGCGCCGTTATCCGGCGCAGGTCGATGCTGTCCTGCAGATGGCCGAGCTTGAGGATGTTGCGGCAATGCAGGTAGAAGGCCTCGGCGCTCGTATCGCTGAGGCTGGCGAACTGTTCCTCGATCTGGCGCTTGTAGAAGGGCCCGATCTGCTGGCCGAACATCTCCACGATCAGGTCAGCGCCGGCAGCATAGTTCCCCGTGGCGTAGAGCTCTTCTGCGCGAACGATAATGTCGGCCATCACCGCGTTGGGCTTCATGCCGAAGCTGGAGAGGATGAGCTGCTGCACCGCTTCGGGCTTCCGTGACGCGTAGCCTGCGGCGATGGCCGTACCCCAGCTGCTCCCCGCCAGCGTGAGTCCGCCGACGGGGTCGGCGCGCGCGATGAGCGCGTCGACCACCTCCAACTGCTCGAGGACCGTCACATGGGCGCTGCCCTCGAGAATCTCCGAACGACCCACGCCGGGCATGTCGAAGATGATCACCGAGAAGTGCCGCGAGAAGCGCTTGGCCACGGCGCGCCAGACGGCCATGGTCTGCAGGACACCGCTGACGCACAGGAGAACGCGCGGATGGTGTCCATAGCGGCGGTAGGGAACCCGGAATCGGCCGTACTCGAGCGTGCCTTTTTCAGCCTTCACTGCGAACCCCGGGATTCCTGCCATTCAGCGGGTCGGCGTCGATCAGCCGCGCTGCGCGCTGGTCGGCCCGGCGGACCTTCCAGTCGAACCACGCCCGCGGCGCGATGCGGTTGCCAAGACGATCGAGCGGCGAGGCCAGCAGCAGCTTGGCATAGCCCTGCATGCGATCGCGCCAGCGCGGCGAAGGCGCGCGCAACGACACACCAATGCCCGCATCGAGATAATGGAACTCGTGCCACCAACCGCTCGGCATGTACAGCGTTTCTCCGGCTTCAAGGACCGCTTCGAAGGGCTGCGACAGGACGAGCGCCGGGAAGCGTTCGAGGTCCGGCGCATCGAGGTCAACGTAGCTGCGCACGGTGCAGGGGTGACGGTACAGCGCGACCGAGGTCTCGGGCGCGAACAGGCGGATACGGCGCCGGCCTCGGATCACCGTGTGCAGCACATCGCCCATATCGATGTCGTAATGCAGGGGCGTGGTGCTGCCCTTGCAACCGAAAAAACTGAACACGAAGCGGCGCGAAAAGCGCAGGCCGATGTCGGGCAGGCGCACGTCATCGAGCAGTTCCGGGATCTGCCGCGAGAGGTTATAGAGAAACATGCGCAGGTCACGCCCCTGCTGCTGCGTGGCCTCCAGGTAGGCGGCAAAGCTCATGCGATCGATGCTGCCCATGTAGTTCGCGCCGGGGGACCCAAAGCTGGCATCGTACACGCGGACGTCGCGATCGCCATAACGCTTGGAAAGCCGCTCGGGCGTCCACAGACTGAGCGCGGGCCAGTCTGCGGCCAGATCCGTGACGACGACGGGCTGGCGCCGCCGGATAGCTGCCTGCAGCGCGGTGCCCCGCGCCGATACGCGTTCGACGTTGCTCCAGACGAGGCCATTCGAAGAGCAAACGGCTTTGGCCACGCTAGCCGCCCCGGCCTGTCCTGCCCGCACGGCTCCTGTCTCGACCGCGCGCCCCATCAGAGGGACCCATCGCCTGCGGCGCGAGCCAACAGCGCCTCGCGGTCGCACACGGGATCGTCGCCGAACCAGATCATCCAGATAAGCCGCGCGAAATCTTCACTCACCACGGAGAAGAAGCGCTCGCCGTTAAATTCGGCGATCAGGCGTCCGCCCTCGAGCCAGTAGTAGACCAGGCGATCACCGGCTTCGGCGTCGCGATCGATCGCCTGCACGAATTCGTCGATCGTCGGACGGGCGCGCTGCAGCCAGTCGGGCTGCGCGTTGCGCCTGATTGCCTTGTCGAATTCCGCGCTGATCCGCCCGCGACTCAGCTTGCGCTGGAAGCGGATCTCTATGGCCTTCGCGGGCCCGTCGACGACGACGTCGGTGGGTAGCAATCGCTGCTGCAGCGTTTCCGCCCGCGCTTCTGCTTCGGCCTCCCCGGAGCTGTAGGCGCCCTCGCTCTCGCCCCCGTCCTCGCGTTTATCACCCTCGTAATAGTGCGCGATCTCGTAAACCTGAAACAGGAGCACGGCGCGCTCGGACTCTCCGGTCAGAGCCAGCGAGTAATCGATCCCCGCCTCCGTAAGTTCCATCGTTGCAGGGAAAGACGATGCCGCCTGCAGCAGACAGGCCTGGAGCAGCAGGTGGAGACCCGCGGCAAGGCTCACGCAAGTAGCGCGACGCACGCGGTCAGGATCAGGCGATCGCATGGGCGGAAGGGGCTGCTTCATTTCACGGCCGGGCCGGCAGCATAGCAGCAGTACCCGCTACTTACGGTAATCCAGCGCCGGTGCGCGGTCCCCCAGCAGCGCCGCATATTCGAAGTCCGGACCGGTACGCTCATCGAACTCCGCCTTCGCGGCAGCCAGTACGTCGGGCTTCGTGAACAGGTCGATAGCGGTAAGAGCAAGCGTCTTGGCCGCCACCATCATGCCCTTGTGTCCGATGGACATGCCGCCAGCGGCCACGGCCTGCCAGCTGTGTGCAGGCGTGCCCGGAACCCAGGTCGCAGCGCGCATCGCGGCCATGGGCACGGTCCAGCTCACGTCACCCGTATCTGCGGAGGCCTTGCCGCGGGTAAAGCGCATGGGTTGCACCTCAGCAGCGCTGTCGATGGGCGGCAGCTTGTCGCCGAGCGTCGCCTGGATTTCGCGCGCGAAGGCAATCTCCTCCTCCGTGTACTCAACACCGCCGACGGCGGAGAGATTGGCGTGAAGCACCGAAGCCAGCGTCTCGTTGGGCAGGCGCGGATAGGTACCGCCGATCACCTCGTACTCCATGCTGGTTTCCGTACCGAGCGCGGCGGCCTCGGCGGTCTTGACCACGCGGGACCACACGGAGCGCACCTCGTCCACGTCCTCGTGGCGTACCACGTAGTAGACCTCGGCAAACTTGGGCACGATGTTCGGGGCGTTGCCGCCTGAGGTGATTACGTAGTGGATCCGCGTGGGCTCCGTGGTGTGCTCGCGCAGCATGTTGACCATGAGATTCATGGCCTCGACGCCGTCGAGAGCCGAGCGGCCGCGTTCGGGCGCCGCCGCCGCGTGTGACGAGTTGCCCGTGAAGCGGAACTTGCCGGAGATCGTGGCGAGGTTGGTCCCGGGATTCGCGGTGTTGGCGCTGCCCGCATGCCAGCTGATCACCGCGTCGACGTCGTGGAACAGGCCCTCGCGCACCATGTAGACCTTGCCGGAACCGCCCTCCTCCGCCGGCGTGCCATAGAAACGGATCGTGCCGGGCGTCCCCGTTTCTTCGAGCCAGTTCTTCGCCGCCACCGCGGCGGCCACGGAGGCCGTGCCGAACAGGTGATGGCCACAGGCCTGGCCGGCGCCGCCCGCTTCGCGCGGCTGCTCGTAGGGCACGGCGGCCTGCGACATGCCCGGCAGCGCGTCGTATTCGCCGAGCACACCGATCACCGGCGCGCCGGATCCCCAGGTAGCCGTAAACGCCGTCGGGATATCCGCCACCCCCGTCTCGATCCGAAAGCCCTCCGCCTCGAGCGCCGCCATCAGCGTTTCCACGCTCCTGACTTCGAGATAGCCGAGTTCGGGATTCTCCCAGAGTTGCTGCGCCATTGACCGGTACTCGTCATAGCGGGCATCGAGGCCGGCAAGCACCGTGGCGCGATCGTCGGCGCGCGCGGACGGCAGCTGAAAGGAAAGACAAACGCCGAGGACGGCGAGAAATGGCGTGCGGCATCGGTTCATGGCGGGGGCTCCTGAATCGCATCGATCGTTGAGATGGCATGGGGGGGCCGCGACGGAAAAATGGCCGGCGGCCCAGAGCGCGCAGTACAAGTAGCAAAAAGCCGGCGCCCTGTCGATCTGCCCGACGGGCTCCGGGCAGAGGACTCAGCCCCGCCGCGCCTGGCAGCGATCCCTCGCGCCGGGGCCGTAGCCGGTCATCTCGAGGTAGCCCTGACCGAGGCGCCGGCGCTTCGTCGACGACGCCCAGACATCGACGGCACCTTCCCAGTAGCGCACGCCCGTCTGCATCTCCTGGTCGTCCAGCGCTGCTTCGACGTACAGATCGAGATTCTCCTCCGGAAGCTTCAGACGCCACGCCACGGGATAGCGGTGACCATCACCGGAGTCCCACCAGCGCTGCGCCTCGAGCCCAACATCGGCGACGGCGAGTCGCTGAACGACGGCTGGACTGTTCACGAGGCTACCGCCGCTGAAGGGATCACTGGACCCATCGCAGCGGCGCAGGCGGTAGAACATCAGATCGCGACCCGATGCCAGCTGCAGCGAGAACCAGTCCCAGCCGACCTGATCGTCCGCCAGCGCGCTGGTGCTCCATTCGCGATCGAGCCAGCTCGAGCCGATGACCGCGACGCGCTCGCCGTCCGCGGTGAGGTGGCCCGATGTGGCCAGACGCGTGATCGAGTAGTAATACGAGGCGTTTCCGGCCTCGGCGCTCTTCTGGCTCAGGCCATCGTCGCCCTGGAGCACGGGCGGACGCTCGGGGAGCAGTTCAAGATCGACGGCAAAGTTATCGCTCGCAACACGCAGCGTCCAGGGAAAATCACCGCCCTGGCCCCCGGCAACAGACCAGTCCTCGAGCCATACGCGAAAGGGCGCCTGCGCCTGGCCGGCAAGCCCCAGGGCGGCGCGCGCGAAGCGCTGATCATGAAAGTGCTTGCCGCCGTCGATGTCCGTGAGCGCGGCGTGCGCCATCCACAGCTGCCGCGCGTCCCAGGCCGATGCGCGCTCGGGCTCGCCCGGAGCCAGGGCAATGCGGAAAAACGTGGCCTGGTAACCGAAACGGCGACCGTCGGCAGCGCGCAGGTTACCGGTGAGATACCACCATTCGTTACGAAATCCCGGATGGGACCCGTGGTCCTCGGGAAAACGAAAGGATCGCGGTGCATCGGCGCGCTCAAACCCGGCTGCCGGCACTCCACCGAGCGCGTCGCCCACATCGATGCCCTCGACGGCGTCGCGCGTACAGGCCGCGCATAGAAGAACCACAAAAAACACGGTAAAGCGATTCACGGTGCGTAGAGGGCCTCGCGCAGATCGCCGCGCGCCAGGCGACGAGCGGGGGGAATCGAAGCGAGCACCGCTGCGACGACGGCAAGCGCGAGCGCCTGCAGGACAACCCAGGGATCGAACTCGCGCTCGAGAGTCCAGCCGAAGGATCGGCGGTTGATCACGTCGATCAGCAGCACGGACAGCGCCACTCCCAGCGGCAGCGACAGCAGGCCGGCAATGGCACCGCTGGTCGCCGCCTGACCGAGCACCAGCCGCTGCAGCTGCCCCGGTGTAAAACCGGTGGCACGCAGCACGGCAAACTCGCGGCGACGCTCGAGGAACAGCGCCAGCAGCGCGCTCAGAATACCGACGAAAGCGACGATCACGACCAGCGCTCGAAGCACATCGGTGATCACAAAGGTGCGATCGAAGATCGCCAGCGAGCGCTCGCGGATCGCGCCGTTGGAGACGACCGTGAGCTCCAGACCCGCATCAACGCCGAGATCGAGCACGGTCCGGCGTAGCGCATCGGCATCGGCGTTTTCGGCCAGCACCAGGGCCAGCGAAGACAGGTCGCGGTCGCTCCAGTGCTCGGTGTAGACGGCAAGAGGTAGCACCATCGCACCGTAGGAGCTGGCGTAGTCGCGGTACACGCCGACCAGCGTCACCTCAAGGTCACCGTCGGGCGCCGCGATGCGCAGCGTATCGCCGGGGCGCAGATCGCGGCGCCGCGCGAGGGGCTCGGAGACGAGAACCCCCGCACCGTCGGCGAGCACGCGGCGCACGGACTCGTCGTCGCCTACAAGCAGATCAAAGCTGCGCGTTGCCACGGCCGAGGCGTCGAGCACAAGCACACGCAGCGCCTCTCCGTCGACTTCGAGACGACGCTGGCGCGCGACGGACACGGACGCCACGCCGGGCAGCGCAGCGAGGCGCGCAGCCCAGGCCGGTTCGAGACGATCGCCCGAGGCCTCGCGGTAGACATACAGATCGCCGGCCAGCGTTGCATCGAGCCAGTCCGCGACGCTGCTGCGAAAGGAGCCGATCATGATCGCCACTCCCACCGTTGCCGCCACCGCAACCGCAAGGGCAATGAGCGCCGGCGCCGTTCGCCCGAGGGCGCTGTCCACGCCGCGGAACACGAGACGCAGGCGTCCGTCACCCACGCGGGCCGTGAGCGCGAGCAGCGCTCGCAGAAGACTGCGGATCAGCAGCGGACAAAGCATTGCGTAGGCCGCTACCAGCAGGAACAGGGCCAGAAAGGCCGCCTCGAGCGAGTCCCCCGATACGGCAACGAGCAGCGGACAAAGCACAGCGAGACCTGCGCCGGACAGGAAGAGCCCCGCACCGCCCGTACCCTGCCCCGCCGCTGGCTCGCGCTCCAGCGCAGCGGGCGCCGTACGTGCTGCTTCGCGCGCCGGACTGAGCGTAGCCAGCAGCACGGATCCGACGCTGACCAGCAACGCCACAAGAAGCTGCAGCGGGGAGAGGTCCGGTCGCAGGGCATCGACACTCACGTACAGATCCGACACGGTCCGGGCAACGAGCACGAGCAGCGACTGACCGAGCAATACGCCGAGCATCAACCCGATCAGCGCGCCGCACAGGCCGAGCAGCGTCGCCTCGACGAGCAGGCGATGAAACAGCTGGCGCGGCGTCGCCCCGAGCATACGCAGGATCGCCAGCGTCGATCGGCGCTGGACCACGGCGAAGCTCATTGCGTTGTAAACGAGAAAGGCCGCGACGAGAACGGCGAGCAGGCTCATCGCCGTGAGATTGGTGCGAAAGGCCCGCGTCATGTCGTCGAAGGCGCGGCGCTGAGTATTGAAGGCGCTCAGCTCAAGGTTTCCGGGCAGCACGCCCTGAAGGGCCTGTGCCTCGCGGTCGTCAAGGCGCAGCTGAATGCTGTCGATCTCACCCTCGCGGCGCGCCAGCGTCTGCGCCGTGGCCATGTCGGCGAGCAGGGCATCGCCGAGCCAGTCGTCCCCTTGCGCTTCCATGAGCGCGATGGGACGCAGGCGCACACGACGCTCGCCGATGAGAGCAAGGGCAGGCATTCCTGGCGCCAGTCCAAGGCGCGTCGCCAGCGCTGCAGGCACCAGCACGGCCCCGGGCTCGACCATCAGATCGGCAAGGCTGCCACCGCCGAAGCCGGGCGCAGCAGCCTCGCCGGGCAGATCGAGAAACGCCAGGGGATCCGTGCCCACCAGCTCCACGGCCTCGCCCTCGATGAGCAGGCGTACGCGGAGCAGGGGAACCGCAAATCTGATCCCGTGCTCGATGCGCAGCTCGCGATATACGGCCTCGGGCAGCGCGCCCTCGCGGGCCCGCAACTCATGGCTCATGGGACCTGCAAGCACCTCCAGGGAGCGATCGAAGGACACGGCAGCGGCACGCGTGGCGATGGCGACGGCGACAATCACCGCCGCTCCCAGCGCAATTCCAAGCAGCGTGAGCCCCAGCTGCAGCGGGTGCTGGCGATAGAAACGCAAACTCGCCGCGATGGGCAGACGAGAAGCACTCACCGCGGTACCAGCTTGCCGTCTTCAAGCGCGAGCACGCGGTCGGCGCGCGCCGCCACGGCTTCGCTGTGCGTCACCAGCAGCAGCGTGCCCGCAGCCGCGGCAGTCTGATCCAGCAGCAGATCAAGGACCTGCTCTGCCGTAGACGCATCGAGGCTTCCCGTCGGCTCATCGGCGAGAAGTACCCGCGGCCTGTGCACCAGGGCGCGGGCGATGGCGACGCGCTGCTGCTCACCACCGGAGAGGTGATCGGGAAAGCTCTCGCTGCGATCGGCAAGGCCGACAGCGTCGAGCGCGCTGGCCACGCGTACGCCAGTTTCCCCCGCATCGAGGCCAAGCAGATCGAGGGGCAGGCGCACGTTCTCACCGACGGTGAGCGTCGGTATCAGCAGGAAGCGCTGGTACACGAAGCCGAGGTGCTCACGCCGGAACAGCGTTCGCTCGGGCTCGCGCAGCCCCACCACCTCCGTGCCACCGATGCGGATCGATCCGCCATCGGGGCTGTCGATCGTGCCGAGCAGATTGAGCAGCGTCGACTTACCGCAGCCGCTGGCACCCACGAGCGCCACGCGCTCGCCTGCGGCGAGGTCCAGGTCGAGATCGGCGAACAGGGGGTGATCGCGGCCCGCCTCGCGGTAGGAGTAGCTGAGTCCTTCTGCCCGTAGCACGCTTGAACCTCCTGACGAAGGCGTGAAGCTTAATGCAAGCCTGTCCGCGAAACAGGTTCGATGCCTACGCGGGTGCGAGCCGAATGCGGCGTCGGGAGTTCCCTGGGGTCAGGCAAGCTGGCCACCCTCGCCCCCTCACCGCAACATTACGGAAATATTACCGCGCTACCATTCGGTTCCCTGGCA
Source organism: Halieaceae bacterium (assembly GCA_036351355.1). GTDB lineage: Bacteria > Pseudomonadota > Gammaproteobacteria > Pseudomonadales > Halieaceae > Congregibacter. The sequence continues at coordinate 85,975 of JAZBOX010000158.1, forward strand.
CTGAATAGGAGAGCTCACCATGGGACTGAGTGGAATCGGAATCTGGCAACTGCTGATCATTCTCGCGATCGTCGCACTGCTTTTTGGCACCAAGCGCCTCGGCAGTATCGGCAGCGACCTCGGCTCGGCGATTCGCGGGTTCAGAAAGTCGATGCAGGATGACGGCAAGGATATCGCCGATGCGTCTGCCGAATTGTCCTGCACGACGTCTTCTGAGACGCCCGTCGCCGAGCACAGTGATCGTCAGGCTGCCTGAACGCCTCGCGATAATCCGGACAGAGCGCAGACCATGTTCAGCATCGGCTTCGTCGAACTGGTGATGGTTGGAGTCGTCGGGCTGCTGGTCATGGGCCCGGACCGCCTGCCCGGGGCCGTGCGTGAGGCTACGATGTGGATCAGTCGCATCCGCCGTCACGTGAGCGAACTGCAGCGACAGGTCGATGAGCAGATCGAAGAGTTCGAGAACCAGACGGAGATCGCCGAACTGTACAAGGGGCGCAAGCTGCTCGATGACGCGCAGCGCGATCTGAAGAAGCATCTGAACGCCCCGCTCGAGAACACGGGCGAAAACACGGCAAGCAGCGAAGCGACAAAAGCGGACTGAGTGCCAGGCTCACAGAAACTGACCAGTCGATAAAAGAAAACCCCCGGTGTGTCGCCACGCCGGGGGTTTTCGTGTGCGCCGCCGTTACAGCGGCGCTTGTCCCACCTCAGGAGCCGACGGGTCCGCCGTTCTTGCGACGGATCACGATGGTGCAATCACGGGGAATCGTGACGCCATCAGGCGATGCCGGGAAGTTGGTCTCGGAGGGGTCGCCGTTGCCCGGATGCTGGATGTTGATGAAGGCCACCTTGCGGTTCGGCGTGTGCGCCCAACCGGTGATTTCATCGCCATTCACGCCCATGAACAGACGGCGTACGGCGCCCGTATTGGGGTTGCCCACGAGGAGCTGATCCTGCAGGCCATCCTTCTGTCCACCGTCGGTCTCAATGAAAACGCGACCGCGGTTGTCGACGGCCAGGCCGTCGGGATCGGAGAAGGACTCTTCCGTGCCGTGCGTATCCGCTGCAATCAGATAGATGTCCCAGTCGAAGCTGTTGCCGGTGACGTCGTTGTCCTTGAAGCGAATGATGCTGCCATCGGGGTTCGGCGCCATCGGGTTGGCCGCGTTGGGCTCCGTGCGCTGGCTGTTGTTGGTCAGCGTGCAGTAGATCGTGCCGTCGGGCGCCGTGGCCGTCCATTCGGGACGATCCATGGGCGTGGCTCCGGCTTCGTCGGCGGCAACGCGGGCGAAAACCATGATCTCTTCGAGCGTGTCGTAGGAGGTGATGTTCGGATTGTTGGGGCTGAGTTCGAGCCACTCACCGGTGCCATCTTCATTGAACTTCGCCACGAACAGCGTGCCTTCATCCAGCGGGCTCACGCCCTCGGCAATCATGTCCTGCCAGGGACGTGCCGACAGGTACTTGTAGATGTAGTCGAAGCGCTGGTCATCACCCATGTAAAAAGCGACCTGACCGTTAGCGGCCTCACGCCATGCTGCGCCTTCGTGCTTGAAACGACCCATGGCCGTGCGCTTGATCGGCTTGGATGTCGGGTCGTGCGGGTCGATCTCCACCATCCAGCCGAAACGGTTGTCCTCGTTGCGGTAGTCGGGATCGGAGAGGTCGAAGCGACGATCGAAAAGATGCCAGCCATAGCCGAAGCCCGTGTCGCTGAAGCCGTAACGCTCTTGCTCAGCCGTGGGCACCCAGGTCTCTTCCTCGTTGTTGGCGCCGAAGTAACCGTTGAAATTCTCTTCACAGGTCAGGTAGGTGCCCCAGGGCGTGGTGCCGTTGCCGCAGTTGTTGACAGTGCCGAGAGGTACGTTGCCATTTGGCGTGGCCAGCAGATCGCTGCCCGCGGCGGGACCGGAGAATTCGACCGGAGTGTTGACGTGGATGCGACGCGAGACATCGCTGTCCACGGTCTGCCAGGTGCCGTCGATTTCTTCAATGCGAACGACCGATACGCCGTGAACGTGCTGCGAGAAGCGCACGTCTTCCAGCGATTCGGGCAGGTCCTTTCCGAGGCAATGGAAGTTGGTACCGAACTCGTGGTTGATACACAGGATGCCGCGCTGGTTCATACGGCGCATCCTGCCGCGCTCAACGTCTTCCTTGAGCGGGAAGAAATACATCCCGTCGTGACCGAGGCCGATCTGCCGTGCCTGTTCCGCGGCCGTATTGCCGCGCTCCACGTAGGCGGGACCGCTGGGCTCGAGGGGGTCGCCCCAGGGGATGAGTACGTCGTACTCGTAGTCGGGTGAAATCAGCGGCATCTTGCCGTCGCCGGCAGCGGCATCGGCCAGGGTGACGGGGCGGAAACGGATGTTGTTGCCGATACCGTCCTGCGCCTCGGCATCGGAGATGAAACCTGCCGAGAAAAATGAAGTGGCGCCTACAGCGAGACTGCCCTTCATCACGTCGCGGCGCTTCATGTTCGCCGCGAGAACCTCGTTGAAGGGTCGGTTATTGCTCTTGTTGCTGGGGGTATTTTCCGAATCGTCGAGCTCGACGTCGGGCAAATTGACCGGTTGGTTCATTGACTGAGCCTCGTTTGCGATAGGTAACAGCGATCACTGTCATGGGGTTGAGCGGAGCCGCCGGGTCGCTGACCCGGTACGCTGAAACTCCGCGGCAAACGCTAAGGCCCGATTGCGACATTTCCCTGACAGAAGCGTGACATTTTTGTCATGCTTCGTTCACAAAGCCGGCTTATTGCAGCGCAGAACACGTCGGCTACACTGACCAGCTGTCACCTCGAGGCGGTATTCGAGTGAACAAGTGGTTTTCGCCGCGACCGGTGCGCGAGGGTTTCCGGTTTTACAACACGCTCCTGGCGCTGCTTTTCGTCGGCGCGCTGTTTTCGTCGCTCAGCCTGGTGGGCGAGCATCAAAACCGCCGTGTGGAAAACGAGCTGCGCCGGATCTCCCAGCGCGTCGAGCGCGATCTGGTCGAGAGCCTGCGGCTCTCGGTAGAAAATCTCGAGTCGATCTCGAACTTCGTGGCTTTTGCCAAGGAGCCGACCTACGCGCAGTTTGTCCGACTGACGAACCAGTATTTCGACGAGAATCCGGCGCTGATGATCGTCGAGTGGCAGCCTGTCGTTCGCGAGGAGGAGCGCGAAGCGTTCATCAGCAGAGCGCGCCTCGCCGGCCTGAATAACTTCGACATCTGGGAGCCGGGAGACAACGGCGAACACCTGCGCGCCCTGCCCCGGGAAGTGCATATCCCCGTGTACTTCATGCATGCGCGCAACGTGGTAAGCGCCGATATTTCAACGCTGGGCCTGGACCTTGCCTGGTCGCCCGAACGCCTCAATTCGAAGATCGAGGCGCGTGACTCGGGGCGAGCAAGCGCCTCACAGCTGTTCACCGCCATCACGAGCACCGAGTACCGCCCGACCGCCTTCGCGATAAGCCTGCCCGTCTTCGAGGATGGCTTTACGCCGTCGAGCCTCGAAGAGCGACGGCAACGCCTGCTCGGATACATGGCCGGCGTATTCGCCGTCGAAACGGTGCTGTCGACACGATTGCGCGATACGCTTGCCCGCGGTGTCACCCTGACGCTGAGCGACGAGGGTCATCAGGTTGTCCAGGCAGCTCCGGGCGTAGCGGCGCAGCGGGCCACCGCCTACGACACGGCCCTGCAGCTCGATCTCTACGGCAGCACGCTCACGCTACTCGTAAGCCCCACGCAGGCCTTCGTCCGGGCCCAGTCCGACGCTCTCGCCTGGCTTATCCCGGGCTTCGTCCTCGCCTTTGGCCTGGTGACCTACAGCTTTCTTCGTCGCCTCGAACGGGGAAACCTGAACCTTGCCGCCGCGCAGAAAGAACTCGAATCGCTGAACGGGCAGCTTACGGTGCTCTCGCAGCACGATCCGCTGACCAGGGCGCTGAACCGCCGTGCCTTCGAGGAACGGGCCGCCGAGGAGATGGCGCGCCTCGATCGGCACGGAGGTTCGCTGTCGCTGCTGATGCTCGACCTCGACCATTTCAAGGCGATCAATGACCGCTGGGGGCACAAGGCCGGTGACCTGGTGCTGATCGATTTCACCAGGACCTGCAAGCGCGTGACGCGGAGCATCGATACCTTTGCACGTCTCGGTGGAGAGGAGTTTGCGATCCTGCTGCCAAAGGCCAGCAGCGATGAAGCCCGGCACTTTGCCGAGCGCCTGCGCCAGGAAGTGGAAAACGCAAAAACACGGTCACCGGAGCATGACACCCAGATCAGCGTCACCGTCAGCATCGGGATCGCGACAATCAATGGGAAAGGGAATCTCGATACCTTTCTCGGCGAGGCCGACAAGGCGCTCTACGTCGCCAAACAGAGCGGCCGAAACCGCGTCAGCGTATACAGCGGCGGTTGAGCGTCAGCGCCCGGGCGACTCAGGCGACGCGCCGGAGCTGCTTCTGCACCTCCGAGGCGGGCATGGGTCGGGCGAGGTAATAACCCTGCACGATGTCGCAGCGTGCATCGGTCACGTAATCGAGGTGCGTACTGGTTTCGACGCCCTCCATGATGACCTTGAGATCGAGACCGTGGGCGAGCGCGACCATGCCCTTGAGCATGCCCGCCTTCGCGCTGGCGTCATCGACGGCAGACAGGAATGATCGGTCGATCTTGAGGATGTTGATCGGCAGGCGCTGCAGATAGGCCAGCGACGAGTAGCCGACACCGAAGTCATCGATGCTGATATCGATGCCGCGCCTCGACATACGACCGAGCAGTCCGATGACCGTATCCATCTCCTGCATCAGCATGCTCTCGGTGATTTCAAGGGCGATGCAGCCGGACGGAAGCTTGTAGCGGTCGACAATGCTCTGCACCTGCTCGTCGAAATCGTGCTCGAGAAGCTGGCTTGCCGACACGTTGATCGAAACCTTAGCGGGATCGTAACCCTGATCAAGCCAGCTGCGGCAGTGGGCACAGCTACGATCGAGCATGTAGGCACCGATCTCGCTGATCAGCCCGATTTCCTCGGCAACGGGAATGAAGAGGTCGGGCGGCACCATGCCGCGTTCGGGATGATTCCAGCGGATGAGGGCCTCCATGCCGAAAAAGGAGCGGCCGGGCATGCCGTACTGCGGCTGGAAGTAGCACTCGAACTGCCCGTGCTCGAGCGCCAGACGCATCTCGTCCTCGAGACGCAGGCGGTGTTCGTAGATCGCCTGCATGCTTTCGGAGAAGAACTCATAGCCGCGTTTGCCGTTGGCCTTGATGTGGTACATGGCCATGTCGGAATTCTTGATCAGGTCGGTGGACCCGCTGGCGTCATCGGGAAAGATCGAGATACCAATGCTGAAAGCCACGGAGATCTGCTGCTTGTCGACGCTGATCGGCTCGGCAAAGGCATTGATGATCTTGCGTGCAACGAGCCCCGCCTCTTCCTTCCCGTTGATGTTGGAGAGCAGCACGTTGAATTCGTCGCCACCGATGCGCGACACCGTGTCCGAATCACGGAGCACACCCTGCAGTCGGTTGGCGACGAGCTGTAGCAAGCGGTCTCCGACCACGTGTCCGAGCGTGTCGTTGACGTACTTGAACCCATCCATGTCGAGAAACATGACTGCCAGCTTGCTGCCATTGCGTTCGGTCTGGGCAATCGACAGCTTCAGGCGGTCGAGGAACAGGTCACGGTTGGGCAGGCGCGTCAGCCGGTCGTGGTAGGCCAGGTAGCGGATCGTCTCTTCGGCCTGGCGGCGCTCGCTGATATCGCGGCCCACGCCGTAGGTGCCGAGGAACAGCGTCTCGCCACCGACGCGCTGGTACATGCCCATGGCGTTCAGCTCGATGGGCACATGATCACTCCCGCTCGAGTTGAGCACCTCATCACGCTGGTTCCACTTCAGGTTGAGCTCAACGTTCCTTGACGAGCGCTCTCCCGTGCGCCGCTCCCTGAACGCGTAATAGGCGGAAGATTCCCTGGGATGGTCAAGGATGAAGCTGAAGTGTTTGCCAATGAGCTCCTCGGGCATATAGCCAAGCAGTTTCATGGCACGCTCGTTGACGTAGACGAAGCGTCCGTCGTTATCAAGCAGGTAAATCAGGTCCGGCGAATTGGCTGCAATGAAGTGATAGCGCTGCTCCGACTGCTCGAGCTGGTTTCTGACATAAGTGAGTTTGCGACGCAGGTTCAGCTTGTGAATGGCGCGATCGATGGCGCCGAAAAGCTGAGCGGGGGAATGCGGCTTCGGCAGGAAGTCGCAGGCGCCCTTGTGGAAAACCTGGTTGGCATTGCCGAAGCTGGCATGGCCGCTGAGCACAATCGTCTCGAGGTCCAGCCCCATCGACTGCAGCTGGTCGAGAACGGCAAAGCCATCGACGTCCGGCATGCGCAGATCGAGCAACAATACGTCCACGGCCTCACTGCGCAAAGCCTCGATGCCCTCGGCACCGCCACGGACCGTATTGCACTGAAAGCCCTCGCTGGCCAGGAGACGCTGCGAGCTCTTCAGCGTCGCCGCGTCATCGTCAACCATCAGCAGGCGGGCATTGGAACGCTCGAGCACCGCCGGCTGAGCCGAACGCCCCTCGCCGGCGGGGAGGCTGAGGTCGGGAACACCGGCCTGCCGCGTCAGCTCCCCGGTCACGACGAGGGCCCCATGGGTATTAACACCGCAAACTCCGCACCACCGCCGTCGACACGTCGATAGCGGATCTGTCCGTTCAGCCGTTTTACCAGCTGGTACACGATCGTAAGCCCCAGGCCCTCGTGGCGCCCCCCCTTGCTCGAGCTGACGGGTGAGAACAGCCCCGGAACCAGCTCGGGGGGAACGCCGGGACCGTTATCCGACACCACGAGTTCGCTGTAGCGTGTCTGGTCAACGACGATCATTGAACGCGTGACAACGCGGACACGTCCCGTTCCGTCGAGCGCTTCGCCCGCGTTCACCAGCAGATTGGTCAGTATCTGGCGCAGGGAACCGGATTCGCTCTGCAGCAAGGGCATCTCTTCATCCAGGCTCAGCTCGACGTCGATGTGCCGCGGCTTGAACACCGAGGGGACGAGCAGCTCGACCACCTGACGCACCAGGTCATTCAGATTCAGCGAGTCCTCTTCGATGGGCAGCACACCCCGGTTGCGGAACTGCGTGATCAGTGTCGACACGCGCTGGATTTCTTCCTTGATCAGGCCGATCTCGTCGCCCGCATCGCCTGAGGCCGTCTGGCGCGAGCGCAACAGCTCGAGGTAGTTGCCGATGATCGTCAGCGGTGAGCTGATCTCGTGCAGCAGTTCGCGCGTTGCGAGTTCCTGCGACTGTTGCTGCAGTTCCTGATTCAGCTGCAGCTCGCGCCGTCGCCGTCGTGACTGCTGCAGCGCAGTTCCGCAGGCGCTGGCGAAGTGCGCGAGCAGCTCCACCTCCGGGCTTCCGGCCTCTGGCGCCTCGCCCTTCCAGCCCACGGCAGCCGCTCCGATCAGCGCATCCCCGGCAAGCAACGGAAGAACCAGCATGGTTTCGCTGTTGAGAGCCAGCAGGAGTTCGCGATCGAAGGCCGAGCGGTGGCCGCCAAGGCCGCCCCGGCTGAGCGTCCGGATCTGGCGCGCGGCGAGGCTGCTGGAAATCAGATTCTGACCATCGACGAAGTCGATGCGCTGCGTGGGGCCAGGCCCGGAATCGCCGCCGATCGGGATCAGGCGGGATCCGCTGTCATCGAGGAGGTAAAACAGCGTCCGACCGACGCCGAAGATCAGCGTCAGCTGACGGGCAATAGCGGGTAGCAGCTGCTCGCGTTCGTCGGAGGGGCAAAGCTCGGACTGCACGCCCTCGACGAGGGCGATGCGTTGAATTCGGCGCGCCAGCTCGCGACGTGCGACCTCGCGCTGAAGAAAGAGCGCGTCTCCGCCCTGCGCGTCGCCCGCCTCATCCGCGTCGGACTGAACGCCGAAGGAACGCGCCTCCTCCCTCGCCGTTTTGCGACACTCGTCCACGAGCTGATCGATCACTGCCTGGTTGAGACCGAAGAACTGGTCGTCGATGGAATCGTCGAGAGGAGCGTGACGCAGGCTGAAGCAGGCATGCGCCGCCGTGTTCACGACCTTGACCAGCAGCGGCATGTCTACAAGGCTCCGCGCCGAGGCGTACTGGTGGAATACGGCCTGCTGGAAAACGGGATCGAGATGCCAGTGGGCGAAGATCTGTGCCGCCAGCTCCGGGTTGGTCACACCAAAATGGCGCTGCTCAAGCGTCATCAGCTCCGCTGACGATGACGAAGCGCGCAGCAGCTCGGCATAGAGATGCTCCTCGCGGGCGAACAGCACGAGTTGCCCGACGCCGTGCATCAGGCCGATCAGGTAGGCCTCGTTAGGCTGCGGGTAAGCGAGGAGCTCGGCGATCCGCCGGGCGCAGTGCGCGGCCTCGAGGGCCTCGAACCAGAGGCGTTGTGAAAAGCCGTCGGCGGTGCTGCCGTAGCCGGCAAAGAACTGGTGGACTGCTGTGGTCAGAACGAGCGACTTCAGCGGTCGCGTACCGAGGACCACGAGGATGCGCCTGAGGTCGAGCACATCGTTCCACTGCCGGTAGGCGGCGGAATTGGCAACGGCGAGCACCTTGGCGGTCAGCGCACCATCGAGCGAGATAGTCGCCTCCAGATCCTCGAAGCTGACCTCGTCGCTGGTAAAGGCATCAACGAGCTTCACCAGCAGATGCGGTGCCGCCGGAAGATCATTGAAGTCGATCTCGTTGGCGCGAATCATCAGCGTGCCTGTTCCATGCTTCGATCGCTAACGCTCTGCATTTGGCTGTTGTCGGCTGGTGTCGACTGGCGTCGACTGGTGCCGACTATTGACCGAGACTCATCGATTGATCATGCACGCGCCGGAACTGCGGGCCTAACGCACACCCTGCCCTCACTGTACAACGGTTTTCGGAGAAATGAGCGCTGACTTTCAAGAAAAAGTTGACAGCATCGACCAAAGTATGCACGAGCCATCATGAAGAGGCGAAGCACCGAAATCACGGCGCCGGGTGCGCGCGAGCGGCTCCGAGCTACCCGTCGTCGCCCTCCGCCTCCACCGCCCCCGGGTCCCCTCGATCGCCGAGCCACGCCTTGCGCAGTGCCTCCGCAGAGTCCTCGTCCTCATCCTCGTACGCGCCTTCGGTCGGCTCCACGACATGATCGCGCAGCGCCGCATCGAGCGTAGCGCTCAGCGATCGCAGGCGGCCCTCGCGGAAGTAGGCAATCTCCACCGTATCGCCGACGGCGTGTCGCGTCAGCAGATCATCGAGCTCACCACCGACCTGGACGCCGTCGATGGCGATCAGCACGTCGTCGACATTCAGGCCCGCGCGCCATGCCGGACCATCGAGTCGGACATAGGTGACCTGTAGCCCGCCCGCCGCATTGCGCGTCCGCACGGCGAGCGTGGCCTCTGCCTCCTCATCCTCGCCTTCACGTGCGAGCGACCATCCGACCGTTGCCAGCACGTCGGAGACCGGCAGTGCTTCCGTGCCGAGCACCCACCCGTCGAGTTTGCCGGCCAGCGTCTCGCCGCCGAAGCGCTCGACGCGCTCGCGAATGTCGGCGTAGCTGTAGCCACCGGAGCCGAGCGGGTAGTCCTCGTACAGCGAGCGCATGACATCGTCGAGACTGTGCGCGCCGGCCGTGCGGCTGCGGATGCTGAGATCGAGAACGAGCCCAAGCAATCCGCCCTGGGCGTAGAAGGAAATCGTGCGGTTTGCCTTGTCCGGTCGACGATCCGCGCCCTGGTGATAGCCCTTGGTCCAGGCTTCGAAGCTGGCATGGGCGAGGCTGTCGCGACCGTAGCCGGCACGATCCACCACGGCGTCCACATTCTCGGCGACACGCTCGCGGTAGTCCTCGACAGAGATCACGCCGGAGCGGGCCAGCAGCAGGTTGTCGTAATAGCTGGTCAGGCCTTCCGCGACCCACAGCAGGTCCGTGTAGTTTTCCTGCAGGTAGTCGTAGCGCGCGATGCCCGCGGGCCGGAAGCGCTTCACGTTCCAGAGATGGAAAAATTCGTGGGCGAGCAGGCCGAGAAAGTCCTCGTAGGCGTCTTCGTCCCAGAAGCGTTTCGGATCCGTGTGGACGACCGTCGAGTTGTAGTACTCCGTACCACCGCCGAGCCCGGGCGCGCTGTGGGTCAGAAAAACGTAGCGTTCCGTCGGCATGTCGCCGAAGACGGCTGCAGCCGCCTCAACGATCGCCCCGACATCTTTCTCAAGGCGCTCGCCATCACGATCCCAGTCGCCATAAATGGCGAACTGAATCAGCGCGCCGGCGGCCTCGAACTCGACGAGATCAAAGCTTCCCAGTTCGAAGGGAGAATCCACGAGGCGGTCGTAGGTCGGAGCAACGAGGCGGCCCGGGCCGGTGGAATCCATCCCCGAGGCTGCGCGCCATCCCTCGGGCAGGTCGGCGCTGACTTCAACGGGCGCATCGCGGTGGCTCTCGGTATACACGAGCACCAGCCCGGGGTTGACGAATACGTGCTCCGAGTTCACGTCGCGGGTGCGGTCTTCGAGACTGCGGGCGTAAACGATGTATTCGAAAACCACGCTCCCGGCCTCGGCAGAAGACCGGGTGATTTCCCAGGTCGATTTTGCCGTCTGCGTGAAGGGGAGATCCTTCCCCACGGCATCGCGCACGCGGACTTCGGAGACCGTTCCCACCGGGTCGATGACCCGATAAAGCCCGGTGCGCCAGACCGGCAGGTGGACCTTCAGCGTTTCGCCCTCGACATCGTCGAAGGTCGCGCGCACCCCCAGCACCTGAGCGTGGCGCTCGCTGAGGTCGAGCTCGTAGCGCGTCATGGGCTCGGCAGCCAGCGGAGCAGCGAGCAAAAGGCTGACGATGAGAACAGCGACGGATCGGCAGCAGAGCATCAGGGCGCCTCGGTGGAAGAGTCCGTGTGAAGATAGCACTTCATTGCGCGGCGGGTTGGCGGGCAAGGTGGCGGTCAAAAAACTCAATCATCTTGCTGAAGGCAAAGCGGCGAACGGCCGGCGACTCCGCGTCCCATCCATGACCCACACCCGGCAACGTCACCAGCTCGAAGGGCTGCTCGCGCTCGATGAGATCCTGAGCGACGGCGATCGTATCCGCGTAGAGAACGACCTGGTCGCGCGTGCCGTGGATGATCATCAGCGGATCGGCCAGGCCGGCGCTGTGGTACAGCGCCGACTGAGACTCGTAGCGCTCCGGCTGGTCGTCACCGTCGGGCTCGCCCATGACCCACATCTGCCCCGGGTAGGCGTGCGCCACGTTCGTCGCCGGTGCGCCGGCGATTCCGGCGGCATAGACGCCGGGCTTCTTGAACAGCGACATCATGGTCATCAGGCCACCGTAGCTGGACCCCCAGATACCGACGCGTTCCGGATCGACGAATCCCTTATCGATCAGGTACTCGACGCCGCTGTGGAGGTCCTCGATATCGACAATGCCGTAGCCGTAGCGCAGCCCCTGGTTGTGGTCGCGTCCCCGCCCCCAGCTGCCGCGGACATTGACCGCGAGCAGCAGGTAGCCGCGCGATATCAGGGCCTGGTCGAGCCCCCAGGTCGGATGCGCCTGGCGCCCGCCCCACTGATTGGTGACGCTGTCCGAGTACACGGAGCCGACGATAAGCGGGTAGCGGCGAGCGGGATCGAAATCCGGGGGGAGGCTCAAACGGCCGACCAGGCTCGTGCCGTCGCTGCGGCTGGGGAATTCGACGTAGCGCACATCGGCCCAGGCGTAGTCATCGAACTCGGGCTGCGGCGAACGGGTCAGACGCGTCGCGGCCCCGCTCGCGAGATCGACACGATAGAGATCGTGCGGTGTTTGATCGTCGGAGAACAGGCTCACGGCCTGTGCGCCGTCAGGTGAAAATATGGGCACGTGGGTACCGTGGCCGGCAGTCACCGCCTCGATATCGCCACCGCTGAAGGGGACCCTCCAGAGCTGGCGATCGCCAATCCCCGAGCGATTGCTCAGAAAATGAATCGCTCCGTCGGCCGCCACGTGAAAGTCGTCAATCTCCCAGGCACCAGCCGTCAGCGCGCGCAGCGCGGCGCCGGCCTCAGGCTGATGGTAAAGGTGCAGGAAGCCATCGCGATCGGTGAGGATGATCAGGCCCTGATCGTCGGGCGCCCAGGCGGCTCTCCAGTCGGGGCGCAGGTGCAGGGGGTCGTGCTCCTCGTACCAGACGCTGCGCCGTCCCGATTCGACCTCGTAGACATCGATCCGGTGATGCTTCACGAGCGGGTCCGAAGCGTTGAGGAAGACGCGCTTGCCGTCTGCCGAGAGACCGTAGTTCCAGATGTAGTCGCGCTCGTCGGGCCGCTCGAAGTAGCGCGGCTGGCCCTTCGCCACGTCGATGACACCGATTCGGAAGCGCGCTGTCGCTTCCCCGGGGAAGGCTCGGCGCACGACCAGGCGCTGATGGCCCTCGCGCGTGTAGTAATGAATCTCGCGCTCCGGGATCGGGCTTTCATCGACTTCAACGAAGACGATGCGCGAACCGTCGGCGGACCACTCGAAGCTGCCAATGCGCTTTGCATCGCTCCCGTTGCTGACCACAAGCCTTGTCTCAGCGGTATTTTCTGCGGCAGCTGCGGCCTCGACCAGAGACAGGCCCGTATCGCTGACAAACGCCAGCTGATCGCCCTGCGGCGATGCCGAGAGGCGCCGGATCCCGGAGACTTCGAGGCGTGTGCTGCCGGTCTCGGCGCGCAGGTCCCGAATCATCAGCCGGTCGCCCAGGATGTAGGCCACGCGCTGCGAACCCAGCCAGCTCACCTCGGACACACCGCCACCTTTCGCGCCCGCGGACTCCGCGTGGTGCGTAAGCCGCAAGGGCGCTGCGCCAGCCGCATCGCCGATCCAGATGTCGCGGAAGGTACCGCCGGCATCGTTCCAGGCAAAAGCGAAGTACCGGCTGTCGCCAGACCAGGCCACGGCGCTCGGACGTGTGCCGATCAGCGAGGGCCCGGGCATTCGGTAGAGATCATCGATCGCGAAGGGCGCTTCGGCAGCGGTGACCGGGAAAACGGTCATCGCGCCGGTAATCGTTGCCAGCGCGAACAGCCTCATCAGGAGGGAGCGGCGGGTGGTGAACAGTCGCATGGTGTCTTGCCCGGTCGAAAATTGTTCCGGATCGTAGTTCGAGATCGTCGCCGAGCTCAATGGACTCGGCTGAGGCATCAGACTGCCGCGTGCGCACGCAAAGCCGGTCAGCAGCGCAGTTGCGGCATTCGCAGGCAGCACGCTAGGCTTCGCCGCCTTTGCAACTTCTGGAAAAACCATGCTCCTGCTTCGACGCTCTACCCGCGGCCCCGCGATCTACCGTCGGCGCGACTCGTCGCGCTGCGCTGCGCGTCCGGCGCTTCGCCTGGGCTCGGCACTGCTCGGTGCCGGCCTTGCCGTCCTCGCAGCCGCGCAGGGCCGTGCGCAGAGCGCGCTGGTCGCACCGCCCGGCGAAGTCATGGCGATCCACGACATCGCCGCCGCCCCCTCGCCCGAACGCATTCACCGCGACATCGAAACGCTGGTCGGCTTCGGCACGCGTCACACGGCATCGATGACGGACAGCGATACGCGCGGCATCGGCGCCGCGCGGCGCTGGATTATCAAAGAGTTCGAGAACATCTCGGCGGCCTGCGGCGGCTGTCTCGAGGTCATCACCGTCGGCAAGACCGTATCCGGGGAGCGTCGCATCCCCGATCCCGTGGAGGTTGTATCGGTGCTCGCAATCCAGCGCGGCGCCCTCGATCCACAGCGCATGGTGCTCATGTCGGGGGACATCGACAGCCGCGTGTCCGACGTGATGGACGCGACGTCCGACAGTCCCGGTGCCAACGACAACGCATCGGGCGTAGCCGGCGTGCTCGAAGCCGCGCGCATTCTGAGCCGCCGGCAGTTTGACGGCAGCATCGTGTACGCAGCCCTGGCCGGCGAGGAACAGGGGTTGATCGGCGGGCGCATCGTTGCAGACCATGCCCTTGAGCAGGGCTGGCAGATCAAGGGCGTGCTCAATAACGACATGATCTCGAACATTGCCGGCATCGATGGCGTAATAAACAACAGTACCGTCCGCGTCTTTTCCGAGGGCACGCGCGCGGTGGAAACGGAGGATGAGGCGCGCATCCGCCGCTTTACCGGTGGCGAGGTCGACAGCCCCTCGCGCAATCTTGCGCGCTATATCGCGGCCATGGGCGACCACTATCTCGTCAACCTCGACATCGAAATGGTCTATCGCCTCGACCGCTTTCGACGCGGCGGCCACCATCGGCCCTTCAACGCCGTTGGCATCCCGGGCGTGCGCATCATGGAAACGCACGAACACTACGATCGCCAGCATCAGGACCTGCGCGCGGAAAACGGCCGCGAATACGGCGATGTCCTCGAAGGCGTCGATGCCGCCTATGCAGCGAAGCTCACGGCGCTCAATGCCATCACCCTCGCCGGCATGGCCGGAGCCCCGCCCTTCCCGGTCAACGTGGAGGCCGGCGGCGCCGTGCGCGCCTCGGCGACTCTGAAGTGGGAGCACGGCGGTGATGAAAAGGCGCGCGAGAACCTCGCCGGTTACCGCGTCTGGTGGCGCAAGACCACGGCGCCGCAGTGGACCCACTCACGTTTCGTCGGCCAGGTCACGGAGTGGGAGTTCAGCAATCTCGTCATCGACAACTATTTCTTCGGCGTCTCCGCCGTTGCAAGGGACGGGAGCGAAACGCCGGTCGTATTCCCGGGACCGGCGGGCGCATTCTGACACTCGCGCAGCCGGCTCCGGCCAGCCCCGGCCGCTGGTCGCCGGGTCGCAGGATTGCTAGGCTGCGGCGACGGCCCCTAATCCCAAGCAACAGCAGCGAATCGGTGTCAGCCATGCAACAACACGAAATCGACGATCAGGTTTTCGAACTTTACGACGAGTACTGCCACGGTCGCATGGATCGCCGTGAATTCTTCGAGCGTGCCGCAGCGCTGACCGTGGTGGGCGCTTCAGCTCTCAGCATGGCCGAGGCGCTGATTCCCAACTATGCGGACGCGCAGGAAATCCTGTTCACCGACGAGCGGATCAAGGCAACCTGGATCGACTACGCGTCACCGGGCGGGACTTCCGGCGCCATGCGCGGCTATCTCGTGCAACCCGCAGGCGAGGGCCCCTTTCCGGCGGTGCTGGTCATACACGAGAACCGGGGGCTCAATCCTTACATTCAGGACGTCGCCCGGCGCTTTGCCGTCGCCGGCTTCCTCGCCCTCGCCCCGGACGGCCTCGCGCCGATCGGCGGCTATCCGGGGAATGACGACGATGGCCGCACGATGCAGCGCAGCCTCGATCAGGCGAAGCTGCGCCAGGACATGGTCAACAGCGCACGTTTCGTGAAGACACATCCGCTGTCGACGGGCAGGCTGGCGGCAACGGGATTCTGCTGGGGAGGCGGCACGACGAACTTCCTCGCCACGGAGCTCGGCGCAGACCTGCACGCGGCCGCGCCCTTTTACGGCGCCGCCGCGGATACCGCGCGCGTCCCCGAGATCAGCGCCGCAGTGCAGGCGCACTACGCCGAAATGGACGAGCGCGTGAACGCGATGCGCCCCGAGTACGAGGCCGCGCTCGAGGCCAACGACATCAGCTTCGAAATGCACGTGTATCCAGGTACGCGCCACGGCTTCCACAATTATTCGACGCCGCGCTACGACGCGGGCGCCGCACAGCTCGCCTGGGAACGCATGGTGGCGTTCTTCCGCGAGCACACGGCCTGAGTTCGCGGGGGGCATCCGCCTCGCGGGAGCATTAGTCTCGAAGGAACATTAAGCTCGCGAAACAGTAGCGGCAGGACCTCCCCAGCCGGGCGGAAAAGCGCAAGGCGGCGGCCGGGAGAGCGCCAAACAGCCAATGAAAATAACCAGGACCTATCCCCCGCGCCGCTACAACCAGCAGGCGATCCAGTTTTTCCGCCTGGTGACGGAAAAACTCGTGCCGCCGTCCTGGTATCGCGCTGCGATCCCGCCGAAGTCCGAGCGCAAGGCCCTCGACGGACCGCTGGATCTGGAGGTCGTGAGTCACTGCTGGGGTTACGGCAACATGCTGACCTATCAGCTCAGCTCCTTCGTGAACTACCCGCCGAAGAACGCAACGGTCACGGTCACGGTCTTCTATTCGGTCGAGGACGAGAAAACGGCCAGCGTTATCGACTACTTCAGTTCCCTGGAGGCAAGGAACGTCCGCTGGAACTTTTTTGCCATCGAAAAGGAAAAACTGTTCCGCCGAGGGATCGGACGCAATATGGCCGCGCAGTCATCAACGGCAGATTGGATCTGGTTCACGGACTGCGACATCATCTTTCATGAAAACTGCATTGATTCGCTGGCGACGGCGTTGCAGGGAAAGCAGGAGATCCTCTATTTCCCCGCCACCGAGTGCACCACAGAGATGCTCACGGACGACGACCCGATGCTCAGGAAGGACAGCGAACCGCAGCTGGTCGACATTCCCACGGAAAACTTCTCGCGGCACTCGAGGGACAAGGCCAAGGGCGCGTTCCAGATCGTGCACGGCGATGTCGCCCGGGCCATCGGCTACTGCGACCGCTTGAAAATCTTCCAGACGCAGGACACGCGCTGGCGCAAGACCTACGAAGACACGGCATTCAAATGGCTGGTCGGAAGCGAGGGCATCCCGATCGATGTGGACGGCGTTTACCAGATTCGCCACGTCACCAAGGGTCGATACGCTGAGGACTCGGGCCTGTCCCGGGTCCGAAGCAAAATTCGAAGAATGCAGGAATAAATGAAGCCCAGGGCGCTCATCTTCACCAAGCGTGTTCTCCCGGCCTCCAACACCTTCGTCGCCTCGCAGGGAAATGCCCTTAGCGATTTCGAGCCGGTGTATATCGGTCTACGTCACGATCCATCGGGCAGGAGCCTGATCGACGGCAGCAGTACCTGCATCCTGCAGGACTACACGCGCTTTCCAGGCCTCGCGCGCGCGATGCTCGATGGGCTTCAGCGCCTCAGCCCGGCCTGGCGCGACGCTCTGACCGACCATCAGGCGGTAATTCTGCACGCACACTTCGGCAAGGGCGGTTATTACTGCAGCCCGATTGCCGGGGCACTCGACCTGCCGCTGCTGACCACCTTCCACGGCTCCGACATCACCCAGCGCGACCGCCTCTCCTACGGCCGCCGGCACCGGGAAACGGTTTTCGATCGCTCCGAGAGGATCATCGCCGTATCGAAGTTCATCGAAGGCAAGCTGATCGAGGCCGGCTGCCCGGCTGACAAGGTCCTGCGGCACTACATCGGCATCGATACGCGCTTCTTCTCCCCCGGCCAGCAGAAGCGCGAGCGCCCCACGATTCTTTTTGTCGGGCGACTTATCGAGCAGAAGGGCTGCCAGTACCTTCTGCAGGCAATGAAAACGATCAATCGCGAACTCCCCGATGCGGAACTGCTTGTGGCCGGCTATGGCTCCTACGAGGCCACGCTCAGACGAGCGGCCGAAGACCTCAGGAACGTAAGCTTCCTGGGCGCGCAGAATCGCGGCGAGGTCAGGGAACTGATGGCAGAGGCCTGGGTGACCTGCCTCCCCAGCATTCGCATGGCGCGTGGCAACGAAGAGGGCCTGACCACCGTCGCCGTAGAGTCGCAGGCCGTTGGAACGCCTGTTGTCGGATTCGAAACGGGCGGCGTGCCCGAGGCCGTCGCAGACCAGAAAACCGGCCTGCTTTGCCGGGAGAAAGACGTGGACGCGCTGGCCGATCGACTGCTTCAGGTTCTCAGGTCTCCACGGCTGAGGGATGAGCTGGCTTCGAACGGCATCGCTCGCGTGAACGACCTGTTCTGCATCAGCAAGCAGACTCGCAAGCTGGAGGAGATTTACCACTCCGTCCTGTGAAGCTCCGAGATCCCACGGCGCATTGACGAGGGGCGCACCCACCCGGCGCACAAACAGGCCGACAACGCGAACAGGTCTGGATAGGCCAGTAGGACAGATCAGCAACTTGCACGCGGCACTGACTGCCATACACTTCGGCTTGGCAAGGTTGTGCAGGACACAATACAGGCAGCCGTGCCCGAGCCATGACCGAAGGCTATGGGCGTTTCGCCGAGAGCGACGAATTTCCGGAGTAGGCGATAGCCCACCATAAAGCAGAACCCGGCACCCGCTTTGAAGGCGAGATACGCGACCTCACGAGCGCTGGGCTCGGCGTCGTGCAGCACCCCGACGGCCGCGTTCTATTCGTGCCTGGGGTCTGGCCGGATGAACACGGCGTGTTCGAAGTGACCGAACTGCGCGGACGCAGCGGAGAGGCACGCCTGATATCGCTGCTGCGGCCCTCCCCGGCACGCTGCGACCCGCCCTGCCGACTCCACGGCTTCGGCAAGCAGCACTGTGGCGGCTGTGGCTGGATGTTCGTGTCTTACGAAGCTCAGCTCACCGCAAAAGCCGCGCGCGTGGCCGGCGCGCTTGCCGGCCTCGATAAGCGCATCGTCGCAGAACCGATCTGGCCTTCGCCGCAGTCCCTTGCCTATCGCAATCGAGCACAGCTGAAGACCGATGGCCGACGTCTCGGCTACGTCGCGGCCGGTTCCCACGCCCTCGTGGATGTACCCGCATGCCCGATTCTCAACGCCGACACGCAGGCGCTCCTTGAAGGTCTGCGCGAACGCCTGCCCAATCCCGCCTGGCGACCGAAGAAGCGCAGCGCGTGGACGACGCTGCCCATCGACGACGAAATGACTCTCGATGAAGTCACGGCGGGAACCCGTCGGGCGTTTCGTCAGGGCAACAGCGCACAAAATACGCGTATGCGCGCGTGGCTGGCGGACACGGTAAGCGCCATCGCATCACCGGGACCGACCGTTGAGCTGTTCGCGGGCTCCGGCAATTTCACCTCGGTTCTTCTCGACGCGGGCTGTGACCCCGTCACGGCCGTCGACAGCTTCGCGCCGTCCGTCGCAAGTCTGAGCGGTGGCGACGGCAGCAGGCTACGGCCGCTCTGCCTCGCCCTCGACCGTGCCGATGCCATCGAGACGCTAAAGCCAGCGCTCGGCGATGCGCGCCTCCTCGTCCTCGATCCACCGCGAAGCGGTTTCCGAGCCCTGGGCGCAAGCCTCAAGCTTGCACCCGCGCTCGAGTCACTTATCTATGTATCCTGCGACGTCGCCACCTGGACGCGCGATCTGCGCGAAGCGCTTGCGGCGGGTTTCGAGATCGTTAGCGTGCAGCCGCTGGACCTCTTTCCACACACGCCGCACGTGGAATTGCTGTCCTGGCTGCGACGCGCTTGAAGACACGCCAGCTTGTATCCCTACAGCCGCTCGGGATTCATGGCAGTACGGGGGGCGACGCGCTGCGCAGGCTCCCTGATCTAGGCCCCGTCGGATGCGGGCTGCGTAATCAGATAGAGCAAGGGCCCAAAGGATCCGAGCAGCAGCGTCAGCAGCACCCAGGGCCAGGGGTTACGCCCAGCGGACCGGGCGTGGGGTATGAGAAAGCTGAGTAACAGCAACAGGGCAATCACCAGATCGGCGAACACCTGCCATCCCCCCGGACTCTGATGAAAGGACAGGATGCCGGCAATACCCCCGTTCATCAGCGCCCAGACCGTCAGCGCGGCAAAAGGCAGAAAGATGACCGTGGCAAGGAGACGTCGGTTCATGGGCTTCAACTCCAGAATCACTATCTAATAGCTGCGCCAGATTGCCTACCAGGGGGATTTATTCCCATTACCTGCGAGGTAATAAAATTGAATACTCCGTGGGACACGATCGCGCTATGCTCCCGCAACTCGACCGCTGCCGCGGCAAGCAAGCATCCGACGCGCGCGCCGCCGACGCTATCCGGGAGGGCCCGAGCATGCGCACGACGGACAGCCCCTTCGCCGGTCTCTGCCGGCGCTGGCGGCGACAACGACATCTTTCCCAGCAGGCACTGGCTGAAGCTGCCGCGATCTCGCAGCGTCATTTGAGCTGGCTCGAGTCGGGGCGCAGCCAACCGAGCCGGAGCATGGTGCAGCGCCTCGCCGAAGCACTCGACATTCCCCTACGCGAACGCAACCAGCTGCTGCAAGCCGCGGGCTTTGCCCCGCTCTATCGCGAGTCGTCCCTCGACGAACCGCTTATGGCAGCCGTGCGCAGTGCCCTGCAGCGTATCCTCACGCACCACCAGCCCTATCCCGCCCTGGTCATGGACCGGCAATGGAACTGGGTAATGGGAAACCCGGCCGCAGAACAACTTCTGAAGCTGGCAGGCGTGGACGCAGAGCTTGCTTCGCTGAACATCGCGGAGGCCACGTTCCGCGAAGACGGGCTGCTGCGCTACATTCGTAATCGAGAAATCGCCCTGCCCATGCTCGCCCACCGTCTACGCAGCGAGGCAGAGGCCAGCGGCAACACGGCAGCGATGGCGCAGGTCGAGAACCTGTCCCGTCAGGCCAGGGCCTGGGGCGCCGCAGAAACCGCAGACACTGCCCCACTACTTCCCGTGCTGCCGCTGGAGCTGGATTTCGAGGGTCTGCAACTCTCCCTTTTCACCGTGCTCTCTACCTTTGGCACGCCGCAGGATGTCACCACCGATGAACTGCGTATCGAGAGTTTCTATCCAGCGAATCAGGCGACGGCAGACTTCTTCGAGGGACTGTGACGACTTCGGTCGGCGCTTACCACTCGGACGCTCCAGCGACGGGAGCATCATTACGATCCTCTTAGCAGATGATCCAGTTCGACGCGGGCACACCACAGAACTTTTCTGAGGGCAGTTTGATAATCACCGCGGATCGCGCAGCCTGATACCCATGCAGGATTGCTATCATGCGGGCTTTGAAGCGAGTGGCAGCGGATAACAGAATGGCGCGCGATGTGTCGCCGCGCGTGTAGCGGCACGCGTGATCGACCGGGAGGGACTCATGCACCGATCGCTTTCCTATCTCATTGCCTGCACCGCAGGTCTTGCTCTTGCTGTTTCCAGTCTTGCTGCCAGCCAAGATCTGGGCGTGCCGCCGGGCGACTGGGCCTGTTACGGCTTTGAGGAGGGCGAGGAGACTGCCTATGTCGGCACGTTTGATCTACTGCTCGGCGACGACGGTCGTTGGCGCAGCGAGGGCCAGTTCGGCGAGGAGAGTATGCGGGGCGGCGGGATGCCATTCCTGTGGGACTTCAACGCCACCGGCAGCTGGAGCGCGGGTGGCGAAAAGTTCACCGCTTCAACCGATTCGATACGCTTTCTGCCTACGCGCGGCGGGGCGGACTACGCAGCTGCGAATCCACGCGATTACCTGCGACTTCCGCTCAGCGGCAGCTGGGGGCTGTTCCTAGAGGATAGCGAGTTTCTGCGCCTCGAGGAGCCGGGGAGCGACCTTGTCTACGAGTGCAGCAAACAGCTCGAATATGATGATGAAAACGATGACCTCGAGGATGATTAGTCCTGTCTGGCGCCGCAGCTAAGGCGGTAAAGGACGGCGGGGCCGCCCAAGAGTTGTCGCCTTAGCAACAGGAATCGGTTTCGACGACACTCTGCGGCGTGATGTCGAACAGTCAGGCCAGATCGCGTAATCCGATACGCTGAAACTGTTCGCTGGCCTTTTCGTCCCAGCCGGAATTGGCTGCGGGGCTCGCGGGGCTCGGATGCAGCAGAGTTTCAACCACGGGACGCCCGACTGCATCATGCCCCAGGGTCCTGGGTTCATACCGAGGAAAACCACCTTCTTTTCCACGGAGTCGGGAATGATAATCCCGCGCAGGCCGCCACTGATCTTGCCGATGGTCAGCACCGCTGGTGCCACGGTGACGTCGAGTTGCCGGCTGGGGATGGTCTGCAGCGCATTGATGATCTGTGCCGACACGACGATGGGGTCGACGCCCTTCCAGGGCGACGAACCGTGGGTCTGGACGCCGTTGACGGTGATCTTGATC